>CAXVYQ010000001.1:0-57182 GCA_963662495.2 Terriglobia bacterium
GCGAAACAAGCAGAATGACCCCAACTACGATGGCGGATGCAGAGGGATCGCAACCTGAAAAGGAGACGGAATGTTAGTGAAGAAATCCAGGATTGATAACTTCGATGATTGGGTGGATGTTTTTAATCAATGGCGGGAAGACATCGGATATCCGACGGAGCTGATCGGGACCGACTATCACTTTGAGACAGTACTGGATGAAATCGAGAGCAATGAGATCGAGTTCGGGCACTTCGCCGGCCAGCCCAAGTGGGAAAAATTGACCGACATTCCGGACCAGCGGATCCGGGACGCGCTGGCGCACCTGATCGAGTTCCAGGGCGATACGGAGTTTGCCTCCGTGGAACAACAGAAGAACCTGCTGGACCGGGCACCATCGGATTTCGACTTGACAAACATCATCCGGATCAACCGCGAGGAGATGCGGCACGGCTGGCAGATGGCCTACATGCTCATCACCTACTTCGGGGATTCCGGCAAACGCCAGGCGCAGAGGTTGCTGGAACGCCGGGCCACCGAGAATACGAGACTGCTGGGCTCCTTCAACGATCCGGTCAACAACTGGCTGGATTTTTTCACCTATACCTCTTTTATCGATCGCGACGGGAAGTATCAGCTCAACATGCTCAGCCGCAGCGCTTTTGCTCCGCTGGGACAGAGCATGCTCCCCATGCTGAAGGAAGAGGCTTATCACCTGGCGCAGGGAAATATCGGCCTGATGCGGATCGTCAAGGCCGGAAAAATTCCCACCACGCTGATGCAGAAATACTTCAATAAGTGGCTCTCCACCGCATTCGATCTCTTCGGCCAGGACGATTCGAAATCGGCGCACTGGGCCTACGAATGGGGTCTGAAGGGACGCTATGACGAGCATCTATACGATGACCCGGCCGATATGTCCAAGCTGAACGAGCTATCGCGCTCCACCTTCTTCAACGAGGTCAGCGCGCTCGTGGAGGCCTTGAACCACAACGTTCCGGAGGAGCAGGTAAAACTGTGCATTCCCGATGAAAAATTCCGGAGAAACATCGGGCAATATGCCGGGATGACCTACGGCGTTACCGGCGAATTGCTCGCACCGGAAGCCTATGAGAAGCATATGAAAGAGGCCCTGCCTTCCGAGGAAGAGGACAATTACATCATCGGCCTCGAGAAAGAGAAAGACTGGATTCTGGCTCCCCAGAAGAATTAGTTTCTGGGCGCTCCACCCGAATGTGTTTGCCATCAAGCAGCCAGGACCGCAACGCTGCAGGCATCCACGTTCCGGACTGATTCCGCAGAATAGCCCACGGCACATTACTTGTGCCGTGGGCTATTGTTTTGATCTGTTCTTAAGTAAACCAGATACCCGCTGATCGGCGGCGGGCAGGACTTCCAGGCTTCGTTGCTCATCGGAACCATTCCAGGAGAGCAGACTAACTCGTATTTGTGCCGCCCTGATTAAACTATGCCAGACGGAACCGGTGACGGCGAGGGATTAAGTGGAGATGGGAGTTGCCCTATAAATAGCCGGTCGAAAAGAAGGCGGGGGCACTGGCTTGCCTTCCGCCCTGGCGGCTTCGATCCATGCCACCTTGGCCTGAAGAACCTCATGAAGAGCCTGTTCCGGTGTCTCGCCAAAAGCTGCGCAGTGCGCCAGATCCGGGATGTCCGCAATGTAGCCGCCGTCTTCTTCACTGAAGAAAATGTTGATATGGTAGTCCTTCATTCCTCACCACCTAGAGACAGGTTATACCGTTCAACGAGTTGAAGCAATTACCTTATACCGTCATTCTCAATGGCCTCACTCGTTGGAACACCAAGGCGGCTCAGGCGGGTTTGTCTACATCCAAACCATAAGCTCGCGCCATCATCTGGATCGGATGGATGGGTTTCTTCCCCGTCCCCTGCTGAACCTGCACGGCCGACAGCGGGCAATCCGTGACGGTGCTGGCTTCCTCCCCCTTCATGAATTTGAAGAGCGGCTTGCCCACTTTCATCGATGCCTCGAAGTTCTCCTTCTTGACGCTCCAACTGCCATCATGCCCGCTGCAACACTGCATCCGCTTGACCTCGGCGCCGGGAATCAGCTTCATCAATTCCTGAGCCTTGAAACCGATGTTCTGGGCCTTGAGGTGGCAGGGCTGGTGGTACCGGATTTTGCCGGCATCTTCAGAGAATTGCAGGTCCAGCTCGCCTTTTTCGTGGATCTTCATCAGATATTCCGACAGATCATAGGTGTTTTCGGCAACCAGCCGGGAATCGTCGGTCGGCAGGAATCGAGGGTAATCCTGCTTGATCATATAGCTGCAACTCGCGCTCGGCACCACGATTTTGTATCCCTGCCGGACGGCCGGAGCCAAGGAAGCCACGTTCGCCTCGATCTTTTCCCTGGCTTGATCCAGCATACCTCCGTCCAGGAACGGAAGGCCGCAGCATTGCTGCTCCGGAACGCTACATTCAATACCGTTTTTCTCCAGGACGGCGACGGCCGCCTTGCCGATATCCGGCTCGTTATAATTGACGGTGCAGGTGTAAAACAGCGCCGCCTTCTCCTCGCCCTTGCCCTTCGGGGAAGCGGGACGTTTGCGAATCCACCGGGCAAAGGTCTCTGAATGGAATGTGGGCAGCAACCGGTCCCGGTGGATGCCCAGAATTTTTTCCAGCAAACCTCGCAAGAAAGAGTTCCGATTCGCCCAGTTGGCGAGCGGCGCCGCCCAACTGGCCATGGTTCCCACGCGATCCGTATCTCCGAATACCTTGTCGGCGAAGCTGACTCCATTCTGTTTGGCTTCGACCAGATCGGCCCGCATGATCAACCGCGGGAAATCGACTCCCCATTCGTGAGGAGGCACATAGGGGCAGATGGGATAGCACAGCTTGCACTGGTAACATTGATCCACGACACTGTTAATCTGCTCGTCCTTGAGCCGCTCGGCCTCGCCAAAGTTCTCATCCATCATCTTGAAAAGGTCCACAAAAGACGGACAGAGGGTATGGCAGAGCGTGCAACCATAACAGATGTCAAATACCCGCAGCACTTCCTTCCGGGTCGCTTTTGGGTCCCAGAACTCCGTTGACTGAACGTCAAAGTTCATATGCCTGCGTCCTTCCTCTCATAATTACCAGATGTCTGACGAAAAGAATCCGCAATTATATCTATTCTGTTCCCGATGGGCAATTTGAAATAAAGGAAACCAGCAGCCACGGCCATGCGGTAAGCCGGGACTGGAACTTATACCAACCTGGAACAAACATCGGACCGGGCGCATGAGCCGAGCCTGGCATCCCGAACACGGCAATTCCCATCCAAGATGTCAGCCCTCCAGCAATTGGAGTGATTCGCGGTCCCGGCGACGGCGAAATGATGCTAGGATTTGTCAATCAGGACGGCAAATTCTCGAGAGTGGAGGCGGTTGAGGATGTCAAAACGAATCACGGGCAAGGTTGTTTGGGGACTGGCGGGAGCGTTCCTGTTCCTGGGCGGCTGGGTATTGGGCCAACAGCAAGCAAAACTGCAGGAGACTGTTATGCATGCGGTGGCGTTCACTCCCACCGCACAGTTTGATGACCAGAAGATGGCGGAGTTCAAAAAGGCCACCGAGACGCTGGCTCATACCGTCCCCGGCGTGCGGCGGGCATGGGTCGGCAAGCTACGGCGGCCGCTGACGGTGGGTGATGCGACCCGGACGCACGGACTGATCTTCGAGTTCGATGACCTGGCTTCCCGGGAGGGCTACTCCTCCCATCCGAACCGCGTGCCCTGGGCCGAGGTCTGGGAGCAGGTCCGGATGCCGGGAGCGACGGTGTATGACGTCCTGGGAGAATAGGAGAGCCAGACAGCGACCGGGATCGATTTTCAGAAATGTTGTCGGCATTCTTGTAGTAGAATTGGTGGCCTTGTTTCCACAGGGTTCAGAAGCCCGGACCGTTGATTCTGAAAGCCGGACCGGGAGTTAGTCTGGAAGGCTGGCAGGCGGGGTTTTCCCCGGACCGAAGCGGTCGGTCCCAATGACCGGTCCCAATGAAATGATACATTCAAAAATCGAACAGGGTATTCAAGCTACTGCTGGGTGGAGGATTAAATCTATGAACGGTCGAGTAAGAAAATTTCCGGCAATGGCAGCTGCCTTCGCCCTGATGCTCATGGCAACCAGCGCGGTCTTTGCCCAGACGGTAACCGTGCCGGCGGCGCTGGTACAGTATCCGGACCAGATCATTCACAATGCGAAGATCGTAACGGTGGATGATCCATCTCTCAACAACAACGTCGGCACGACGGTCCAGGCAATGGCGATTCGTGATGGAAAAGTCATGACGCTAGGGACCAACACCGAGATGCTGGCGCTGACCGGACCCAACACCCGGGTATGGGATGTGGGTGGCCGCACGGTGATTCCGGGAATTATCAACACGCACTCGCACATGCACGATCACTCGGTGCAGCGGTGGGTACAGGCGAATGAAGATCAGATTGAAAGCATCGTCCGGCGCTTCTCGGTAGCCGGCGAGACCTACGAGGAACTCTGGAAAGGCATCGAGCTGGTCATCAAGGAGCAGATGGCCAATCCCGAGCCGGACCAGTGGGCCATCATCAGCCTGCCGCGCGGCGGAAGCTCCGGCACCGGCCTCGGCGTCCAGTTCCTGAATGACCCGGACACCGGGGCAAAGCAGGATGAGTTGAATGCCCTGGCCCCGGACTCGCCCGTCATGCTGAACGCGCACCCGAACTGGATGCTGAACAAATCAGCCGAGGATTCCATCCTGGGTCTGTACGGGATGGAAAACACGCCGGAATCCCGCGAGGTTTTCGTTCCGGTCTTCAACACCACGATCAACCGTTCGCTGGTAGTGGACCGGTTCTTTGCCACCCGGGTCCCGCAGCTGGCCGACATCATCGAGGACGGCCTGCAGCATCAGGCGGCAACGGGCTTCACCACCTTCAGTTCGCACATCGTGGGCCTGAGGATCTGGGATGCCTACCGCACGCTGGAGCGGGAAGGACGGATGCCGCTGCGCTTCGCCTTCGCGCACCGTTACGGCCAGCAGGTGGAGCCGGATCCAGCCGGATTCTTTATGCGGCTTGGCGATCTGTCCGGCCTCGGCACCGATTACTTCTGGAACGTGGGCCCGACGCTGGGCGGCCTGGATTCCGGCCCGCCGAGCATCTGCACCTCCATGGATGCCCCGCCCAAATTCAAGGAACGGGAAAAATGCGTTCTGGAAGAGGGCAGCAACACCGAAGAGGCGATCAAGACGGCATTGAACTCCTATCAGCGCTATGTCGTGAACCACGTCTACGGCGACAAGGCCTTCCAGAACTTCGTGAATATCGTGGAGCAGGTCATCGAGACCAACCCGGCCATCACGCTGGAATGGATCCGCGGACGCCGTCTCACTGCGGACCACTGCGGTTTCTACCCAGCGCCGGAGCAGATGGAGCAGGTCAGCCGTCTGGGTATCGTGCTGAGTTGCGATCCGAACTTCATGGACCGGAGCTATCCGTGGCTGTCGGTATACGGCATGGACAAGGCGAACCGGATCGGCCCGATCGCCACCATGATCAAGAATGGAATCATGCCCACCGCCGAGGCCGAAATGGGTGTCGAAAGCGGCAAGGGTCCCACTTACTTCACCATCCAGTCCAAGTTCCTGACCCGCAAGAACAGCCGCGGCGATGATGTGGCTCCGGAAGAGGCCATCGACCGGTTTACTCTGATGAAGATGATGACGACCTGGGCTTCGCGCTACGTGATCCGCGAGGACAAGATCGGTTCCCTGGAACCGGGCAAGCTCGCCGACTTCGTGGTCCTGAACAAGGACTACTTCACGATTCCGGAAGGCGAGATTCCGACGGTCTTCCCCGTACTGGTCTCGCTCGGCGGCAAGACCACTGTTCTGCGCAAGGAATTGGCGGACGAGTGGGGCGTGCAGCCAATCGGTCCTCAGATGGAGTGGGAGTTTGAGACCGAATGGAATGAGCAGGAAGTGAACCTGGACATGTAGCCCGGACTTGTAAGTTGTAACGTCCGGATCATTTTCAGCAAAGGGAGCGGCGCGGAAAATCGCGTTGCTCCCTTTTTCTTGTCCACCCCACATGCTCTCCACTCCGGGCAAGAGGAATGCTCCCCCGTCTTCACCTCACCGGACCGCCTCGCCGGACTGGCTACCGCTTCACATCTCTTCATAGCCCTTCACATGCCCCGTGATTCCGTGTATATTAAGCGTGCGCTATTCTTTCTGCCATTCAGCGGTTCGCCGGTTTAATCTACGAGAACAGGGCGGTCCCCATGAAATTACTGAAAATTGCACACGTGCCTTCCGCCGCAGTAACGCCCGACACCACGGTCTATGATGCCGTGGCGCTGATGGCCCGGCACCGGGTCGGCGCCGTCGCCGTTGTGGACCAGATCCCCAGCGGAAGCCTGGTGGGTATCTTCACGGAACGTGATCTGATGTTGCGCGTGGTCAATCGCGAGCGCTCTTCACGGGAAACCCTGGTGCACGAGGTCATGACCTCGTCGGTGAAGACCGCAACCGAGGAGATGGCGGGCAGCGATGTGCTTTCACTCATGCGCTATCATCACCTGCGGCATCTGCCGATTCTCAGCCCGGATGGCAGACTGCTCGGCATGCTCTCGGTCCGGGACCTGCTGGAGTCCAAGCTGGACGGGCTGACCCACGAGCTGCATTCTCTCGACCAATATCTCCTGAATGACGGTCCGGGCGGGTAAGCAAAATCTCCCTTCGGATTCGGTTTCTTTCCCTCCTGTTCCCCCCCCACCAGCCCTAAACGTGGCCTTTTGCTGGTAAAGCAACCGAGGTCCGCCCGAATGCGTCCAGTTGAGTCATGCAGCGCTGCGGATGGGTGCAATCCACCAGTGGATGCCCACCGGAAAAGCAGCCATTCCGCCCCCTTCCCGGATAACTCCAGCCAGCCCAGCAATTTATCCGAATCGTCCGGATTGGCGCCTCAATTGCCAGTCATAGAGTGGAAGACGACGGGGTGGGAAAGGGTTGGTTAGACCGGCTGCCCGAGAGTAGCTGGCGACCTGCGAAAACCATTCGCGGCAACCAAGCCGGCCATCTCTGGAAAAGGAGGACTACCATGCCAGTCAAAGAATCCGTAATGGAAACTGCAATAACCACCGAGGCGTCCCGCGCCGACCTGTACGGCGCATTGAAGCGGCTGAACGCGCTCCTCCCTCTGAAGGCCCGGCAGCGCTCCCTGCCCGAGCCCATTGCGTATGTGCATCGGCAAATTCTGCGATCCTTGGCTGAGCGGGGAAAGCCGATCACCCGCGCCAAAATCGCGGCGATTCTGGGAAATGAAGCCACCATGCTGAACGCCCTGGCTCTGCTGGGCAGCAATGATCTCGTGGTCCTGAACACAAAGGTTGTTGAGGACCAAAAGACGAGGCGGATGGTGCTGGAAAACCCGGACGGCGAGATTCTCGGCGCCTATCCGATGACGACAGAACAAACGCCGCATCATGTCCGGGTCAACGGCACTGAGGTCTATGCCATGTGCGCCGTCGATGCGCTGGCCATCGGGTTGATGTTCGACACCGAGACCTGCATCGACAGCAAGTGCCATGTAACCGGCGAGCCGGTCTATATCTGCCAGAAAGGTAAGGAACTGAAAGAGGTGTCTCCGGGCGGCGATCTCCGCGTCGGCATTCGCTGGCAGAAACCGGCCGGAAGCGCGGCGCACACGCTCTGCACCGAGATGGTCTTCCTGCGGGACCCCAAGACGGCGCTCGACTGGCGCAAGACCGATCCCGAGTCGATCGATCTGTTCACGCTGCCCGAAGCGCTTGAGCTTGCCGGAGCATTCTTCCTGCCGCTGATGGAGGAGTAGTTTTTCACCAAGCTTGCAATGGGATGCGCAGAGCCGGAGGAAGGGGGTGCCCTTCCTCCGGCTTTTTCCGTCTCCTGCTCTTTCATGGCAGAAATCGAGACTGCCCGCACCGCAGGGGACATTTTCGTGGAAAACGCATGGAAGGGACACGTGGGGCATTCGCAGGAAATGGGCGCGTCCACGGACCGCCCCGCGGATGCTTGCATGGTGAAAACAGGAGATCGGGAGTATCATGATGAAATCGTGCTTGCAAGCGTGGGAATAAGCGTGCGGGGCATGCCGACACACGATGGGCACCGGACAAAAAATGAAATCTACTGCGGCTAAACTACCCCTGATTCTCCTCCTCGCCGTGAATCTTGAGGCGCAGCTTCCTGACGCATTCGAGAACTGGCAGGGCCAGCCCGTGGAAACCTATTCGGCCGCGGAACTGGATTCCATCGCGGGAGAGGATGCCCCGGTGCTCCGGGAATATGGCGTCCTCGGCGCACTGCGCCGCGAATACAAGGGCGAAAACAATGCGCGGCTGGCCGTTACGCTCTTCGAACTCGGAGACGCTACGGAAAGCTTCGGACTGTTCACCTATTTCCGCGAACCCGAGATGGGAACCGTTCACAAGGACGACTTGATCGCCGCCGGCAACGAACGGCTCCTGATCCAGCACGGGGCCCATCTCGTGGACGCGCGGGGAGCGAACCTTACCGTGGAGGATGCCGCCCCTCTCGCCTCCGCATTGCCTCCGGCCACCGGACGGTCCGCCGTGCTCCCCACCCTGCAGGAGTATTTCCCCGCCGAGGGACTCGTTCCTCACACGCAGCGTCTGGTTCTGGGAGAGATCGCGTTCACCCGGCTGGAGAAGGAGTTGCCCGCAGATCTGATGGGCTTTGACACCGGCGCCGAAGTGGCCATCGCCCGTTACCGGATGGATGCCACGCCGGCCCGAATGATTCTGATCAGCTATGCCACGCCGCAACTGGCGGCGAAGATGTTTTCCATCTTTCTGGAACGCCCCGAGTTCACCGAAGGGGAAAATGCCGACCGGTTCCTGATCCAGCGCAAGGGCAGCCTGGTCGCTTTTCTGGTCGATGCGCCTTCGATGAACGCCGCCGTCCGGATGCTCGACCGCGTGCAATATGAAAGCACCATCATGTGGAATGAGTATGTCCCGCCCCGCAGTGAGAACGTCGGCAGAATGATGGTCACCATCTTTTCTCTCGCAGGATTTGTTTTGCTGCTTGCCTTCGTGGCCGGGCTAGCCTTCGGCGGCTTGCGGGTTCTGGTGAAACGATTCATCCCCATCGCGGTCTTTGACCGGCCATCTCAGATGGAAATCATCAAACTCGACCTTCGGGACAAATAATCTACTGAAAATAAAAGATTTGCTGATTCGCATCGTCCGGAGCGGCCCTTAATCTATGGTTTTTCATATATTTTCGCGGGGGATTATGATTGTATGTTATTGATATAATTATATTTATATACTTTATTTTTCTAGCAATTTCCCATTGACAACCCCTGCTGGGAGGCAATAAACTCCCCTCAAGAGTTTTGGCGGTTGCGCATTCGTCGAAACAATTCTCCTTTTTCGTAAATGCTCACCCTTCGGGGTGAGCATTTTTTTCGATCCATCCGGTTTTTGCAATCATCGTTCCTCCGCCTCTTGCCATACCAGTGCTCCAGGATGCATCCTTAGGTTTACACATTTTTTTCAGGGAGAGATGATCGATGAGTATTCGCGTGGGGATCAACGGATTCGGCCGCATTGGACGGAACATCTTTCGGGCGTCGCTGAACGATCCGGAGCTCGAAATCGTCGCGGTCAATGACATCACCGACCCCGGCACACTGGCGCACTTGCTGAAGTATGATTCGATTTTGGGAAACCTGTCGAACTCGGTCGAGGCCGCACAGGACTCCATTCATGTGGATGGCGAGGCGCTGCGCGTATTCAGCGAGCGCGACCCGGGCAAGATTGACTGGGACTCGGTGGGCGCTCAGATCGTCGTGGAGGCCACCGGCCTGTTCACCAAGGCCGCCGACGCGTCCAAGCACCGGCGCGGGGGAGTGAAGAAAGTCATCATCTCCGCCCCCGCCACCGATGAAGACATTACGCTCGTCCTCGGAGTCAACGATGCGGCCTATGACCCGGCCAAACACAACATCATCTCCAATGCCTCCTGCACCACGAACTGCCTGGCGCCCATCGCCAAAGTGGTCCTCGACCGGTTCGGCTTCCGCTCCGGCTCCATGACCACCATCCATTCCTATACCAATGACCAGAAACTGCTCGACCTGCCCCACAAGGATCTGCGGCGCGCCCGCGCGGCCGCGCTATCGATGATCCCCACCTCCACCGGCGCCGCTAAGGCGCTGCATCTGGTGGTGCCGGAGCTGAAGGGGAAGCTCGACGGATTCGCCATGCGCGTTCCCACGCCGAACGTCTCGGTCGTGGACCTGGTCGTCTCGGTCGAGCAATCCGCCACGGTGGAGGAGGTGAACGCCGCGATGAAGGCGGCCGCCGACGGCCCGATGAAGGGCATCCTGGGCTATTCGGAGGCCCCGCTGGTCTCGGCCGACTTCAAGGGCGACGAGCGCTCCTCGATCGTGGACGCGCCGCTCACGCGCGTCATCGCGGGAAATCTGGTCAAGGTCATCTCCTGGTATGACAACGAGTGGGGCTATTCCTGCCGCGTCCGGGACCTGATCCGGTTCCTTAGCGCGAAGGGGCTGTAACCGGATCTCCGGACCGCTCGCGCCGAAACCCGGGCAGGGCGTCGGGTCGCGAGCGTCCCGGCAGCGCCATGTGCGATGTGGTCTGCGTCACCCATCCATTAGCAGAAACATCGATTCCCGCAGGAAAGAGCATAGCCATGACCAAGCTATCCATTCGCAATCTCCCGTTGAAGGGCCAGCGGGTCTTTCTCCGTGCGGACTTCAACGTCCCGATTTCAGAGACCGGCGTCATTCAGGACGACACCCGCATCCGCCAGACCCTGCCCACCATTCAATACGCGCTCGGTGAGGGCGCGCGGGTGATTCTGGCCTCTCACCTCGGCCGGCCCAAGGGCAAGGTCCATCCCAGAATGAGCCTCGCTCCTGTGGCCCGGCATCTGGAAGAACTGCTCAAACGTCCGGTGATCTTCGCGCCTGATTGCGTTGGCATGGCCGCCGAAACCCAGGCTGCCGCGCTCCCGAACGGTGGCGTGCTGCTGCTCGAAAACTTGCGGTTCCATCCCGGTGAGGAAGCCAACGACCCGGAGTTCGCGCGCAAACTGGCCTCACTCGCCGAGGTTTATGTGAACGACGCATTCGGCACTGCCCACCGCGCGCACGCCTCCACGGAAGCCGTCACACGCCATCTGAAGAAAGCCGCTGCGGGCCTGCTCATGGAAAAGGAGCTCGACGTGCTTTCCCGCGCGCTGGACCATCCCGAGCGGCCCTTCGTCGCCCTGCTCGGAGGCGCGAAGGTCTCCGACAAGATCGAGGTCATCCGGAACCTGCTGCCCAAGGTGGATACGCTGCTGATCGGAGGGGCCATGGCCTACACCTTCATGTGGGCGCAGGGGCTCTCGACGGGCAACTCACTGGTGGAGGAAGACAAGGTGGATCTGGCCGCCGAGCTGCTGGAGCTGGCGCGGGAGAACGGCTGGCAGCTCGATCTGCCGGGCGATCATCTGGTCGCCGAGCGGCTCGACGCCTCCACGGCCACGAAGACCGTGGACGGGCGGCTGCTGCCCATCCCGGACGGCTGGTACGGGGTGGACATTGGGCCGGAGACGGCGCGTTTTTACTCGGCCTGTCTCATTACGGCCAAAACCGCCCTCTGGAACGGCCCCATGGGAGTCTTCGAGATTCCGCCCTTCGCCGAGGGGACCAAGGCCGTGGCGCAGGCGATCAGCAAGGTGCGGGGGACATCGATCGTCGGCGGCGGCGACTCCATCGCCGCGATCAACCAGGCCGGCGTCGCAGGCATGGTTAGCCACGTCTGCACCGGCGGCGGCGCTTCGCTGGAGTTTCTCGCGGGCCACAAACTGCCCGGCGTCGAAGCCCTCACCGACCGGTAGCTTTTCCCGCCACCGGGCTGCCGGAGCACCCGCACCCACTTATAATTGTTTCATCAGGTAGACAGCGCCGGGTGTGGGCGTCTCCGCATACGGCCCGTCCAGAATGCGAAAGCCGAGTTGTTTGTATAATCTGATCGGTCCCGCCATGGTTAGCAGTGTATCGCAGCAGATTGCCCGGTAGCCTCGCGCCCGCGCCTGGCCGGTGATCCACTCGACCAGCGCATGTCCCAGCCCGTGCCGGCGATATTGGGGCCGCACGTAGAGCCGCTTCGCCTCGCACGCCGCCTGCTGAGCGGCCAAAGGGCTCAGTGGCCGCAGAGCCACCGCACCCGCGGCTTCGCCACCCGCAGTCTTGCCGTCCGCCGCCCACGCCAGTCCCATCGCCCCTGCAGGGCCGGCATACCTGCCCGGCAGCCCACGCAGCTCATCCTCAAATCCCTGGAAATCCCCCGGCAAGCCCAGCTCTGCTCAGTACTCCCGCCACAGAGTCCGGACCGGCTCCATATCCCCGGCATCGGTGATGGTAAACATGAACAGATTATATGCGGGATGAAACAGAGCGAGTCAGCAATTCGCTGAATGAATAACTGCGGGGATTCGCTGAATGAACAACCGATGGGATTTGCTGAATAGATAACCACCTGCATCACAAAACGGTGGCTCGCGCAGCCCGGGCATCGATCCCTCCGGACAACACCCCAGACATCCCCCTAGCTACCCCCAAGCCTCGCGGATCAACTCCGCCATATCCTCGCCCGACCCGGACCACAGGAGCCGTTTTTCCACCGGCAGGTTTTCCTCCAGCCACCGCGAATACCCGAGCAACTGCGCTATATTGTCGCGATAGCAGATCCCCGCCACGCCCTCCAGCGGGTCGGCTTCGAGCAATGCATCCATCTCCGTCCCGGCATCGATCATCGACAGCCCGGCCTCAATCATCTCCTCATCCCCATCCGACTCCATGTCCGGCTCGGGCGGCAGAAACAGCGAATCCAGCCCGCACGCAATCTGGATATGGCCCCGCGCGTCCGCCTCCTCCGGCTCGAACTCCGGCCCCAGGCACGTTACCCCCACCACTCGCGGCACCCGCTCCCACTCGCCCGGACTACCTTCTTCCTTCGCAACCCACATGTCCCAGTAGAGTTCCGCCTCATAGGCATAATCGGCATGGAGGAACTCGCTCGAAAGCGCGACCACGTAATCTCGCTCCGCGCCCTCGGAGAACAACTGCGCAAACGTCGGCGCCTCTCCCCAGTGAAATGGATGGACCGCCACGCTCCGGACGCCCTGCCGGTCCGGGGAGGCAGGGAACCCCTCCAGCGTGCGCCTCCAGTGGACCAGCATGGAGCCGGCGTCGAAATCCCGCAGCCACAGACTTAAGTAAACATGATCCGCCATGGCACCATTATCGGCTGGCGGATATCAGGATGCAAGAAAGCGGAGCAAGGAAACACCCGCCGTTTTCGGGCACGCGCACCTGCGGCCCGTGGCAACCTTTGCCACTTGCCCCTGGCGCCGGAACCAACACACGAAAGGGGCGCCGTTCAGGATGCCCGCGTCTGCGCTTTTCTGTCGTTGCTGAACAGGGTCATGTAACGGCTATCCAGCGCGTTGTGGACGATCCGCAGGATCTCCTGCTGCTCGAACGGCTCGGGAAGCAGTTCGAAGGCGCCGCACTGGATCACCTCGGCCCACAGTAGCTCGTCGCCGCACCGCGAACTCACCAGCACCTCGGTCTCAACTCCGGAGTTCAGCACGTACTCCAGCGCGTCGCGCCAGCTTCCATCGGAAAGTTCCTCGTCCACCACCAGCAGGTCCACGTGTTCTTCTCCACTCAGTTGCACGAGCGCCTCCCGCAGGCTCCCGGTCCAGGAATATTCCAAACCATCTTGTTGCAGAACCGATACCAACTGATCCCGCCGATCAGGAGATATCGCCAGCAGCACTTTCGCGCCCATGGGAACTCCTTTCCGGGTACGTATCGTCAACGCCTTTCGATCACGTTGGCGGGTAATCGATCCATTGCCTCCCGGACTATTTTCGTCCGGAAGATTTTCTTTTCGTGGAAGGTCTGAGATGCGGCAAGTCTGAAAAAAGCCAACTGGAGCAGGAACGGGACCTTACTGGCCTCTCATTATATTCCTTCCTCCGCACATGGCCAAAATCTTTCGAAGAAAAATTTCTTTTTTATTTCTATCAGCGGGAGGAGAGAGGTCCAACAGAGGCTGAGAGCAAGAGTTGCGCCGGTTTTGCCCTGCGGCGGCGCATGCGGAAAAGGACTCTGGTTCTAAACGGGAATTCGGAGGTCGGCGCCGGACATCTCCGCCGGCAGGGGAATTCCGGCTATGCCGAGCAGCGTCGGCGCGATATCGCGCAGCGAGCCACCCTCGCGCAACCCCGGCATATTCTCATCCGGCAGCGCCAGGATCAGCGGCACCGGCAGCGTCGTGTGATAGGTGTGCGGCCCGCCGGTAACCGGGTCGATCATCATCTCCGCATTGCCATGATCGGCGGTGATCATCATTCCGCCGCCTGAGCGCCGCAGCGCCGCGTAGATGCGTCCCAGGCCCGCATCCACCGCCTCCACCCCCTTCACGGCCGCTTCCAGCTTTCCCGTGTGCCCCACCATATCCGCGTTCGCGAAGTTCACGATTACGAAGTCAAAGGTTCGATCCTCCACGGCCTTCACCACCGCATCGGTCACCGCCGGGGCATTCATCTCCGGCTGCAGGTCGTAGGTCGCCACCCGGGGCGAGGGAATCAGAATCCGATCCTCCAACGGAAAAGGCCGTTCCACGCCGCCGTTGAAGAAGTATGTAACGTGGGCGTACTTTTCCGTCTCGGCCACGCGCAGGTTCCGCAGACCGTGCTCGGCGAAGATATGCGCCAGAATGTGCTTCGGTTCTTCCGGCTCCAGCACGCGCGGCAGCGTGGACGTCTTCTCGTACCGCGTCATGGTTACGTAATGCAGCCGCTCGGGCATCGAGTTCCGCTGTATCCCTTCGAACGCCGGATCAGGTAACGTCCGGGTGAGGGCCCAGGTGATCTGCCGCGCCCGGTCGGCCCGGAAATTGAAGAAGATCAGCGCGTCCTCGTCCCGGAGCCGCCCCACCGGCTCTCCCCTCTCGTCAGCGCAAACAATGGGCTCCACAAACTCATCCGTAACGCCCTGCTCGTAGGAACTCCGCACCGCCGCCACCATGTCGGTGGTCTTCGCCCCTTCTCCCTCCACGATCGCACCGTAGGCCCGAGCGGTCCGCTCCCAGCGTTTGTCGCGGTCCATCGCGTAATAGCGCCCCGTTACCGTCGCAATCCGGCCCACCCCGATCGTCCGGATCTGCTGCTGGAGCTGCTCCAGGTAATCGATGCCGCTGGTCGGCGGCGTGTCGCGGCCGTCCAGAAACGCATGGATGAAGACGCGCTCCACTCCGGCCTCCCGCGCCATCCGCAGCAGCGCGTAGAGATGCTCCTGGTGGGAGTGCACGCCACCGTCGCTGACCAGCCCCATCAGGTGCAGCCGCCGGCCCCGCGCGTGCTCGATCGCCCCCGTCAGGACGGGATGGGTGTAAAACTCGCCGGAGGCGATCAGCCGGTCCAGCCGCGTGATGTCCATGAGAACGATGCGGCCGCTGCCGATGTTCAGATGGCCCACCTCGCTGTTGCCCATCTGCCCTTCCGGCAGTCCCACCCGCGGGCCGGAAGTGTGAATCAGCGTGTGCGGGAATTTGCGGGTCAGCTCGTCCCAGGCGGGCTTTCTGGCGAGCGCGATGGCGTTGCCATCCGGGGAGGGATTGTGGCCCCAGCCATCCAGGATGATCAGCAGCAGTGGTTTCGGTCGCATGAATCAACAGACCGGGGAACCGAAGATGGTCTTGCTCCCCAGAAACTTCGCGTCCTCGCCCAACTCTTCCTCGATTCGCAGAAGCTGGTTGTATTTCGCGATGCGGTCGGTGCGGCTCGCCGAGCCGGTTTTGATCTGCCCCGCTCCGGTACCCACGGCCAGATCGGCGATCAGGGTATCCTCCGTCTCGCCCGAGCGATGTGAGATCACAGTGCTGTAGTTGTGCCGCCGCGCCAGCTCAATCGCCTCCAGCGTCTCGGTCAGCGTCCCGATCTGGTTCACCTTGATCAGAATGGCGTTCGCCGCCCTCTCGTCGATGCCGCGCTTCAACCGCTCCGTGTTCGTTACGAACAGGTCGTCTCCCACCAGTTGTACCTGGGAGCCCAGCGTCTCGGTCAGCAGTTTCCAGCCCGCCCAGTCATCCTCGGCCAGTCCGTCTTCGATCGATACGATCGGATACTGCCGCACCCAGCCGGCCCAGAACTCCACCATCTCCGCGGCCGTGTGAATGCTCTGGTCCGATTTCCGGAAGACGTAGTTTCCCTCTTCGTAGAACTCGTTGGCGGCCGGGTCCAGCGCCAGCGCGATCTGCTCGCCGGGCCGGTAGCCCGCCGCCTCGATCGCCTCCATAACGAGCTCGATAGCCTCGGTGTTCGACTGCAGGCTGGGTGCGAATCCACCTTCGTCGCCCACCGCGGTCGAGTAACCTTTCTTCGCCAGCACTTTCTTCAGATGGTGGAACGTCTCCACGCCCATGCGCAGCGCGTCGGAAAACTTCTCCGCCCCCAGAGGCACGATCATGAACTCCTGAAAATCCACATTGTTGTCCGCGTGAGCCCCGCCGTTCAGGATGTTCATCAGCGGAACCGGCAGCAGCGAGGCGTTCATGCCGCCCAGGTAGCGATAGAGCGGCATGTCCACGCTGTCTGCGACCGCGCGCGCCGCAGCCATGGAGACCGCCAGGATGGCGTTGGCTCCCAGCGCCGACTTGTTCGGCGTCCCGTCCAGCTCGATCATCAGGCGGTCGATCTCGGCCTGCTCGGAGGCGTCCTCTCCCTCGAGCTCCGGCCCGATCACCGAGTTGATGTTCTCGACGGCCTGCAGCACGCCCTTGCCCAGAAACCGCGCCGGGTCCCCGTCGCGCAGCTCCACGGCCTCGTGCTCGCCCGTGGAGGCGCCGCTCGGCACCGAGGCCCATCCGGAGACCTCGTTCGCCAGCATCACCTCGGCTTCCACCGTGGGGTTGCCGCGCGAGTCCAGCACCTCCCGGCCCACCACCCACTCGATCGCCGTGTCGGATTGTTGAGCCATCTCTCTCCCCGTAGTGGAAGCTCCCAGCGAGAATCCATCCGCTCATTACTTCCCTGATTCAGTATGTAATTCTCTCTGTCGCGCCTGGCAGACCAACCTAGGATAGCAGTTCCACCGTCTCGCTTGCATCTCCTGGCAGCGGCTCCGGCTCCGGCCCCGGCACCACCACCAATCCGCCCTCGCTGACGGTGTATCCACGCTTGCGGTCCTGCTCGGGGTTGTAGCCGATCTGCGTATTCTCCGGAATGTTCACCCCCCGCTCCACGATGCAGCGCCGCAAACGGCAGTAGCGCCCCACGTTCACGCCCGGAAACAGGATACATCCCTGTACTTCGGAGTAGCTGTTGACGCGCACCTCGGGGGACAGGATACTCTGGACGACGCGGCCGCCGCTGACGATGCATCCCTTGGAGACCAGCGAATCCAGCGCCAGTCCCATGCGGGAGCCTTCGTGCGCGAAGACGAATTTCGCCGGGGGAAACTGCGCTTCCAGGGTCCGTATCGGCCAGTCCTTGTTGTAGAGATTGAAGATCGGGTTCACCGAGATCAGGTCCAGATTCGCCTCGTAATAGGCATCCAGCGTACCCATGTCCCTCCAGTAAGTGGCATCCTTGTGATTCTCGTCCAGAAATGGATAGGTATAGACGCGGTGGGTATTGAGCGCCGCTGGAATGATGTCCCTGCCGAAATCGTGCGAGGAAGTGGGGTCCTGCGCGTCGTGGCGCAGCAGTTCGATGAGCTTCGAGGCCGTGAACAGATAGATCCCCATGGAGGTCTGCACCGTGCCCTCCGGCAGCAGGGATTTCAATTTCTCCCCCCGGGGCTTTTCCAGAAACCCGGTAATCCTGCCCTCCGCGTTATCCCGCACCACCCCGAACCGGTGCGTATCGGCGGCCGGCTGCGGGATCGTGCCCACGGTGATGTCGGCGCCGAGCTTTTGGTGGCGCTCCAACATCAGGTTGTAGTTCATCTTGTAGATGTGATCGGCCGCCAGGACCATCACATACTGAGGCCCTTCGATCAGAATGCTGTAGATGTTCTGATACACGGCGTCCGCCGTTCCCAGATACCAGGACTCTCCCACCCGTTTCATGGGGGGAATGATCTCGATGAACTCGCCCATCTCGGGAGAAAAGATATTCCAGCCCAGCCGGATATGCCGGTTGAGAGAAAGCGATTTGTACTGCGTGAGGATATAGATCTGGCGCAATCCCGAGTTCAGGCAGTTGCTCAGCGTCACGTCGATGATGCGATAGACGCCGCCGAAGGGAACGGCCGGCTTGGCGCGGTCGCGCGTCAGCGGATAGAGTCTTTCGCCAACTCCCCCGGCCAGCAATATGGTCAGTACATTTTTCATGCGTCAGAGTGAAAACCGGAAATATGAGTCTTGCGCGGAATGTGCGGGAAGCCGTGACGACCGATGACTTGCCTTCCCGCTTGTCATCGGCCCGGACACCCGATCCTGGCCGCCCTTTGCGGCAAGCGGACAGAAAGGCGGGCTTGTCCATTTGACAAACCCACTTGGCTAGAGGCAGGCAGCGTTTTAGGCTGGCGTCTATTTGCCGCTTTTCTTTTGGGGCTTAGGCTTAGCCTTCCCCGTCGGGTGCTTAGGCATGTCAGCGGTCGGCTTGACTTGAAGGATTGCCTTGATTAGATCATCCTCGGTCGGGCGAGTTTTCTTCTCTGTCTCCTTCATGTCTTGTTCCCTTCAAGAGACTATGATGTCGCGTAACAAAGGCATCTCGCCATTAGATCTCAGCCAGTTTATGATCGGCTTGGTGAACTGTTGAATACCTTCAACTGGGATGTCGATATGCAGGTGCCTTTCCTCTTGCGTTTCAGACAGCACTTTTTCGAGAGGGGCGAATGCCCCAGTCAGTGGGCCGAGAACTGCCCTTCTCCTAGCAGCCCATGCAATCACGTCGGCAGCCTGTAAGGCGGACACTCTATCGTCAACATCGAAGGCCATTGATCCGGTATTTCTAATGCCGCCCCTAGATTTCTCAATCTCTATTATCTCACTGTGTGCATCCTTAAGCTGTCCTTTCCCGCTAGACCCATCATCCACCAAATATGAAATAGTTCTCCCCCCATACAGAATGCTCTGGTCGCAAAGCGACTTGTTGGCTAGAACGGCGCAGAGAAAAGCCAGCACATATGGACCAAATCGTTTTCCACGAACTGTTTTGGGAAGTACATAGTTAAACTCTGGCTGCGGAATGCCGATAGATGTGCTGAAGAGCTTGTGTCCGTTGATGAGGTCCGCCGCTTTACCAAACATTTCATGCTTGGCACCAAACGAGAGTCCTGCGTGCTTTACACCACCCCCAAAATCTTTCATGTGCAACGGATGAAGAATACTGTATGAATCGAGCAACTGACTCCATTTGCCCTCAAACTCCACGAATGCCTCATGAGACATCACAGGGCCGGCGAGCACGGTCACCGGGGAAGCATCGTCAGTTCCGCTGTCATCGTAATAGGCGGTCAACGCCATAGTTGCGAGGTCAGGTCTGTACGAGTGATGCATAAGCCACCAAAGGTGTCTCGCGTAGCTTACTCTTGCGTTTACAGGCGTACAAAGTGCCGCCGATGCCATCTTGACTTTTCCTCCGCAGTTGAGATACACTTATCCCCTACTTTGGAGAAACAATATAAGGCCAGCCCGCCGGCACAGCTAGCAGGCGTTAATTCCTTGTCAGTTACGATCTACCCCTAAAATCTTTATCGGGCAGACGGCTTGAGCAGGAGCCGTTTTCCGCCCGTCATTTTCAAAGCCTCATCGACACGCTCCATATCTGGAAGCCGCCGCACATTGTACCGCCAGTCAAACTCGCGTAAATACTGGCTCATATACTTGCGGCTCCAATGGTGATACACCCCGATATTTCCGCGCTTGACGATGGAAAAGTACCCCTCAACGCTGTTGGTGGTGATGCAGTCTCCACGCTCACGTCGCACATATTCGCCAGCCGAGTGATTGACTTGGGAATGCCTGCGCTTCCCCACGGAGCCTTCCAACACGGTTGAAGAATCGGTCATTATGTGGGCTTTCTTCGAGATCATTTCGTCAACAATCGGCCTGATATTTCTGGCAGTGACGCGCTCGACAGGAAACGAGCGAACGGAGCCGCCGCGTTGCAATACGGAAACAACCGGAGTTTTGTTGGCAACCGGGCTGGGAAAATCCCTTGGCCTCTCACCAGGCTTGGTGGCGTGTGGACCAACACGCAGCTTGCCGCCGATGTAGGTTTCGTCAACCTCGACAATTCCCTGGAATACTCCCTTTGCTGGTTCTTGCGTTAGCGCCCAGCGGATGCGGTGTGCCATAAACCAAGCGGTCTGATAGCTCTTAATATCCAAATTCCGCATCAACTGGTGCGCAGAGATGCCTTTCTTCGATGAGGCTATGAGATGAATTGCCAGTAGCCACTTGTGCAAGGGGATGTGCGAGTCGGCGAAGATTGTCTTAACGGTGACGGTAAACTGTTTCCGGCAGCCCTTGCACTTCCATACACCCTTGCGCACGGGTCGCTTTGAGCCTTCCTTGGGCTTTAGTTGGTAGGCTTCGTTTACAAGCCCGCAATGCGGACACTCTGGACCATCCGGCCACCGCATCCGCTCGATGTACTCACGGGCCGCGTTTGCGTCTCTATATTGTGGGGCAAGCAATCCGTTTTCGTTTTCCATGCCCCTAATGTATCATGGGTAAATGGGTTTGTCAACTAGATAAGTCCGCAGAAAGGCCTTGACTTTGTGCCTCTCGAATCTTGATTATATCCCTTGAGGCAGTTTTTTTTCAAACAGTGAGGGGGTGTATTCGTTGGCGGAAATCAGGCTCCAGGAAGGGGAGTCGCTGGAAAACGCACTTCGCCGTTTCAAGCGGAGAGTGCAGACGGAAGATATCATCAAGGAAGTCAAGAGGCATTCGTTTTATCTGAAACCGGGCGCGAAGCGGCGCGTGAAGGAAGCGCTGGCGCGCAAGCGCAGCCGCAAAAAGTTCCGGCGATATGACTCAGACAGCAGATAAACTTAAGCTCCACGCATCACGGCCCGATCCGGAAACTTTTTCCGGGACCACGGTCCGGTTCGCGGAACAAATTCAGCAATTCGAACGGGGTGGGACCGGGAACATCGGCCCGCCCTGTTTTCATTTCGTCTCACGTGACATCCGATACATGAGTCGATAACGTTTGCCAATAGCATGTGCCATTAGCAGGGATCAATAACCTGGAACTGTCCCGAGTCTTCCTCAATGTCTGTCTACCACACAATCCATTTCGGCTGCCGCGCCAATCAGGCCGACGGCGCCGCCCTGGAACGTGAACTCGCCAGCCGTGGCTTTCGCGGATCGACTGATGCCGCCGAGGCCGATGTCGTCATTCTCAACAGTTGCACCGTAACCGGTTCCGCCGATGCCGATCTGCGCCAGTCCGTACGCCGCATCCACCGCGGCAACCCTCGGGCGCGCATTCTGGTAACCGGCTGTTACGCGCAGCGACGGCCCGAAGAAATTGCCGGACTGCCCGGCGTGGAATGGGTCGTCGGCAATTCCCACAAACATGAGATCGGACGGCTTCTGGACACTCGCGTCGGACGGGATGCTCCGGACAACTCCTTTGTTTCAATCGACTCAATATCGAACCGGCCGAGTCCCGGCGTCTCCGCTCAGCCGGGTGCTTCATCCCCATCGGTGGCTGCGGCGACACTCCATGTGGGCGAAATCAGCCACCAGCGCCAGTTCGCCGCCGCGCCGTTTTTTGGCGGCGCGGTGGATGAGAGGACCCGGCCCAATCTGAAGATTCAGGATGGCTGCAACAGCCGCTGTTCGTTCTGCATTATTCCCTCGGTCCGGGGTCTCAGCCGCAGCCTTCCGGTGGACGGGGTCTTGCGGGAGATGATGAATCTATGCGCGGCCGGCTACCGGGAGATCGTCATCACCGGCGTGAATTTGGGCCAGTACGGATTGGAGTGGACCGGAAAAATCCGGTTCCCGTCGCTGCTCCGCAGAATGCTGGAGGAAACGCCGGTGGAGAAAATCCGGCTCAGCTCCGTGGAGCCGATGGACTTCACCGATGAGCTGCTCGATCTGATGGCTGCAACCGACCGCATCGCCCCCCACATCCACGCGCCACTGCAGAGCGGCTCGGACCGGATTCTCCGCGCGATGCACCGGAAATACAAGGCACGCGATTACAGGGAGAGACTTCTCGCCGCTGCCGCCAGGATGCCGAACGCCGGGTTCGGAGCCGACGTGATGGTGGGTTTTCCCGGAGAGACTGCCGAGGATTTTGAACAGACGCGCGCGCTGATCGACTCGCTCCCTTTTACCTACCTGCACGTATTCCCGTTCTCGCCGAGGCCCGGCACCCCGGCCGAACGGATGCCTGGACAGGTTCGGGGCGACATCGCCCGCGAGCGCGGCAAAACCCTTCGGGAGCTGGTTGCCCGAAAGAACCTGGAATTTCGACGGCGGCAAACCGGCACGGTTCTCACCGCGCTGACGCTGGAGGATATCGACGGCGATGGAACGCTGGCGTTGAGCGACAACTATCTGAAGATTGTACTTCCCCGTGAATCGCTCCCGCCCAACCGGTGGGTGCGGGCTCGGATCACCGGACTCGGAAACAATTCGCTTGTGGGGGAGATCGAAACTGCAACGGGCGGCGCCGCCGTAGCGGATGCGGCTCATGCCTCGATGATGACCTGAGCCTCGGCGCAGGCATCGGTATGGGTGAGCGAAAGATGAATCCGGCTTCCACCGAGTTCCCGGCACTTTTCGAGCGCCTTTCCCGTGAATCGCAGTTCCGGCTTTCCGCTCGGCTGCTTGAGAACTTCGATTTCCTTCCATCCGATTCCGGCCCGCCAGCCGGTCCCCAGCGCCTTCATGGCCGCTTCCTTGGCGGCGAAGCGCGCGGCAAACCGCTCGTAGGGATTGCGGTACCTCTGGCAGTATTCGATCTCTCCGGAGGTAAAGACCCGGCGCAGGATGCGGTCCCCGTGACGCTCGATCGCCTCGCGCACGCGATGGACCTCAGTCAGATCCACTCCCAAACCAACGATCATCGGCTATCGTTTCCTCCATGACATCCCTGGCCTGCCATGACTTGCCATGACTTGCCATGGCCTGCCATGACCTGAATGGCCCGGAGCCCGGAAATTTGACCGGGCGCAAAGGGCAAAGGTAGCATGAAATGATTCCGCGATGACTTCCGCGGTCCGGACAAGATGACCTCAAAAACCGACCGAGTCCGTCCTCAAATCCTGCAGGCGCCGAATCTTGCGCGCTACTCATGGCTGGTCCATGGATTCAGCACCCGGGCAGGAGGCGTCAGCCGGGCGCCCGGCGTCCGGGCGTCTTCAGCCAGCTCTCAAGAGTTGAATCTGGGCATGGTCGCCTGGGACAGCCCTGTGAACGTAACGGAGAACCGGCGGCGATTTCAATCCGCTCTGCAGGCCGACGCCATGGAACTGGTCGCGCTAAGCCAGATCCACTCCGACCTGATTCGCACCGCGGACCGAGATGCCGTGCCGGTGAACGGGTCGCGGGGCGACGGGCTGACGACGCGACTGCCCGGCCTGCTTCTCTCCATCCAATCGGCCGATTGCCTGCCGGTCCTGATCGCGGATATCCGGCGGCGACGGGTGGCGGCGCTGCATTGCGGCTGGCGCGGGACCGTGAAACGAATGGCGCAGAAGGGCGTGGGCCTGCTGCGGCAAAGATACGGCTCGCGGGTGGAGGATCTGCGCGTCGCCGTGGGACCCGGCATCCGGGTCTGCTGCTATGAGGTGAGCGAGGATCTGGTGGACCAGTTCCGGAGCCAGTTCATCCACGCGATGGAATATTTCATGACCCCTCCGGAGCGGGAGCGGCCCTTTGCAGAACGCCACGCCCTCATGCACGGCAACTCGATCAAGTATCCGTTGCTAGAGAAGGAAAAAAAGTATCACCTCGACCTGGTGAAGGCCAACGTGGGGCAATTGAGGGAGGCCGGCATTGCCGCCACTCATATTTGGCACGACGCTCCCTGCACGCACTGCCACCCGGAGCTGCTCTATTCTCATCGTCGCGATCCGGGCCGGGCGGGCCGGATGCTGGGCGCCATTGGCATCGTGCGGCCACCGGGCGGGCCACGGGGCAAATAGATTGAAACTTGTGCGCGACGCGCCGCATCTGTAATAGGGACAGCCCGTGCCTCACAACGGTCTTCGGAATCAGCCCTGCTCGAGCTTCAGTTGGCCGCAGGCCGCGAAGATATCCCGTCCGCGCGGCTTGCGCAGGTAGGTGGGCACGCCCTTGTCCCGGACGATCCTCTGGAATTCGGTGATCCGTTCCATGGCGGGCGTCTCAAAAGGCAAATCGGGTCCGGGATTCAGCCCAATCAGATTCACCTTGCACGGGATGCTCTTCACCAGATTCGCCAGTTGCCGCGCATTCTCGGGCGAATCGTTCACGCCATCCAGCAGAACGTACTCGAACGTCAGCCGTTCGCGGGGTCGCAGGGGAAACTCCCGGCAGGCGCGCATCAGTTCACTCAGCGGCCAGCGGCGGTTGATGGGCATGATCCGCTCGCGCAACTCATCGGTGGGGGCGTTGAGGGAGACGGCGAGTTTTGGCCGCAGCGGCTCTTTTCCCAGCCGCTCGATGCCCGGAACGACGCCGGCCGTGGAGAGCGTCATGCGGGCCGGGAAGATGCCGATCCCGCTGGGGTCCGCCAGCAGCCGGATGGCGGCCAGGGAGCTGTCATAGTTGTAGAGTGGCTCGCCCATCCCCATGAAAACCAGGTTCAGCCGCCGCTCCGGGGCGAAGCTGCCCTGCCCGCCGGCTACCAGCACCTGGCCGACGATCTCCGCCGGGGACAGATTACGGCCGAAACCCATCACGCCGGTGAGGCAGAACTTGCAGTCCACGGCGCATCCGGCCTGCGTGGAGACGCAGTAGGTGGTCCGTCTTTCTTCCGGCATGACGACGGTTTCAATATCGGTGCCGTCATCGAGGCGCAGCAGCAGCCGGGTGGTCCCGTCCGTGCTGCGGAAGCTCTTCCGGAGCTGCGGAAGCCGCACGGCATATTGCTGCTGCAACCGCTCGCGCAAGCGCATGGAGAGGGGTGCGATCTTCTCGAGGTCCCACTGGCGTTCGCGGTACAGCGCGTGGTAGAGCTGAGTGGCCCGGTAGCGTGGCTCCCCCGCGGAGACGAACCGCTCCTCCAGGTCTTCGAGCGGCATACCGATCAGTTGTTCCTTATTCATGGTACGATACTCATCTTATCAGAGGTTTGTTTCCTCCCAAGCCATCGTCTCGAAGCAGGGCGAGGCCGGCCGCGATGCCGGTTGCCGGTTCGTATACCGAAAACTGGTTCGGGCGCCGGAAGCCGGCCAGTGCCACAACGGGCACTTGGCATAGACAAAATGCCGGAGGAAGCATATTCTGCTTTTTTAATCACCATCATGATGAAGGACATTCTACTGACATGAGCGATGCGAAGCTGCAAGTGATCCCGCTGGGCGGGCTGGGCGAGTTCGGAAAGAACATGATGGCGATCCGCTACGGGGACGACATCATTGTCATCGACTCGGGAATGGCATTTCCGGAGGCCGAACTGCTCGGCGTGGATATCGTCATTCCCGACATTACCTACCTGAAACAGAATCAGAAGCACGTCCGCGCGTACCTGATGACACATGGTCATGAGGACCATATCGGGTCCATCCCCTATGTTCTGGCGGAGGTCAACGCCCCGGTCTACGCCACGGCGTTCACCCTGGCGCTGATTGAAGGGAAGCTGGAAGAACACGGGTTGATGGACAAGACCAAGCTCAAGGAGGTCCGCCCGAAATCCCGCGTGACGATCGGTCCGTTCACGGTGGAGTTCATCCACGTTACCCACAGCATCGTGAGCGCCTCGATGCTCGCCATCACCACCCCGCTGGGCGTGATCATTCACACGGGTGATTTCAAGGTGGATGCCACGCCCACCGATGGGGAGATGTTCGACCTGCACACGGTCGCGGAATATGGCAAGCGGGGGGTCCTGGCGCTGCTTTCCGACAGCACGAATGTGGGACGTCCCGGCAGCACGCCTTCCGAACGCGCCGTGCGCCCCCGGCTGGAGGATATCTACGAGAACGCCCACCAGCGCATCCTTGTCTCGTGTTTCAGCAGCTCCATCCACCGGATTCAGTTGCTGATCGATCTGGCCCGGCAGAACCGCCGCAAAGTGGCTATTATCGGCCGCAGCCTCACCCGGACGACGGAGATTGCCCACCGGCTGGGCTTCCTTTCGATTCCGGATGGGACTCTGGTCCGGCCGAACGACATCCGATCCCTGCCGCGCGACCGTGTCGCCGTGATTATCACCGGTTGCCAGGGCGAGCCACTCTCCGCGCTGGCACGAGCCTCGGTGGAAGACCACAGCCAGGCGGTCATTGATGCCGACGATACGGTCGTGCTCTCCTCCCGCGTCATCCCCGGGAATGAAAAGCCGATCTACCGGATGATCAATCACCTCTGCAAACGCGGGGCGGATGTCATCTATGACGACGGCAGCACCCCCCCGATCCACATCTCCGGACACGCCAGCCAGGACGAGCTGACGCTGATGCTGGATCTGGTGAAGCCGCGCTTTTTCGTGCCCGTCCACGGCGAGTACCGGCATCTGATGCGGCATGTGCGCCTGGCCTCGCACCTGGACGAGGTCGAGGAGACGTTCCTGCTGGAAACCGGCGATGTGCTGGAGTTCGACAAACGCGGAGCCCGCAAGACGGGGCAGGTGCCGGTGGGGCGCATCTGCATCGATTCCGGGACAGTGGATGAAGTCGTGGAGGATATGATTATCCGCGACCGGAGGCATATCTCCGAAGACGGGATCGTGCTGCCCATCATCGCCATCAACAAGCATACCGGGAAGGTGGAATCGCAGCCCGAGATCATCTCGCGCGGCTTTGTCTCCGCCGACTCCGGAGACGGAATCCTGCTGCAGGCCCGGGACGTCATCCTCGCCACCCTGGAAGGCTCCACGAAGGAGGAGCGCATGGACTGGGGCGTGGTCAAGGAAAAGATTCGCGCCGACCTCAAACGCTACATCAAGAAACAGACCTCCCGGCATCCGCTCATCCTTCCCGTCATCCTGGAGATATAAGATCGCCCATGCCCGTCTGGCAGGCCATCGTGCTGGCTGTGGTCCAGGGACTGACCGAGTTCCTGCCGATCAGCAGTACGGCGCATCTGGTGCTGGTCCCCTGGTTTTTCGGGTGGCAGGACCCGGGACTGACCTTCGACGTGGCGCTGCACGTCGGCACATTGATCGCGGTGCTGGCCTATTTCTCCCGTACATGGACCGAGCTGACATTGTCAGGGCTCGGACTCCGCAGGCCGCCCCCTTCCGCCAACACCGACGCCACCTCCCGCCGCCTTTCTGACAAGAAACTTTTCTGGTTGCTCGTGCTGGCCACTATTCCCGCTGGCGCCGCCGGGTGGCTCCTGCAGAAACAGGTGGAAACCACGCTGCGCAACCCGGTGGTGATGGGCGCCGCCCTGATCCTCGTAGCCCTGCTGATGGCGTTGGCGGAAAAGGTTGGAACAGCCAACAAAGATATCACCCGCGTCGGGCTCGCCGATTCACTCTGGATCGGGTTTTCACAGGCGCTGGCGCTGATTCCGGGAGTATCGCGTTCCGGAATCACGATGACAGCCGCCCTGCTCCGGAACTTCCGGCGAGAAGCCGCGGCGCGATATTCGTTTCTGCTTTCGACACCCATCATCGCCGGCGCTTCTCTCAAAGCGGCGCTGGACGCGGCACAAGGAGGCATCCAGCAGGAGATGATCTTTCCCATGGTGGTGGGAATGATTGTCGCCGCGGTGGTGGGCTACCTGACAATCTCCTTTTTCCTCAAGTTTTTACAGTTTGGTACGTTCAAAATTTTTGTTTATTACCGAATAATCTTAGGCATAATAGTTCTTGCTCTGGCTTTGTTTGTCCGCCTGGAAACCACCCCTTAGCAGGCGGCATCTCATGGAAAATGGCTCGACCGCTACAGGGAGAGTTGTTTGCCCGCGACCGCCTTTCCTCAAGTTGTTCATAGAAATATACTTATAAACTTTACAGGCCTTCAGTCGCCTGCGGTGAGGTCGAACAAGTGAATCTGCTGAAGCCATCAGCCAACCGTCGCAGGAACGAGCTCATCGGTCTGGTGTGGCTGACCGCCGCGATACTCATGTTGCTGAGCCTGCTGTCGTTCTCCGAGCAGGACCGCTCCTTTCACACCTCCTCGCCCGCCACCGACATCCGGAACTGGGTCGGCACGCTGGGAGCCTACACCGCCGATCTTTTGTACCAGGTCTTCGGGATCAGTGCCCTGTTCCTTCCGTTCGCCTTCGGATGGACCGGCTGGAATTTGGTTCGCAGCCGGGAGACAAAGAATGCGGGCTCAAGAATTACGGGCGCAATCCTTTTCTTCTTTTCCATTCAGGCGGGCCTGGCCCTGGTCCCCTACCCCCTCCGGCTCTTCGATCTGTATCCGGCCGGCGGCCTCATGGGAGGGTTGTTCTCCGAGTTGCTGCGCGGATGGCTGAACCGTCCGGGAAGCGCCGTGTTTCTGCTGCTCATAACGCTGGCGTCTCTGTACCTGATGACGGCCTTCTCCATGGAGCGGGTCGCCAGCGCACTGCAGGGCCGCTTCTCCTGGGCAGGCAAGCTGTTTGACATTTTTTCCCGGCTAAGCCAGGGATTGGTCATCCGCCTGCGCTGGACCAGAAAGGCGAAGCCCTCGAAAGATGACACGCAGCTCACCCCGGCCGCCATGTCGCGTCTCGAACGGCTATCGGACCCGGCGACAGCAGAGTGGGACGAGCCGGACCCGGCCCTGCAAACCGCCGAGGGAATTCCGGTATCGCTTCCCATGCAATCGCGCTCTTCGGTTGCCGCCAGCCGCCCGGGAACCGTTTCCCGGACAAGCCAGAACTACAAGCTGCCGAGAACCAGCATTCTGTTAGCCCAGGAAGAGCCGCAGGAATATGCCATCGAGGATCTCAAGCGGAGGGCCGGCCTGCTCACCGCCAAATGTCAGGAGTTCGACGTACATGGCCGTGTAACCCAGATCAATCCCGGTCCGGTCGTCACCACTTTTGAGTTCAAACCCGAAGCCGGCATCAAGTACAACCGGATCACCAATCTGGTCGAGGACCTCTGCCTGGCGCTGGAGGCCAAATCCATCCTGATCGAGCGAATTCCCGGCAAATCCACCGTGGGAATCGAAATCCCGAACGACAACCGGGAAACGATCCGCCTGCGCGAGATCCTGGAATCGGATGCCTTCCAGGATGCCCGGTCCGCACTGACCCTCACGCTGGGCAAGGAGATCAACGGCAAGATCCGCGTAGCCGACCTGGCCTCGATGCCGCACCTGCTCATCGCCGGCTCCACCGGCGCGGGCAAGAGCGTGGCCATCAACAGCCTGATCATCTCCATTCTGTACAAAGCGACTCCGGAGGACGTGAAGCTGATTCTGGTGGACCCCAAGCGCCTGGAGCTGGGCTTGTACGAGGGCATCCCGCACCTGGTAACTCCCATCATCACCGACCCCAAGGTAGCCGCCAACGCGCTGCGCAACTGCGTCAAGGAGATGGAGCGCCGCCTGAAACTGCTCGCCGAAAAGGGTGTTCGCAACATCGCTCAATACAACAAGCTGTTTGACCACCCGGAGAGCCTGAATCTGTTCGAGGAGCCGGACGAGCACCAGCGTCTCCCCTTCATCGTCATCTTCATCGACGAGCTGGCCGACCTGATGATGGTGGACTCCAGCAACGTGGAATTTTCCATCACCCGGCTGGCACAGATGGCGCGTGCCGTCGGCATCCATCTGGTGCTGGCGACACAGCGGCCCAGCGTGGACGTCATTACGGGCCTCATCAAGGCCAACTTCCCCTCGCGCATCTCCTTCCTCGTGGCCACGAAGGTGGACTCTCGCACCATCCTGGACACCAACGGCGCCGAAGTCCTGCTGGGCAAGGGGGATATGCTCTACTCACCGCCGGGGTCGGGCCGGCTGGTCCGTGTGCACGGCGCGCTGGTTACCGAGGCGGAGATCACCCAAGTGGTCGATTTCTGGCGTGCGCAGTCCGAGCCGACCTATTCGGAGGAGTTCCTGAAGGCGCCGGCGGACAATGAAGCAGGCGCGGATGCCGACCTGTCGGCCGAGCAGGACGCTCTCTACGACGATGCGGTTCGCACGGTTCTGGAGCTGGGCAAGGCCTCCACCTCGATTCTGCAGCGAAGGCTGCGGCTCGGCTATGGACGCGCCGCGCGAATTCTGGATGCCATGGAGCGGGATGGCATCATTGGCCCGCCCGACGGCAGCCGGCCGCGGGAAATCCTGAAACGCCCGGACTGGCATGAGGAGTTCGAGCGCTCGCGGACGGAGGCATAAGTTCCCCGCTCCCGCTATGTTTTCGACGGATTCATCATCCCCGCACCCTATATGGAAAACAGAAGAGGCCGAGTGATCCGCATACCTGTAGCCAAGGCACACGGTGCCGGTAATGATTTCCTGATCGTGGAAGGCAGCCCGGAGACTCTGTTGCCGGAGCCGCAGCAGCGGCAGCGCATCTGCGACCGCCATTATGGCATCGGGGCCGACGGACTGGTTTACGTCGCCCTTCCCGGCTCCGGCCCCGAACCCGGCCCCGAACCCAGCATTGACGCCAACCTGCGCATCTTCAATCAGGATGGCGGCGAGGCCGAGATCTCCGGCAACGGCACCCGCTGCGCGGCGGCCTACATCCTCCGTAAGACCGGCGGCACACATTTGACGCTTCGCACCCTGGCCGGGGACAGGAAACTCCAACTGATCTCGCGGGAAGAAAACCTCTTTGTCTTCGAGATGGCGATGGGCCAGCCGCGGCTCGCAGCCAGCCAGATCCCGTTCCACCCCTCCCAGCCGCCGCCGGAACCCATCGTCTGGTTTCCAGTCCCGCTGGCGGAAGGCGCAGTGCGCGGAACGATCACCTCCATGGGCAATCCGCACTGTTCCGTACGGGTGGAGAACTTTGACTTCGACTGGCGGGACCGTGGGAAACAGATCGAAAATCACGATTTCTTTCCGGCGCGCACCAATGTAGAGTTCTACCACGTGATATCGGCCCATGAAATCGAGGTTCGCTACTGGGAGCGCGGCGTGGGAGAGACGTTTTCCTCCGGCACCGGAAGCTCCGCGGCCGCCGTGGCGTCCATTCTGAACGGAGACACGACCAGTCCGGTCCGGGTACGGACCGTGGCGGGCGTATTGCCGGTCCGCTGGGAGGGGGACGGGGTATTTCTCACCGGCCCGGCGGAACTGCTTTTCGAGGGAGATTTCCTGCTCGCCGAATCCGCATCCTGAAGGCGAGCGTCATCTGGCAAGTCATTCAACGGGTCCGGCGCGGGCCCGGCCAACAGGCCTGCTGAAAGGGAGGGATCGAACGTTGTCAGCCCGGAAGCCGGTCCGAAAACCCTATGCCTTGCGGAGAGGCGATCTGATCGGGATCGTTGCTCCCGCCAGCCCGGTTTCCCGCCGGCGGCTGGAGGAAGGAACGCGTGAACTGGAAGCTATCGGGTACCAGATTGCGGTCCATCCCCAGGTCTTTCAGCAGGACGGCTTTTACTCCGGTTCGCATCCAGCCCGTCTGGCCGCGCTGCTCGAATACCTGGAAGATCCGAAGATCCGCGCCATCTTCTGCAGCCGCGGCGGCTACGGCTCCGACTACGTGGTGGAGCAGATGATGGCCCCTCCGCTGCTGCACAAGCTGCAACGCATGACGCCGAAGATCGTCGTCGGCTACAGCGACCTGACCAGCCTGCTCCTGTTTCTGAACCAATCGCTCGGCTGGGTCGCGTTCCAGGGGCCCCTCGTCTCTAAAGACATCGCCGGCGGGGAGACGGGCTACGACCAACTGCTGATGGAACAGGTGCTCTCCGGCACCCGGCAAGGCGCCGTCGTCGAGACCGCCGCGGTAACCCTCCAGCCCGGTGAGGCCGAAGGCCGTCTGGCCGGCGGTTGCCTCTCCATGATGCTTCACACCCTCGGAACGCCGCGGGAGATCGACACGGCGGGCTCCATCCTGCTGATTGAGGACGTCAATGAAAAACCTTACCGGATAGACCGCATGCTGTTCCAGCTCCGGAGCGCCGGAAAATTCAGCCGGATCAAGGCCGCGGTATTTGGCCAGATGCCTGGCTGCACGCTGGGAGGGCCGCCCATGGTCGCGCTGGGGGAAGTCATCTCCGAGGCATTCCAGGGCCTGAAGATCCCCGTCGTCTTCGGCATGCCCTTCGGGCACAACACCGGCAGATGCCTCACGCTCCCGCTCGGTGTGAAGGCACGTCTGTCGGCCGGGGACAGAGTCCTGCTCAAACTGCTGGAACCCGCCGTGCAGCCGGCTCCGAAGAAATCCGCAAAAGGAAAACCGGAGAGGTCCCGGTCATGATTGCCTTGAAACCCGGGGCGCATCTGCATCTGATCGGAGTGGCCGGGACGGCGATGGGCGCCCTGGCCGGATTGCTGCAGGAGGCCGGCTACCGGGTAACGGGATCGGATTCCGATATCTACCCGCCCATCTCCGACCAACTCAGTGAACTCGGAATTCCGGTGACGCGAGGATTCCGGGCCTCCAACCTCGACACGAATCCAGCCCTGGTCGTCGTGGGAAACAGCATCTCGCGGGGCAATGAGGAACTTGAAGCCGTGCTCGACCGGAAACTCTCCTACACCTCTCTGCCCGAGGTGCTGCGCGAGCTGTTCCTCACCGGACCCGAGACCATCGCCATTGCCGGCACCCACGGCAAGACCACCGTTACCGCCCTGCTCTCCTGGATCTTTTTCACCGCCGGCCTCGACCCCGGCTTCCTGATCGGCGGCGTCCCGATGGACTTTGCACGGGGATTCCGAAGGGGCGGCGGAAAGTTTTTCATCATCGAAGGCGATGAATACGACACGGCTTTCTTCGACAAGGGTCCGAAGTTTCTGCACTACCGGCCCGATGCGGCCGTGCTCACCTCCATTGAGTTCGATCATGCGGATATCTACCGGGATCTGGAGGAGGTGACGCGCGCTTTCCAGCGGCTGATCAACCTGATTCCCGGCCGGGGATATCTGTCTGCCACCGCCGAGTCGCCGGTTGTGGCCGGGCTGCTGGACAAGGCATTCTGCACCGTGGAGACCTTCGGAATCGAGGCGGGCGACTGGCGGGCGCAGGACATTCAGTTCACGAACGAGGGAACCTCGTTTAACGTTGTTCATGGCGGCCAATCGCTTGGCCGCCTCAATAGCGGAATGGCCGGAGCGCATAACGTCCGGAATATTCTCTCCGCCCTGGCAGTAGCGGTCCATTATGGTCTTGCCTGGGAGAAGATAGTGGAGGCGGTGGCCACCTTTCGCAGCGTGAAGCGCCGCATGGAGATCGCCGGAGAATCGGCGGGCATCGTGGTGGTGGATGATTTCGCGCATCATCCGACCGCCATCCGGGAGACCATCCGTGCGGCCCGCTCGCGGTTTCCGGGACGACGGATCTGGGCCGTTCTCGAGCCCCGCTCCCATACGCTTCGCCGGAATATCTTTGCGTCCCGGATCGTCGAATCCCTCGCCGAGGCCGACCGCGTCGTCCTGGCCGAGATTTTTCGCCGGGACCGGATTCCGGCTTCCGAGCAGCTCGATCTGGCGCAGGTCCAGGCGGGAGTCATCGAGCGGGGGATACCGGCTGCGACCGGCGGCTCGGCCCGCCAGATCGTCGAGTTGATGCTGCCGGATCTGGCGGCTGGAGACTGTATCCTGGTGATGTCGAATGGCGGATTCGGGGGAATCCATCAGCTTCTGCTGGAGTCCATCGAAAGCGGAAAGGTCCCGGCCCGCTGACCCGTGCGGCGCTCTGCCGGGAAACTCTGAAAACGCGGGAACAAAAAACTGTTGCAAAACTGCGCCTGGCTTCCATGAGAATCTTCTTCCGTCCCGTTCTGTACGGCGTCTGCGCCTGGTTCCTGTTTTTTTACGGGCTCGGCGCTTTGGGCCTCGTCGGCCCGGACGAGCCGCGCTACGCCGATGTCGCGCGCCGCATGTTTCTCGCCGGCGATTACATCACCCCGCGGCTGTTCGGAGAACCGTGGTTTGAAAAACCGCCTCTCTATTACTGGCTCGCCGCCCTGAGTTTTCAGCTCGGAGTAAACGAGTTCACGGCGCGGCTTCCCTCCGCTCTCTCCGCCGTTCTGTTTCTGGGATTGTGGTACTGGTTCGCCGCCCGCTTCTATGGCGAGCGCGCCGCCCGGTGGAGTTGTCTGATCCTGGCCACCTCGGCCGGATACATCGGCTTCAGCCATGCCGCCGCCATGGACATGCTGTTGACCACGACGCTGGGGGCCGCGCTGGTCTTTTACTGTCTATGGGAGTGGGAAGGCTCCCGATTCGGCTTGGCGGGTTTTTACACTTTGCTGGCCGTGGCCACCCTCGCCAAGGGGCCACTGGCGGTGGCGCTGGCCGGCATGGTCCTGCTCGCCCGGCTCATTCATAGCCGGGACCTGAACAGGCATAGCCGGGACTGGGGCAGGCTCCTGCGCATGATCCGGCACCCGGCCATTCTCTGTTTTTTCGTTGTCGCCGTTCCCTGGTACGCCCTCTGCTACGCTGCCAATGGCTACCCGTTCATCGAGGAATTTTTCATCCGGCACAATCTCCAGCGCCTGACCTCCGGGGCGGTGATCGGCCATCCGCAGCCGTTCTGGTTCTATCTGCCCGTGCTGCCCGCCGCGCTTTTTCCCTGGTCCCCTTTGTTACTGCTTCCCCTGTTTGCGCTGGCTCGCCAGGGAATTGGCGACAGTATCAAATCCGCGCGGGTTTCGCTGCTCTTCTATTGGACTCTGCTCCCGCTGCTCTTCTTCTCGCTTGCGGAGAACAAGCTGCCCGGCTATCTGCTCCCGCTGCTGCCGCCGCTGTCGCTCTGGATCGCGACATCTATCAGACCTGCTCGTACAACCCCGGCAGGCATTACGCCGGAACATATGGCCTCGCCGGACATGGTCCCGGAAGACATAACCCAGGAACACATGTCCCCGGAAAAAGAAACCATCGCAGCCCCGCAATCCGAGTACACTCACCGAACCCGGCGACCGGAGAAGATCCTGCTCCTGATGTCGGCATCTCTCCTGCTGCTGGCGCCGTGTATCGTTCTGCTGCTGCCGGGCGCGCTGTCGGCCGGACTCGGAAGTGCGCTTGCCGAAATTTCCTCCACCGGACTCTGGAACGCACTTTCGGCCAGCCCGGTCCCGGCCCGGCTCTGGCTTGCACTGCCGGCACTGGCGGCAATCTCCTTCTATCTCATCTGGAAGGGAAAACTTCTCCCCGGCGCGGGCGCGATGGCTTTGACCGTGATCTTCTGCATCGCCACGATATTGGCTTACCTGTCGCCCGCGATCAACCGTGTCGCATCGTCCCGGAACGTCGCCGCCCGCATCGAAACCCTCGGCGTCCACCCCGCGCGGCTCGCTACTTTTTACCTGCACCGCAACCAGGTTTACGGGCTGAGCTTCTATCTCAACCAGCCACTCGTGGAATGGAACCCGGACACCGCGGCGCAGTCCATTTCATACGTCGCCGCCCGGCAGGACCTCGCGGTCGATGAACTCCGGCCGGGCGCGCGGTCCCTGATCCTGTTTCCCGGGCAGAATCTCCGCCTGTGGTCGTTTGATGGGATCGATGCGACCGTGAATTCCGAGGATTCCGAACAGTTGGGCGAGGATTCCGAGGTGGCGGCCCCCCGCAATCCGGCGAACTAATGTATGCTAAGAAGGTTCAGTAAATTCACGAATGCTATCAAGGACATAGAGCACTCCAATGCTTCGATTCGTTACGGCAGGTGAATCACACGGCCAGGGACTCATCAGTTGGATCTCGGGGATTCCGGCCGGAGTTCCGGTGGATATCTCATTTATAAACAATGAGTTAAAGAGACGGCAGGGCGGCTACGGCCGTGGCGGTCGCATGAAGATCGAGACCGACAAAGCCGATATCCTCTCCGGCGTCCGCCGCAGCCAGACCACTGGCGCCCCCATCGCCATCTTTCTGGTCAACCGCGACTGGGAAAACTGGAAAGAGTCCTTTCCCGTTGAGGAACAATCAGATACGGCGGAAAAATATCGCGACCTGAATCCGCCGCGCCCCGGCCACGCCGATCTGGCTGGCAGCCTCAAGTACAATCTGCATGAAGCCCGCTACATTCTGGAGCGCTCCAGCGCGCGGGAAAGCGCTTCCCGCGTTGCCTCCGGTGCAATGGCCAAGCTGCTGCTGGCGCAGTTTGGAATTGAAGTCCTCAGCCACGTCATCGCCGTAGGCGAGATCCATTCGAAGACCGTGGCCACGTGGGATCAGATTCGCGACGTCTGCTCGCGCGACGAAATCCTGTTTAACTGCGTGGACCCGGACGCCGAGCAGGAGATGAAGCAGGCCGTGGACGCCATCCTGCGAACCGGCGACACGCTGGGCGGCATCTTTGAAGTGGTGGCTCACAACGTCCCGCCGGGGCTGGGAACGCATATCAACTGGGACGAGCGATTGGACGGACTGCTTGCCCAGTCGGTCATGTCGCTGCAAGCGGTGAAAGCGGTCGAGATCGGCACGGGCATGGAGAACGCAGTTTCGCTGGGTTCACGCGTTCACGATCCCATCGATTACGACCGGGACCGGAAACGTTTCACGCGGCCGGAGAATCACGCCGGCGGACTGGAAGGCGGAATCAGCAACGGGGAGGATGTCGTTGTCCGGGGATACCTGAAGCCCATCTCCACGCTCCGGCGGCCCCTGCAATCAGTTCACATGGAGACCAAGGAGATCGTGAAGGCGGCCTACGAGCGCTCGGATGTGTGCGTGGTCCCCGCCGCCGGCGTGGCGGGTGAGGCCATGGTCGCACTCACGCTGGCCCGTTGCTTTCTGGAGAAGTTCGGCGGCGACTCGCTGACCGAGATCCGCCGCAACTTCGAAGGCTATCAGGAACAACTGCGCGCCTTTTAGCGGCCCGCAAAGATGCCCGCCGCAACGGTGGCGGAGTGAACAGGTATCGCAATGACGGAAGCCGTACTGCTGATCGTCGGTTTGGTTGTTGGACTCATCGCGGGATTCACGGCCGCCTGGCTTGCCTCCTCTTCGCGCGTCCGGGACACCGAGACCCGCTTCTCGGAAGCCCAGCACTCCTTCGACTCAAAATCGGAGTCCAGCGGCCAGCAGATCGAATCCCTGCAGCAGCAACTGCGCGCCGAAGCCGAGCAGAAGATCAAGGCACAGACGCAGGCCGACCAACTCCGCCAATCGCTTGATGAACAGAAGAAACTGATTCAGGAGGCAGAGACCCGGCTGGTGGACACCTTCAGCGCACTCTCGCACCGCGCGCTGGCGAGCAACAACCAGTCGTTCCTGGAGCTGGCCAAAAGCACCTTTACCACATTGCAAACCGAGGCCAAGGGCGATCTCGAGACCAGCAAGCAGGCCATCGACGGGCTGGTAAAGCCGCTCCAGGAATCTCTCAAGAAATACGAGCAACAGATCGCGACGATTGAGAACCAGCGGCAGAAAGCCTACGGAGGCCTTACCGAACAGTTGCGGGAATTGCAGAGCGTTACCGGAACCCTCAACACCGCGCTCCGCAACCCGCAGGTGCGCGGACGCTGGGGTGAGCTGACCTTGCGCCGCGCCGTGGAGATGGCCGGGATGTCCGAGCATTGCGGTGATTTCAGCGAGCAGGAATCTCTCGCCGGGGAAGCCGGACGGCTGCGTCCGGACATGATCGTGAATCTGCCCGCCGGACAGCGCATCGTGGTGGACTCGAAAGTCCCGCTCGAGGCCTATCTGGATGCGATCGAGACAAGCGATGAAGGGAAGCGGAAGGAATCCTACAACCGCCATTCCCAGCAGGTGCGCGATCACGTGAACCGCCTGGGGGCGAAGAGCTACTGGGAGCAACTGGACCAGGCCACCGACTTTGTCGTGCTCTTCCTGCCCGGCGAGCCATTCTTCGCCGCCGCGCTGCAGAACGACCAGACGCTGCTGGAGGACGCCTGGCAGCGCCGTGTTCTGCTGGCCTCGCCCGCCACGCTGATCGCGCTGCTGCGGACCGTGGCCTACGGCTGGCGGCAGGAGGCTCTGGCGAAAAACGCGCAGGAGATCAGCGAAATCGGCAAACAGATCTACAGCCGCATCCGCACCTTCGCCGGACACATGGACGACATGCGCCATGCGCTGGGACGGGCCGTGGAGGGATTCAACCGCGCGGCCGGGTCGCTGGAGAGCCGCGTGTTGGTCTCGGCGCGGAAGCTGAACGAGCTGGGCGCGGGAACCGGGGACGAGATCGGGCGGCTTGAGCCGCTGGAGATCACTCCGCGCCTGCTCGACATTGCGGAGGCCACAGAGACCGATGAAGCCAATGAAGCCGATCAACCCAATGAGCCGGACTCTCCGGGTCAGAAAACCCCCTTGCGGGCCGTCGGCGGCGGCAGCTACCCGAAATCAAATCCGCCTGAAAAAAGGAGCAAGGAAAACGCTTCATGAGTCATCCCATTGTGAAGTTCGGCGACGAAGTGCTGGGAAAGGTGGCCTCGCCAGTAACGGTTTTTGACAAAGAACTGGCGCGGCTCGTGAAAGAGATGTTCGAATCGATGTATGCCGCCCATGGTGTCGGCCTGGCGGCCCCGCAGATCGGCATCTCCAAGCACCTGGCCGTCATCGACATTACCTGTGGCGAGGACCCCAAACAGAAACTGGTGCTGGCCAACCCCGTGATCATCTCCACGGCCGGACGGCAGACGGAGGAAGAGGGCTGCTTGAGCGTGCCGGGATTTCGTGAAAACGTAAAACGCCCGCAGCGCGCCACCGTGCGCGCCCAGGATGTGAAGGGCAAGGAGTTCACCATGACCGGCGAGGACCTGCTGGCCCGCGTGTTCTGCCATGAAATCGACCATCTGAACGGGAAGCTGTTTCTCTCCCACCTCAGCGCGCTGAAGCGCGACCTGATCGCGCGCAAGATCCGAAAATTGAAGAAAGCGGGAGAGTGGGAATAGCCGGTCAATGCCCGGTACTCCGCACCAGCCCATCCTCCCCGACGATCATGAAGATTGTATTTGCCGGCTCACCGGAATTCAGTGTCCCGACGCTGGAGAAACTGGCCACGGCACATGAAATACTGGCCGTCTTCACGCAGCCGGACCGCCCGGCCGGCCGTCGCCAGCAGCTCCAGTCCCCGCCCGTGAAACTGGCGGCCCAGCGGCTGGGCCTGCGGGTGGAGCAGCCCGAGCGAATCCGGCGCGACGAGCCGCGAAAGATGCTCGAAAGCCTGCCGATGGAGATGATGGTCGTGGTAGGCTACGGTCAGATCCTGCCCGCCTGGCTGCTCGAGCTGCCCCATTACGGCTGCATCAATCTGCACGCATCCCTGCTGCCGGCCTATCGCGGAGCCGCGCCGATGCAGTGGGCCATCGCCAACGGCGACTCGCGCACCGGCCTGACCACGATGCAGATGGACCCGGGCATGGATACAGGTCCGGTGCTGCTGAGATGGGAGACCCGGATCGGCCCGCGGGAGAGTGTGGTGGAGCTGGCCGGACGCATGAGCGGGCCGGGAGCGGAGCTGGTGATCGAAACAATCCGGCGACTCGAAAGCGGCGATCTGGCCGCCGTGCCACAGGACGACTCGCTCGCCACAAAGGCTCCCATCCTCAAAAAGGAGGACGGACAAATCGACTGGGAATGGACGGCGAGCCGGATATTCAATCGCATGCGCGGGTTCACGCCCTGGCCGGGGATCTTTACCGGATTCCGCGGAAAGAGATTGTCCATCACCGGAGCCACCCCGCACCCGGCCGACGGGGACCGTCCGACAAGCCGGCCCGGCGAACTGCTGGTCGAAAAGAACGCAGTGCGGGTGCAATGCGGAGAAGGCACCCGGCTCGAGTTGCTGGAAGTGCAGCCGGAGGGGAAGCGGCGCATGTCCGCCCCGGATTTCCTGCATGGCCACCATCCGGAGAGCGGCGAACGATTCCAACCGGGTTGATTTTCCCCGTGGCCGGGGCGACGGCCGGGTAAGCGACAATCCCGATTCCGGTGGCACTCGCCGGGGAAAAGGAACCCGGAGAAACGAACTTTGCTTCTCCGAAATTCAGGGTACGAATTTCAGAGACAGAAAGTATCCATGCGGAAATACATACTATTGCTGGCACTCACGACTGCTTCACCGCTGCCGGGGCAGTCCGAGCCTGTAACGGTCCGCGTGGCGCACTTCCCCAACGTTACGCACGCCGTGGCGGTTGCCGGGCACGCGAACGGGGCGTTTGAAAGGGCTCTGCAACCGGAGGCGGAGATCCGCTGGAAGCTGTTCACGGCCGGCCCGCGGGTGATCGAGGCGATCTTTTCCGGCGATCTCGATATCGCCTACGTCGGCCCCAACCCGGCGATCAACGGCTATGTACGCTCCCAAGGCGAGGCGCTGCGGATCGTGGCCGGCGCAACCAGCGGCGGGGCGGCGTTGGTGGTCCGGGCCGATGCGGGCATCACTCGGCCGGAGGATTTTGACGGGAAGACGGTGGCTACGCCGCAGTTGGGGAATACACAGGATGTGGCCCTGCGGGACTGGCTGCAATCGCACGGACTCCAGACCAGCGAAAAGGGCGGCACGGTCCGCGTAGCTCCCATTTCCCATGCCGATCAGTACGCACTGTTCCTGCGCAAGCGGATCGACGCCGCCTGGGCCGCCGAGCCGTGGGCCTCCCGGCTGATTCAGGAAGCCGGTGGCCGGTTGTTTCTGGATGAACGCACGCTCTGGCCGGATGGGGATTTTGCCACCACGCAACTGATCGTCCGCACACAGTTCCTGCGCAGCCATCCGGGGATCGTCCGGAAATGGATTCGCGCGCATGTGGAGCTGACCCGGTGGTTCATCGGAAATCGGGAGGCGGGAAAGCGGCTGGTCAACCAGGAGATTCTACGGGAGACGGGAAGGGCGTTTCCTTCCAGGATTGTCGACGAGGCGTTCAGCCGCATGCGGGTCAGCTATGACCCTGTCCGGGCCTCGCTCCTGGTTTCAGCGCGGCGGGCCTACGCGGCCGGCTACCTGGGCCGCAAGGAGCCGGTGCTGGACGGGATCTACGAGCTTTCCCTGCTGAACGAGGTCCTGTCGGCGATGGGGTTGCCGGAGATTCCCTGAACGGAGCGCGAGCCCAGGAATTTTTGTCCTATGCCAAAGACGACCGACACACCGTGGCTGCGGGAGAGCAAGCTCCTGCTGGAGAACGTCTCCCGCTCCTACCGCACGCCAGAGGGCACGATGGTGGCCCTGGAGCGCATCAACCTGAATGTGAAGGAGGGCGAATTCCTGTGTCTGGTGGGTCCGTCCGGCTGCGGAAAATCATCGCTGCTGAACATCATGGCCGGCCTCGATCAGCCGACCAGCGGCGAGATCTGGTCCAATGGCCGGCGGCAGGACGGTCCGGTCCAGGACCACATCCTCATCTTCCAGGATCTGGCGCTGTTTCCCTGGCTGACGGTGCTGGAAAACGCGGAGTTCGGGCTGCGCATGAAAGGCGTCGCGGCGGCGGAGCGACGGGAACGCGCCCGGGCATTTCTCCGCCTGGTGCACCTGTCCAAGTTTGAAAACAGCTACACGCACGAGCTCTCCGGCGGCATGCGGCAACGGGTGGCATTGGCGCGCGCGATGGTGATGGAACCCGACGTCCTGCTCATGGACGAGCCGTTCGCCGCGCTGGACGCGCAGACCCGCGACCTGCTGCACGAAGAGCTGGAACGGCTCTGGCAGGAGACCAACTCCACGATCGTCTTCGTTACGCACAACGTCCGGGAAGCCGTGCGGCTCGGCGACCGCGTCATGCTGCTCACCTTCCGGCCGGGCCGCGTCAAGAAGGCCTTCTTCGTGGAGCTGCCGCGGCCCCGCCACATGGAAGACCCCGAGCTGGCGCTGGTCTCCCGCGACCTGCTCGGACATCTGCGGGAAGAGATCGACCGCTCGGTCCGCGAGGAGTATCACGATGAAGACAACGGTTAAGCAGGTCCTGTTTTATCTGTTGCTGCTCGGGATCTGGCAGTTGATTGTCTCACTCCGCATCTGGCCGACTTACATGTTGCCCAGCCCGTACATGGTCTTTGAATCCATGTACCACGGCTTCGCCGACCGGACGTTCGTTACCGGCCTCGCCATCAGCATCCGGCGCATCATCCTGGGGTACGGGCTTTCGGTTGTCTTCGGCGTCTCGCTCGGCTTTCTGATCGCCACCAGCGACTTTCTGGAGTCCACCCTTGGCAAGCTGCTGCTGGGCTTGCAGAGCCTTCCCAGCATCTGCTGGCTGCCGCTGGCCGTGCTGTGGTTCGGCCTGAGCGAGGGCGCCATCCTGTTCGTCGTCATCATGGGCTCGCTGCTCGCCATCGCCATCAACACGGAGATTGGCGTGCGCCTGGTTCCTCAAATTCTGCTGCAAGCCGGAAGGAATCTGGGAGCCGGCGGATGGGGTCTGTTCGTTCACGTTCTGCTGCCGGCCAGCATGCCCCACCTGATCGCCGGACTGAAACAGGGCTGGGCCTTCGCATGGCGCTCGCTCATCTCCGGCGAGATGCTGTTCGTCAGCCTGGGCCTGGGCCACCTGCTGATGGTCGGCCGCGATCTGAACGACATGAGCCAGGTCGTCGCCGTCATGATCCTCATCATGACGCTGGGCGTGCTCGTGGACCGCATACTCTTCCGGACCCTGGACCGGCGCATACGGCGCAAGTGGGGTCTGGTTCGCGTCTGATTCCCTGGTGCGCGTCTGATTCAATGTCCGGAAAATAGATGCGAGGCGGAAGCTACGCCGTGCAGGGCCGGGCTACTGCGCGATGACGATACCGAAGACTGGACCGGCGAGCATGTACACCATCACCGAGACCAGCAGCACGCCGAACAGATCCAGCGCCAGCCCGGTCTTCGCCATCTGCGGTATCGGCACCCATCCGCTGCTGTAGACGATCGCATTGGGCGGGGTGGCCACCGGCAGCATGAAGCCATAGGAGGCCGCCATCGTTCCGGCGATCATCAGCAGGTAGGGGTGCTGCCCGATCTGGCCAGAGGTGGCGGCCAATATCGGTAGGGCCATGATCGCCGTGGCCGTATTCGAGGAGACCTCGGAGAGGAAGGAGACCGCCCCGCAGGTCAGCAGAACAATCAGGAAGGGCGGCATTCCAGCCAGACTCCCGAACTGATTGCCCAGCCACTGGGACAGCCCGGACTGCTCCATGCCCGCCGCCAGCGCGAATCCTCCCCCGAACAGAAACAGAATCCCCCAAGGCACCCCGTAACGGATCGTCTTCCAATCCATCAGGAACTTGGATGCTCCTTCCACATCGACATCGCCTTCCCGCTTCCCCGCCCGTGAGGGTATCAGGCAAAGCAGCAACGCCATCGACATCGCCACGGTCGCGTCATGCAGATAGCCCGGGTTCGCGAACAGCTCGGACCAGCCCGGCGTCTCGAACATTCCTAAATTGATCGGCCGCCGGAATATCCACAGGAAGGCCATCACCACCCAGACCGCCAGCACGGCCTTCTCCTGTTTGCTCATCCGCCCCAGCTTGCGGATCTCCTGGTCGATCACCTCGCCGCCTCCCTCCACCCGGAGTTCCACCAGCGGAACATCTCCGCTGAAGCGGCACAGGTACCACCAGCCCACCGGCAGAAAGATCACCACCAGCGGCACGCCCACCAGCATCCATTGCAGGAAGCCCACCTCCGGCGCTCCGGGCACCAGCCGCGTCGAGGCGCCGGAAAACACCAGATTCGTCGGCGTCCCGATCAGCGTCGCGATGCCGCCCATGCTGGCCGAATACGCGATGCCCAGCATCAGCACCGACCCGAAGTTCTTCAGGATACCCTGCTCATCCGCGCCCGGCTCGTTCGCCAGCTGCACCACCACGGCCATGCCGATCGGCAGCATCATCATCGCGCAGGCGGTGTTCGACATCCACATCGACAGGAACGCCGTGGCGATCATGAAGCCCAGCACCAGCCGCGTCGGTTTCACCCCCACGCGGCGAATCGTTTGCAGCGCGATCCGCCGGTGCAGATTCCATTTCTGGATCGCCAGCGCCACGACGAAGCCGCCGAAATAGAGGAAGATGACCTGGTCGGTGTAGAGCGGAGCCACCACGGAGCTGGGTAGGATGCCGAGGATGGGAAACAGCGCCAGCGGCAGCAGCGATGTGATGGCGATCTCGACGGCCTCGCTCATCCACCAGACCGCCATCAGGAGCACCACCGCCGCAGTGCGCTGCGCCATCGGCTCCATGCCCTCGGGAGTGGGAGCCACCAGCGCGATGATGAACAGCGCCACGCCCAGGATGAGACCGACCTTCTGCCGCAGGGCGGGCTGCTCGGAGTTGTTCGTCAATGAGCTTCTCCATTCACCACGGCATCACCTGCGGCCGGCGCGGTTTCCCATTCGGCCCGCGGAGCGTCGCCTCAGTCCCGCGTAGTCTTGCGTGAGGCCACTACAGGTTCTCTCGAAGTCAGCGCAGGTTCGGCTGAAGACGGCACGTATTCGCTTGAGGCCATCACGGTTTCGCTTGAGACCGGCGTTGCTCCCCTTGCAGGGCAACGGCACAAGGAGCCTCATCCTATTCCATTTTGGTTGCTGGTTCAAGAGGAGGCGCAGGGAACGCGGGACCCTTAACCACGGCTCGGCCACGAACCGGATTGCCAACCCCGTGGCACTACGGTGCGACGGGAATCGTAACCGTATTGGCTGGTTGGTCGCCGATGTTCAGCACAACCGGGATGTCGTTTCCCGTACCTACGTTAAGCGGAACGACGATATTGATCTGGTTCAGCGCGACGAAGCCCGGCGCCGCGCCGGCAAACTGTACGATTGCCGACAGGCCGTCGATCGTCGCCGTGGCCGGGGTAATCGTCTGGTTCCCCGCGGAGGGCTCTCCGGTCTCCAGGGCCGGCGTGAGCGCTCCCAGTCCGGTGGCAAAGAAAACCAGCACTTCACCCGGCTGCGCGGGATTCTGGATCTGGTGGGCACCCACGTGTCTCCCACGCTGAGCGGCGTCACCCCGTCCTGGTGGAGCACCGCGGCGGCGCCGCTGCCGCTCTGGTGATCCAACCTCGCCCCGAGTCCCAGCCATAGTGCGTGCTGCTCCAGTTGCCACACCCCCGTTATGTTGCTCAACCACCGATCCCGTCCTACAAACACAGCCCCTCCCACCGAGGAAAGGCCGCGACGGTAATAGGTCTCGTATACAAAACCCTTTGCGCGCGCCTCCAATGAGAAACTGGCGTTGCGCTCCGCCTCCTCACCTAAGGGTAGGGACAGTTCGCCGCTGAAGGGAACCACAAACTCATGAAACCACCCATCCGATTCGGCTTCCCGCCCCAATAGTTGAACGGTGGCTCGGATCGCGGGTGCGCGGCCCGACCAGGAAAAGGACCGCAGAGAATTTAGTCTTGTGTCCTGCGCTCCCTCTCCCCTCACTCCGGCGGAAAAAGCGACCGGTTCCGACAAGCTCAGCCGTCGCGACGCGTCCCACTGGTTCAACATCCGGAACTGCCCTGCAGTTACCGTTACGCGGTCCGGCCCGCTGAACTGAAAAAATAAATCCTCAAACCGTCCGTGGCGTCCGAACAGCCGATGGGAAGAAGTGGTTTGATAACTCAGCGTGCGCCATTCCACGAAGTAGGACAGCCAGGGTGTTAACGCGTCGGAGGAGATCAGTTCGATGCGGTTATCAGGCCGTGGTGGAAGTGTGGGGAGGAGCACATTTCTGGACGAATGAGCTTGTGAGGAAGCGAGAGAGGCTGGAGAATGGCGGCATGGCGATGGGAACACGGAAACAACGGGAGCGACAGGAAGAGATCTGGGTGGCCACGTGCGATCTGCCGCGAACGGCAGGACATCCGTTCTATGAGCGATTGAATGAGTTGCTGGAAGAGGCGGGTTTTGACGGCTTCGTGGAGGAGCGGTGCCGGCGGTTCTAGGCGGAGAAGATGGGGCGGCCGGGTCTGGCTCCGGGGATGTACTTCCGGCTGCTGCTGATGGGGTATTTCGAGGGACTGGACTCGGAGCGCGGGATGGCGTGGCGGGCGGCGGACTCGCTGGCGCTGCGGAGTTTTCTGCGGATCGGGCTGGAGGAAGCGCCGCCGGATCACTCGACGATCTCGCGGACGCGGCGGCTGATCGACGTGGAGACGCACCGGGAAGTGTTCACGTGGGCGCTGGGAGTGATTGCGGAGAAGGGATTGCTGCAAGGCAAGACGCTGGGAATCGACGCCACGACGCTGGAGGCCAACGCAGCACTGCGAAGCATCGTGCGGCGGGACAGCGGGGAAAGTTACCCGGAGTTTCTCACCAAGCTGGCGAAGGAGTCGGGCATCGCGACGCCGACGCGGGAAGAAGTGGCGCGACTGGACCGGAAGCGGAAGAAGAAGAGTTCCAATCAGGATTGGGAGCACCCGCACGATCCCGACGCCCGGATCACGAAGATGAAAGATGGCCGGACGCACCTGGCGCACAAGGCGGAGCACGCGGTGGATTTGGAGACCGGAGCGGTGGTGGCAGTAACGGTGCAAGGGGCCGATCAGGGCGACACCACCACGCTGCAAGAAACGTTCGTGGAAGCAGCCGAGCAGTTGGAGGCGGTGGGGAAAGAACCGGCAGCGGATGAGCAGATGAATGCGCAGGGACTCGAAGAGGTGGTAACGGACAAGGGATATCACAGCGGGCCGCTGCTGGAAGATTTACAAGCGATCGGAGTGCGGTCGTATATACCGGAGCCGCAACGAGGGCGGCGACACTGGCAGGGCAAAGCCGACGAACAAACTGCAGTGTACGGCAATCGGCGGCGCATGCGAGGCGAGCGAGGCAAACAACTCTTGCGTCGGCGGGGAGAGGTAGTGGAACGAAGCTTTGCGCATGTCTACGGCACGGGAGGAATGCGGCGCACGCATCTGCGCGGACATCGCAACATCTTAAAGCGGCTGCTGCTTCACGTCGCGGCGTTCAACCTCAGCCTGATTCTGCGCCGGGAAATCGGAGCCGGGACGCCAAGGGGCCTGCAGGACCGCTGGAACAACGTCTTTTTCTGCTGCTGGTGGGTCTGGATGCTCCTGCAAGGGCTCATGGAACGATCGGGTCGTCAACCGGCCACTTCTGCGGATAGATTCCGGTTTTCACCCCTGCAGCACCAAACTCTGAGAGCCGTGTCAAAAATGCCATTTCCACCACGGCCTGCTAGCAATCGATGGCGTGACGTCCTCCGAGGATAGCCAGCACCTCGTCGCCGAAGGGCAGATAGTCGCGGCAGATGAACCGCGGCACCGGTCGTGGCCGTGATTACACGCGCCGAGCCCAAGTGGTCGCGCGTCAGGTAGTCAGTCTTGATTTCGGTGGCTTTGCCACCATACTCGGCTGCGAGCGGCCTTTGAGCGTCATAGACAAAGACTTCCGGTGAGGAAGATGCGAAAGTTTTGGTCACCCAGTGTCCCTCTTCGTCATAAGCGTAAAACGTCTTGCCCACAGTAACGGCTTGATTGGCGCAGTCGGCCTGCGAAACTGACGTTTGGCAATAGACCCACTACCGATTCTCTCCATCATACAGGTACCGCCCAGAAGTGGACAGATTCAGATTGCCGCCGCTTAGCAGGATAATGGTTCGGACTCCCGTGCGGCCACTGCGCGAAACGATCCAGCGAATCATTTCGGCCAGTTACTCGCCTCCCGGTGGGGACTGCGTCCAGCCATTTGTTCGGACTCGCGATGCTCGCCTCACCATGCTAGAAGACATGGGTGGATCATAGGAGAGAAGAAATTTGCTCCACCTACGGCTGCGCTCGGGCCTTCGGCAGAGAGGTAGAAAACCTGTTCCGAAATCCAATACATGCTAAGGAGGTTGGTGGGGGATTCAATCGTTGGTGGTGGGGGGGAAGTGAGCAGGTGGTGGTGGATTGCATCACTGCAGGTAGTGAATTCGAACGGGGGAAGTGGGGAGAAAGTGAGCAGGTGGTAGTAAGAAGAGGTGGACCACCAGCGGGCCGAAGTGGGGTTCAGGCCACTGCGCAAAACGATCCAGGGACTGCGTCCAGCCTTTGGTTCGGACTCCCGATGGTCGCCTCACCTTGCATTGATGCCACTTCGTGACGAGCAGTTACTCGCCTCCCGCCGCTTCGCGGAGTAGTAGCTCGGACTTCCTCTGGTCGGTCATTGCATGACAGCTCGTTACTCGCTCCCGTTGGTCACTCGTGGGCGTTGATGCTGGGACTGGGGAAAAGGGGCGTTCGCTACGCAGATGCGAGCATTCACGGAGACAGAAGAGATGGCCCTCCAGCGAGCCGAACGGGATGTCCGAACGAGTGGAGGGCCAGTGAAATGATGGGGCCGGTGCGGGGACCGGCCCACCAAGTCAACCGGGTTAGTAGGACGACGTCAAGTCGGCGGCGCGTTGCTGCTGCGAGAGCTGGTCGTTGAACAGGCCTTCGTATTCGTCGATGTATCCGGTGCAGCCCGCAGGGTCGATGAACGGGTTCGGCTTCTCGCCGGCGTCCAGCTTGGCCTGCTTCTCATGCAGCAGGATGGTGGTGGCACGGGGATAGAACCAAGCGCCGTCGCAGGGCAGCGAACGCAGCTTGGCGAACGATGCCTGGTATTGCTCGACGATGTCGGGATATTTCGGGTTGTCGAGCAGCGGGGCGCGGTCGATGCCGGCCGTGGCCATGCCGCAGAAGATCAGCACATTGTGGGTCTCCCCATCTTCCTCCACCGTGGTGGTCCAGGAGGTGCATCCCTTGGTGTGGCCGGGGGTCAAATGCATGGTGAGCGTGGTATCGCCGAGCGTTACAGTGCCGCCATCCTCGACGATCTCATCGGTCTCGAACGGGGTGTACTGCTCGCTGCCGTCCTCGCGGAAGTCGGTGCGTCCGCCCGTGGCGACCTCGTCGGCGGCAGCCTGCGACATGATGACTCGGGCGCCGGTGAGTTCCTTGAAGCTGGCGAACCCGCCCATATGTTCCCCATGCGTATGGGAGTTCAGCATGATCTTGATATCGGACATCTCGTGGCCGAGCTTTTCGATGTTCTCCTGGACCCACTCGGATTCCTCGGGGCTGGTGGTGTCCAAGAGAATCAGCCCGTCCGAGGTTTCAAACAAGAGGGCTCCGACCTGGGAATGACCGACCCACCAGATGTTGCCGATCATGCGGAACGGATCGTGCCGGACGTTTTCGTTGTCGGCTCCTTCGGGGATGGTAACTTCAAATTCTTCGGGCTCGGGAGCCGAAGAGCAGCCGGCCAGGAAAAGTCCAGCAAGCAGAGCACCGGCGAGCAGCGACGTTCTGGCGCTCAGCGCGGGGGCAAACATCTTGATTCCATGCAACTTCATACGATCACCTCTTGAGATAAAATCCTCGGTCTTACTCCGACGGTGTTGAGAGCATACGCCAAGCCGGGCGGGAAAACAAGCCGACTGATGCCGTGGGTGGGAACCATTCTCCGCTGCGGTGGACTCGCTCCAAGCTGGCTCATGAGGGGTACCAAGGTCCTATCGATAAAATGAGACTGGAAGCTCATTGCCGCCTCGGCAGAGGCAGGCGATACTGGCTTTGGGATTTATCAGCAACGAAGCAACGACACGCAGAGCACCGGGCTTCAACCTCTCCGACGGCTGGGTGCTCCGCGTGGCAGGACAAAGAAATCAGAGGCCCTGGCCGGGCGCATCCAAGCCAATCCAAATCAAGCAAAAATACAAATCAGGAAGATTAACTGAAAAGCCCTTGCAGGCAATGGTGCGCGAGACGGCGGGCGATCAACGAGCTCCCGGTGGCGCGAGACCTGAGACGAGCTGGACCGTACTGTCGGGATGCAGCACGACCTCGCTCTCCGGGGTCAGCCGATAAGGATAGCCGGCCGGGTCGAGCGGCACGCCGGCCATCAAACGGGCGGAGACCAGCTCGGCCAGAGATGCGGGCGCCCGTCCGGCCCGCTCACGGAAGATTTCGACGAGGGATTCAATCTCCTCCATGTCCGCCCGGGCCTGCAAGCCTTCTAGCTGCATGCGGGCGTTGTTCCGGATGGTCTCATCCTCCGTGGAGTTATAGATCTCCTGCCAGAGAAACCGGGAGGTCTCCAGATTCCCTCCGCGCGCTGTGATCGACGCCGCCATGACCTTCATCCAGGACCTCGCATCAGGATGTTTACTGCCTTCGAGATACGCCGCGGCAGCATTCTCATACTCCTGCAACTCCCAGTAATAGGTGAAGCCGAGGTGGTGCCACAGGCGCCAGGCATCCGGGTTCGCGGCGATGCCGCGCTGGAGCAGATCGACGGCCTGGTCCGGGCGCCCGGCGCCGCGCGGGGCGGGAGAGGAGAGGAAGAAACCGCCGAAATAATAGGCGATGAGCAACTGCGGATCGAGGGCGACGGTGATGTCGAGCAGCGGCGAGAGCAGGGAGAAGTCGGTCTTTTTGTCGCGGAGCCGGGAGCCGTAGTACTGCACGGCACGGGTCCAGTAGATGTCGGCCAGCAGGCCGTCGTGGCCGAGGCTGAGGATGCGCAGGAGCTTCCCGGAGCCAAGCCAAAGTGTCTCGGGGGATTCCCGGTAGCCGGAGATGCGGGGATCGATGTTCTGCTGGATGCGGACCGAAGCGCCCCAAATGCCGACCAGCAGCAGTGCGATCAGCAATGCGCGGAGTTTGGCGTGGCCAAGATTGGGGTGGCCGAGAGTCATTTCAGATCTTTCCGCGAAAACAGGACGGCCGCGGCTCCGAGCAGCAGCGAGCCATAGAGCAACGCATACAGAGTGTTCAGCAGGATCAGCTCCGGCTCCACGGCCCTGCCCTGCGCCACCCAGCCGAAGACCTTGAAATTGCCGAAGTTGGGCAGCAGGTAATAGACGAACGAGGTGATCGACTCCATGACCGGGTCCTCGGAGAGCTCGCCGAACTCGCGCAGATCCGTGGAGGTGGAGCCCACCACATAGATGCAGAAGGTGAAGACGGCCGAGAGTACGGGCGTCGAAAAACAGGAGAAAAACAGGCACAGCCCCGTTACCAGAAACAGTTCCAGGAGGGTGAAATAGATGGCGATCCAGATGGAGGCGTCCTCCGGCTGAAACTCTCTCGTCAGGTAGAACAGCACCAGCCACAGGCCGATGGTCATGAAGACGGTATTGACCAGGATGGTGAGATTGAGGCCGAGGAACTTCCCGACAACAAACTGCCAGCGGTGGATAGGCTTGCTGAGCAGGGCGTAGAGGCTGCGTTTGTCCATCTCCTTGAAGACCAGGCCGATGCCCAGAAAGATGGTGATGAGCAGGCCGAAGATGGAGATGGAGCTGAGGCCGATGTTGATGAGGATGGTCTTCTGGATGCCGATGGATATCTCGCCGAACAGCAGCGCCGATGCGATCATGATGATGGCGAAGGCGACCAGGTTGTAGAGGACGCGGTCGCGGACGGCTTCGCGAAACGTGTTGCGGGCGATGGCAAGGATCTGCGCAACGATCATGACGGGTCCGCTTCCTGTGAGGCCGATGGGGAGGTTGGCGAGGCAGCGGCCGGCGGGGCGCTTGGCGAAGAGGTATCGGTCAGCCCGACGAAATAGTCCTCCAGACTGACCCGCAAGCGGTTCAGCGAGATGAGCCGCGGATCTCCGGAAGCGCACAGAGACAACAACTCGTTCACGCGTTCCGCGGAAACCTCAAGACGGTAATGCCCGCCGGATACGGGCAGCCTGCCGCCGGCAATGGCCTCGAGCCGGGGAATCATCTCCTGTGAAGAGCACTCCAGGATGGCCTCGAAGCCGGATTTGCGTTCGAGCAGATCCGCGATCTGACCGACTCCCACCAGTTTGCCGCGGCTGAGAATGGCGATGCGGTCGCAGAGCGCCTCGGCATCGGAAAGAATGTGGGTGCTGAAAAAGACGGTTTTCCCCTCGTCCTTGAGCTGATGGATGAGCTGGCGAACCTCACGGCGACCCACCGGGTCCAGGCCCGACATGGGCTCATCCAGCAGTACAATCTCCGGGTCGTGCAAGACCGCCTGCGCGATGCCGATCCGCTGCAACATACCCTTGGAAAATTTCCGCAGAGCCGTGTGGCGGAATTCCACCAGCCCGGCGCGCTCCAGCACAAGCTCCCGGCGGGCGAGGCGCTCGGCCGGGGTCATGGGGAAAAACCGGGAGAAGTAGTCGAGCAGCTCGTCCGGCGTCAGGTAATCATAGAAATAAGGGTTTTCCGGAAGGAAGCCCACACGGCGGAAGGTCTCCGGACGGGAGACCGGGGAGCCCAGAATGGATGCCGAGCCCTCGGTGGGAAAGATCAGGCCGGTGAGGATCTTCAGAGTGGTGGTCTTGCCGGCGCCGTTGTGGCCGAGAAAGCCGAAAACCTCTCCCGGCTCGACGCTGAAGCTGACACGGTCCAGCACGCGGACCGGACGCTTCCGCCAGAAGCCGGCCTCATAGTCCTTGCTGAGCCCGTTGATCTCGATCGCCTTCATAGATCTCCCGTCCCGTAAATATTCTATAACGGAGCGGGCCGTCACGGGAGCGCCGGGAGTTGACATGGAAGGAACAGCCCCTGCGGGGAAAGCAGCAGCCACAACGCCCGGACCGGGACGAAACCGGGCAGGCGCGGCACAATAGAGGACTGCATCGAAGGGGTCGGTTACAATCTGGTCATGAAGAAAGCGGGACGCGCGCGGCTCGGACAGGTTTTTCTGCAGGACCAGCGAGTGGAGAGCCGCATGATCCGGGCGCTGGGCCTGGGACCGGGACCGAAGCCGGGCGAGAGGGTGCTGGAGATCGGCGGTGGTCCGGGAAATATGACGGCGCGGCTGGCCGAACAGGGCGCGGATGTGCAAACCGTGGAGGTGGACCCGGAGTTGGCGGCGCGGCTGCGGGAAAAATTCGCCGCGACCCCGAACGTCGAGATCATCGAGGCGGATATCCTGAAGGTCCGGATCGATGAGCTGGCACGGAGCCGGGAGCAGAGAAAAATACAGGTGCTCGGGAACCTGCCGTATTACATCACCTCGCCGTGCCTGCTGCATCTGTTTGCCCATCACGAGTGGATCGGGAAGATGGTGTTGATGGTGCAGTGGGAGGTGGCGAAACGGGTGGTGGCGCAGCCGGGCAGCGCCGACTACGGACTGCTGTCGGTAACGTGCCAGTACTACACGCGGCCGGAGCTGCTATTTTCCGTGCCGCCCGGCGCCTTCCGGCCGCAGCCGAAGGTGGTCTCGGGGGTGCTGCGCATGCCGGTGGCGGTCGAGAGGGAGCGGCTGGGAATCGAAGACGAAAAGAATTTCTGGGCCTGGGTGCAGGCGGCGTTCGGACAGAAACGCAAGACGCTGGCCAACAACTGGAAAGGGTGGTGCAAGCCGGAGCAGACCCGCCACGCGCTCGGCGAGATGGGACTGGACCCGAAGGCACGGGCCGAAACCCTGTCGCTGGATCAACTGGCAGGCCTCTATCATCGATTGAAAGAGCTCCGCTCATAGCAATTGGGTAAGTCAAGCTCGGGGTAATCGGGTGCGTCCAGTCCCGGGCGACTGAAAGAGTTCAGTTCATGGGATGTAAGTGGGTTACGCAGTGCTCGCCGGCCCCTCATGATTCGATTGACCGGCGAGGGAAGGATTGGTACATTTAAGGTCAAGATGCAGGATCGAGCCAACTCATTCCGGGCCGGAACGCTGAGCCGGAACATGAGTCCGGAGTTGCCCGCGGCCTAGATGAAAAAAGAGGTACAGGTCACAACGGGCATCGAGACGCTGTTCGGAACGCGGGACGAGAACCTGCTCCTGCTGGAATCCACACTGCAACTGAAGATCCACCTGAGAAAAGATTCCCTGGAGATCGAGGGCGGCGCGGAGAGTGTCGACCGCATGGAGCGGATCGTGGAGCAGTACGGTGAGCTGCTCGGGGAGGGAATCAGCTTCACGAATGGCGATCTGCTGGTCTATCTGAAGATGGCGGCGGAGGACCCCGGCACGAGCCTGCGGGCACTGGTGATGAGCGGGCGGCACCGGAACTTCGGGAAGAAGCCGGTGGTGCCGAAGAGCCTGAACCAGAGGCTCTACATGGAAACGATCGACCGGCAGGATATGGTATTCGGCATCGGCCCGGCCGGAACGGGCAAGACCTATCTGGCAGTGGCGATGGCGATCTCCTGCCTGCTGGCGCGGCGCGTCAACCGGATTGTGCTGGCGCGGCCCGCGGTGGAGGCTGGCGAGCGGCTCGGCTTTCTGCCCGGCACGCTCCAGGAAAAGGTGGACCCTTATCTTCGGCCCATCTACGACGCGCTCTATGATCTGCTGGAAGCCGACAAGGTGGAACGGTTCCTGGAGAAAGGAACCATCGAAATTGCCCCCATCGCCTTCATGCGCGGGCGAACGCTGAATCAGTGCTTCGTGATCCTGGATGAGGCGCAGAATACGACCAGCGAGCAGATGAAGATGTTTCTGACGCGGATGGGGGCCAACTCCAAGATGGTGGTCACGGGCGACATCACGCAGGTCGACCTGCCGGAGGGCAAGCGCAGCGGGCTGCTGACGGCCGTGGACGTGGTGCAGAAAATCCCGGGCATCAGCTTCCTCTATTTCGACGACCGCGACGTGGTCCGGCATCATCTGGTGCAGCAGATCATCCTCGCTTATGAGCAGCACGAGCACCCCGACGAGATGCACGGGCGCGCGAAGAGCAGCCGGAAACGGGAAGAAAAGACCGAAGCAGCGGCAGAAGCAGAAGAATGGAAAGATGAAGAAGCGGAAAAAGATGACATCGAAAGACGGCCATTCATCACCTGATGACCCTGGCGGCCCGGACGCCCAGGGAGCGGAACGGACGTCGCCGCACCCGGAACCGGAAGACCCTCCCGAGACAGTTCTCATCAACCGCCAAAGAATGATCCGCCGGGACTGGCGGCCGGTTCGTCAGTTCCTGGACCGGCTGGCGACCGGGATGGGGAAAGGCTCGTTCGCCGTCATGCTGGTGTCGAACCGCACCATGCGACGTTATAACCGGCAGTTCCGGAGCCGCAACGAGGCAACCGACGTGCTCTCGTTTCCGAGCCAGGAGGCCGGCGCCGGGAGGACGGAGTGCTTGGGGGACATACTGCTCTCGGTGGAGATGGCGGAAGAAAACGCGCGCCGCTACCGGGTGGCGCCGGAAGACGAGGTGAGAGCCCTGATCCTGCACGGGCTGCTCCATCTGCTGGGTTACGACCATGAAACCGACCGGGGACAGATGGCTCGCATGGAGCAGCGCTGGGGGAGAAAGCTGGGGCTTCCGCGAACGCTGCTGCATCGGAACTACGCGGGGCGGAAACGTTCCGGAGATGGCAGGGCCACATGACCGAGGGCGCGATTCATCTGCTGATCGGATTCCTCACACTGACCTTCAGCCTTTCGCTGATACTGTTCGTCTATGCAAACCGGGTGTACAACGAGCGCGGGCGGTTCCTGATCCGGGGGTCGCGGACGAATGCGGAGTTCTTCGAGGAGCAGATCGATCCGAGGCTCGGCATTCGCGAAGAACAGCTGGTCTGGACCTTCCCGCTGTTGGTGCAGACCAACTTAGTGGTGCTGGCGATGCTGGTGGCCGCCTGGAACCTGAGCGAGCCGTTCGGGCTGATGCTGATCCTGCAGAAGCTGGCCTTGCTGCTGATGATCATCGTCTTCTTCGGACAGGTGATCCCCTACGTCCTGATGACGCGGACCGAGGGCAGGTGGGTGCTGCAGTGGACCGGCGTGCTGCGGATCTCCATCCGGATGATCTTCCCGCTGGTGCTGGTGAGCGAGTTCCTGCATCACATCGCCACACTCGGACGGGCGACCGAAGAGGAGGAGCAAACCTCTCAGAGCGAGCAGGTCGAGGCGCTCATGCAGGCGGGCGAGGATGAAGGGTTGCTCGAGAAAGATGACCGGCGGCTGATTCAGTCCGTGGTGGAGTTCGGCGACAAGACGGTGCGGGAGGTGATGACGCCGCGCCAGGAGATCTTCTCCGTTCCCGCGGAGACCAGCCTGGGCGCGCTGAAGAAGATGCTCGGCAAACGGCGCTTCACGCGCATCCCCGTGTATGAGGGAGACATGGATCATATCACCGGCTTCCTCCACAGCGGCGACCTGTTCGCCGTGGAGGACACCGAACTCGGGAAGCGGACCGTGCAGGAGCTGGCCCGGCCGGTGGAATATGTTCCGGAAACAAAATCAATCTCCGAGCTGCTGCAGGAGCTGCAGAAAAATCCTAAGATCGCCATTGTCATCGACGAGTACGGAGCGGTGGCCGGACTGGTTACGGTGGAGGACATGGTGGAGGAGATCGTCGGAGAAATCCGGGACGAGCACGAGGAGATGGACGTGATTGCCGTCGCCCCAGGCCAGTTCAGCGTGCCCGGAGGTATGGACCTGGACCGGCTGGAAGAGATGTTCGACGTGAGGCTGGAGGATACGCGGGAGGCAACCACGGTCTCCGGCCTCGTTACTGAATCGCTGGGACGGGTGCCGGTAGTGGGGGAGTTTCTGGAACGCGACCAACTGAGCTTTGAAGTAACCGAAACCAACGGGCGGCGGATCACCCGGCTGATGGTGAGCGGTCCGGCGCGCGAGGTCCCCCGGACGCCGCAGCCAGCCGGAGAGGAAACCGAAGGCACGGTTCCCGAGCCGCCGGAATAGCCCGTTGCGGCGGGAACACCGCCTGAAAGGCAAACTACCTTCTCGATGAATCAACCGATGGAACTTCTATGCGGCAATCTATGAAAATTCTCAGCAGCAGGCAATGAAACTTCGCAGCGGTTTTGTAACCATCCTGGGGCGGCCCAACGCAGGCAAGTCCACGCTGCTGAACACGCTGGTGGGGAGCAAAGTGGCCATCGTGGCCGCCCGCCCGCAGACCACGCGCACCGCGCTCTCCGGCGTCGTTACCATCGATGCCGGGTACCGCTTTGCCCGGGAAATGCTGCGCAAGCTGCCGCAGGACGCCACATTCAAAAAGGACGAGCCGCTGGCCCAGGTCATCTTCCTGGACACGCCGGGCATCCATGAGCCGAAGACGCGGATGGACCAGCAGATGATGGAGGAGGTGAAGGCCGCCCTGTCCGAGCG
>CAXVYQ010000002.1:0-474829 GCA_963662495.2 Terriglobia bacterium
ATCACAATGGCCAGATGATAGACGCAGGAGCCAAGTGCTATTGCGAGGGGAATGTAAAAAAGCGCCCAGGGAATCAATGTATCCAAAGTAAGCCATGTATTCATTGCAGTCATTTCCCGATGCGCTATAGCGAGATCAAAGCGACGCCCAGACCGATGCAGACGGCGCCCGCCCACCGCGTGGCATTGACCTGCTCCCGCAGGAAATACTTCGCGGCGAAGATCTCGACGATGAAGCTGACCGCCGTGGCCGGGACGACCCAACTCAGCTCCGCCCGTTCCAGCAGGGCCAGCAGGCAGAAGAAGGCCACCGCCTTCCACAGGATTCCGAGCCAGAGATAAGCCTGCCGTCCCGCCCGTCCGGCGACGGCCAGCAGTGCTGCTGGATGAAAGCGGGAGACCTCCCCCACGGCCCGCATGGCCCGGGCCACGCTCACGTCGCCCGCCGCGCCGGCGATCACCACCCCGGTCAGGAGCAGAATGTTTATCATCGGGAAATCTCTCCCGGCGACTTGTCTTCCAAGCGCAGGTCCGGGGAGGTCGCCCCGGTTTGTGCCACCAGGCCGGTTCGCGCTACCAGGCCGGTTCGTGCCACCAGGAATGTGCCGATGACGATCAGCAATGTGCCCGCCCAGCGCGCCGGCGAAATCGCTTCTCCCAGAAAGAACTTTGCCAGCAGTGCGGTCAGAATGTAGGCGGGCGCCGTCGCGGGCAGAACGAAGCTCAGATCGGCCCAGGAAAGCGCGGTCAGGTAGGAGGCCAGGAACAGGATCAGCAGCACGACGCCAGCGATCATCCAGGGATCGGAGACCACGTGCGACGCGGCCCGGCCGAGCCAGGAACCAGCCCCCGCCCCGGCGGACCCCATATCCTGCATGCCTTTGCTGAGAAAGAAATTTCCAAAGGAACTGGCCAGAACCGCTACCGTCAGCACCGCCGCTGTCTTCATCGTCCGGGCCGGCACGCTAACGAGCTGAAGTTCCCGGGAGTGGCTTGCCGATGTTCCGGGCCCGGTCCCGTGCCACGATCTTTTTCCGCTTTGCGCGCAACTCCAGATACTGCCGCGCTTCTCCGTAGAGACGTTTCCGCTCGTCCCGGTCGAATATCGCCTTCCGGACGATCCTCCAGACGACGCGTGGCCGGAAGAAATATTCGCCGTAGAACTGCTCCACCGATTCCAGAATATCGGTGCCGCTCAGCCCGGGATACTCGATGTTGGGCAGTTGATGGCCCTGCCCGTCTGTCATGCTCTCCGGCGTGATGAAGTTGTTCCGCATGGCGTAGTCATAGAACTCGGTGCCCGGGTAGGGATGCGCGATCGACACCTGAATGGTCTCGCAGTCCAGACGCTTGGCGAAATCAATGGTTCGCCGGATCGTCTCCGGCGTCTCGCCCGGCAGTCCGATGATGAAGTCGCCGTGAACCACCAGTCCCAGCTTCTTGCAGTTTTTTCGTGAATTCGATGGCCTGCTCGACGCTCGCGCCCTTCTTGATGTTTTTCAGAATCTGCGGGTCGCCTGATTCATATCCCACGATGAGCAGCCGGCAGCCGGCCTCCTTCATGGTCTTCAGCGTCTCGTAGTCCGTCGTTACGCGCGAGGTGCAGGACCAGGTGAAGTTCAGCGGCTTCAGCTTGCTGCAAAGTTCCACCACACGGGATTTGCGGATGTTGAACGTATCGTCGTCGAAGAAGATCTCCTTCAGGTCCGGATAGTACTCCAGCGCCTTGCGCGTCTCCTCGGCCACATCGTTCGCGCTGCGCGTGCGCCACGGATGGCCGCTCAGCGTCTGGGGCCACAGGCAGAAGGTGCACAGCGCCGGGCAACCCCGCTCGGTGTAGAAGGACAGAAACGGGTGCAGCAGGAACGGCACGTTGTAACGCGTGATATCCAGGTCGCGCTTGTAGATATCCACGGCGTGCGGCAGCGCGTCCAAATCCTGAACCGGCTCCCGGTCCGGGTTGTGAACGATGCCCCCGTTGCTGCGATAACTGACGCCGGCGATCTCCGGCAGCGGCTTCCCGGCGGCAAACTCCGTAACCGTGTGGTCGAACTCCTTGCGACAGACGAAATCGATGGCCGTGGGATGCGTTCAGGGACTCTTCCGGCAGCACCGTTACGTGGGGCCCGACGAAGGCTACGTGGAGATTCGGATTCTGATCTTTCATGGCCGCGGCCAGCCGGATGTCGCTTTGAAAGCCCGGCGTGCTGGTGAACAGCACCAGGAAGTCGTAATCCGGGGCCATTTGGACGGTCTGCTCGACCGTGATGTCATGCGGCGGGGCATCCACAACCTTGCTGTCCGGGATCATGCCCGCCGGATAGGTCAGCCACACCGGATACCAGAACGACCGGATCTCCCGGGTCGCCGGCCAGCGGGAGGACGCTCCCCCATCGAAGTTTTCAAACGAAGGCGGATTCAGCAACAGTGTCTTCATTCGTCCTCCCCTGATGAAACAGTCGGCAAAGGTAAAACTGCTGGCGGCAGCCCTCCGCCGTCGAAGTTTTCAAACGAAGGCCGGTTCAGCAATAAGGTTTTCATGGTCCGGCCTCTGGGAATATAGGCCAGCTTAGCATGCCTTTTGCGGGCCCGTCATCGATTTTTTTGCTGCTGGGGAGGTAGTGCCGCCGGTGGATTGTCAACTTAGGGATGAGCTCTGAGACGCCTGTTGATAGGCCATCTGAGACAGCTTGCTGATGCGGCGCGCCATGGGAGGATGTGTCGCGAGCAAGTCGGGCCAGAAACCCTCGCGCAGGTCCATCTTGCGTCCCAGCGGGTCCGCGATGCACAGATGCGCCGTGCCCCGGTGGATGGAGGCCGTCGGCGCGAACTCCGTCTCGATCTTCTTCAGCGCTGAGGCCAGTCCGGCCGGATTCCGTGTCAGCTCCGCCCCGCTGGCATCGGCCAGATACTCCCGCTCGCGGGAGACGCTCATTGCCAGGATCTGTGCCAGGATCGGCGCCAGGATCACGGCCACCAGCCAGAGGACCAGCAGCAGGACCGCCGCGCCGCCACCACTCTTGCCTCCGCTTTGGCCACCGCTCTTTCCCCCGCTCTTTCCCCCGCTCTTGCCGGAACGCCGGCCACCCCGGCCTCCGTGCCACATTGCGCGAGCCGCCCAGTCGCTCAGCAGGGTAACGGCTCCCACCAGCGCGGCCACCGTGGTCATCAAACGGATATCCAGATTCCGGACATGGCTCATCTCGTGCGCGATCACTCCCTGGAGTTCCTCCCGGTTCGTTTCTTCAATAACCCCCTGGTTACAGCGATCGATGCATGCTCGGGGTCGCGCCCGGTCGCAAACGCGTTGGGGTCCGAGTCCGGCATCACGTAGACGCGCGGCATCGGCAGCCCGGAGGCGATCTTCATCTCCTCCACCACATTCACCAACTGACGCAGTTCCGGGTCCTTGGTTCCCGAGTCCACCGGGGTGGCGCCGGACGCTGATAGCACCGCTTTGTCGCCCATGTAGAGACCGAAAGCTGCCTGACCGCAGCCCACCAGCAGGGCCAGGACCGTGGCGATGGGAAACGAAAAATCCCCCAGCGGTTTCCCGGCCCCATCGTTTTCCAGCGGGCTGGACCACGGGCTGTAGCCGAAATAGAAATAGTCGAATCCCATTCCTAGCGCCATGAAAAACAGAATGAACATGACGACGATCACCCATGTATTCCGGGTGTTATGTTTCTGCTGTTCGTAAAGATTCATCGCCATAAGGTAGGAGGATGGGAGAGGATCGGGACACGGGTGGCAACGGCACGCCGCTCGGTCCCGCCATCCCGATCGAACCTAGTCGTTCAAGGAAAGATTCACCTGCGGCACCGCGCGTTCGGCCTCCACGGTGATCTCGAACAGCTCGGATGTCCGGAAGTTGAAGGTCTGCGCCACCAGGGTGGCGGGGAAGACCTGCTGTGCCGTGTTGAACTTCGTCGCGATGTCGTTATAGAACTGCCGGGCGAAGCTGATCTTGTTTTCCGTCGAGGTCAGCTCTTCCTGCAGCGACGTGACATTCTCGCTGGAGCGCAGTTGGGGGTACTGTTCCACGACCACGAAAAACTTGGCGAGCGCATCGGTCAGCATGCCCTCTTTTGCCGCCGCGTCCTTGGCTCCATGGGCTCCCATGGCGGCCGAGCGCGCCTCGACCACCTTTGTGAGGGTCTCCTGCTCGAACTCCATGATTCCCTTCACCGTGTTGACCAGATTCGGGATCAGATCGTGCCGCCGCTTGAGCTGCACGTCGATCTGCTTCCACCCATTCTCCACTTGGTTCCGCAACGTGATGAGGCCGTTGTACTGGATCACGACCCACACGATGAACGCTCCGACGATTCCTAGTACGATCAAGCCCATTTCCGTTTTCCCTCCCGGGCCATTTGATTGCCAAAAAAATCAGCCGCTGCCCGAATGAAACCGCCGCCCCGCGCTTCGGGCAACCATTCCCCCGGCCAATCTCCGCGAGGCTTATCATAGCAATGATTCCTCTTTCTCCCCGGCGTTTTGACGGCGAATCCGCCCGACGTTTGCTATTGATTACCGGGCGCTTCGGGTATACTTTTGCAATATCTGTATTGTGTCCTTCTTCCAATCGCCACCCGGTGAAGTGGTTTGCATGGAAAGCAGTGCCCCGGGGCGAGTTCTGTGCGTGGCGGGAGAAGTCGAGAAGTGAAGTGGAGAAGGCATGAATGAAGAGGAGTCCATGAATATTCGTTGTCAATTTTCATACACCCGGAACGCTCTCCTGTTCCCACTCGCTCCGCTGTTGGTCTGTCTCTTCCTGCTGCTGGCGCCGGCCAGCCATTCGCAGGCTCCGTCCGGGACCCAGTCGGGTTCTGCGCAGAATGCCGAGGCTTCTGACGCTGAGGCCGGTGATGTCGAGCCCGGTGAAGACCAGCAGCGCCGCACGACCGCCGTGGAGCTCATCCGGGAGGATCAGCTTGTCGGCCTGCCGCTCAACGGCCGCAGCTATTCCAATCTGGCCACTCTCCAGACCGGCGTCAGCGACTCCTCCGGCGCCAACGCCCAGCGCGGCGTGGGTGGTGGCAATCTCTCGGTCGCAGGCGGCCGCTCCACCTCCAATATCTATCTGATGGACGGGACGAATATTCAGAATGCAGGCAACAGCGCCCCGCGCAGCGCGGCCGGCGTCCAGCTCGGCTCCGACGCCGTCCTCCAGGTACAGGTCTACGGCACCACCTACAGCGCCGAGTACGGCCGGGGCAGCGGCGGCGTGCTGAACTCCATCACCCGTTCCGGCACGGACGAGTTCCACGGCACCCTGTTCGAGTTTTTTCGCAACAGCAAGCTCGACGCACAGAACTTCTTCGATGGCGGTGAGAAGCCCCCCTTCAAGCGCAATCAGTTCGGCGGCCTGATCAGCGGCCCCCTGGTTCGCGGCAAGACCTATATCATGGGCAGCTATGAGGCCATGCGCGACCGGCTCACCGATACCGACATCAGTTTTGCGCCCACCACCGAGGCGCGCACCACCGGGATTCTGCGCGACTGCGATTTCCCCGGCGACGTCGATGAGATTTCCATCCATCCCAGCATGGCTCCCTATCTGGCTCTCTATACGCCGAACAACGGCGCCGTCCGTGGCTGCGGCGTCGGCGAGACCGTCGGCAATGGCTTCCAGCCCGTGGACGAGGACTTTTTTGTTGTTCGCGTCGACCACCAGTTGACCGAGCGGGACAGCAGTTTCCTGCGCTACTCCTTCGACGACGCCAAGAGCGTCTCTCGCGGCTCCCTGTTCGCATTCCGCAATCTCAGAGAAACACGCCAGCAGTACCTCACGCTGGTAACCTCGCACATCTTCTCGCCCAGCGCCATCAACGCCTTCCGGTTCAGCTATACCCGTCCCGTCTCGCGCACCCGCGACGACTCCGACGTGCCCATTCCCGCCAATTTGAATTTTGTTCCCGGCGTCGAGCAGTTCGGGCTCATTCACGTTGACGGGCTCACCGACTACGGGCCGAACAACTCGGTCCCGGAGTTCGACAAGACCAATACGTTTCAGTTCTCCGACGATTTCGTTTTGCAGCGCGGCCCGCATTCCCTGAAATTCGGCGCGCAGATGCACCGCTACCGCTGGGACTCCCTCACCAGCACCGCGCAGTCGGCCCGCTGGGAGTTCAACAGCGTGGAGAGTCTGTTGCAGGCAGGCCCGACGGCCACCAATAATCTGGTCGTTGCGGTTCCCGGCTCAAACGGAAACACGGCGTTCCGCCAGACGCTCGCCGGCGTCTATCTGCAGGATGCCTGGCGGCTGTCTCCGCAACTGGACCTGAACCTCGGCCTGCGCTATGAGTTTGCCAACGTAATTAATGAAAAGGATGGTCGCAGCGCCGCGCTGGTGGACATCGTGAACGACTCGGCCCCGCTTGTCGGAACCTTGATGAAGGACAATCCCTCGCTCACCAATTTCTCCCCGCGCGTCGGCATCGTGTGGGCGCCTTGGCAGCAGCGCGATACCGTCATCAGCTCCGGCTTCGGAATCTTCCACGACCAAATACTCTATTACCTCATCGAGCCGGTCAAAAACGTCACGCCTTTTTACGACATCGCCTTCCTGTCGAACATCAAGACGCAGGACGTGTTTCCCAACGCCATCGACGCCAGCAGCGGTGCGGATATCGCCCTGTCCACCAAGACGCTGGACTACAACAATATCCAGTTACCCTCGGTACTGCGGTACCATTTCACGATCCAGCAGCCGCTGGGGATGGGCTGGAACCTGCGCGTCGGCCATGTCGGCACTCGCGGCAACCATCTGATGCGGGGCTATGAGGCCAATAATTTTCCGGCGCCCATCCGGCTCGCGGACGGCTCGCTCTGCTTTCCCCCGGACGCTACCACGCCGAATCTGGAGATCAACCCGGACTGCTCGCCGGTCTCCCCGACCCGCGCCGGCCCCATCAACCCGGCTTTCAACAGCGTCGAGCTTTTCAGCACGGACGCCCAGTCCTTTTACAACTCGCTCCAGCTTTCCCTGAGAAAGCAGCCCGCCCGCGGCATGTCGGTTCAGGCCAGTTATACCCTGGCCAAGTCCATCGACGATGCCTCCGGGCCGAGCCGCGACACTCTGGAGTATGGCTTCGACCGCTCTCTTAACCGCGGGCTATCGAACGGCAGTCAACTGCACCGGCTCTCGCTGAACTATTTCCTCTCCAGTCCCACCCGCGCCGGCTCCTCCCTGCTGAACCGCCTCGTTGGCGGCTGGCGGCTAGGGGGAATCGTCTCCTTCCGCACCGGCTCACCGTTCAGCGCGCGGCTGGCTGTCCGCCGCCCCGGGTACCTGTTTTCCGCCTCCCGTCCGAACCTGGCGCCCGGCGCCGATAACAATCCCACCAACAAGGACCGGGCTCCCTGTGCCGAGGATGGACAGGTCGGCGTTCCGCGCCGTTATTTCTCCGCCTGCGCCTTCGAGTTGCCTGCTCCCGGCACCATCGGAAACGTCGGCCGCAATACCATGATCACCCCCAGCGTCTTCCAGGCCGATGTCTCCCTCCAGCGTGAGTTCATTCTCGGCGGAGAAAAACGTTTCCAGTTCCGGATGGAGATGTTCAACGTGCCGAACCATCCCAGTTTCGGAAGCCCTCCCACCGGCTCGCAGTTCGTTTTTACGGGCAGTTCCGGTCAGGTGAACGGACGGATCGGGCGCATCACGCGCACGGCCACCACCTCGCGCCAGTTGCAGTTCGCCTTGCGGCTTTCCTTCTAGCGGCCCGCCGGTTCGTTCGCTTTGGAAACGGGTAGTTGCCGTAGCTTCTGAGGTGCTTTCATGAAACGGTGGATTGTCCGGCTGAGCCTCTTGCTGACTCCGCTCGCGCTGGTGCCCGTGTTCGGGTTTTTGGTTGCGGAGAGTATCCTGAACTTCGGCGGGGGTGAGAAAGATCTGCTGTTGATGATTCCGCTGCTGATCTGGTCGATTGTCTATATGGTGATTTTCGTTGTCGGCTGGATCAAGGGTTTCACGATCCTGCGTACTCTGATCTATTCGGCGGCCGGGGCCAGCATTCTGATCCTGCTGGCAGGAAGCATTCTCTCTTTCCTCTCCTTCTATTGGCTGGGCGCGTCGTGATCCCTTAGAGCAGCGCCGCCCGCAGTTGCCCCGTAATCCGCAGCAACTCCAGCCGCGCCCGCTCCAGTTGATAATCGGCCTCGAACAGGCTGATCCACGCACGGTTCTCCTCCACCCGCGCCCGCTCTAGTTGTAAGCGGTTCAATCGTCCGGCCTCGTACTGCTCCAGCACCCCGTTCAATGCCTCCCGTGCCAGCTCCAGCTCCAGCCGCGCCACCTCGCGCCCGGAATCCTGCTGCCGCACGGCGCCCCACATCGCGCGCACTTGCCCGGCCACCGCCGCCCGGCCCTCCTGCTCGCGCAGCCTGGCTTCCTCCAGTTCCGCCTCGGCCTTCGACAGCCGGGCGTTGTACCGCTCGCGCTCGTAAATGGGCACGACGATAGAAACACCCACGGTTACATTGTTCCGGCTGAACCGCTGGAAGAAGTCGGAAAAATTATTGTGATCGCTGAACAGCCCGTACTGGCCGACCAGATTCACGCGCGGCCACCGCGACCCCTGCTCGCTGCGAACCTGGAACTGTTTCGCGCGCACCTGTTCCGCGAGTGCCAGCAGACCCGGGTTGTTGTTCAGCGCCTGCGTCGCCATCTCGCCCACACTCTGCCCCTCGGTCAGCATCGGGATCTCCGACATCTGCGTCTCGATCCGCTGCTCCTGCGTGATGCCGGTCAGGTCGCGCAGACGAAACTCCAGCATACCGATCTCGTTTTCTAACGCCGTCAGAGCATTCAGCCCCCGCGCCGCGCCCAGCTGCGCCCGCGTCGTCTCCAGGGCCGGTTCCAGTCCCGCCTCCACGCGCTGCTCCATCAGCTCGGCGGTCGCCTCCAGACTCCTCGATTGTCCCTGCAGATACTCAAGCGACCTGCGGTTCCGGTCCAGATCCAGGTACGCCAGCACCGTCTCGGCCACGATCCGGTCCCGCTCGTCCTCCAGGCTTTGTGCCGCCGCCGCGCGCATCTTTTTGGCCTGCCGCTCCCTGTTTCGCAGGTTCGGATCGAAGAGCGCCTGGGAATCTCCAATCTGAAAGATCGACGGCGCCGAGCCTTCGATGCTCAGCGGAAAGCCCTGTGTGTAGGCCAGCCCGGAGCCCAGCAGCACCTGAGGACGGAAGATCGCCCGCGCCTGCTCGTGCTCAGCCGCCGCGCGCGCCACCGTAGTCTCCGCCAGCCGGACGTTGCGGTTGTTTCGCAAGGCCAGTTCCACGGCCTCGCGGAGGGCCAGTCGCCGGGCCGCCGCGTCATCCGCCCGTTGCGCCATTGCCATCGATGACGTCGCCGTTGCCGTCAGGCAAATCATCAATGCAACCACCCATCGTGCGGGCATTCCTCTTTGCCTATTCATATCGCAATGCCTCCGTTGGATTCAGTTTGGACGCCCGCTCGGCGGGCAGTAGTCCGAATACGACGCCAACCAGTCCCGAAACGGCCACCGCGATCGCTACCGAGATCGGCGAGATGGGGATGCGCAGTCCTTCCACAAACGACTGCGCCAGTAGCGGCAACCCCACGCCCACCGCGATCCCCCCGATTCCCCCGCCAATGCTGATGAACAGGGCCTCGGCCAGAAACTGCCTCCGGATCGCCGCCCGGCTCGCCCCCAGCGCCATCCGCAACCCGATCTCTCGTGTCCGCTCTGTTACCGTAACCAGCATGATGTTCATGATGCCGATTCCGCTGATGATCAGCGCGATCGCCGAGATCAGCAGCAGCACCATGGTCATCGCCATCGCGATGTTCCCTGCGGCGGCCAGAATCTCCGTCAGATTCTCCGCCCGATAGACCGCCCCTGCCCGATGCCTCCGCTGGACCACCTCCAGCATTGCGTCGGTCGCCTCGGGCACGAAGCTGGCCGCCTCGGCCGATGCGTAGATCTGGTCCACGGCCTCGGTTCCGGTAAACAGCGTCATCACCGAGATCGGTATCATCAGCGTCTCTCGTGTGATCTCCGATTGTCCGAACGTCTCCGCGCCCTCTTCGAAGACGCCGATCACCGTGAACTCCAGCCCGCGCACCTTCAGCTTCCGGCCTTCCACGAACCCGTCCGGGTAGAGCGCCTCGGCCAGGGCTTTCGTTACCAATCCCACCTTGTTGCGCAGCCGCTCGTCGTCCGCGTCGAAGAACCTCCCTGCCAGCACGATCAGGTTCCGGATCACGCGGAACTCCGGGTTCGTCCCGATCAGCGTGATCTCGCGCCGCCGCCCCTCCAGCACCAGCGGCGTCCGGCCCAGCAGGATCGCCGCGGCGGCCTGCAGGTGCGGCACGTTTTCGCGGATCGCCTCCAGGTCCTCCAGCGTCAGCGCATCGGAGATCGACGTCGTTCCCGCCACCGACGGGGAACTCTCGTTCACCGTGTACATCATGTTCGACCCGACGCCCTCGATCTGTCCCAGCACGTAATCGCGGCTGGTCAGGGCAATCGTCGCCACCAGGATCACCGACGAGGTGCCGATCACCATCCCCAGCGCCGTCAGCCCGGTCCGCACCTTGTTCATCCGCAGCGCATCGTAGGCAAAACCGGCCGCATCCCGGATCTCGCGCAGGATCATTCCCGCCGACGCCCGCCGCCGATGCCCGTCGCCATCGCTGCGCTGACCGATGCCGCGCTCGCCCGCGCCTTCGTCATATTGGAATTTGGATTCTGGCGGCATGTCTTTTTCCTGCCGTCCCCGGAAATTTCCTGGAGATCTCTTACCGAACAATTACCATTCATTCGCCGGTCGCGCGCACCCGTAAGCCGTCTTCGAGCAGCCTTGCGCCCGGCAGGGCGACCACCTCATTTTCCTGCAAACCCCCGGTGATCTCCGCCCGCGTCGGATTCAGAATCCCGGTATGCACCGCGCGCCGTTCCAGCACCCCGTCCCGCACCACGAAGACGTGCCGGTTTCCCTCCGCCCCGGCCAATGCCTCCCGCGGCAGGGAAATGACCTGCTCGCTGCTGGCCGTGATGATCTCCACGTTGAGGTTCGTATTCGGAAGCAACTCTCCGGCGGAATTGTCCACCATGCATTCCACTTCCCCCACCCTCCGCGTATCCATCTCGACGACTTCGGAGGCGAGCCGCTCCACCGTGCCCTGCCATTGACTGCCGGGCAGCCCATCCCAGCTCAGTAGCACCCTCTGTCCCGCCGAGACGCGGCCCAGGTCCGGCTCATCCACGAAGACACGCACTCGCATCCGTGCCGTGTCTCCCACCCGCGCCAGCACCGCGCCCCGCCGGAGGAAATCGCCCACCCGCACCGGCAGCGAGTAGAGGACGCCGTCCATCGGCGCGGTGATCGTCGTTGCTTGCAGCCGGGCCTCGGCCAGCCCGAGCGCTGAGCGCACCGCCGCCACGCGAGCCTCCGCGCGGGCCAGCTCCTCCGGGTCCGACCGGTTTTCCCACCGCTGCTCCAACAGAGACAGATCTGCTTCCGTTTTTTCCAGGCGCCGCTCGCTGTCTTCCAGCTCCCGCCGGGCAATCGCTCCCGAGCCGGCCAGCCGCCGGTTCACCTCCACCAAGGCTGCCAGTTGCCCGGTCTCCCGCCGCGCCGTCTCCCGTTGTGTTCGCAGCTCATTCACCTGCCTTGTGGTTCCGCCCTGCCGCAGTACGCGCAACTCCTCTTCAGCGTCGGCCAGCTCCGCCCGCACTGCTTCCAGTTCGCTCCGTAGCTGCGCCTGCCCCAGTGCCATCAATCTCTGCCCGGCTCGTACAGCGTCGCCTTCCCGCACGGCCAGTTCCGCCACTTCTCCGTCTACCTCCGCGCGAATCTCGCGAAACGAGTAGGGCTCCACCCGCCCGTTCGTAACCACCCCGGAACGGATCTCCGCCAGCTCCACCTTCAAGGTGTTCACCTCCAGCACGGCCCGCTGCCGCGACCGGTAGACCGCGTATCCCGTGAGGCAGATCAGGACAATGGTGATGAGAAGAAAAGTGCGTGAGCTGCGGCGGGGCATAGAATCGTTCGCGGGTTCCTTTCCCCGGCAGTATAGCAAACCTTCCCACCGCCTCCGGAGCTTTGCCGCATCCTGCTGGTCAGAGCAACGGCTTGCCGTTACAAACTATGATCCAACCGCCGCGCACATTCTTGCGACCGCCTGTTTTGTCTGATAACATCGCTCTCGTTCCAGGGTTGGCGTTGGTCGCACGGAGCAGGCAGGCTCCTTCAGTTCCGCGGTCCAGAAATTTTCATTCGCCCGCCCATCCGCCACCGGATTCCACTATGTTCACCAAGCGTGCCCGGCTTCTCTGGCTGCTGTTAATCCTCTCGGAGTTGGTTCTCGTCTCTCTGTCGTTTGAAGTGGCCTATCTGGTCCGTGCGGCGACGCCCGAGATGGCGATCTTCTTCCTTCCGCCAGGGCTGTTCATCGGACTGTGGGTCGCCGGAGGTTTTCTGTGGGCCTCGACCGGCCTTGTCCTGGGCGTCTACAGCGCTCCGGAGGTCTCCGTCCCGTTGGGCGTCATCGGCCGCGCCCTCAAGCAGACGTTCTGGTTCACCGTCTTCATCGTCCTGCTCATCTATTTCTTCAAGCTGGGTGAGATCAGCCGTTTGTTTCTGGGCCTGTTCATCGTTCTCAATTTCGTGGTCCAGGCCAGCTACCGTTTGCTGGCGCGGCGCATGCGCCGGTATCTCCAGACCGGGTTTACGGGCCATGGTTACTATCTGATTGTGGGGACGGGTCCGAAGGCGGTGGAGGTGGCCCAGAGCATTGAACGCAGCATACAACGTAACAGCGGTCACGGCATCGGGCCCAAACAGGACCAGGGCGACCGCATCGTCGGTTTCGTACGCGAGCCCGGTGCGCCTGATCCGGACCCGGGCCAGCTCCTCGGCTCCTACCCGCTTTATGAGCTGGACCAGGTTCCCCGTATGCTCGAAGAGCACATCGTGGACGAGGTCCTGTTCGCCGTCTCGAAGGCCAATCTGGAGAGCATGGAGGAGCTATTTCTCACCTGCGAGGAGCAGGGCGTCCGCACCCGCGTCCTGGTCGATTTTTTCCCCCACTTCCGTTCCGAGATCACGCTGGACCGGCTGGACCACCTGCCGCTGCTCACCTTCTCCACCACGCCGGAGAATGAATACCTGCTGTTTCTCAAGCGCGCCATCGACATTGCGCTGTCCAGCCTTCTGCTCGTGCTCGGTCTGCCGTTTCTCCTTGCCATCGCGTTGATTGTCCGGCTCTCCTCGCCCGGTCCCGTCGTCTACCGCCAGCTTCGCTGTGGGTTGAATGGCCGCCGCTTCTGGCTCTACAAGTTCCGCTCCATGTACGAGAATGCCGAGCAGGACCGCCAGATGCTCGACCATCTGAACGAAATGGACGGCCCGGTCTTCAAGATCTCCGGCGATCCCCGCGCCACCCGCGTCGGCCGCTTCCTGCGCAGCACGAGCCTGGACGAGTTGCCGCAGTTGGTCAACATTCTGCAAGGCGATATGTCGTTTGTGGGTCCCCGTCCGCCGCTACCGGAGGAAGTGGCCCGGTATGAGAAATGGCAGCGGCGCCGTTTGCGGATGAAGCCCGGCCTGACCTGCCTGTGGATACTGGAAGGCCGCAATGAACTGAGCTTCGCGCGCTGGATGAAGCTGGATATGGAATACATCGACCACTGGTCGCTCGCTCTCGATTTCAAGATCATGCTGCGCACCATTCCGCGGGTACTCACGGGCCGCGGGGCCAGTTGATCCGGCGCGGCTGGATGGAGGCACGATTCGATGCACGGTAACGTGGAAAAAAAGATGATCGAATTTCCCTTCGAGAGGGGGACGGCATCGGCTTATGAGGCGCGCCCTGGCGGCGCCGGCTCCTACCCCGCCATCATCGTCATCCAGGAGTGGTGGGGCCTGACGGCGCACATCAAGGATGTCGCCGAACGGCTCGCCCATGAGGGTTTTGTCGCCCTGGCTCCGGACCTCTATCAGGGTAAGACCACCACCGACCCCGCCCTGGCCGCCGCCTGGAAGCACGATCTCGATCCCGACGAGGTGATCCGCACTCTCCAGGGTGCCGTTCGCTTCCTTCAGGAAAAAGAGCCTATCTACGCCGAACACATCGGCGTCTTCGGCTTCTGCCTCGGCGGGGCGTATTCCCTCCTGCTGGCCTGCCGTTCGCGCGACATCCGGGCTGCCGCCGCTTTTTACGGAGAGCCGCCCGACCCGATCGATCAGGTCCGCAACATTCAATGTCCCGTGCTGTTTGCTGCTGGTGGGATGGATCAGCGGATCGATGCCGGGATGGTTGGACGGCTCCAGGAAGCTTTTGAGAAACATGGAGTCCAGGGCGAGGTGCGCGTCTACCCGGAGGCGGGCCATGCTTTCTTCAACGACACCCGGCCGGAGTTCTACGATCCGGCGGCGGCGCAGGATGCCTGGATGCGAGCCGTGGGCCTGTTTTCCCGCATCCTGAAGAGCTGACCCCGCACCCCCCTTTTTGGCCTGGCTCTCTTCGGCCGGGACGCCTTCAACCGAGCACAGTCATCAGCAGGACCACACCCGCCGCCATCATGGCGCCGCCGGCGATCCTGCCGCCCAGGGCCCCGAACGGCAGCACCTTTTCGAGCAGCACGAACACGGTAATCGCCGCGATCCACAGCAGGTTCATCACCCCGCCGAAAAACAGCAGCCCCATCAGCGCCCAGCAGCACCCCAGGCAATAGGCTCCGTGATGCATGCCCATGCGCAGCGCCCCGACCATGCCTGGCTGCCAGTGCTGCGACAGGAAATGCGCTGGCGCCCGGCAATGGTCCAGACATGCGCCCTTGGCCGGGGTCATCTGATAGGCTCCCGCCGCCATCAGCAGCAGCGCGCCCAGCACGGGGCTGCGGGAGACCATCATCGGAGATAGCAGTGCCGCTTGGTCCAGCGCCCACTGCGCCACGGTCGCGCCTGCGCTGAACAGCGTCCACATCACCAGATAGCCCGCCACGAAGACGGCCACCGGCGCCAGCGTCGTTCCTTCGCGGGCTGCCTTGCGGGCCCCCGCGGCGTAGATCAGCGTCATGGGGATCGCCGAGGGCACCATCATCCCCACCATCATCACCGCCCACATCAGGAACATGAGCAGAAACGTCATCGCTGTCCAGGGTTCAATTTCCAGGGAGGCTCCCGGGTCCATCCGCATCGCATCCATGGAGAGACCCATCCATGCGATGTAGGCCCAGGAGATGATTGTCACGCCAGCCAGACCGCTCCAGATCGCGACCCGGTCGCGCCGGGGCAGGGAAGGGCGGATCGTCGCCGCCCTTGTTTCACCCATTGCTATCGGATCACGCCGTCCTGATTTAGGTGCAGGGCGCAGAACTGACCATAGCTGTCTTTGAACTCCAGCGGCACCCCGCCGGTGCTCTTCGAGGTCCCGCTGCCCACTTCCGCCACCGTGTACTCGAAGCCGTTGGGCAGGTTGATCCGCGCGTGATAGTCCGAGCCGTCGAAGGGACTCTTGATCGGCTCCCCGCTGACTTCCAGCATCCCGGGCACGGTGGCCTTCGCCCGCCGCATCGTCCGTGTCCGCAGCAGCAGATGGAACGCCGCATCGCTCTGAAAGCGGTCGAACAACCAGCGCAGCGCGCGCTTGGAGCGGAATCGCGGATAGGACCGCACGAACCACCCGCTCGGGTCTCCGCGCCGTCCTCGCAGATACTCCCCGATCGCCTCGCCCGCCGCCCCGCCATGCTTCAGAGCCGTGTGGATGCCGCCGCCTGCCACCCGGCGTGCCAGCCCCGCCTGTGCCACTCCCACCCCGGCCACCAGCCACCCGATATAGCCCGGCGCCAGTTTGCGGTCGATAAAGCAATGCAGCTTGTCCGGCTCGGCCAGTTCGACTCCCTCGTACTCGTGCTCCATCCCGAATAGAAACTTCCGGTTCACGCCCAGCTCCAGCGCCTGCGCTACCCGCGACCGCGGCCCGTCGGCCCCTACCAGGTACCGCGTCCTTCCCGCCTCGCCCAGCTCGAACCCATCCTGTGTTCGCACCGCTCCGGTAAACGCCCGGTTGTATTCCATCCGCGCGCCGGCCGCCTCGGCCTTGCCGGCCAGCCACCGCAGCACGCGCGGCGTATCAGTTGTCAGGAAGTAATAGCCCGGCGCCGCCAGATCCACATGCCGCATATCGTTATGCATAGCTGGACGAACAGACGGCGCGTAGAGCCGCACGCCGTTCACCCGCCGCACCATATCGGGCGGCAGCCCCTCCAGCAGCGCCACCTCGTCGATCGCTTCCTTCACGATGATGCCCGTTGTATGCGGCTTTTCGCCCGCGTCGGATTTTTTTTCGAGCACCGTTACGCGCAGCCCCGCGCGCGCCAGCGCCGTCGCGCACGCCAGCCCGGCAAAGCTTGCGCCCACCACCACGCAATCCGCCGTGCGCTGCGCTGCTGCCGTCAATTAACGCCTCTCCGATGTCTGAAATCACTACAGGAGGTGTTCTAGTTGGTCTTACTCATACCGCAAACCGCCACTTCTTCGCCACACGCTAATCGCTGTCGATAATTCTCCGGAACGTCCCGTTCTCGAAGATATAGGTTGCCCCGGCTTTTTCGAAGCAGTACGCCGCCACCCCGTCCCGCTGATAGACGAACTCCTTCTCGGTCTCGTAATCGAAATCTTCTTTTCCTTTCGGAGTCAACATGATTCCATCGCTGCAATAGAGCTGCTCGATCACATGCAGCGTCGCTCCGCCAGTCTTCCTCAGGCATGCCACAATACGATAGGGATCATATCTGTCCGGATATTGCGTTTCCGGATCAGACTCTACCTGAATGAGAAACGCCACGTCTTTTGACAGGTTATCGTCAAAGTCCCCGAACACCACCGTCGGATTTTCCCCACGGCTCCGCGCAAACTCCGCTACATCTTCCCTGACCCGCGCATACTCCCACGTCTCGAACCGTTTGCCGGCCTCGGCTTCACACGCCTGCACCAGCCGCTGGTCTTCGCTTTGATCGGGGCTCTGCGCCACGCTCTGCACCGCTCCCACCAATGGGGCCACTATCATCAGTGCCATCATCGCCGCGATGCCCGGCGCGTATCGTTGTTTATTGACATGAAAACGATTCATCGTCCGCCCGCCTTTCACGCGCCTGCAAATTCCCGGCTCACACCTGTACTCCATCTTACCCAACCCTGATCATCCGCTGCATTTCATTTCCATGTCCCCCGCAGCTTGCCGAAGAGCACTCCTTCTCACTACCTCACACCCACTCAAAAAGGACAGTCCTCTTTCTGCTGAAGACATTCCCGCAGCGTCCTGTGGAGCAGGGTTCATATCTTGTTGCCTTGATCATTGTCTGGGATTATTGTCTGGAATCTTTCTGATACAAGGCGAGCCGACCCTCGGGAGGCGAGCAACTGGCCGGACGCAGTCCCGAACGACTACTCGCCACGAAGTGGCCTGGACGCAGTCTCTGCACAAAGTGGCCTGGACACAGTCCCGCACCGTGTCCCGAACAACTACTGCACGAAGTGGCGGAAATCCGAACCAGAGGCTGGGCGCAGTCCCTGCACGAAGCGGTCCCACGCCGGAGTGAAACGGGATTCTTGATCTAATTGATTGGGAGAAATCAGGAAATGTTGCCTATGCAAGGTGAGGCGAGCAACGGGAGTCCGAACAACTACTCTACGAAGTGGTGGTCCGGGAGAGGGTCTCGGGTCGGACTGAGTCGGCCGGTTGGACATCACATCCGTTGGCTCGGCTGATAGCGCGAGCCCTATTTCGTTCCGACTGGCTGTTACCGGTTCTCCGGGCAGCCCATTCCTCGGCGAGGCCCCGTCCCGCCCACTATGTAGTGATCCGGCGGACTCATGAACCTCCTTTCCCGACTCCAGATTCTCTTTCTGCCTCCTGTTTACCACCAACGCTGACCACATTCAAGTCCCATTCTTCCTCCCCGTCTCCTCACGTGCATGGTGACCACATGATGCCTTCTGATACCTTTTCGATGATGCTCCAAAGAATCATCGAAATAATCCTGGCACTAATTCTTCTCTTCTAAGGCAGCTTGAATCTTTGATGCCACGAAATTCCTGCTCCGCTCAGTCTTTAGTTGATGCTCCCAGATCCGAACGACGTGCCAATTCTTGGATTGCAAATCCTTCGTGATTCGCCGGTCTCTTTTGCGGTTTTTGGATAGTTTGGATTTCCAATATTCTCTGTTATCGTGGGGCAGCCTGTAACAGCGTGGACATCCGTGCCAAAAACAACCATCTACAAATACTGCAACTCTTCCTTTGTAAAACACAAAGTCCGGGGTGCCTGTTATCTTAATGTGCCTGCGCCAACCGTGAATCTTGAGGGCTCTAAGTAAAGTTACAAGCTGCGATTCAGTGCTCTTGTTTCCCTTCGAACGGATGCTGGCCATATTACGGGAACGTTGTTCCCGTGTCAGCCAGTCAGTCACGTCTGCTCTTCCTTAGCTTTGTGCGTGCCACTCCCTGAATACTTTGCCTGAAGCCACTTTAACAGATGCCGCTGGTCTTCAATTGTGGCGCGGCGAACTTGCTTGAGTAATTCGATGCGGTTTGGTTTGGGGGGAGAGATATTTTGGAGTCCCTCGTTGCAATTCGAGCAATTTGCACGAAGATTTTCAAGAGTGTCTTTTCCTCCCTTTGATTTATCAATAATGTGGCCCATCGTAAGCCGGACTTTCAGACCCGGATGAAACGGGTCAGGATCGTCGGCGGCAAGGGCGCACATCTGGCATGTATAGCCGTTCCTTTCAAGTACGAAAGCTCTTGTTTCCTTGGAAATCGACCGGGGGAGGGCTGGAAGACGCACATCACTTTCAAGAAGGTACTGCCCCGGTTTCAAATCGCGCAGGTCTTTGTGGGAAAGAATCTGATACCCGAATTCATCTCTTAGCTCACGAAGCCGTCTGGCCCATTCAGAGGCATTGCCTGAAGCAGAACGAATATCTTTCCCGTCGACGATCTTTCCAATATTCAACAGGAGAAATTTGATGATCTTGAAACGAGAGCCCTTTCCAATTTCCTTTGGTGGCTTGACAGTCATTTCGCAAATGAAAAGTACGGAGTTCGTTTGTCGGGCATGGTGGGAGATGTTCCATCTAATGCTGAGGCAATCGCGTTGCCTACAACTAGCGCAACTGGGGGTGGGAAGGCATTGCCCACTTGGCGATATGCAGCAGTTTTTCCGCCAGTCAATTTCCATGAGTCCGGAAATCCTTGTATGCGGGCTGCCATAGCTACCGTCAAGCGAGGCATCAAATCCAATGGGCAATCTGGGCCGGGAGGTTCATTTGCAATTCCCAGCCCATCCACACCCAGGGCAGCCCATTGTTTTCGCGCCCTTGTTGGGCCGAGGTCTGGGCCACCATGTTTCTTGGAACCTCCTACCAAAGTGGGAGCAATAGAATTCGCACCGGCGCTCCACGATTCGGTCCCCGGCCAGCCCCGCGATCCCATAAGATCAGATATGGCTGTGCCAACTGTTTGTGAATTTTCTTTCTTTCGGGGCCAGGCAAAGTCTAAAGGGAAATTATCTCGAAAGGCTACTAGTACGAATCTTGGACGTAATTGGGCAACTCCATAGGATGCAGCATTCAAAACTTCCCATTCGGCTTCATAACCCATGGACCGAAGTTTCTGAAATAGGGATCGCCGATATTCTTCAAATCTCGAAGATGCAAACCCAGGAACATTTTCAAGTAATACTGCTTTCGGTCTGGCTTCTGAAATCAAGCGGATTGCTTCCGGAAAGAGATCACGCTCATCGGATTTCCCCAGTTGTTTTCCTGCGATTGAAAAGGGGGGGCAAGGAACCCCGCCCGCAAGCAGATCAATTCCACGAAAGCCAAGGCTGCTAATTTCAGTCACCGATTTTTCCAGCACATTCCCGAAAGGCCGGTTCGCTCGTAATGTATTACAAGCATGGCGGTCATTTTCTATTGCACCGATATGTTCGTACCCGGCTGTTTCAAGCCCTATTGCTTGTCCGCCTCCACCTGTGCAAATTTCAAGAACTGTCAATGGCATGGTTTATTGTGTTCGTCTGTCCGGTCAAAATCAGAGCATTAATGTCTATAAACGATACAGCGTTTCAAGATTAGCAGGCCGTGGTGGAAGTGTGGGGAGGAGCACATTTCTGGACGAATGAGCTTGTGAGGAAGCGAGAGAGGCTGGAGAATGGCGGCATGGCGATGGGAACACGGAAACAACGGGAGCGACAGGAAGAGATCTGGGTGGCCACGTGCGATCTGCCGCGAACGGCAGGACATCCGTTCTATGAGCGATTGAATGAGTTGCTGGAAGAGGCGGGTTCTGACGGCTTCGTGGAGGAGCGGTGCCGGCGGTTCTAGGCGGAGAAGATGGGGCGGCCGGGTCTGGCTCCGGGGATGTACTTCCGGCTGCTGCTGATGGGGTATTTCGAGGGACTGGACTCGGAGCGCGGGATGGCGTGGCGGGCGGCGGACTCGCTGGCGCTGCGGAGTTTTCTGCGGATCGGGCTGGAGGAAGCGCCGCCGGATCACTCGACGATCTCGCGGACGCGGCGGCTGATCGACGTGGAGACGCACCGGGAAGTGTTCACGTGGGCGCTGGGAGTGATCGCGGAGAAGGGATTGCTGCAAGGCAAGACGCTGGGAATCGACGCCACGACGCTGGAGGCCAACGCAGCACTGCGAAGCATCGTGCGGCGGGACAGCGGGGAAAGTTACCCGGAGTTTCTCACCAAGCTGGCGAAGGAGTCGGGCATCGCGACGCCGACGCGGGAAGAAGTGGCGCGGCTGGACCGGAAGCGGAAGAAGAAGAGTTCCAATCAGGATTGGGAGCACCCGCACGATCCCGACGCGCGGATCACGAAGATGAAAGATGGCCGGACGCACCTGGCGCACAAGGCGGAGCACGCGGTGGATTTGGAGACCGGAGCGGTGGTGGCAGTAACGGTGCAAGGGGCCGATCAGGGCGACACCACCACGCTGCAAGAAACGTTCGTGGAAGCAGCCGAGCAGTTGGAGGCGGTGGGGAAAGAACCGGCAGCGGATGAGCAGATGAATGCGCAGGGACTCGAAGAGGTGGTAACGGACAAGGGATATCACAGCGGGCCGCTGCTGGAAGATTTACAAGCGATCGGAGTGCGGTCGTATATACCGGAGCCGCAACGAGGGCGGCGACACTGGCAGGGCAAAGCCGACGAACAAACTGCAGTGTACGGCAATCGGCGGCGCATGCGAGGCGAGCGAGGCAAACAACTCTTGCGTCGGCGGGGAGAGGTAGTGGAACGAAGCTTTGCGCATGTCTACGGCACGGGAGGAATGCGGCGCACGCATCTGCGCGGACATCGCAACATCTTAAAGCGGCTGCTGCTTCACGTCGCGGCGTTCAACCTCAGCCTGATTCTGCGCCGGGAAATCGGAGCCGGGACGCCAAGGGGCCTGCAGGACCGCTGGAACAACGTCTTTTTCTGCTGCTGGTGGGTCTGGATGCTCCTGCAAGGGCTCATGGAACGATCGGGTCGTCAACCGGCCACTTCTGCGGATAGATTCCGGTTTTCACCCCTGCAGCACCAAACTCTGAGAGCCGTGTCAAAAATGCTATTTCCACCACGGCCTGCTAGGTTCAATTATCTATTTTGCGGCTTTGCCCTGAACGGAAATATGCCGAGCGTCGCATTTGGATCAATCATGATACGATAATAGGTTTTCAAGTCATCATTCAGGGAAGGTCATCTCTATGAACAACAGTTTCGGCAGCCGCGCCCCGCTCCAGGTGGGCGACAAATCCTACGACATCTTTCGTCTCGACGCGCTGGAAAAACAGGGCATCGGCAAGCCCTCGCGCCTGCCCTATTGCCTCAAGGTCCTGCTCGAAAATCTGCTGCGCAACGAGGACGGAAAGTTCTTCAAGAAGCAGGACATCGAGAGCCTTGCCCGCTGGGAACCCAACGGCCCGCAGAAGGAGATCTCCTTCATGCCCGCGCGCGTCCTGCTGCAGGACTTCACCGGCGTACCGGCTGTGGCGGATTTCGCCGCCATGCGCGACGCTATCAAGGAGATGGGCGGCGACCCGAATAAGATCAACCCGGTGCAGCCCGCCGAGCTTGTCATCGACCACTCCGTTCAGGTGGACTATTTCGGCACCCCGGACGCCTTCCAGAAAAACGCAGACCTTGAGTTCCAGCGCAACAAGGAGCGCTACCTGTTCCTGCGCTGGGCGCAGAAGGCCTTCGACAATTTCCGCGTTGTCCCGCCCGATACCGGCATCGTGCATCAGGTGAACATCGAATACCTCGCCCGCGTCGTCTTCCTGCAGAACGTCGGCGGCAAGATGATCGCCTATCCGGACTCGCTCGTCGGCACCGACTCGCACACCACCATGGTCAACGGGCTCAGCGTGCTCGGCTGGGGCGTCGGCGGAATCGAAGCAGAGGCCGCCATGCTCGGCCAGCCCATCTCCATGCTCGTTCCGCCCGTGCTCGGCTTCCGGCTGACCGGCACTCTGCCGGAAGGCGCCACCGCCACCGACCTCGTTCTCACCATCACCGAGGCGCTGCGCAAGAAAGGCGTCGTCGGAAAGTTCGTCGAGTTTTATGGACCGGGTCTGGCCTCGCTCTCGCTTGCTGACCGCGCCACCATCGGGAACATGTCCCCCGAGTACGGTTCCACCATCGCCATCTTTCCGATCGACGAGGAGACCATCCGGTACCTGCGTTTCACCGCGCGGGACGAATCGGCCGTGGAACTGGTCCGCGCATATGCGCAGGAGCAGGGGATGTGGTCTCACGAAAGCTCCGATGCGGCTGAGTATTCCGATTCTGTCGAGCTCGATCTCTCCTCGGTCGAGCCTTGCATCTCCGGCCCGCGCCGTCCCCAGGACCGAGTGCCACTGAGTGAGGCCAAGCCCATGTTTCAAAAGGCGTTGCCATCGCTCCTCGGCAAGCGCACGGACCCCGCGCCCCGCTCGGTCCAGGTCGGCTTCAACGGAGCATCGGGAGAGGTCGGCGACGGATCGGTTGTCGTCGCCGCCATCACCAGCTGCACCAATACCTCCAATCCCTCAGTATTGATTGCCGCTGGACTGCTCGCGAAAAAGGCTGTAGAAAAAGGACTTAGCTCGAAGCCCTGGGTGAAGACCTCGTTCGCGCCTGGCTCCAAAGTCGTTACGGAATACCTGCAGAAAGCCGGGTTGATGACCTATCTCGAAAAGATCGGTTTTCACTTGGTGGGCTACGGCTGCACGACCTGCATCGGGAACAGCGGCCCGCTGCCGGAAACAGTCGCTAACGCTATCAAGGATAATGAGTTAGTCGTTACTTCCGTGCTCAGCGGCAACCGCAATTTTGAGGGTCGCATCCAGCCTCTCGTCCGCGCCAATTACCTGGCTTCCCCGCCGCTGGTCGTTGCCTACGCGCTGGCCGGAACGATGGATCTAGATTTATATCAACAACCTATCGGCATTGGCGCGGATTCTGAACCCGTTTTCCTGCGCGATCTCTGGCCTACCACTGCGGAGATACAAACCGCTATGCAAGAGGCACTTGGCAGCGATATGTTCCGCGAGCAGTACGCCGATGTTTTCGCGGGAGACGATTCCTGGCAGTCTCTGGCGGTTCCCGAGGGAAACCAGTTTTCCTGGGATTCCGATTCCACCTATGTGAAGCGCCCGCCATTTTTCGAAGGCCTCGCCCGGACGGCCGGGGCGGTGGAGGACCTGGCGGGCGTTCGCGCTTTGGCGGTGCTGGGCGACAGCGTAACAACCGATCATATTTCGCCTGCCGGTTCCATTCCTGCTGATAGTCCTGCCGGGGAATATCTGATCGCTCAGGGAGTGGGTCCCAAGGATTTCAACTCCTACGGCTCGCGCCGCGGCAATCACGACGTGATGATACGCGGGACGTTCGCCAACATCCGGTTGCGGAATCAATTGGTGGCGGGCACGGAAGGCGGCTTCACTCTGCACCTGTCGGATGGCGGGCAGATGACGATCTACGATGCGGCGGAGAAATACGCGAGCGAGTCCGTGCCGCTGATGATCCTGGCGGGGAAGGAATACGGGTCCGGCTCGTCGCGCGACTGGGCGGCGAAGGGGACGCGGCTGCTGGGAGTGCGGGTGGTGATTGCGGAGAGCTACGAGCGCATCCATCGCAGCAACCTTGTGGGGATGGGCGTGCTTCCTCTGCAATATGAGCCGGGGGAGACGGCTGCCACGCTGGGTTTGACGGGGCGGGAGACCTACGAGATCACCGGCGTTGCGAAGGCCCTGCAGTCGGACAAGAAAGTTACCGTTCACGCGAAGGACGATACGGGAGAGGCGAAGACTTTCTCAGCCGTGGTACGCATCGATACGCCGGAAGAGGTGCTCTATTACCAGAACGGCGGCATCCTGCAATACGTCCTCCGCCAACTGATCTAGCCCGCAATTGGCTGCGAACCAGCACGCCTCGTGCGCCGAATCATTCCATTCCGGTATCCCCTTCAACTGATGTAAAATCTCTCAAACAGGTTGTTACAATACTTCGGCCTACTCACTTCGCGAAGTTTGAGAGCATCTGGAGTACGAATGGAAGGTGTCCCGTGGATGTTCTAGCAGAAATCTTAGACTGGTCCGAAGGCCGCCCGGACTGGCAGCGTGATGCCCTCCGGCGGTTGGTGCTGGCCGGTGAACTTGAAGACGATGATATCGATTCACTGACCGAGATTTGCAAGAGTGGGTATGGGCTTGCTGACGAACAGGAGATGATCCCTCTCGGGAAAGAACATCTGCCGACCAATGGAGCTGACACCGGTCGCGTTAACGTCAACTCAATCTACTACAAGCGTGGAGTGAACGCGCTCGCCGAAGGTCAGACACTGAACTTTGGACCCGGATTGACCATCGTTTACGGAGATAATGCGGCGGGCAAATCCGGCTATACACGAATTCTCAAGAGTGCGTGCCGGGCCAGAGGTGCGGAAGATATCCTAGGCAATGTACTTTCAGGTACGACACCACTAGCAGGCCGTGGTGGAAGTGTGGGGAGGAGCACATTTCTGGACGAATGAGCTTGTGAGGAAGCGAGAGAGGCTGGAGAATGGCGGCATGGCGATGGGAACACGGAAACGACGGGAGCGACAGGAAGAGATCTGGGTGGCCACGTGCGATCTGCCGCGAACGGCAGGACATCCGTTCTATGAGCGATTGAATGAGTTGCTGGAAGAGGCGGGTTTTGACGGCTTCGTGGAGGAGCGGTGCCGGCGGTTCTAGGCGGAGAAGATGGGGCGGCCGGGTCTGGCTCCGGGGATGTACTTCCGGCTGCTGCTGATGGGGTATTTCGAGGGACTGGACTCGGAGCGCGGGATGGCGTGGCGGGCGGCGGACTCGCTGGCGCTGCGGAGTTTTCTGCGGATCGGGCTGGAGGAAGCGCCGCCGGATCACTCGACGATCTCGCGGACGCGGCGGCTGATCGACGTGGAGACGCACCGGGAAGTGTTCACGTGGGCGCTGGGAGTGATTGCGGAGAAGGGATTGCTGCAAGGCAAGACGCTGGGAATCGACGCCACGACGCTGGAGGCCAACGCAGCACTGCGAAGCATCGTGCGGCGGGACAGCGGGGAAAGTTACCCGGAGTTTCTCACCAAGCTGGCGAAGGAGTCGGGCATCGCGACGCCGACGCGGGAAGAAGTGGCGCGGCTGGACCGGAAGCGGAAGAAGAAGAGTTCCAATCAGGATTGGGAGCACCCGCACGATCCCGACGCCCGGATCACGAAGATGAAAGATGGCCGGACGCACCTGGCGCACAAGGCGGAGCACGCGGTGGATTTGGAGACCGGAGCGGTGGTGGCAGTAACGGTGCAAGGGGCCGATCAGGGCGACACCACCACGCTGCAAGAAACGTTCGTGGAAGCAGCCGAGCAGTTGGAGGCGGTGGGGAAAGAACCGGCAGCGGATGAGCAGATGAATGCGCAGGGACTCGAAGAGGTGGTAACGGACAAGGGATATCACAGCGGGCCGCTGCTGGAAGATTTACAAGCGATCGGAGTGCGGTCGTATATACCGGAGCCGCAACGAGGGCGGCGACACTGGCAGGGCAAAGCCGACGAACAAACTGCAGTGTACGGCAATCGGCGGCGCATGCGAGGCGAGCGAGGCAAACAACTCTTGCGTCGGCGGGGAGAGGTAGTGGAACGAAGCTTTGCGCATGTCTACGGCACGGGAGGAATGCGGCGCACGCATCTGCGCGGACATCGCAACATCTTAAAGCGGCTGCTGCTTCACGTCGCGGCGTTCAACCTCAGCCTGATTCTGCGCCGGGAAATCGGAGCCGGGACGCCAAGGGGCCTGCAGGACCGCTGGAACAACGTCTTTTTCTGCTGCTGGTGGGTCTGGATGCTCCTGCAAGGGCTCATGGAACGATCGGGTCGTCAACCGGCCACTTCTGCGGATAGATTCCGGTTTTCACCCCTGCAGCACCAAACTCTGAGAGCCGTGTCAAAAATGCCATTTCCACCACGGCCTGCTAGGATACGCCTTGGCTCGATCCCCCGTCTCATCCACTTCAGTCCGTAGAGTCATCCACACGGCAACCGGGATAGTTTTTTGTGCCGTCGCCAGCTCCGGTGATTTGTATCCATTGGAGACAAAACGCTGGCCGAACTCGTTCAGCATCGGCGGCAAGCTGTGGCACTGCGTGCATCCCACGTCATACTTGCGCGCGAAGTAAGGGATTGCCGACGCTTCCGGCATCATTGAGAATCCGCCGACCGTGATGGCAAGAAGAGAAAGCAGCTTGGAACGTGCATGTTGATTAACTAGAGTTAACATAAAATGTAAAATATACTTATTATTTTATCGAAAGTCTAGTTGTTCTCAATTAAAAATGACCTGACCAGCGGTGCCTCCGCAGAGTCCTGTTGTGCATGCTTTTTCCTCTCCAATAAAGAGATTGGCTGATTAGATTTGCGAAGCTTCGGAACTGCAAAGGCGAGTTCCTCCAGCAATATATTGATAATCAGAGGGTTGTGCTGAATCTGTGAGCAGCCGGTTGCGGAAGCGCCGCGCCTTTGTCGTCAACAATCGAACCTGACAAGGCGCTACATTAAATGCGGGATTTCTATTCCGAGCAGGTCCAGAGTGCGCGACAGTTGCCGGTCGATGGTGGCGACAACCCAAAGCAGGAAGGCTTTTCGTTCCGTGTCCTGTTCGGTCAGGATGCGGTACTTGTGATAGAAGTCATTGAAGGCCTGCGCCAGTTGAAAGGTGTACTTGGCCACTGTGGCCGGCTCGGTCGTGACGATGGCCTGCTCGGCAAAGGCCTCCCATTGGCTCGCCAGATAGAGCATCTGCCAGATCGTATCGCCGTCAGGCGGCGCCAGGAATCGTGCCAGCACTTCGGGAGTAACCGTAGCCGCGTCGTAGCTGCCGCCCTCTGCTTCGAGCTTCCGGAAGATGTTCCGCGCGCGCACCACCGCATACTGCACATAAGGGCCTGTCTCGCCCTCGAACCGCAGTGCTTCCTGGAAGTCGAACGCGATCACCGACGTGCAGGTGTACTTCAGCAGGAAGTAGCGCAGCGCTCCGATGGCGATTTTTTCGGCGATCTCGCGCCGCACCTCCGACGCATCCTCCGGATGCCGCGCATCCACCTCGTGCTGCGCTTCGTCAATCAGCCGGTCGATCAGATCATCGGCCTTGATGCCCAGCCCCTTGCGCCCGGAAACTTCGACGTAGGGCCGCCTTTTGTCTTCCGGGGATAGTTCGACTCCCATCTGTTCGCAGGTGCGCGGCGACATCGCGACCATCTCGTAGGAGAAATGCACCGACCGCTCCGCCTCCTCCGTGTATCCCAGGGCGCGCAACCCCGCTACCACGATATTCTGGAGATACGATTGACGCACATCGATTACGTTGTAAACCTTTGCGCCTTTGCCGAAGGCGGGTGCTTTCGCGGATTCCGAATTTTCCTCGGCTGTACTCACCCAGACGACATGCCCGTCCGGGTAGGTGTGGAACCGGTGGTAGTGAAAGTCGCGTCCGAGCAGCCCGAATTTCCAGAGCTGGTAGGCGATGTCCTTGCCCACATAGGTGACGGTCCCGTTGGAGCGCACAATCACCTTTGTTTCGTCTATCTCCTGGTTTTCTCCGCCTTCCGCGTCGTTCGATAGATCTGGTGGCTTGGAGGATTCCGATTTTTCCGCGCTGGTTTCCTCCGGGCGCATCACCCAGCAACCCTGGTTTTTCCCCTCCGTCTCCAGCTCGATCGCGCCCTTTTCCTTCAATAACCGAAAGGCCTGATCCCAGAATTTGAGGTGCAGAATCTCGCTTTCCCGCGGCAGTACGTCGTACTCCACGCCGAGCCGCAGCATGGTCTCTAAGTGTCTGTTAACAATGGCGTTGGATACCATTGCGGCAATCTGCGCCGACTCGCCCTCATCGTGTTCAATTGCGTGCAATGTCTTCTGGCGCAGTTCCAATTGATCTTTGTTTTCATCAAAATGGCGAGAAACACGGGCATAAAGGTCCCAGCAGTAGAAGTCAAACCGCACTTCCGGGTCTTCGATCAGTTTCGCAATATCATCTACCTTATTTTCTTCAAGATACAGGAACCCAACGACAACATCGGCCACCTGCACGCCTGTGTTGTCGATATAATTCTGCACTTCAACATTCTGCCCGCGTGCCCGTAACAACCTTATAAATGTGTCACCTAGAGCCGCATTCCGGAGATGGCCGATGTGCGCGGCCTTGTTCGGGTTGATGTTCGTATGCTCGACGATGATCTTCTCGCCACTGGCCGCGATATTTTCTTGCAAGTTGTTCATTTCAAGTGCGTAAGCTGAGCGTTTCAGAAACAGGTTGATGAACCCTGCCCCGGCAATTTCGACTCTGTCGATGATTTCGAGTTTCTCGACCTGGGCCGCAATCTCCTCGGCGATCTGCCTCGGCGCCCGCTTCAATTTCCGCGCCAGCTCCAACGCAAGTGGCAACGCCATGTCGCCCATCTCCGGCCGCGGCGGGATGTTCACGACAGGGTTTACTTCCAGGTTGAACTGGGTTCTGCAGAACTCGCGGACTGCGGATTGAACTTCCGATTGAAGCGCCAGATACACGGCAGATCTCCTATTGCCAAGGAAAAGTTACAGGGAGAAACGAAACTATAACATGCGGCATGTTCGTGCAGGAAAGGGTAAGGGGCGAACGGGAAGAGTCAGGGGAGAGGTTCGCCACAGTTGCGGCAGTGGCTGCGGCGCTTGGCGTTCAGCGCAATGCAGCTCCGGCAGCGATAGTACATCCTGCGGGTGAACCAATCGGTGAACAGCCAGCTTGCTCCCAGTATTCCAATGACCAGGCCCAAACCTAAGAGTGATTCCAGCATCTCACCTGCAACCAGCAAAGAGTTTCGATGAACTTCAGCATAGAGGATTCGATTCTCTCCGGCAATCCTCTCCGCAAGCGATGCCGGGAATCCGCCGTGGCGGAGCAGAGTGGGGCGCGAGTAGTTGACAACAGGCTGATGGTAAGGTATTTTCATAGTTCATGGCACTGAAGCGGCACCATCATCGGCACCATCATGGGCACCACCGGGTGCCATAGCGGAGCCGTTTCTATTCAGCCACCCAACTGCAATCGATCTTGACAACGGCCCGCTGGCGAAACTGGCGGGTTTTTTTTGTGGTTCCATCTCCTCGCCGTCAGCCGCAGGCGGCGCGAAACTCAAGGGAAAAGATGAGGAAAGAAAATGCTACTCGATTTTGAGAAAACAGGCGGAATGGTTCCCGCCGTGGTGCAGGAAACCGGCACGGGAATGGTCTTAATGCTGGGCTACATGAACCCGGAGGCGTTCCAGAAGACCGTGGACAGCGGCGAGGTTACCTTCTTCAGCCGTTCGCGGAACAAGCTCTGGACCAAGGGAGAAAGCTCCGGCCATGTGCTGAAAGTGGAGCAGGTGCTGGTGGACTGCGACCAGGACGCCGTGGTGGTGGTGGCCGAGCAGACTGGTCCCGGTACATGCCATGAAGGATATACTTCGTGCTTCTTCCGCCGGGTGGAAGGAGACCGCTTGGTGGCGATCGAGCCACGGGCCTTTGATCCAGAGAAAGTGTATGACTCCGGCTCCGGCGGCTCCAGTTCCGGCGCGGCCGGCGCGGGAAAGGAAGCGAAGCAATGAACAAGCTGAAGCTCGGTATCCCGAAGGGCAGTTTGCAGGAGGCCACGTTCGAGTTGTTTGAGCGCGCGGGGTTCGAGATGAAGGTCGGGTCGCGGTCCTATTACCCGACGGTGGACGACGAGGAGCTGGAGTGCGTGCTGATCCGGGCGCAGGAGATGGCGCGCTACGTGGAGGACGGCGTGCTCGACGCCGGACTCACGGGGCACGACTGGGTGGTGGAGAACGAAGCGGATGTGATGGAGATCGCCGATCTGGTTTACTCCAAGCAGAGCTTTGGCAAGGTGCGATGGGTGCTGGCGGTCCCGGAAAACTCCGCCATCAATGGCCCGAAGGATCTTGAGGGCAAGGTGGTGGCGACGGAACTGGTGAGAGCGACGGAGAAATATCTGGCGCAGTACGGGGTAACGGCCAAGGTGGAGTTCTCCTGGGGGGCGACGGAGGTGAAGCCGCCGCTGCTGGCCGATGCCATCGTGGAAGTAACCGAGACGGGCTTCTCGCTGCAGGCCAACAAGCTGAAGATCGTGGACACGGTGATGGAGTCCAACACTGTGCTGGTGGTGAACAAGGACGCCTGGAAGGACCCGTGGAAGCGGGAGAAGATCAGCAACATCAAGCTGCTGCTGGAGAGCGCCATGATGGCGCACGGCCGGGTGGGCCTGATGCTGAACATTCGCGAGGAATCGCTCCAGCAGGTACTGGATGAACTGCCCGCGCTGAAGCGGCCCACCATCTCGCAACTGAGCGAAGACGGCTGGGTGGCGGTCAACACGATTCTTGAAGAGCGGCTGGTGCGGGTGATCATCCCGAAGCTCAAGCAGGCCGGGGCGCAGGGGATTGTGGAATATCCGTTGAACAAGATTGTGATGTAGAGCGATGGCGACGACTCCCATTCAAGTGATTTCCAGCAGCGATCCGGCGCAGGTGGCCCGGGTGTTCCGGCGGCGTCTGGCGCGGCTGGAGGAGGCCGAGAAGACGGTCCTGCCGATCCTGAAAGCCGTTCGCAAGGAAGGCGACCGGGCCGTGGTCCGGTACGGAAAAAAATGGGACGGATTTCGAGGGCGCAGTGCGGGGGAACTGTTGGTATCTCCGGAGCGGATGGCCGGGGCCGCGCGGGAGATAACACCGGATTTTCGCAGAGCAGTGCGGGAAGCCGCCCGAAATATCCGGCAATATTGCCGGTTGCAAATGCCGCGCGAATGGCGCAGGCAGACGCGACGCGGCATCCGGCTAGGGCAACTGGTGCGGCCGCTGGACAGCGTGGGCTGCTACATCCCCGGCGGCCGCTATCCGCTGCCCTCCACGCTGCTGATGACGGCGATTCCGGCGCAGGTGGCCGGCGTGCCGCGGGTGGTGGTCTCGACGCCGCGGCCGGCGCCGGAGATACTGGCGACGGCGCACCTGCTGGGCATCCGGGAAGTCTACACAGTGGGCGGGGCGCAAGCCATCGGGGCGCTGGCCTACGGGACCAGGACGATCCGTCCGGTGGCGAAGATCGTGGGGCCGGGCAACGCCTACGTGGCGGCGGCGAAGCGGGTGATCGCGCAGGATACGGCGGTGGACTTCGTCGCCGGGCCGACCGAGGTGCTGCTGATCTCCGACGATGGCAATCCGGAGTGGCTGGCGGCCGACCTGCTGGCGCAGGCCGAGCATGACGTGGATGCGGGCTCGATCCTGCTGACGCGATCCCGGCGGCTGGCCGGGCAGGTGGTGAAGGCCGTTGCCGTGCAGCTCAAGGGCCTGCCCGCCGATTCACCGGCGGCTGAGGCGCTCGCGCGCAACGGCGCCATCGTGGTGGTCCGGGACCGGGAAGAGGCGCTCGAGCTGGCCAATGAATTCGCCCCCGAGCACCTCTGCGTCCCGGAGGATTTCCCGTTGGAGGCGATTCAGAATGCCGGGAGCGTCTTCGTGGGTTCCTACAGCCCGGAGGCCGCGGGCGACTATGCTTCCGGGCCGAATCACGTTTTGCCCACCGGCGGCATGGCGCGGCTGCGCGGCGGGCTCTCGGTGATGGATTTCGTGAAGATCATCTCCGTCCAGCAACTGGAGCGCGCGGGGCTTGAAAAAATCGCTCCGGCCATTGTCAGCCTGGCGCGGGGTGAGGGGCTGGAGGCGCACGCCAGGTCGGTGGAGATCCGGTTAGGCAAGAACCGGGCAGGTTAGGCAAAATCCGATCAGGCAAGAAGAAGTAAAGATTGCAGGGAGCGTCCTTTGCCAGGCGGGAGTGAATCGATGGGGAAGAATCAGCCGAAATCCTTGAAGCCGCGCGACGCGATCGTGCGGATGGAACCCTACCATCCGCCCACGAGCGGACGGGGCGGAAAACTGCGCCTGGACTTCAACGAAAATACGGTGGGCAGCCTGGGAAAGGCGCTGGCGGCGGTGCGGAAACTATCGGCGGCCGATCTGGCCATGTACGCGGAATACGATTCCGCCCTGCCGGAATTCGCGCGGCGCTTTCGCGTGCGTCCGGCCGAGATGACGCTGACCAACGGATCGGACGAAGCGATCCAGCTGATTGTGAACACGTATGTGAACGCGGGCGAGAAGGTTCTGATGCTGCGGCCGACCTATGCCATGTACCGGTTTTATTCCCAGATTGCCGGAGCGGCGATCGAAGAGGTGGACTATGGCCCCGACCTGAGCTTTCCCGCGCATGACCTCACCCGGCGGCTGAACCGTTCCACCCGCGCGGTGTTGCTTGCCAACCCGAACAATCCCACCGGCACATCGGCTTCCAATGACCAATTACGGGCGATCCTGGAGGCCGCGCCGCGGGCCGCCGTGCTGGTGGATGAAGCGTACTTCGAATTCTCCGGCCAGAGTGTGCTGCGGTGGATCGGGAAGTATCCGAGCCTGTTCGTGTGCCGGACGTTTTCCAAGGCTTACGGGCTGGCGGCGCTGCGGATCGGCTGCCTGTTTTCCCACGCCGATAATATTACGGCCATCCGCAAGGGTCAGTCGCCCTACAGCGTGAATATGGCCGGGGTCGCGGGGGCGCTGGCGGCGCTCAAGGATCAGGACGCCTTGCAGCGGTCCGTCGCCGAGGTGATGGAGTCCCGGAGGATGCTGTGCGACGCGCTGGACGCGTTGAGCTGGAACCACTTTCCCTCGGACGCCAATTTTGTCCTGGTCGAGTTCGGCTCCGATGCGGCCGCGGTCTGCGATTTGATGAGCGCGCGGAAGGTTCTGCTGCGCGACCGCAGCTACCAGATTGCAGGATGCGTGCGGATTACGGTAGGGACCATCAGCCAGACGCACAGGCTGATCCGGGAATTGAAAAAGGTCACGCGGGAAGTGCGTGCGGGAGCAGGGAAGCGGTGAGCGGAAAACGGTTGTTGATCTTCGATATGGACGGCGTCCTGGTGGACGTAACGGAGTCCTACCGCCAGAGCGTGGTGGAGGTGGTGGGCCAACTCAGCGGGGAGACGATCACGCTGGAGGAGATACAGCTGATGAAAAACCGCGGCAACTCCAATAACGATTGGGACCTGACGCGGGAGCTGGCGCACGCGCGGGGAAGCACGGCCAGCCGGGAGGAAGTCAAACAGGTGTTCCAGAAGATCTATCTGGGGGAGAACTGCCAGGGGTTGATCGCGCGGGAGCGCTGGCTGCCCGGGCCGGGGTTGCTGGAGCGGCTTGCCGAGCGGTTCAGCTTTGCGCTGTTTACGGGAAGAGAGGGCTGGGAGGCCCGATACACGTTGAAAAAGTTCACAGCAGACATCCGGTTCGATCCTATCGTGGGTATGGAGGATGTTCAGCGGGAGAAGCCCGACCCGGAAGGCTTGCATAAAATCTTGCGGGAGGTGTCGCCCGAGGAGGTCTTCTACGTGGGCGACGTGATGGACGATTTTGCCGCGGCAAAGTCGGCGGGTGTCCCGTTTATCGGCGTGGTGGGAAATGGCGATGCGGCGCGCGAGAAGCTGGGACAAACGTTTCTGGAAGGAGGGGCCGTGGCGGTGATCGCGGACGTCAACGAACTGGAGCGTGCATTGGGATGACGGAGAAGACGGAGAAGTCGAAGAAGACCGCGCGGAAACGCACGGCATCGATCGAGCGGAATACGACGGAGACGCAGATTCGGGCGAAGCTGACGCTGGACGGCAAGGGCCGCTACAAGGTCAGTACCGGAATTCGTTTCCTGGACCACATGCTGGAACTGTTTGCCAAACACGGCGGGTTCGACCTCGAACTCACGGCCACGGGCGACCTGGATATCGATCAGCATCACACGGTGGAGGATGTGGGCATCGTGCTGGGCGAGTGCCTGAAGGAAGCGGTGGGCGATAAGCGGGGCATCAACCGGGCCGGGTACTTCATCATGCCGCTGGATGAGGCGCTGGCCGTGGCGGCGGTGGATCTGTCGGGCAGGCCGTACCTGGGATTCGACGCGCGGTTCCGGCGCCAGGTGGTGGGGGATCTCGAGACGGAGCTGGTGGAGGACTTTTTCGGCGGGGTGGCGAACCACGCGCGGGCGAATATTCATCTGAAGCTGCTGTCGGCGCGCTCGACGCATCACGGCGTGGAGGCGATCTTCAAGACGTTTGCCCGGGCGGTGAGGATGGCCGTGTCGCGCGACGCGCGGCTGAGCAAGGAGATGCCCAGCACGAAGGGGCTTCTGTAGGGCGAAGCCAGCGGAGCCAACAGGGGAAGCGGAGGCATCGGATCAGCATGATTACGGTCGTCGATTACGGGGCGGGGAATTTGCACTCGGTGGAGAACACGCTGAAGTTCCTGGGCGTGGCGCACCGGATCACTTCCCTGCCCGAGGACGTGGCGCAGGCGCGGGCGATCCTGCTGCCCGGCGTGGGACACTTCGGGCAAATGATGCGCTCGCTGGAGCAGATGCGGATGATCCCGGCGCTGCGCGAGGCCATCCTCGGCGGTGTGCCGTACCTCGGCATCTGTCTGGGTATGCACGCGCTGTTTGAGGGCAGCGAGGAGGCGCCGGAGCTGGAAGGGCTGGGGATTTATCCGGGACGCATCCGGCGGTTTCCACCCGATCTGCCGGCGGGCTGCAAGGTGCCGCATATGGGCTGGAATCAAATCCGGATTGCCCCTTCCAGCCGTTTGTTCGAGGGGGTTCGGAATGAGTCCTACGTGTACTTCGCGCACTCCTATTACCTGCCGGTGGAGGTGATGGGGGAGGGTACTGGTGCAACGACCGGCGCGGCGGCCGTCGCCGACTACGCCTTTCCCTTCGTGGCGGCCGTGGAGAAGGCGAACGTATTCGGAACGCAGTTTCACCCGGAGAAGTCGGGCGACATCGGACTGAAGGCGGTGGAGAACTTTGCGGTTGTGTGCGAGCAGGCCGGGGCCGGGGGCAGACTGGCGGGAGGAATCCATGCTGGCTAAGCGCGTGATCGCATGCCTGGACGTGAAGGACGGCCGGGTGGTGAAGGGGATCAACTTTCTGGAGTTGCGCGATGCGGGCGATCCGGCCGAACTGGCCGCCGCCTATAACCTCGAAGGGATCGACGAGGTGGTTTTTCTCGACATCACGGCCTCCTCGGACCGGCGGAAGATGATCGTGGAGACGGTGGCCCGGACGGCGCGGCAGGTCTTCATCCCGCTGTCGGTGGGTGGCGGGATTCGCGGCATCGCGGATGCGCGGGAGATATTGACCTCCGGGGCCGACAAGGTCTCGGTGAACACGGCGGCGGTCGAGCGGCCGGAGCTGATCACGGTGCTATCGGAGGAGTTCGGCGCGCAGGCCGTGATCCTGGCCATCGATGCGCGGCGCGCCGGGGACGGCTGGCGTGTCTATACCTATGGAGGCCGCAGGCCCACCCAGTTGGATGCGGTGGAGTGGGCCGCGCGCGGCGAACGGCTCGGCGCCGGCGAGATTCTGCTGACCTCGATGGACTGCGACGGAACGGAAAAAGGGTTCGACTGCGCGCTGACGCGGGCGGTCTCGGAGGCCGTAGGCATCCCGGTGATCGCATCGGGTGGAGCGGGATCGGCGGAGCATTTCGCCGAGGTGCTCAAGGAGGGCGCGGCGGATGCGGCTCTGGCCGCTTCCATCTTCCACTACGGCAAGGTGCGGGTCCAGGACCTGAAGGCACACCTCAGCAGCCGGGGTATTCCCATGCGCGGATAGTGTGTCCGGGAGGACTCTTTCATAGAGCGGCGGTGAGCAGACTGCGGGCGCAGGGCATCCAGCGATGCCACCTGCTGATCTATGCAGACAATGAAGAGGCGAAGCGCTTCTGGGCCGCGCTGGGCTGGAGCCTGCACGAAGATTTGCGGTTCCTTACGCGGGGATTGGACGCCGACTGAAGCTGAGGAGAGTTGGGCATGGATCAGAGACCGATCACGGCCGACGAGTTCAGCCAGCGTCTCGCGCGACTGTGCCTGACCGCCGCCGGCGTCGATCTCCCACGCAAGCACCGCGACCGGCAGATTCTACTGCATTCCGTTGCGTTGTGTCTTTCCCCGGACCGGTTCTATTCCGAGAGGGAGCTGAACCGGGAGATTCTGCTCTGGTTGTCCGAGGTGGGCATGAAGCTGGAAGTGGACCATGCCGCGCTACGGCGGTATCTGATCGACGACAACTACCTGGAGCGCGCGGCGGACGGCAGCTCCTATCGCCGTTCCCGGTCCCGTTGCGCGGATTTATTCGCCAGCGACGTGGATGAACTGGACCCTCGTGCGATCGTAGAGAACGCTCTCATCGCGGCCAGGGAACATAGAGATCGGTTCCGAGCCCGGGAGACGAAAAGCCCATAGGGTCTCATCTCGCGCCATACGCGTGCATCAGGAAAAGCGATGTGCGGAATGTCTCAGCAATCCTCGACGAATAGCGAAGCCCCGCTGGGCGCCGGTGTCGGCAAGCGCATCCATGCCTGGGTGCTGGATCGGTTCGGCGACCGCTACGAGCGTCTGGTCTCGGACCGCAAGCGCGCGCTGCTGGGCGGGCTGCGGGGAGAGATTCTGGAGATCGGTCCGGGCACGGGGCCGAACCTGGGCTATTACGCGGACGGCTGCCGCTGGGTGGGAGTCGAGCCAAACCCCTTCATGGACCGGTACCTCTACGAATCAGCTAGGAAGGCGGGGTTGAACGTGGAGATTCGCCGGGGAACGGCGGAAGAGCTTCCCGCGCCGGATGCTAGCATCGACGCGGTGGTCAGCACGCTGGTTCTTTGCTCGGTAAGAGATCCGGAGCGGGTGCTGCGGGAAATTGCGAGGGTGCTCAAGCCGGGCGGCGAGTTCGTCTTCATCGAGCATGTGGCCGCGCCCGGCGGCACACGCCTGCGGCGCATCCAGAGAATGATCCGGCCTCTGTGGAAGGTGATCGGTGACGGATGCTGCCCGGACCGGGAGACGGCGAGAGCGATTCAGGCAGCCGGCTTCGCGCAGGTGGAGCTGGAGGAGTTCGGGTTGCCGCTGGGACCGGTGTCGCCGCAGATCGCCGGGCGTGCTGTAAGATAGGCCATCCGGCAGGCCAATCATTTTTCCCGAGGATATTCAATCGCCATGATGATTCCCTGTATCGACCTGATGGGCGGCAAGGCCGTGCAACTGGTGCGCGGACGCGAGAAGGCTCTGGAGGCCGACCCCATGGAGATGCTGAAACGCTTCAAGGGATTTCCTATTATCAATGTCATCGATCTGGATGCTGCGATGGGGCAGGGAAACAACGACAAGCTGGTCACCCGTCTCTGCCGTCGGCGGGCATGCCGCGTGGGGGGAGGAGTGCGGACACCGCATCGGGTCCGCGAGCTGGTGGCGCTGGGGGCCGGGCAGATCATTATCGGCACGGCGGCGTTCGAGAAGGATGGAATCAACGAGAGGTTTCTGAAGGCGGCGCGCCGGGCGGCGGGCAAGCGGAGGATCGTGCTGGCGCTCGACACCAGCCGCGGCCGCATCGTCGTGAAGGGCTGGCGCACCCGGACCGGCCTGAAGGCCGAGGAGGTGATGGCCTCGCTGGAGCCTTACTGTTCCGGATTCCTGTGCACCTATGTGGACCGGGAGGGGATGATGCAGGGGACCAGCCTGCGATGGTTTCGCCGGCTGCGGGAAGCGACGAAGCTGCCCATCACTGCGGCCGGAGGCATCACCACCCTGGAAGAGGTGGAAGCGCTCGAGCGGCTGGAGATGGACGCGGCCGTGGGTATGGCCATCTACACCGGAAAGCTGCAATTGATTCCGCCCAAATAATCGGGCGGAAATATAACTCCCGATTCGCCCGCCCACAGGTAGTGGAAGCGGGATTGTTTTTGCTCTCCGCCGGGACCTGCTTCCGTTTTGCAACCTGCTGAATGCAGAAAACTGAATAAGAGATGTCTGCGGAGGCCGGTGCTATAATCAGCGTGATTCGCCCCGGCCGTTTATGGAAATATACGACCTCAGGTTAATGCAGACCAGGGACATGGACCCTCTGCTGGAAGAGGAATCGCAAGTGTGGCGGGACCGGCTGCACTGGGATTTTTCCGCCACGGCGGATATGATCCGCCGGTTCATGGAGAGCCGGATATTGACCGGATATGCGGCGGTGGAGGGCGGGGCCGTCGCCGGATTCAGCTTTTATGTCTATCAAAACCGGAAGGGTCTGATCGGAGACGCGTTTGTCCGGCGGAAGTTCCGCGATGGCGATACGGAGGTGCGGCTGCTGGCTCATGTGCTGGAGACGCTGGAGGCCACTCCGGGAATTCAAAGAGTGGAAGCCCAGCTGATCACCCTGGACAGTCCGGCCCTTCGGGATTTTTTTGCCCGCCAGCACTATCTCTGCTACGACCGGGAATTTCTCTACCTCGCGCTTTCGGAGATGGACCCGGCCAGGAATGCGGCAGTCCCCGGTTACCAGATACAGAACTGGGAACCCCGGAGTTTTCTCAGTGCGGCCACTCTGATCCAGAGGGCCTATGAGGGGCATGTGGACTCTCTGATCAGCGATCAGTACCGGACGCAGGCCGGAACGATCCGGTTTCTGGAAAACATCATTCGTTACCCCGGCTGCGGACAATTCCTCCCGGAGGCTTCGTTTCTTACTTTTCACAGGGCCTTGGGCGCGCTTTGCGGTTTGCTGATGACGTCGGCGGTCCGTGAGGGCGTCGCTCATATTACCCAGGTCTGCGTCGCGCCGGAGATGCACGGGCTCGGGATCGGCGGCGCCATGCTGACCCATGGTTTGCAGGCCTTGCGGCGGCAAGGGTACCACGCCGCCACTTTGTCGGTAACCGCCAGCAACACCTGGGCGACAAAGTTGTATGGCAGATTGGGATTTCGTTGTGTAAACACCTTCCCCGCGTTTGCGTGGGACGCGCCGAAGGATGGCAAGGGCGCCCGGCGGCGAGCAGCCTCTATTCGGTCGGGGTAGGCGTGTCCTCGGGAGGGGGACGGAACAGATTCATCAGGTTGTAGGCCAGCTCGGCCGAGAGTTCCAGAACTTCCAGACCCTCTTCCGCCATGAGCGCAGGACAGGGCCTGGGTCATCTTCTCTCCGCCCGCCCGCTTCAGGCTCACCCGGCAATACTGACATTCCTCGTTCCAGCAATAGCGCCCGTAAGGGATCGTGTCCGGGCACAGGTACTGGAATGCGCGCAGCAGAATCTGATTTTCCGGGACGGAAAAACGCTTGCCGCGGATGGTGATGTCGATCAGTTTTTCGTAGGGGCGAAACAGCGGAATCTCGAAGCGGTCTTCACTCACGGCGACATCTTAGCACGGAAATTTTTCTCCCCCCTGCCCCGGCCATGACAAACACGACGGCCCTGGAGTGGTTGTTCCACCCGGTGGATGGGCCTAAAATAGAAAAAGAATTCACGCACAGACCGGTCTTGCCTTTTTCGGAGATGTAGTGACGGAAACCGTTGTTATTTATGGCCTGGGAGCGCTGGGGAGCGCCTTTGCCGGGTTGCTCGCATCGGCCGGGGCCGCCGTGGCCGGTCTCTGCCGGAACAAAGAACATCTGCGGGTGATCCGGGAACAGGGCTTGACTTTACTGGAGGGCGAGGAAACATTCGTTACGCGGTTTCCGGTCGCCGGCCGGTTCCCCGCGCCCGAAGTCCCGGCAGAAGTCCCGGCACTGGTCATCGTTCTCGTAAAATCGTTCGACACGGAAACCGTATCGGCAGCTCTCGCGCGCTCGCTTCCGGAACAGACGCCCGTTCTCACTCTGCAGAATGGCCTGGGCAACCCGGAGATTCTCTCAAGCCACCTTCGTCCGGATCAGGTTCTGGCAGGCGCCACAACCTTCGGCGCCCGGATGGAGACACCCGGAGTGGTCCGGCTGACGGGGCGGGGAGAATGCGTGCTGGGAGCGTGGCATCCGGCGGCTGGCCCTCATCTGCCCAGGGTGCAGAAAATTTTGGAGACAGCCGGGTTGCATTGTTCGGTTACAGGCGACATTCGGATTCCCATCTGGAGGAAACTGGCGGTGAACACGGTGATCAACCCGCTGACCGCGTTGCTCCGGGTCAGCAACGGAGATTTGCCGGCGAGGCCGGAGCTGGCCCCGCTCATTCGGGAGATTGTGGATGAAGTGCGCCGTGTGGCAGAAGGACTGGAGATTGCCCTGCCGGGAACCGCGGAGCTGGTTGAGGAGGTTCACCGGGTGTGCCGGATCACGGCGTCCAATGTTTCTTCGATGCGCCGCGACGTGGAGGCGGCCCGTCCCACGGAGATAGATGCCATGAGTGGCGCGGTGGCCCGCATGGCCGGCCGGCTGGGTCTGGATGCACCGATGAACCGGAAGCTGGCCGCCATGGTGCGCGGCGTCTCGCCGGGGAGCTGGAACGGGCCGGCGGCGCTGGCGAATCTCCTGGCAGAAACAGGAGCGGCCAGGCGGGTACCTGTGACCGGAAACAGGCAGACCTCATGACCACGGTCCGGCTCAATCTGCAGCAGCAGCGCGCGGTCGAGCACGGCCGGGGACCGTTGCTGATCGTTGCCGGCGCCGGCACCGGCAAGACCCGCGTGATCATCGAGCGCATCGGCCACCTGCTTGCCACCGAACCGGAGACCGGCCCGGAGAATATTCTCGCACTGACCTTCACCGACAAGGCTGCCGCCGAGATGCGCCATCGCGCTTACCAACAGTTCGGCGAGCCTGCCAGGGGCTGCCGGTTCTCCACCTTCCATTCCTTCTGTTACGACCTGCTCTCGAACGAGATTTCCCTGAAGGCCATGGACCGTGTGGATGAATGGATCTTTCTCCGCCGCCACCTGAAGGAACTGGATCTGAACCATTATTACCGTGTCGCCGAGCCAGGACAATTTCTGAAAGACCTCGTCGATTTCTTTTCCCGTTGTCATGACAACCTCGTCTCGCCGGCCGACTACAGCGCCTATGTGGAAAAGCTGGTGAACGATTGCGCGGCCAGCCCGGATGCAGCCGACGCTGCAGCCGACAAGGAGGGGGATTGCGCGCCGGAGGCTCTCTCCCGCCAGCAGGAGGTGGCCCGCGCTTTCGAGCGTCTGGAGCTGTTGCAGGAGCAGCAAGGCCTCATCACCTATGGCGGCATGATCTCCCGGACCATCACCCTGCTCGACCAGCGTCCGGATCTGCTGGAACAGTTACAGCAGCGCTACCGGTTCATTCTGGTGGACGAATTTCAGGACACCAACACGGCTCAGTTCGAGTTGCTCGTCCGGCTGGCGGGAACCAGCCGGCATCTGACCGTTGTCGGCGACGATGACCAGGCCATCTACCGGTTCCGCGGCGCCTCGTTCGCCAGTTTCCATCAGCTCGCCGAACAATACCCGGACCACACCCGGATCGTTCTGGACCAGAACTACCGCTCCACCCGGCGAATCCTTTCCGTGGCCGGAGCGGCGATCGCGGTGAACTCCGAGGACCGCTATCTGCCGGATAAGAAACTCGAGACGGAAAACGCTCCCGGGGACCCGGTCGAGGTTTGGGAGTTTGCCGATGAGGCGGCGCAGGCCAGCCACGGGGCCGACGAAATCGAGCGCTGGGTCCGCGACGGCGCCGCCGGCAGCTATTCCGAGATCGCCGTTCTGTACCGCGCACACCGGCATCGCGACCTGCTCGTGGAGGCGTTGCGCCGGCGAAAGATTCCGTTCTCCATCCGGAAACAGGCCATCAACTCCCTGCCCATCGTCCGGGATATGATCGCCGCCCTGCGCGCGGTCGCCAACCCCGCCGACAACATCAGCCTGGCCCGCCTGCTGGCGATTCGGGCGGCGAATCCGGAGGAGTCCAGTCGCTGGAATCTTTCCCCGGATGCATTCGTGGCCCTCTGCCATCAGGCCAGCCGTGAGCGGATTCCGCTGGCGCGCGCCATCGCGTCTGCCCCAATGCCAGGCTTCTCCGGCCGTGAGGAGTTCGGGAAATTGCTGGAGCGTTTCGGCAAATTGGGGGAAAGAGAGCGCCTCCGGTCCTGGTTTCCCGTGCTGCTCCACGCGCTCGGCCTGCCGCGCCGGCCGGAGGAAAAGCCGGTCATCGATGCCTTTACCGAATTCCTGGTCAACTGGGACCAGGAAAAGTGCGAGACCGGCCTGCTGGCCGAGTTCCACGAGTATTTCGGCTATTTCGAGGAGGCGGGGGGCACGATCAACCTCCCCGGCGAGGATGCCTCCGCGCCGGCGGAGGATGCCGCCGGGCAGCCCGGCCTCTGGAATTCCCCTCCGGGTCAGCCCTCCGGCAAAGTGCAGCTCATGACCGTCCATGCCGCCAAAGGTCTCGAATTCGAGCAGGTATTCGTCTGGAATCTCGTGCGGTACGCATTTCCCGGCCGGAACCGCCGTCCGTTGATCGCCCTGCCCCCGGCGCTCTGGAAGGGGCCGCTCCCCAAGGGAGACTTTCATATAGAGGAAGAGCGCCGCCTGTTCTATGTGGCTCTGACCCGTGCCCGGCGGAAGCTGTTGCTGACGACCGTCTCGAACGCGCGGAAGCGGCGTTCCCGGTTCATCGAGGATCTCGAGGATGATTCCGTACCGGGCCTGATCTGGAAACGTCCTATTGTCGCCAGCCCGGCCCGGCCGGACGATGCGGCCATCATTGGTCCTCCATCGGAGTCCGGGCCCGGGTCCGGAGTCTCCGGCATCAGCCGGTGGATCGAGACGCCCTCGCCCCCACCAGAGGAGGAGAAGTTCTCGCTCAGCATCTCGCAACTAGAGACCTATCTTCGTTGCCCCCTCCAGTACTACTTCGCGCACATCTGGCGCATTCCCACTCCGCCATCGCCGGCCCTGCTGTTCGGGACCCTGATGCACGCGGCGGTCAAGGAAGTCGTTGCCACGCTTTCCTACAAGCCGGAGGCTGTTACTGAAGAGCAGATTCCGGAGATCCTCCGCACCCACTGGCCGGAGAAAGGTTTTCCGGACGCAGTGCAGGAGAGCAAGTACTGGGAACTGGGTGTGGAACAACTGGAGGGTATTCGCGTGATCTGGTCCCGGGGGGAGCTGGAACTGCTGCACCAGGAAAAGCCGTTCGAGTTTCAGGTTCAGGGTAGCAGGATGGTCGGCAGGATCGATCAGGTGCACCGGACCGCGGAAGGCGGCGTGGAGTTGGTCGAGTACAAGACCGGGCGTCCGAAGAAAAAAAAGGATGCGGACAAGAGCCTGCAACTGACGCTCTATGGCGAGGCCTGCCGGCAGGTTGTGGGCCTGCAGCCCACCGTCCTGGTCCTGTTCAATCTGGCGAACCGGGAAGCTCTTGCGACCAGCAGGACGGAGGGAGAGTTCCGGGAGCTGGGAGAGAAAATTCAGCAGACCCGCAACGGAATCCTTGCGGGCGCGTTTTCCCCTTCGCCCGGCTTCCACTGCCGCTTCTGCAGCTTCCGGCCCCTGTGTCCCGCGCAGGAATAACACAGGACCGAAGGCTCCACAGGCCCTTCGATTCCCGGTTGCCGGCGGTCTGGATCGGTGATGGCAGGGACTGCCGCATGGCTTGGATCGTCCCCGGTGCAGGGAAAGCAGTACTAGTGGATCAGGGAAAGAATAGGACTTGAGACCTATTGCGAATCGATTGCGGGTGCCTGACAATCAACTCGTTGGACAAAATGATCCCCCGATGCTGCAACCCAGAGGTGGTGGATGAATACAATTGACAAGCGGCGTTCCCGGCGGTTCCCGATGCATCTTCCTGTTGACGTCAAGTCGGAGGCTGGGCAAACGGAACCCGAGACCGTCCAAACGCGTGATGTGAGCTCGAACGGAGTCTATTTTCAGTTCGGTGCTCCTCTGAACATCGGTAGTTCGGTGGAGTTTCAACTGACTCTGCCCGAACCGCTGACCAAAGGTAGTCCTGTACGGATACGGTGCATTGGAAAAGTAGTCCGGGTGGATCAGGAGGAGAAAGAGGACTCCGAAATCGGCATCGCGGCTACGATCGAACGGTACGAATTCGTTCGGGATGAATAACCTTTCCGGATCACCCTCCCCTCACTGAATAAACCCCGCAAACACTTCATTGGAAAACAGGATGCCTTCATCGGTCAGCCGCAGCCGGTCGCCGGCGGCCTCGGCCACCAGCCACCCAGCCGACAGGAATCTTTGGATCGGCTCGGAAAACTGTTCCGCGGTCCTGACGCCGAACCGCTGGTCGATCTGAGACAAGCTGATCCCGTCCCGGCGGCGCAACCCGAGAAAAAATCTCTCCTCCAGCCGGTGCCGGTTGGTGAGCTTTGTTTCATCGGCAACGGGCGCCAATCCCCGCCCCGTTTTTTCGAGATAAACCGGCAGCGAGTCCGTATTGGCCCGCCGTCGGCCGCCGTCATCGGAATGGGCATCCAGGCCGAAGCCGAAGAAGGGAGCCCCGGTCCAGTATTTTTCGTTGTGGACCGACCTGCTCCCGGGCAGAGCATAGTTGGAGATTTCGTAATGAACGAATCCGGCCCGGCCCAGCGTCTCCATGGCCCTGCGGAAGAGCGCGACGATGGTCTCCTCCGACGGTACCTTTCCGGCCCCGTACCGGCTGCCCTGCCGCAGCAGCTCATTGCCCAGACGGGAATCCTCATCGACTTCGAGCATATAGACGGAAAAATGCGCCGGCCCGAGCGCCACCAGTTGTCCCAGCGACTCCTGCCAGCTTTCCTGGGTCTGGTGTGGCAGTCCGGCAATCAGGTCCACAGAAATATTCCCGATCCTCGCCTCGCGCAAGCTCTGAAAAGCGTCCGTCACGGTCGCCGCCCTGTGGCGGCGTCCCACAGCCCGCAGCTCAGACTCCACCATGGATTGCACGCCCATGCTCATGCGGTTGACTCCGCACCGGGCCCAGGCCGCAGCCATCGGCGGGGTTACATTCTCCGGGCTGGCTTCCAGGGTGATCTCCGCATCCGGGATCACGTCGAAGCCGTTGCGGACCACTTCCAGCAGCGATGCCAACTGCTCAGGCTCCAGCATGCCGGGCGTTCCGCCGCCCAGATAGATGCTGTCTACCGCGGTGCCGGCGAATCCGCCGCCCGAGCCGGTGCGCGACAGCTGGCCGTGCCGGCGAATCTCCTCGCTCAGCGCATTAAGATATGGTTCGAGTGATGAAACGGGATGCACGTCGGAGGCGAAGTTGCAGTAGGTGCACTTCTGCGTGCAGAAGGGAACGCTGATGTAGATGCCGGGACAGTCCATTGGTTCGGATTCCCACTCCGATTTCCGGTCTCGCGGGTCAGGAACAATCGCCCCTCGATTCGCGCCGGTCCGCCACTTCAGGCTATGGTCACTTCCTTCGAAAGATACACATCCTGGATGGCATTCAGAATTTTTACGCCCTCGGGCATCGATTTCTGGAATGCCTTCCTGCCCGAGATCAACCCGGTGCCCCCGGCCCGCTTGTTGATCACGGCGGTCCGCACGGCTTGCTGGATGTCGTTTTCGCCCGATGCGCCGCCGGAGTTGATCAGTCCGGCGCGGCCCATGTAGCAGTTCACCACCTGGTAGCGGGTCAGGTCGATGGGATGATCGGTCGTCAGCTCCGAATAGACTTTTTTCGACGTCTTGCCGAAATTCAGCGCGTCGTATCCGCCGTTGTTCTCCGGCAGTTTCTGCTTGATGATGTCGGCCTCGATGGTAACGCCCAGGTGGTTGGCCTGCCCGGTCAGATCCGCCGCCACGTGGTAGTCGGCCTGGCTGGTCTTGAACTCCGGGTTGCGCAGGTAGCACCACAGCACCGTGAACATGCCCAGCTCATGAGCGTGCGCGAAGGCTGCGGCCACCTCCTGCAGTTGCCGCTTCGACTCCTCGGAGCCGAAATAGATCGTCGCGCCCACGCCCACGCATCCCAGCTCGAACGCCTGGTCGATAGAGGCGAACATGATCTGGTCGAAACTGTTCGGGTAGGAGAGAAACTCGTTGTGGTTGATCTTCAAAATGAACGGGATCTTGTGGGCGTACTTGCGGGCCACCGAACCCAGCACGCCCAGCGTGGTGGCCACTCCGTTGCATCCGCCCTCTACCGCCAGCCGCATGAGATTTTCCGGATCGAAGTACGCCGGGTTCGGGGCGAACGATGCTCCAGCCGAGTGCTCGATGCCCTGGTCCACCGGCAGCAGCGACAGATATCCGGTGCCGCCCAGCCGGCCGTGGCGGAACACCGACGCCAGGTTCCGCAGCACCGCCGGAGGCCGGTCCGAGCCGGTCAGCACGCGGTCGATGAAGTCCGCTCCGGGCAGATGCAGGAGGTCTCTGGATATCGTTTTGCATTCGTGGGAGAGCAATGAGCCGGCCTCTTTGCCGAGTATCTGCTCGATAGGATTCATTTGAGAAACTCCGATTCGGATTAAATTTCACGGTCAGGCAGTGTGTCAGGTAGTATGTTTGTCCTGGCCAGCCGTGGCGCGTGATTTGTTCGCAATCCGCGGGACAGGAGCCTGAGGATGCTCATTGGCAACCATGTATTTTACCGCGAATCGGGTAGCCCCGGCTCCGGAAAATCACCTCCTCCCGCCGATAAACCTCACAGCAGCTTGCAACTTGTGGAATAGAATTGCATCTATAATGTTATCGATACGGAAACCCCAAGGAGGCGGTCCCATGATCCCACGTCGTTGGAGTCTGGTTTGGATATTGTCTTTCGCTCTTATTCCGGGTGCGGTGAAAGCGGAAGCTCAGGTGGTTACGCTTCCAACGGGTACGGTCCTGGAAGTCGTTCTGGAGACGCACCTCAATACCCAGGACTCTGAGACGGGGGATCAGTTCAGCGCGCGGCTCGTCATGCCGGTTTTCGTGGATGAGAAGATGGTCTTGCCGATGGATTGCGTCGTGGAGGGCACGGTCGTTCGCGTTCAGGGTCCGGGCCGCGTCTCGGGCAAAGCCGAGATTCAGTTGCGGCCGGAGTTGATCAAGCTTCCCTCCGGAGAAGAGTTGCCCCTTTCCGCCGCCGTAACCGGAGGCAAGGCCGGAGAGAACACGGAGATCACCGGGGATGAGGGCACCATCCAGGCTTCCGGCAAGGAAGGGATGAACACCCGCGGCGCTGCTTCCACGGCCACCACGGGCGCCGTTCTGGGCGGAATGATGGGAGGCGGACAGGGCGCTCTCATCGGCGCCGGCGCCGTCGGAGCCATCTACCTTTTCCGGCAGATCTTCAAGCGCGGCAACAATGCCGACCTGCCTCCCGGAAGCGAAATCACGCTGGAGCTGAATCGCCCGCTTTCCTACAATCCCACCATGCAGGAGGTCGGCCAGCCCCATCAGGACGACCAGCCCGACCAGGACGCACCGCCCTTCCAGATCGGCCAGCCCCACCGGATCGACCAGCCTGTCGATCTCGACGATCTGCCGGAAGAGGACCAGCGGCCGAGATTGGGCCGGTAGGTGAGCCGGCCGGTCGTGCGGTACCGGGATGGATTGCACGGCGCAGGGCCATGGTGGTTTCCGGTCCTGACCTCGATTTCATCTGGATTACTGTAAGATATTTTTCTTGCCCTGCCTGCCCCCGGCACGCTGCACTCGATGCGGCGCCGGAACAGGGGGATCTTGCAACGCAAAGGGAGTGTGGATGGCCGACGCAACCATTTCGAAGACAGCCGGGGCGGTGGCGCAGACGGCGGTGGCGCAGACGGCGGAGGATCCCCGGCGGGTAACGGCCTGCAACTTCGGCAGCGCCGCCGAGCGGCTCGGGCTGGACTCGGCGATGAAGACGTTGCTCTGCACCCCTCACCGCGAGATTCACGTCGAGATCCCGGTCCGCCTGGATGACGGAAGCTTGCAGGTTTTCCTGGGATATCGAGTGGCCCACAGCGGCGCCCGCGGCCCCTCCAAGGGAGGCATCCGTTATCACCCGGCCGTTACCATCCAGGAAGTACGGGCGCTGGCCGAGGCGATGACGTGGAAGACGGCGCTGGTGAATATCCCGTTCGGCGGCGCCAAGGGCGGCGTCATCTGCGACCCCAAATCCATGAGCCAGGGCGAGCTGGAAAGGCTGACCCGCCGCTTCACCTCGCGCATCCAGGTGGGCCTTGGACCTTACCGCGACATCCCGGCTCCGGATGTCAACACCAATGCGCAGATCATGGCCTGGCTCTTCGATGAGTACAGCCTGCGCTACGGATACACTCCGGCCTGCGTTACCGGCAAGCCCGTTGAGCTCGGCGGATCGCTTGGGCGGGAACAGGCCACCGGCTACGGCGTTACCGTCATCGTGCGCGAGATGATGAAGGAGCTGGCTAGCCCTCTTTCCGGCGCCACCTTTGCCCTGCAGGGCTTCGGAAACGTGGGCCGGTTCGCGGCGGAAAGCCTGATCCGCGAGGGCGCCCGGATGATTGCTGTCAGCGATTCCCGCTCCGGCGTGCTTTCCGAGGCCGGTCTGGACCTGAACGAACTGCTGGTTCACAAGAAGAGCACCGGACAGGTGGCCGGACTGGCCGGCACCCGCACCATCGGCAACGAGGAGTTGATCGAGCTACCTTGCGACATCCTTGTCCTCGCGGCGCTTGAGTGTGTCATCACGAAGGACAATGCGGACCGCATCCAGGCCCGCGTCATCGCCGAAGGGGCGAACCTCCCCACCACGCCCGAGGCCGACGAAATACTGAACCGCCGCGGCATCGTCGTCCTGCCGGACATCCTTGCCAACGCCGGCGGCGTTACGGTCTCCTACTTTGAATGGGTCCAGGACCTCCAGCAGTATTTCTGGGAGGAGAGCAGGGTAAACAACGAAATGGAGAAGATTCTCGTGCGGGCTTTTTCCAATGTGCTGGGCCGCGCGAAATCCTCCAGTATTTCACTGCGGGAGGCCGCCACCATGATCGCCGTCGAGCGCGTGGCCCACGTTGAAAAACTGCGCGGCACCTAGCGATTTCCTTCCATCGATTCTGTTGATCTGGCCCTGTCCCTGCGTATAATCGGAACATGACGGATCCTGAGATCTCCTCCGGCATCGATCAGCGGCAACCGGATCAAGATGCCTCCTCCGGCCGGAACCCGCTGCCCGTGGACTATTGCCCGAACTGTTCGGAAGCTCTGGAAGGGCTGTCCTGCAAGATGGTCTGTCCGCGCTGTGGTTTCTTCCTTTCCTGCTCGGACTTCTATTGAGAGAACCGCGAATGCCCCAACCACCGGAGATGCTGGAACGGAATGTGGAGTCCACCGCGCCCGCGCCGGAGCAGCCGTCCGAGCCGGCCGCCGAGTCCCGGCGCATTCTCATCATCGAGAGCGGCTCGCCCGGGATTACCCGCCGCGCCCTGCCGCATATTCAAAGAAACTTTCCCTCCGCCCTCTGCGACCTCTGTACCTGCTGGCCCGATTCAGACCTCTCCGGTTTCCAGACCCTGTACCGCACTTCCGATGATCCGGGTCTGCTGGCGAAATTCCGGCGCGTCTGGGGGTTCCGGAAGCGCCGCTATCACGTGCTGGCAGTGATCTGCTCTGGTGAGCGGGTCATGAAGCTCTGGCGCGCCCTGGCGCTGCTCCTGCTGCCCTGCCGGAAGATGATCGTCAACGAGAACGCGGACTTCTTCTGGCTCGACTGGGAAAACCGCCGCGCCGTCTGGCGGTTCCTCGGCACCAGGTGGAACGGGATCCGGACCGAGTCGTTGCTCACCATCGTGCGCCTCGTGGCGCTACCATTTACGCTGATCCTGCTGGTAGGCACCGCGCTTTTTTACTACACCCGCCGCTGGCGCCGCCTCCTGTTCCTGCCCCGTTACCGCCACGCTGCGCCCCCCCCCTCGTCGTCCCATTCCTCGCCGTCCGATCCTTCCACCTCCTCGCCGGACTACTCGGGTAAGTAATTCCATCCCCCGTGCTAATATCGCCCCAGCATCTCCATTTCATCGCGCTGTGGTAGTCATCCGCACGGAGACAGGTCTCTCGATGCGAGTTCTCATTTTGATCTCCGTACTCTTTGGCTCGCCACAATGGGCTATCGCCCAGATTCCCGCGGTCTATCCGGGCGGCATCGTTAACGCAGCCAGTTTTGACGGGCCTTCCTCGCTCACTCCTGGAATGATCTTTTCCATCTTCGGTGAGAACCTCACCGATGGAACCATCGCCTCGGCCGGCTCCGTTCCTCTGCCTACCTCACTCGGCGGCGTTACCATCTCCGCCAGCGGAGTGCCCGTTCCGCTCTTCTATGTCTCCCCCACGCAGATCAATGCCCAGGCCCCCGTCGAGCTTGCGGGACTTTCCGCCACGAACCTTGTAGTCGGTGTTGAAATCGGGTTTTCGCGTACTGACACCCTGATCAACGATATTGAAGTTAAACCCGTCTCTCCCGGTATCTTCACCTGGGATCAGGGCGGACCGGTCCCGGCGCCATCCTGCGTAGTAACCAGTCCTTTGACCCGATCTGTCCTCCGGGTCGTCTCGACTGCTCGGCCAATCCCGCTGTGGCCGGTGAAACCGTCGCGTTATTCCTCACCGGTCTCGGAGTTGTCGCCGGTGAGTGGACCACGGGTTCGCCCGCCACCGGTATTGCGATTACGTTCGCCCAGCCCACGGTTACCGTCGCGGGTATCTTCGCCCGTGTGACCTATTCCGGTCTGGCTCCGGGGTTGGTCGGAGTTTATCAGATCAATATCCGGGTTCCGCAGGTCCCCGGTGACGCTACGGAGTATCCTCTGGTCGTCCGGATCGGTGATCAGGTCTCCAACACCGTAACGATCGCTGCGCAGCGATCGGAGATTGGTTTTCGGCCGGATGTGCGGGAATCGCTCGGCGGTGGACCACCCGGCGGAACCATCTGGAAGGTTGTGGCCGATCCTGTAACACCGGACACGGTCTATGCCCTCGGTGGCTTTGGCCTGTTCAAATCGGAGAACAGTGGGGAGGCATGGACGCTCATCTCTGCGGATCGGTCTTTATTCCTTTCTGCCGGATCATTTCCAGGTACCGTCTACAAGTCCTCGACGGCGGTCCTGGACCCGCATCAGTGAATTTACATTTGAGCTGGAATAAACTTTTTGGACTCCCGACGGTAACGAGTCTACACCCATTTGCCTCCAGTGGATCCCTCCGGGCAGCAATTCTCTACCCGTACCAACGGCTTCCTTTCCGCCCCCGCGTCCTGAAAACCCGTCTCCGGGGCATCCAGGCTTTTTCAGTATAGCCTCTGCCGCTGCCTGAGCTATCCCGACCGGATCGATCCGCCCCAACATACTGGCAAACAATCAGATGGCTCTCTGCCCAACACCGTGCGTGTTTTACGAGCCGTCCTCCCGACCGCTGCTGCAAGCTCGTCAGGGCCAGCACCAGTCGCCGCCAAAGTACCGTGCTGTTTGCCTTCTTTGATCCATTGCTCCGCTGTCCCGCGCTTGTTGTAGAACCGTACCACCGCCCGACCCGGCAACGTCAGGTTACACACGCGGGAACAACTCCCCGGTCCATCGTCGGGCCGACCGGATGGCGTACTTTACGCCCCGCTCCTCCAACGGCTTGGCAAAGGCCGCGTGGCTCTTCAATCGCCGCCTCCATTGAACAGAAGCACCGGGATAACAGGTGGACTCAAACCTGGACCCGGTGCGGCTCGATTCTCTGCTGGATCTGCCCAGTCATTCCTTTGCCACCGATCCCACCCGTCCCGGTACCCTCTATGCCGGATCATTTCCAGGTACCGTCTACAAGTCCATCGACGGCGGCTCGTCCTGGACCCGCATCGCCAGTGAATTTACATTTGAGACCGTTACGTCCTTGCTGGTCGATCCGGAGTCTCCTTTCACGTTAATTGCCGGGACCAGCGGCGCCGGTCTGTTCCGTAGCCTTGATCGCGGTGAGAGTTGGGCTGCGATCAACGAGGGCCTCCCCAATGGAAACGTCTTCGCGCTCGCCATCGTTCCTCAAGATCGCCAGCACCTCTATGCCGGCGTTGTTGGCGGCCTGTTTCGATCCACGAATGGAGGTTTGTCGTGGTCCGATACTGGCTTGCCTATTCGTGCACGCAGCGGAGGTGGCGATGTAGCGGTTAGTTCATCCAATCCCTCCACCATCTATGCAAGCAGTGTATTAGGCGGGTTTTTTCGGAGCAGAGATGGCGGTGAGGATTGGATCACCCTCAGTGAGCCGCAGTACCCATCGGGAAGTATTTCCCCTATCAAAGCTATTGCAATTGATCCCATTAACCCGGATCTGATCTATGTGAAGGGGGAGGAAATGACAGAATTTACAAATCAGTCAACGGTGGTGAAAGCTGGCAATCCCTTCTCGAAGGCCAGGGGATTACATCCGTTGAGATCGATCCCTTTGTTCGCTCAACGATGTTCGTTGGCACGATAGGGGATGGATTTCTTAAGAGCGTCGATGCGGGTGAAAGCTGGTCGGTGGCCAACCGGGGCCTTCTGAGTCAGGATAAGATTGCCTCCATTGTGATTCGAAAAGATGATCCCTCCCGACTCTATGTGGGTACCTCGGACGCGGGTGTGTTCACATCCCCCGATGGCGGGCAGTCCTGGCAGTCCACGAGAACGGGTCTCCCAATCGGGGGAAGTATACATTCGCTTATTTTCGATCCTTCAAACCCTAATTCGCTTTTGGCGGGAATGACTCGGAGTATTTACAAAACAACCTCTGGCGGCCAATCCTGGACCTTAATCGGTCCCGGATTGTTGCCCGCGGGCGAGTTCCATTCTATCGCAATCCACCCTACCAGTCCCGCAGTGATGTATGCTGCGGATTCATCCACTGGAGTTTTCAAGTCGGTGAACGGCGGGCAAAATTGGGCCCGAGTCAACTCCGGTCTTTCTAGCACACGGATCAGAGAGCTGGTTTTGGACCATACCGACCCGGCCGTTCTTTATGCTGCTTCGTACGATGCGGGGGTATTCAAAACTGAGAATGGTGGTGAATCCTGGACACATATCAGTTCCAGCTTTCCCAGTCTGATGATCCATTCCATTTTGATGCATCCAGTCGATTCCAAGGTTCTCTACGCTTCATCAGGTTTTTTCAGTTCCTTTATCATGAAGTCGGTGGATGGCGGGGAAAGCTGGTTTCAAACGTCACTGCCACGAACGAATCGGGTTACTTCCTTAACCGCCAGTCCCTCCAATCCGGATATCCTGTATGGCATCTCCTTTCCACAAATCATCAAGTCGTTCGATGGAGGGCTGAGCTGGACGCAGATCGGCGAGGGTCTGCCGGAGTTGTCTGTAAAACGGGTTACTGCCATTGCGGTCGATCCAACGGATTCCTCCATTGTCTATGCCGGACTCTCTATTCTGGGTGTTTTCAAAAGTGTCAATGGAGGGCAGACTTGGGAGCCCACCGGCTCGGATTAGTGCCGCCGGTTGCCGGCACTGATAACCCTTCCGAGAACACCTCTCTCCCTTCACCTCACGCCCGCCGCATATGCTAGGATGATCCCAGAGGCTGACAACCGATGAAGCTGCCGGTTTACATGGACTACCACGCGACCACGCCCGTCGACCCGCGCGTCTTCGAGCGGATGGCGCCCTGTTTCACCGAGCTGTTCGGCAACGCCTCCAGCCGCAGCCACTCTTATGGTTGGGAGGCCGCCGAGGCCGTCGCGACAGCCCGCAAGCATGTCGCCGCGATCATCGGCGCCCGGGCCGGGGAGATCTACTTTACCTCCGGCGCCACTGAGTCCGACAACCTTGCCATCAAGGGCGTTGCCACCCGTCTTGCCGATCGCGGCCGGCATGTCATCACCACACAGATCGAGCACAAGGCGATCCTCGATTCCTGCCAATGGCTCGAGGAGCGCGGCTTCGAGATCACCTGTCTTCCAGTGAATGGTGAAGGCCTCATCGATCCCGGTGAGCTGGAGCACGCCATTACCTCGCAAACCGTTCTCGTCTCCATCATGATGGCGAACAACGAGATCGGCTCTGTCCAGCCGATGGAGCAGATCGGCCGCATCACCCGCGCCAAAGGCGTGCTGCTGCACACGGATGCCGCGCAGGGCGTGGGGAAGGTGCCCGTGGATGTCGAGCGGATGAACATCGATCTGCTCTCGCTCACCGCCCATAAAATGTACGGGCCGAAGGGCATCGGCGTGCTGTATATTCGAGGTGAGGAGCCGCTGAGCCTGATTGCGCCGACGATGGTCGGTGGCGGGCAGGAGAGTGGGGTGCGCTCCGGGACGCTGAACGTTCCCGGTATCGTCGGGCTCGGCGAGACGTGCCGTATCTCAATGGAAGAGATGGAGATGGAAGCCACGCGGCTGGCCGGGTTGCGCGACCGGCTGAAGGATGGAATCCTCTCGCAACTGGACGGCGTGCAGGTGAATGGACCGGACGAGAATCGCCTGTCGCACAATCTGAGTCTGAGTTTTGCGGGCCTTGATGCCGAAACGTTCATGATGAGCCTCACCGACATCGCCGTCTCGACCGGCTCGGCTTGCGCGTCGGGCTCCACGAAGTCCAGCCATGTGCTTGAAGCAATTGGGATTAGCGAAGAATACGCCCCCTGCACAATCCGCTTCGGGCTGGGCCGGTTCAACACGGTGGAGGAAGTGGATTACGTGATTGGACGCGTAGTGGAGACGGTGCGGGGAATCCGGGAAGTATCCAATGAGGCCACAGCGACATCTAATGCAGGCGAGGCCACGGCGACATCCAATGTGGGTGGCAAATAGTTCTTCGGGGGGAATGGAATATGATTCAACTGACCGATAGCGCCGCAAAGAGGATCTTGGAAGTGGTAGAAAGTAAAGAGAATATAGGTGGTCTGCGGCTCGGCGTACATGGCGGCGGGTGTTCCGGATTCAGCTACGCGTTGCAATTTGACGCTGGCGCGAAGCCCCAGGATGAAGTGTTTGAACATAACGGAGCGAAGGTTTTCGTGGACCCGAAAAGCATGAAAGTTCTGGATGGAATGGTGCTGGATTTCAAGGCCGATCTGATGCAGCAGGGCTTCGTATTTAACAATCCCAACGCCACGCAGACCTGTGGCTGTGGGACCTCATTTTCAGCGTAACGCATAGATTATAAATAAGTAATTAAATTAAAACTAATCGGGGTCAGCATGATCTACCCGGCTTCAACGAAGATTGCGGACCCGAGGGTCGTGGTGCGCGCCATCGAAGAGCACGAGCTGGAAAAGGCGGAAGCCATTCGTGCTCTTGCATTTGGAACGTTTATCGGGGTGCCGGACCCTGAGAATTTCAACTTGGACAGGAACTTCATCGGGACGCGGTGGAGGGCCAATCCGGAGAGCGTGCTGGTGGCAGAGTATGATGGTCAACTTGTTGCAACCAATGTAGTTACTGCATTGGGCTCGGTCGGGTTCCTGGGGCCTCTGACGATTCATCCGAGCTTCTGGGACCGGGGGATCGCGCAGCAACTGCTCGCGCCGTCTATGGAACTGCTTGAAAAATGGGGAGTTACCCACGGCGGGCTGTACACGTTTTCGAACAGCGCGAAGCACATGCACCTGTACCAGAAGTTCGGGTTCTGGCCGCGATTCCTTACGGCGGTGCTCTCGAAGGCGATACCGGCGGGCGGGGGCGCGGAAGCATCGGAGTCCTCGGAATTCTTCAACCTATCTGAGCTATCAAATGACGAGCAGGAGGCGATTATTGGCGACCTGGCTGGGTTGTGCGGCGAAATTCTGGACGGGTTGGACGTTACCGGCGAGATTCGGTCAGTGACTAGCCAGAAATTGGGTGAGGTGGTCGTGATTCACGGGAGCGACCGGGCGGATGGTTTCGCGGTCTGCCATTGCGGCGAGGGGACCGAGGCGGGCAAGGATGCCTGCTACATCAAATTCGCGGCGGTGCGTCCCGGTGGGAAGGGGAGTGCGCAGGCGGGCGAGAATTTCACCCGGCTGCTGGGGGCGTGCGAGACGATGGCGGCGGCGCGGGGGCTCAAGCGGATGGAGGCGGGTGTGAATCTGGCGCGGGTGGAGGCGTACCGGGGATTGGTGAAGACGGGGTACCGGACACTGTTTCAGGGCGTGGCGATGCACGTGGGCAACGACGAGGGCTACAACCGCCCCGGCGTCTACATTATCGACGACTGGCGCTAGTTGCCAGAAAGCGGCGCTCGCTGCGGAGCTTCGCACCTACGCTCGGGCCTTCGGCAGAGCGGTAGTAGTCATCAATGCAAAAGCCAATGTGAAACTGGGAGACTTTAGTATCGTGTACCTGGGCCTACGTACTTGGGCCTACGGCAGTGAGGTAGAATCATCGCAAGGCCGGAGGGGTAGTACCGGAGGGGTAGTAAGGGTGGAGATTCCTGCGGGGGGTGGAAGAGATAACGTGGAGGAAGGGGGGAGATGATGAAGAAGACGGCGGTGGCTTTTGTTTTTATTTTGATGCTGGCGATGGCAGGTACTGCGAGGGCATCCGTCCTGCGGGTGAAGATCCTCGATGCAGCCGGAGGAAGCCTTCCAGATGTACTTGTAATAGTGAGACCGATCGATAGAAGAGGGGAACTGTATCGAATCTTGACGGATTCAACAGGAAGTGTACCGGAGCGGGATGTTCCCCAAGGACTATATCGGATTATCGCAACTTGTCCCTACGGCATTTGCCAAACCAAGGTTTCCGAGTTCGTCGTGGGGAGTAAACCTGTAGAACCTGTATTAAATTTAGAGATGCGGCCGCTTCCCGGCAATGTAACAACAATTTGGTCAGACCCGAAAATACAGCTCCGACTTAAGATCGTAGACTCACAAAACCGTCCATTGCCATCAGTATATATAACCGTGCGGGATCCTGAAGTTCCTAAATATTTCAGATGGGTCAAGACCGATGCTCGCGGTGAGGGACAGGTTGTAATCCCACCCCTAGGACCTCTGACTGTTGTTGTAGCGCATGATGAAGATGAAAGTGTCACGGAACGGAATTTGAGTAGCGATATTCTCGAAGATCACATCGCGAAGGACGAGGCGTTCCTCATTCAACTCGATTGAAATCAGGCACTTCGTGGCCACTGCGTGGCGGGGCACTTCGTGCGGTAGTTACTCGCCTCCCGATGGTCGGTCATTGCATGACAGCTAGTTACTTGCTCCCGGTGGTCGCTCGCGGGAGCTGATGGGGCGGTGGGGATGAAAAGAGCGTTCGCTCCGGAGCTTCGCACCTGGAGCTTGTATATTGCTCCGCTTGCCGCTGCGCAATGGCCTTCGGCAGAGCGGTAGAATGATCGCGAGGCGGCAGGGTGAGGCAGGAGCGGAGGTGCGCGTGATGGCTGAGGGTGGGATGGAGGAGAAAGGCGCGTTGATGGTGGCGCGGGCGCCGGGGGAGCGGCGTTACGATTCTGTAGTCAGGATAGTAGTGTGGATCGTATTCCTCATCGTCGCCCTCCTCGGGAGTGGATATAATTCCCTTATTTATTTGATTTGATGGTTGTTGTGGGGATTGTTGGCCTCATGAGATTTATTCCTTCGGCGATGATTGCATTCCGTTGGCGCATTGTTTTCTTTGAGGACAGGATTGAGACGAGGGACTGGTTGGGGAGGTTGAGGGGCTACGGGTACGAGGCCATTGAAGAAATCATTTAGTTTACCAACGGGATCAAGTTGCGAATGAATGATGGGAAGCAGATCGCGATTCCAGAGTTCCGGGCGCAGTCATCCGGTCTTTCGACGCTTGGTCTTAATGCACTGCACCTCGAAGTGGAGAGATTCCTGAAATCGCAGAGAGAGGACTTGAATGTACAGCGGGCGGGGCGGTTGTATTCGCTGCTGGCCTGGGTGTAGTGAGGCACTTCGTGCGGTAGTTACTCGCCTCCCGATGGTCGGCTCGTGATGTGTGGGTAACGAATGTGCTTGGATGGGCGGTGGTCGTTGCGGTGCTATGCTCCTGCGCTCGGGCCTCCGGCAGGTACTTCGTGCAGTAAATGTTCGGACTCCCGATGGTCGCCTCACCGAGTGATTGGATTTTCAGAAGAATTTCCTGGGATAATCGCTACGCTAACGCTGCGCTCGGGCCTTCGGCAGAGTGGTAGAAGTCATCAATGCAAGCCAGTGTAAAATTGGGAGACTTTAGTATCGTGTACCTGGGCCTGTGGCAGTGAGGTAGAATCATCGCTAGGCGAGGTTTTACGAGGTTGTTGGCGAGGGGGAGATGAGATGGCCCCCCTGCGCCAAGGCTTTACTCCTGCGCCATGGCTACCCTCCTACGCTAAAGCTACGGAGGACGCGCGGGGGACAGGCCCTCCTGCGCCATGGCTACGGAGGACAGGCGGGTGAGGGGTAGCGGGTTATGGCGGTGATAACGGGAGTGGATGTAGAGAAGTACATGGCTGGGCTGCTGCCGGAGCGCGACGAAGTATTAGCGGAGATGGAGGCGCTGGCAGCCGAGCGCAATATACCGATCATCGGGCCGGTGGTGGGCCGGTTCCTGCATCTGCTGCTGCGGATCACGAAGGCGACGCGCGTGTTTGAGATGGGCTCGGCGATCGGATACTCCACGCTGTGGGCGGCGCGGGCGGTGGGGCCGGGAGGCACGGTCTATTACACGGATGGCGATGCGGCGAACGCCAAGCGCGCCGAGGGGTATCTCGAACGTGCGGGGATGCGCGACCGGGTGCGCGTCGAGGTGGGCGATGCGCTGGAGCTGCTGGGGCGCGAGAGCGGTGAGTTCGACGTGATCTTCTGCGACATGGACAAGGAGCAGTATCCGGCGGCGTTCGCCAGAGCGGTGCCGCGGGTACGGCGCGGAGGATTGCTGCTGGCCGACAATGTCCTGTGGCAGGGCAAGGTAACCGGGCCGGCGGGGGATGAGCCGACGCGTGGAATACAGGAGTTCAACCGGCTGGTTTATTCGTCGAAGGAGTTGCTGCCAGTGATGCTGCCGGTGCGCGACGGGTTCATGGTCTGCGAGAAACTGTAAGTTCGACTCCCTCCTCCCGCCGCTGCATCCGGAAATACTCGATTGGGACGGGGCAAGTCTCCGGCAAGCGCGTGCACTGGCGAATGAGAAGAAGCTGGATGACCAACCGTGTGAATAGAAGAAGCGAGAGGTGGCAGGTAGTACTTTAGTCCACCCCTGAAAATCGTGACCGCAGGTCCATTTCGATGACCGGCGTTTTCCATTACAGTTACAAGAGAAACAGGAAAATCGTAGCTGTATGGAGGCATTGGTCATGAAAAATCCTGCCGGACAATCGCTCCCGAAAATGGCGCTCCCGAATATTGCGAGCCTGCCGGTAAGTGTCAATCCGCGTGAAACCCAGGAAACTTCTCCGGATCACAGGCTGGCTGTGCTGTACCACACCCGGAAGAACTATGAGCAGGCCGAAAACCTGTACCAAAAAGCGCTCAAGGCGATGGAGAAGACCGGCGGACGAAAAAAAACGGAATTCGGCCAATTGCTGAACAATCTCGGCCGCCTGCACCACGATCAGGAAAGGTACGCGGAAGCCGAGACGCTCTACAAGCGTTCATTGGCCATCGTGGAACAACACTACGGCGAATTCAGTCCGAAGGTTGCAAAACGGCTGGCCAATCTGGCCGAACTCTATTTTTCCAGGGGAATGAATGACGAAGTGATCGTCAACTACCAGCGCGCGGGCACGATTTTAGAAAGAGAGTTTGGCCCGGAACACCCCACTACAGAAAAGAATCTGAAAGCATATGCCGGGATGTTGAGAACGATGAACCGGACGGCGGATGCGGAGGCGATTGAAGATCGCTTGCAGATTTCCCGGATGGAGCGGGATAGACGAATCCGCGAGAATCGAAGAGTTCGCGAGGCCGGCAGCGAGTTGCATGGTAAGAGCATTGCTGAACGGCGTCTCCAGTCCCGGCGCGCTCAACAGGACAGCAGCCAATGTGCGATGTAGAGGGGGGCGTACATCTTCACGCATATTCCCGCAGCACAATTTTGATGCCCAAATCAGAATGGTAGCTCACTCCGCCCGCAAGAGAGTAAAACCGACTTTTTCCCACTGGACTTGAAATCGCCTGACCGGATATTGATCCGGCAGCGGCGTACTCCACCTGCCGCGGTTTCCGGTCAGTGCGTCAACGGGATTGTTCCACAGCGGATCATGCCCTGTGGCGGGGCAATGTGGCCGGGGTGGGGCGGGCAGGCGTTAGGGCAGGTTGGGGGAGACCTGTCCGAGCAGGCGGTCGGCGGCGTCGTGGACGGCGTCGGTGAAGGGGAGCAGGACAATGTCGGCGCCGAGGTGTTCGAGCGCGGCGACCTCGGCGATGCGGGCGGCGGTGACGGCGATGTGGCCAGCGTAGCCGTGATGTTTCAACGAATGGATGAGGATCTGGCTGACGCGGTTGTCGCGCACCGTGCTGACGACCCACTGCGTGCGGTCGAGCGGGAGGGTGGAGATGAACTCCGGGTCCTCGGCGTCGCCGTAGAGGACGGGGTAGCCCATGGGGTCGCCGGTGCGGACCTGCTGAGGGTCATAGGAGACAGTACGGACATGGCAGCCGCGCTCTCGCAGGACGTGGGCGATTCCGACGCCGTAGCGGCCGACGCCGAAGAGGATGACCTGGGGGACGGAGTCTTCGATGGGGATGGGCTGGTCGGCTTCGCGGGCGGGATGGCGGCGCTCGAAGATGCGGAGGAAGCGGGCGAGACGGTCATAGAAGGGGTGGGAGTAGATGATCATATAGGACGAGGCGCTGATGGTCAGAAGGCCGACCAGGGTGATGAGGCCGGTGGTCTCGTCGTCGATGTGGCCGAGGCTGTGGCCGAGCGCGGCGAGGATGAGAGAGAATTCACTGATCTGAGCCAGGGTGAGGCCGGAGAGAAAGCTGGTGCGGCGGCGGTAGCCGAGCAGGCCCATGATGGAGAGGACGATGAGGGGCTTGCCGATCAGTACGAAGATGGAGAAGAGCAGGGCCGGTTTGATCTGAGCGCCGAGCAGGCCGAGGTTGAGGCCGGCGCCGAGGTCGAGGAAGAAGAAGACCAGCAGGAAATCGCGCAGGCTGACCAGACGCGCGCCGAGCACGTCGCGATAGGGCGTGGAGGCGAGCGAGACCCCCGCGATGAAGGCGCCCACTTCCTTGCTGAAACCGAGCATGTCGCCGGTGGCCGCCAGCGCGACGGCCCAGGCGATGCCGAACAGGACGAGCAGTTCCTGGGAGCGGGAGAGCAGATGGAGCAGGGGAGGCAGCACGTAGCGCATGGCGAGGGCGACGACGGCGAGAAATGCAGTTCCCTTCAGCAACACGTTGAGAAACTGGTGGGTCGCGGAGGTGGCTTCAGGGCTGGCCAGAGCACCGGAATGCGCGCTGGCCAGGGCGTGCAGCGAGATCATGGCGAGGACAACGACGAGGTCCTGGACGATCAGGATGCCGAGGGTGATGCGGCCATAAAGGGTGTCGACTTCGCGGCGGTCCGAGAGCAGTTTGACGATGATGATGGTGCTGGAAAAGCTGAGCGCAACGGCGACATAGAGCGCGGGGATGGAGGCCATGCCCAGGGCGAGGGCGATGAGATAGCCGAGGATGCCGGTGATCAGGATCTGGCCGAGGCCGACGGTGAGAGCCACGGGACCCATGGTGCGGATGATGTGCAGGTCCAGCTTGAGCCCGACGACAAACAGCAGCAGGGAGATGCCGAGCTTGGCGAGCAGATCGACCTCGTCATCCGCGCTGACCCAGCCGAGCACGGAGGGGCCGGCGAGAATGCCGACGGCTATGAAGGCGACGATCAAAGGCTGGTGAAAGTGCGCGCCCAGTGCGCCGACAAGGGCTGCGAAGAGCAGCAGTACGGCCATTTCGGTGAAAATGTCGGGGAAGATGCCCATCGGGGGGCCTTTCCTGCTTTGCGGCGCGGCTGTCTCGGGACTGGACCACAACGGGCACGGCGCCGAGCCGGGAGCAACGGGGGCGTGCTCTAAAAGCGCGCTGAGTGAAAGCGATTCGTGATCGCCGTCCCAGAAGGAGAGTTTACACTACAGATGGTTGCGATATAAGGCGATGCCCGGGCCGCCGGTTGGCGCGGGAGTGTGGCGCCGGGTGTTGTTCCGTTCCGGGGACATATTCCCGGATGCCGTGGTTCCATATTGGCGGGGAGAATGGGCTGGCAGGGGTGGTATAGTACTGCCCTCTGGAGGGATAACGGCAAAGGAGAGAGTGATGCGGAAATCGGAAAAGAATCAGTGGAGTGGAGCACTCGGCATGGTGGCGATGGCGGTGGTGATAGCGGTTGCGGGCAGCACGCCGCAGGTGATGGCGCAGGCGCAGGCCGAGCAGGAGCTGATCGGACTGTTCGAGCAGGACGAGGTGTTCGTGTCAATTCCCGAGGGGCTCTACGACCGGCTGGGCTGGGATCTGCCCGACAACGGGCAGAGCGTGAAGACGGTCGCGAATGCCGCGCCGGGCGGGGCGTTCGATCCGAGAAAGCTGGAGACGATTCCCTCATCGAAGCTGGGCTACACGGCGAAGTGGCACGAGCATCGGTTCCCCTACTACGGGCTGGATTGGGATATCGGCGGACTCGAACTGACGCCGAACGATCCGGAGCCGGGTCTGCCGACGCTGGTGATCATCCATGGCGGGTCGGCGAACTGGTACGAGTTCTACGTGGAGTTGTTCAACAATCCGGGGCTGGGGCAGTACCTGGCGCAGAAGGTGCCGGTGCTGCTGCTGACCATACCGGGCAACTACAAACACGGAGGGTGGACCGAGCCGTCGTCGGTGGACCGCGTCCCGGCGTACCTGCTGGACCGCGAGATCTCGCGCGAGGAAGGGAAGGTTCGCAACTCGGTGTTTACCTTCTCGCTGATTGTGGAGGGCGTGCGGCAGATCATCGAGAAAGTAACGACGGGCCCGGTGGTTGTGGTGGGACATTCGACAGGCGGGGAGATCCCGTTTCTGCTAGCCGGGACGAGCCTGGGGGCGCGGATGAACGGGCTGTTCCTGGGATGGGGGAGCGGGGGGCCGGCGCGGCTGGATGAGACGCTCAGCGGGCCGGAACAGCACCGCGAGTCGGCGCGGGAGCGGTTCTCGCAATACGGGCCGGTGAAGACGCTGCGGGCGCGGACGCCGGGCGAGTATGCCTACAACTCGGCCTACATCGGGCCGCTGAACCCATGCAAGGGCGATAATCTGGAGGTTGCAGAGTGCTGGTTCCGGCAGGAGGCGCGCCGCCGGCCGGCGTTCAAGCAGAAGTTGCAGGACCTGGAGCATAGCGGCGCCAGCATGTTGCTGGAGGCCACGGCGGTGGAGATGCGCGAGGGCGTGAAGGCCGGTCCGGCTGGCGAGCAGGTGGACGTGGCGGCGGCGATCCGCGACCTGTTCTCGACGAACCGGGCGGGGCTGACCGGCTACAGGAAGATGTTGTGGCTGGTGGCGAAGCTGGATTCCCACGCCCGGATGCGGGACGGCATACCGAGCGAGGCGCGGATGGCGAACGAGTTCCGCAAGGAGAATCCGGGCGCCGCGATACGCGTGGGATTGTTCGATGTTCCGATGACGCACTTCGGGCATGTCGAGCGGCCAAAGGGCGTGGCGGCCGGACTGGTGGCCGGGCTGAAGTGGCTGGTAGAATAGGCGATGCAGTGGCCGGTGCAGTGGCTGACCGGGTAGCCGGTGCAGCAGGGAGTTCAATCCACAGGAGCGAGTGAGGCGAGAGGGCGCGGATGGAGTATGGAATCAATTTTTTCCCCACGGTGCAGCTCAGCCAGAATAGCGGCGAGCAGTATTATGACGAGGCGCTGCGGCTGAGCGTGGCCGCCGACGAGCTGGGATTCAGCCATGTGCGGACGGTGGAGCATTACTTCCAACCCTATGGCGGCATGATGCCGAGCCCGATCGTCTTCCTGACGATGGTGGCGGCGCGGACGAAACATATCCGGCTGGTTACAGGGGCGGTGCTGCCGATCTTCCATCATCCGATCCAACTGGCCGGGGAGCTGGCGATGCTGGATAGCATCTCGCACGGGCGGCTGAGCGTGGGATTCGCGCGGGCGTTTCTGCCGGAGGAGTTCGACGCCTTTGAGCGGAGCCTGGACGAGAGCCGCGAGCGGTATGAGAAGGGGTTGGAGGCGGTGATCCGGCTCTGGACCGAGGACAATGTGAGCCACCAGGACCGCTTCTACAAGTTCGGGCCGATCAGCATGATGCCAAGGCCGGTGCAGCAGCCCTATCCGCCGGTCTACGTGGCGGCCGTGGGGACGCCGGCGAGCTTCGAGTGGGCCGGCAAACAGGGACACAACATGATGGTGGTGCCGTACCTGGCGAAGTTCGAGGACCTGGCGGCGAACCTGAAGCTCTACCGCGATACGTTCTGGGCCAGCCATCCGGAGAAGACGCTGCGGCCGGTGCAGATGAGCGTGCACCTGCACATTGCGGAGACGGATGCGGCAGCGGAGCAGGAGGCAAGGGAGCATCTGGACCAGTACGTGAAGGTCTTCCACAGCAGCGCCACGGCGTGGAACGAGAGGAAATCGGATAATTATAAGGGGTATGAAGAGTTGGCGAAGCAACTGGCGGCGATGACCTTCGAGCGGACGGTGGGGGAGAACCGGGCGCTGATCGGGAGCCCGGAGACGGTGGCGAAGCAGGTGAGCTGCCTGGCGGAGTGGTTCGGGGAGATCGAGCCGAGCTTGTCGACGATGTATGGCAACATGCCGTATGAGATGTCCGAGCGGAGCCTGCGGCTGTTCGCCCAAGAGGTGATGCCGCGCGAGGTTCAGTAACGGGGCGCAGGGAAAGGACAGGGAACCGATGGGTAGCGAAGCCGTGCAGCAGGGCGTGAACCAGACCGTGAGCCAGAATGTGGAGCAGGAGCGGGAACGGTTCAACGCGGAGCTGGAAAAGCTGGAGATGAAGCCTCTGTGGCTCATCTATCGCGACGTGTTGTCGCGGGAACCGAAGCAGCGGGAGGTGCCGTACCTGTGGGCGTGGGAGAAGGTGCGGCCCCATCTGGTGCGGGCGGGCGAGCTGATAACGGCGGAGGAGGCCGAGCGGCGCGTGCTGATGTTCCTGAATCCGGGCAATCCGGCGCGGCTGGGGGCGACGGCGACCCTGTACGCGGCGGCGCAGTTGATTCTGCCGGGCGAGACGGCCCGGGCGCACCGGCACAGCCCGGCGGCGCTGCGGTTCCTGATCGAGGGCGAGGGGGCGTACACCTGCGTGCAGGGCGACAAGATCTTCATGTCGCCGGGCGACCTGATCCTGACGCCGTCGATGGTCTGGCACGACCACGGCAACGAGGGCAGCGAGGCCGTGATGTGGATGGACGGGCTGGATATACCGTTGACGGCATCTCTGCACTGCATGTTTCTGGAAGAGTACGGGAGTCTGAAGCAGATGCCGCAGGTGCCGCCGGGACGTTCGGAGAAACTCTACGGGCGGGCGTTGTTTCCGGCCCCGCCAGCGAGAGGGCCAGCGAGAGGGATGTCGGGGGCCACTGCCGGCGCGGCGGGGACTATTGCCGGAGCGGCGGGGACTATTGGAGGAGAGGTCGTGCAGCCCTATTCGCCCGTCTGGGCCTACCGCTGGGCCGATGCGCGCGAGGCGCTGGAGTGCCATGCAGCCAGCTCGGAGCCCGACCCCTGCGACGGGGCGATGCTGCGCTACGGGCATCCGCAGACCGGCGGGGAAGCGCTGCCGACGATGGGCTGCCGGTTGCAACTGCTGCGCAAGGGCGAGCACACGATGGCGCACCGGCATACGGTCAGCTCGGTCTATCATGTGGCCGAAGGAAGCGGGGTTTCGGTGCTGGAGGGCAAGAAGTTCGCGTGGCGCAAGGGCGACACGTTTGCCGTGCCGACCTGGTGCTGGCACGAGCATGCTGCGGGTGAGGCGGACGCCGTGCTGTTCTCGGTTACCGATACTCCGGTGCTGGCTCCGCTGGGGCTCGTGATGACCGAAGAGTATCCGGATAACGGCGGGCGACAGAAGGTCTGAGGCAATGCCGGGCGGGCCATACAAGCGAAGCGGGCTGCCCGATTGGTCGAAAATCTTCATCCGATCCATCAAGCTGGGCGCGTAATCCATCATGAAAATCGTTACGTATTCGATATCGCATCAGAGAAGACTGGGCGCGATGGCCGGGGAGTACATCGTTGACCTGAGCCGGGCGCACCGGGAGTGGGAGGCGGTGCAGCCCGTGCGGGCCTCGCTCGGGGACGCGCATGTGCTGCCGCCCGGGATGATCGGGTTCCTGGAAGGCGGGGCGGCGTCGATGGAGAAGGCGCGGGCGGCGCTGGAACTGGCGGAGCGGCAGATCGGCGAGGGCGAACAGGAGGAGATGCTGCGGCAGGGAATTCTGGTGCCGATGGAGAAGGCGAGGCTGCAGGCGCCTGTGCCGCGTCCGGGCAAGCCGATCGCGGCGTGGGTGAACTACGGCGAGCACGGGGACGAGGCCGCCGTGAATGCACCGAAGGCGCCGCTGTTTTTCTCGAAATACACGACGGCGGTGATCGGGCCGGGGGATGCGATTGTGTTGCCGCGCGTCAGCGAGAAGGTGGATTACGAGGCGGAGTTGGCGGTGGTGATCGGAAAGCGCGGCAAGCATATTCCCGAGGAGAAGGCATACGACCATGTGGCTGGCTACACGATCCTGAACGACGTGAGCGCGCGGGATTTTTCACTGCGGGTGCTGCTGGGGGTGCCGGGGCCATCGGATCTGCAGAAGTCCTTCGATACCTTCGCGCCGATGGGGCCGTGGATGGTAACGCGCGACGAGATCGCGGAACCGCACGCGCTCGGGATCCGGCTGAGCATCGGGGACGAGGTGCTGCAGGAGGCAACCACGGCGGGGATGATTCACAGGATACCGGCGATGATCTCGTATCTCTCCGATATTGCGACGCTGGAGCCTGGCGACGTGCTGTCGACGGGAACGCCGGCCGGGGTGGGGTTCACGCGGGTGCCGCCGCGATGGCTGCGGGCCGGTGAGACGGTGCGCATCGAGATCGAGGGGATCGGCGTGCTGGAGAACCCGGTGGTGTCGGAGGCGGAGGGGTAGCTCCGGGTGATTCTGACCGTGCTTGACTGCGATGGAGAGACACGGCGTGGAACAGAGCTGCTGAGGAGATGGGCTGTTGAGCGGTTTCCGGAGTGGAGGACAGGGCGAGTCTTGGTTGATTCGCCGGTCGGAGTTGCTGTGCGGGGTACTGCTGACGGTTCTGATCCTCGGTTTGCAGGGATACCGGTTTACGCAGGCCGGAGGGCATTGGCGGGACGAGGCCACCACCCTGGAGTCGGCGAATCTGGCATCGATCTCCGACGTGTGGTCCGCCCAGGTCTACAATCGTCCGCCCATTCTGGCTTATGCCGTGGTGCGATGGTGGGCACGGATCGGCCCCGATGGAAGCGGTGATGCCAACTCTCAATTGCTGGGGGCTGTGACGGGAGCCGGGATCGTTGTGGCGCTGTGGGCGGCGGGATGGATGGCTGGATCGCAGGCGCCGATTCTGGCGCTGGCCCTGTTCGGGCTGAATGGGGGCGTTCTCCAGTGGGGAGGCTCGCTGCGCGGCTACGGGCTGGGAGCATTGCTGATACTGGTGGCCGCGGGGCTGATCTGGAAGGTGACGGAGTCGGCCACGCCGGGCCGCGTTACCGCGGCGGTGGTGGTATCGGTGCTCAGCGTCCAGTGTGTGTTCCAGAACGCCGCCCTGCTGCTTGCGGTCTGTGTGGCCGGGTGCCTGGTATGTGCGCGGAAACGGAACTGGAGATCGGTTGGAGTGGTGCTGGGCATCGGCGCGGTGGCCGCGTTCACACTGATCCCGTACCTGGGAATCATCTCCGAATATCTCGACCATAATCTGGTTGCCCGGCGGTCCCATTCTTTCACCGAAGTCATCCACAGCATCGCCTGGGCGATGAACGGTGGAACGGATATATCCCTTTTTATCTGGATGGTGTGCGGGGTAACGGCGATGGTTGGGGTAACGGTCCCCTTCTCGTATGCGCGGGCTGGTCCGGAGGGGGAGAGCGTTCGAGACCGGGCGTTGTACTGCGCGGGGGTGATGGTGTTGGGGACGGTGTCATTCCTTATTGTTCTGCAAGAGAGCGGGTCTGCTCATCCACCCGTGGCACGTGCTTCCTCTGATGGGGCTGGTGGCGCTTTCGACAGACATCCTTACCCGGCAGGCGATCGCCACGGTGCGGGGCAGGATGGGCCGTGTTGTCTTCTGCATCCTGCTGGCGGTCCTGCTGTTCCCCGGGGCCCGTCGAGCGGCGGCGACGCGGTCCACGAACATCGACGTCATCGCCGCGACGGTGGCGGAGCAGGCGCAGCCGGGAGATTATGTGGTGGTCAATCCCTGGTATATCGGCATCAGCTTTCAGCGCTACTACAAGGGGAAAGCGCGGTGGACGACCGCGCCTCCCATAGCGGATCTGAAGCTGACCCGGTTCGACCTACTGAGAGAACAGATGGTGCGGGAGAATCCTTTGCAGCCTGTCTTTGAGGAGATTGAGGGGGCACTGAAGGCGGGGAGCCGGGTTTGGCTGGTGGGAAAGCTGGTGCGCACGCCGGGGGGGGGTATTCCACGGACCCACTGCCGTCGGCGCCGCATGGGCCGGGCGGGTGGATCAACGAGAGCTACATGGTTTCCTGGAGACAGCGGCTGGGCGATTTTCTCGGGGGCCACGCCGTTGGCATCGAGCAGGTGGAGCTGGCGGTCCGGCAACCGGTCAGCCCTTACGAAAATTTATCCCTGCTGGTTTTCGAGGGTTGGCGTCCGCCTATGAGTGAACTGCCCATGCGTGAGCCGGATAGGACGCGATGGGCCATGACGATGGGGCGCTCCGCCGGGTCGAATTCCCGGTTGCAGTTTGCAGGGAGAGTTGGTACCTTCTAGGGGACGCAATTCCTATTGCACGCTTATTGCATACCTAATTGCATAGATTTTGAATGCGAGTTCGACCAATTCAGTAAATTGATCGGGAGGCTGTTCGATGAAAAGAGTATATCTCCGCATGATGATGGTTCTGATGGTGGCGGTTGCCGCCGGAGGGAGCCTGCAGGGGCAGCAGACGAGAGACAACGTTCCGGAATCACTGATCTCATATCCGGATCTGATTGTTCACAATGGAAAGATCGTAACCATGGACAACGTGGACCCGTTCGGGCCAGCGGGAACGATCGTCGAGGCGATGGCGATCCGGGGAGACCGGATCCAGGCGCTGGGAACCGACGCGGAGTTGCTGGGGCTGGCCGGCCCGGAGACCGAAAAGATCGATCTGCAGGGACACACGGTGGTGCCGGGGCTGATCGATGCGCACAACCACCTGCACAACGGGTTCGTGTCGCGGTGGGCGGAAGAGCATCCGCAGGAAGTGCTGGAGATCATGCGGGAGTTCAGTGTGGCCGGGGATACGTATCAGGATCTGACGAAAGGGATCGAACTGGTCGTGAAGGAGCAGATGGCCGGGGCGCCGGAGGGTCAATGGGGCGTGATCGGGTTCGATGGCGCGGGCAAGCAGGGCGTGAGCCTGGGCGTGATGTATCTGCGGACGAACCAGATGACGCGCGAAGATCTGGATGAGATGGCGCCGACGCAGCCGATCATGCTGGAGGATTCCTCCAACTACCTGATGAACACGGCGGCAAAGAACGATTTCATGCAGATGTTCAACGTGGAGGCTACCGACCATAACGAGCAGGCGGCGATGACGAATCCGCGGGTGGACCGGAACCTGATTGCGGAAAGATACTTCCGGACGCGGGTGCCGCAAATGGCCGACGTGATAGAAAACGGACTGCGGCACTTCGCGGCGATGGGCTTTACCGCATACAGCTCGCATATCGTCGGACTGCCGATCCATGATGCCTTCAACATCCTGGCGCGCGAGAAGCGCATGCCGGTGCGGTTCGCGTGGGCGCACCGGGCCTGCCAGAACGTGGTGGTGGACATTCCCACCTGCTTTTCACGGCTGGGCGATATGGCCGGGATGGGCGACGACTATTTCTGGAATATCGGCGTAACCCTGGGCGCGCTCGATCTGGATGTGCCGGTGGCGTGCACCACGATGGACGCCATCGACCCGCGGATCAAGGAGATGGAGCAGTGCTGGGCCGAGCCCGGCGGGCCGTATTACGAGGCCATCTATACGGCGGTCAAGTCGCGGCTGCGCTACGTGATCAACCACAATAACGGCGACAAGGGCGTGGACCAGTTCATGGATATCCTGGATCGGGTGATGGAGGAAGATCCGAGCATGGATCTCGAATACATGCGGTCGCGCCGGTTTACCTCGGACCACTGCCCGTTCTACCCCAGACAGGAACAGATGCCGCGCATGAAGAAATTCAACATGCAGTTCAGCTGCGGCGCGCACGAACTGTCGTCGGACCACGGCTATTCGATCGGGAACATCTACTCGGAAAGCTACGCGAATCGCGTGGGGCCGATCAACAGCATGTTCAAATCGGGGATCATGGCGTCGAACGAAGGCGGTGGGAGCGGCATGAACGATGTGAACACGACGACGTTTCGGTTGTGGTTTCCTTACGTCGACCGGAAGCGTTCGGATGGCGTGGTGCTGGCGGCCCAGGAAGCCATCGACCGCGTGCAACTGCTGAAGATGAGCACGTCGATGGCGGCACACTATGTGCTGAAGGAAGACGTGATGGGGACGCTGGAGCCGGGCAAGTTTGCCGATTTCATCGTCTATAACAAAGACTACTTCACGGTGCCGCAGGCCGATATTCCGAGCGTGTTTCCGGTGATGGTGGTCGTGGGAGGCAAGACGATCGTTCTGCGGGAAGAGTACGCGAGCCGCATCGGGCGCGAGGCCACCGGACCGCAACTCAAATTCAAGTGGGACCCGCAGACCCCTCCGGCGAACCGCACGTTTGACGCGTTGGATTACCTTGGCATAGAACGCAGCCAGAACGATTAGCAGAAGCGCAAAGGAACGTTACCGCAAGGCGGACCTTTCGCTGTGAGATAGCGTGCAAGAGACTCCGGCCATCCTGGTGGCCGGAGTTTTCTTTCACGGGAACCGGGAGAGATCGCCATGAGAAGAATCGTCCGCGAGTTGTTCCTCACGTTGTTTCTGGTGTCGGCGGCGCTGGGAGCGGTTGCGCAGGATGGCCGTGTGGCGTTGTGGCGGAAGCACATGGATACGGCCGGGGCGGCGCTGCGGGACAACAAGCCCAATGAGGCCGTGCTGGCGTTTCAGGCGGCCGTGGTGGAGGCCGAGCGGTTCGGGGCCGAGGACCCGCGACTGGCCTCCACGCTGTTTATCCTGGGCAAATACTATTTTTCGCGGAGCAAGTTTCAGGAAGCCACGATGCTCATCCGGCGCGCGATCGGTATCCGGAAGATCAATCTGGGCGCGGAGGACCCGCAGGTGGCCAACGACCTCGACACGCTATCCGGAATGTTCATCAGTGAAGGCCGGGGCGCCGAAGCCGAGCCGATGCTGCTGGAGGCACTCTCGATCCGCGAGCAGGCCTACGGGCCCGAGCATCCGGATGTGGATGCCAGCATCAACCGGCTGGCTGGTTTGTATGATTCCCTCGGCAGGTATGACGAGGTGGAGCGGATGCTACAGAGGTCGCTCGGCATCCGGGAAAAGGCGCTGGGGCCGGAGCATGCCGTCGTGGCGGCGGCGCTGAACAACCTGGGCGTGCTGTATCACAAGCTGGACAGGCTCGAGGAGGCGGAGAAGTTGATGAAGCAGGCCTGGGAGATGAGGGAGAAGCAGCTCGGCCTGCAGCATCCGGATGTGGATAACAGCGTCAGCAGTCTGGCCGCCGTTTACGTGGACCAGGGCCGGCACGAGGAAGCCGAAAGACTGTTCATGCTTTCCATGTCCATCCGGGAAAATACGCTGGGCACGGAAAATCCCATGGACCCGCTGCTGGCCGCGGGCCTGCGAGACCTGGCGATGGTCCGCATGGTGCAGGGCAAGTTTGCCGAGAGCCAGCCGCTGCTGGAACGGTCGCTGGTGATCGAGGAGAAATTCGTGGGCCGGCAGGACCCCTTGCTGGCGACGACGTTGATCAACCTGGGCCGCGTCCACCTGAATCAGGAGCACTACCCGGAAGCCGAACGAATTCTGCAGCGGACGCTGACGATTCAGGAGGCGTCCTCGGGTCCGGTGCACGGCAATCTTGTTCCCACCCTGGTCAGCCTTGCCGAGGTGTACCGCAAGACGGACCGCGCGTCGGAGGCCGAGCAACTCGATATGCGGGTGCAGGCCATCCGGTCCAGCCAAGACGGACGATAGTCCCCCGATGCATGCACCTGGTTCATGCAATAGATATTTGCAAAACCGGATGGATGGAGTCATCCAGTCGATGCCAACAACGATTAGTCCTCCGGGTACGCGGAACCAGATTCGACACAGGGTGCTGTCGGGGCTTCTGGTGGCGGCAGTGCTCATCGGCTTCTCCGTACCGTCGGAGGCGCAGGAGCCGCGTGTTTCGCTCGCCGAGGTGGGCGGCACGCCGGGCGACAGCCTCTTGATGCCGGTCTCGCTGACGCCGGATGCCGAGCAACCGATGCGCTCGCTCACCATCGACATCGAGTACGTGAGCAACAGCCTGGCTTTCACGAGTGTCTCGCGCGGGATGGGCGCTGAACTGGCCGGAGCGGTGGTGGATGCCACCCTCACCGAAACCGATCCGGACGACGAAGGACGGAAACGGGCGACACTCCGGCTGACGGCGGCGCTTCCCGAGTCGGCCAGCGGGCAGGGAGTATCTCCGCCGGGGCTGCCACAGGGAGTGCTGGCCTACCTGCTGTTTCAGGTGGCGGAGGAGGCCAGGCCGTTCGTGATTTCGCTGACCCCCACGGTGGTCTCCGCGCAGGATCTTTCCACACCGCCAGAAGAGGTTTCCGGCCTTGCCACGGTGGCAGGTTCGGTAAAGATTGAATCACTCGAAGATGTCTACGACCGGCTGGCTCCGGAAGTCAGCTGCTTCTTTTTCACCCACTGAGCATCACCCACTGAGCATCATCCACTGGGCTACACCTCCTGAAGTGCGCAGCATTCTCCCCTTACAAACCGATACGCCCGATCCGGCATGCTGAAACGGCCTGCCGATCCGCCATGCCGATCTGGAAAGCGAATCCAAAACAAAAGAAAAGGGCGGTGGATTCGACATGGAATCCATGTCAAATCCACCGCCCAATGGGCAATGAAGGGTATCGTCGCTCGCCGCTTACTGGACGGAGACGGTTACCGTGTTGGCGGGCACGCCGTCAATGGTGAGCACCAGATCATGGCTGCCGGGAGCCAATCCGCTCGGCACGATGACGTTCACCTGATAGAGGCCGACGAACCCGGGCGCCAGGCCGGAGAAATCCACAACAGCCGGGATGCCGCCGATGGTAGCCTGAGGCGTGCTCACAGTACGAGGCACGGGCGTGGGTGGAATGTCTCCCGAGACGACAGGCGCATCCAGAGCACCGAGACCGGTGCAGAAGATGGAAAGGAATTCACCGGCAGCAGCCGGATCGCCCGGAGTTACCAGTTGGAAGGTGGTGGCGTGCAGAATTGCGCCATCTCCGGTACCATGCTGGTTGAGGCTAAAGATGCCGGGAGAGACATCGGCGATGGTAACATCCTGCGCCACGGTGGCAGTGCCCTCGAGGAAGACCTGCACGGGGTAGGTGCCGACCGGAAGTCCGAACGGAACCTGTGCGTTGATTTGTCCGGCGGAGACGAAAAACAGCGGCGCGAGAATGTTATTGATGCGTACGCTGGTGCCGCCCAGCTCGGTGGGCAGAGGCACGGTTTCTGCTTGTATGAGGCCTATCGGCGGTCCTCCCAGCGCCGAACGAGAACCCGAGCCAACCGCAGAGAACCCAAGGGCGGGCGGCGCGCTTTCGTCCAGCAGATTGCTGCCGAAGATAGCCACCATGCCGCCCCCGGCAACTGCGCCGTTCGGGTCCGTGGCAGGGCGGAAGCTGGCAACATTGACCGTCGCATTCGGCGGAAGCACGGGAGCCGGAGGCGGTCCCGGAGATGCATCATTGAACTCCGCATCCACGCCGTAAACAATCGGAACCGCTCCAGGAAGGCCGCCATTAACTCCCATGGTGTACTCATCGGATAAACTTCCGTCGGCTGTGAGGTTCCCTTCATATTTCACGGCGATGTTCGGGTTACCCGGCGACGGTGCCGGTGCCGGTGGCGGTGAAGGTGCCGTCAGTGGCCAGAGGCCCGGTGACAGATACCCAGGGGGACGGGCCGCTGATGGTGATGGTTCCGGCCATGGGCGCCGGGTCGGAGACGTCGCGGGAATCCGGCAGCGTGATGGAAGCGGTCAGGGCGTTGGGGTTGATATCGCCGACCGAAGAGGTGTTTTGGAGGATAGATCCAGCCATTGTCAGAAAGCCGCCGAGAATCAACGTCAGCAGGATGAATGCGTGATGAATCAGCCCTGACAAGACGAGGACGGAGATGACGGTGAAGGAGCCAAACAGTGCCAGAAATCCGAAGGCTGGCAGCAGATGGCCGTTGATCAGGGCGCCGAGGACGTTATCGAGAGCATTCTGGAAAGGCAGCGTTAATCCCGCGCCGGCTTCGCCCTGGAACAGGATGCCCAAGATTGTGGCTGCGACGAACATAGCCGCCGGGTTCGTTCTGGTTCCGATATTGCTCCCGGACCCGTCATTCAGACTACCGGCGGCCGGGCCGTGTGGACAGCGACCGAGCGCGGCCGTGCCGCCTGAGCCCAGAGCGGCGGTAATTGCGGGGTTGCCTTGTGACGGGCGGAACAGATTGAATGTGCCGAATCCGAACTGATTGCCCTGGCCGGAGGTGCCGATGGGGTTGCCTGAGCCATCGGTCAGAAACCAGTTGAACCCGATCATCTCGCATTCGTCAAAATCATCGATGTCGATCACGAAGCCGTCCAGGACGTTGTCCGACTGGCTGTCGATGCTGGGTGCGCCGTTGTCCACCGTTTCGATGTTGGGTAGAACCGGCGTGCCGCCATTGAACTGGCAGCCGGGGATCATGTCGCAAGCCTGCTGAGTCTTCTCGATATTGGATGGACCCGGCACGCCGAGCAGGTCGCGGCCGGGAACGGGAGTGCCGGCGTCCCATTGCTTGCGCTGCGGGTCGTTCACGGTTACAGGGGTCACGGTCCAATTGTTCGTCGCTCCGGTCTTTGTGCCGGGCGTTCCATCGAAGGGCGGAAAGTTGGCGTCGTCGGAACCCGGCCCTAAAGGACGCCCGCCACCATCGACGCTGGACCCGGCGAAAAAGGGAGACTCGTCCACAATCCCCTGGAATCCAGTTGCCTGGTTGAGGGCAAACTGCATTCCGGAAGCAGGAGTTCCGGTCCAGTTCAATATCTCGAACTCAAACTCGAAGCGGTCATTTTCCGGATCACCCGGGACTTCCTTGATGTCGGTTACACGGAGGCAGAATAATCCTCCGGGAAGGATGAAGCCCGGTGGCGTAGAAACGGGAGGGTCCGCCTGCATGGGCAGTCCTACGATGATGATGGCCAGCAGAGCGGAAATGACGATCTGGCTGTTAACTGAAATTGTGCATTGCTGGAACTGCCGGCCCGGGTCGGACAGAGACAGCACACGGTTTAAGCCGCCAGTAGTTGGGGGGGGGGCGCTAGTTCATTTGGGCGAGCGTCTTGAGGAGATTAACCACGGTCTGCCGCAGTTCTTCGGCGTCCTCGGCATCGGGATCGTGTTTCAGATACAACTCCAGCGCGGCGATGGCTTTCGAGTAGCTCCGGGCCTCCATCAGCAGGGCAGCCCTCTGGCGGAGGTTCTCCGCGGAGTCCGGATGCAGGGCCAGGATCAGATCGGTCATCCGCAGCGCTTTCGAAAACTGGCGCGCGGTCATGTAGACGTTGCGCAGGTTGTTGAGCATACGGGTAACGGTGTGCTTCTTGGTAACGCCTTCCAGATAGGACTTATCGAACGGAACCTCATCACCAAGCACCTGGTGCATCCTGGATTCGCAGTCTCTTTCCGTCAACAGCTCACCCTTGGAAAAAGGATCGATCAGGAGATTGAAGAAAGGGTGCTTCACCAGGAAGTGCCCGGGCAGTCCAACGCCCACCAGCGGGAACCGGATCCGGCGGGCGACCTCCAGATAAACGGTGGAGAGCATGATGGGGATGCCGGTCTTGCGGTCCAGAACGTCGTTGAGGAAGCTGTTGCGGGGATCGTAATAGTCCCTTGAGTTGCCCGTGAATCCCACCTCGGCATAGAGATGCTCGTTGATCTTTTTGATGATCTGGAGGGGGTCGGTCTCGTCGCTGACCCGTTCGGCCACGGTCTGCGCCATGTCATCGAGCCGGTGCAGATACTTCGCGCAATCCAGATCCGGATAAGCAGAGGTGGCGATGAGCAAAGCGGCTTCCGCGAGATTGATCTCCTCCTCGGGTAACTGCAGGAGATGAGAGAGTTCCTCGCCTGCGTTCTTTGGAGGGATATTGGATAGTTGCATTTTTCGCCTCCCCGGCGGCCGTCCGCCTGCAAAAAGATCCTACGGTGAATTGGATGCATCCGCAAGAGGTTGCGTTGCGCCCCTAGTAACAGAAACGTACCATGTTCATGCCGGGGGCCTGCGGTCCGGAGCGGCGGTTGACTGGGGGGCGATGTTCTCGAGGGTGGCGGCCAGGTGGCTGGGCAGCCGGCGCCCGGCTCGGGATTCGGCCACCAGCCGCTCGACATCCTTCCATTCATCCAGGTCATACCAGGCGGGCAGCAGGCCGGTGGGAAGATGCAATCTCCGGGCGTTTTCCAGCGTCTGTTGAAAAACGCCGGGGCTTCCCCATATGACGCCGCGAAACAAGATCGGGTCGAAACGGCGGCAGCCGATCAGATAAAAGCCTCCATCCTCGGAAGGGCCCAGGACGAGCTCCCGGTTCTCCAGCATGCCGAGAGCCTGCTGGAGATGAGAAGCCGGCAACGACGGACTGTCGCTGCCCACGATCAGGGCGCGGCGGGCTCCGGACCCGAAGGCCCGTTGGAAGGCCGCCGCCATTCGATCGCCCAGGCTCTGCCCCTCCTGCAACCCGACCCGGAAGGAGGCCGGGAGGGGCATATCGATTTGCATCGCTTCCGGGGCCGCCGGTTCGCTGAGAAACAACCATTTGGCGGCGCGAGGCAGCGCGCTCTCCAGCAGGGCGGCGACATCGAGGGTGGAGGCGACGTGGAGCCGGCAGGCATCCTCGGGTGAGAGATGAGAGAGCATGCGCGTCTTGACGTGGCCAGGAACGGGAGTGCGCGAAAACAGCAACGCCACATCACCAGATGCAGCACAGAGCGCCGCCGCGGCCGGAGCGATGGGAAGATCGTGTGCGTTCATGGAGGCTGGCCGGGAATCGATGTTATGAGGGTTGCGGCGATCCCAGGGTATTTGGATCAGCGGTTAAATGAACAGCTCTTCATCATGGATGGCGCGGTCGACGGTCTTTTTGCTCCGGTGGGTGAGGAACTCCATGGTGGCGCGTATGCCGGCGATGATGGCCGAAACTTCCTGGACGGGGGTCAGCACCCCTTTCTGGATGGCTTCGGAGGTGGCTTCGACGCGCGCCATGGTGTCCGACACCAAGTGGTCCAGTTTTTCCACCTGTGCCTGCGCCCGCTCGGTCGTATCTCCCAGAATGCCGTCCAGCCGCTCGGCCTGCTTCCTGGAGATATTGCTGATCTGGTCCAGATTCTCCATGGTGGAGGAGATCCGCTGGCGGCTTTCGACGATGACGTCGCGCGCCGCTTGCAGCAGGGGTGCGGTCTGTTTCGAGAAATCCTCGGCGAGGACTCCCATGCGGTTGGTCCAGTTGCGCATGGTTACCGCGAGCACCACGAGCAGGAGGGTCTGCCCCAATAACAGGGCTGCCATGAGTCCTACGAGCCACACCATCGAGTTTTCAAAGGAACCATTCATGGGCAGAATCCTTCCCGCTCATCTGTCGGATCAAGCATCTGTTACAACCGGTGTTACAACCGGCCGGCCTCAACTAGCAGCCCGGTTGTTCGGGGGGATTTTGGTTTAGCCTTTGGCGCCTTTGGCTGCCTTGGCGCCCGTTTCGGACTTGTAAGCCTGTTTACCGGCATCAATGGCTGCCGCAAGATGCTCTTTCTGGTCCTGAACCATTTCTTTGCCCCGGTCGACATATTCGCTGGCCTGTCCACGGAGATCCTGGCTTTTCTTCGTAACATACCCACGGCCCTCTTCAGTTCGCGTTGTGATGTAGTCGCGGGTTTCTCGTCCCGACTGGGGAGCGAACAAGATTCCGATCAAAGCACCCACGCTGATCCCTGTCAGAAAATAAAGGAAATTGCTACCAGACTGATTGTTTTCCATGGAGCCCTCCCTGTTTTCCCGTCTATCTATTATCTCAACGGATTCATTTTATCATTGGGATAGGGAAAACTCAAACGCGACGGTTTACGGGGATTATTATGATACGAGCGGCTCTCCGGAGCCGCTGTATAATGACCGCTATCGTTCCACGGAATCAGGGAACTTTCCCGAGTATCCGGCGAATGATTCAAAAAGGACCGCCGGAACAGCAGCCTGAAATGGGCGGTCCAAAATTCAGGATGAGACAAGAGGATTTCTGATGACGAAAAACTGGAAGAGTTTGTGTTTGGCTGTAATCGTGGCCGGGATGCTCGGATGCCAGCAGGCGCCGGTGGAAGCTCCCGCGCAGTCGCAGGCGGGAGCGGAGAGTTTTCTGGCGCCGTTGAAGGCGCAGTGGGAGGCCACGCGGGGCAATATCATGGGTATGGCGGAGATGATTCCAGAGGATCTGTATGATTACCGGCCCACCCCGGAAGTGCGGAGCTTCCGCGAGCAGTTGCAGCACCTGGTCGGTGAAAACTAGATGTTCATGGCTCAGGTGGCCGGCGATCCGCCGGTGGACCGCAGCCCGTTTGACGAGCTGATGACGAAGGAAGAGATCGTCCAGGCCTTGCGCGAAAGCTATGAATACGGCGAAACCGCGCTCGCGGGGCTGACGGACGACAATGCCATGGAGATGATTCCGTGGAGGAACGATACCGAGGTGCAACGCTGGTTCCCGCTCCTTTACAACATCGTGGACAATGCCAGCCATTACGGCAACCTGGTGGTTTATGTACGGATCAACGGGATGGTTCCTCCCAGAACCGCCGCGCGGCAGCGGATGTAATCATCAGCCGGCCGGCCCGGACGCCGGGTCCGCTTCATGCACCGGGTTGCGGACCCGAGCCGGGACATTTTCAGAACCGGGGTAACACAGTCGGAGGTAACGCAGTACATGAACCAGTGGAGGCCAGCAATGCCGCAGGGACGTCGGACGATGCTCCGGACAATGCTCCCCAAAATGCTCCGAACGGGCCGGCGCAGCTTTCTGAAAGGGCTGGCCCTGGCCGCCGGTGGTTCTTATCTGGCGCAGCCATTGTTGGAAGCGGTTGCCCCGGCCGGATGGCAGGAGGCCGAAGCCGAGGCCGCCGCGCTGCGCTCGGTCCCGGTCCTCTACCCGGCAAGGGGGGCCACGCTGGTGGGAACCATCTGGCGGCCTGCTGGAGGGGAACCGGCGCCTGGGCTGATCCTGATCCCCAATGACCGCGGACTGGTGGATCCCATCCAGGACATGGCGCGGCGTTTGGCTCAGGAAGGTTTCACCGTGCTGGCGGTGGATCAGCTCTCGCGCAAAGGCGGAACAGTTTCGCTCCCCTCGGCGGAGCACGCGGTGGCTGCGGCTGCGGAGTTGTCCGGCGAACTGGTTGTGGAAGACCTCCATGTCTCCTTTGCCTATCTGCAGGCACACGCGGCCGTTCTCAGGGACCGGATCGGAGTGCTGGGAGTCGGCTGGGGCGCACGGCAGGCCTATCTGTTTGCCGGGTCGAACCCCGGGCTGAAGGCGGCGGTGGCGTTTTACGGTGCCGCGCCGGGCGGGGAGCAGTTGCAGGAAATCCAGTGCCCGGTGATGGCGATCTACGGAGAACAGGACGTCGGGACATCGGCCCATATGAAGGAGACCGCCGGGCGGATGAGCCAGCTCGACAAAGTGTTTGAAGCGAAGATGATTCCCGGCGCCGGGTATGGTTTCCTGGACGATTCCGGCGAGCAATATTCCGAGGCCGCCGCGCAGGACGCCATCCGGAGCGCAACGATATTTCTCCGAAAGCACTTGAGTTAGCGCGGCCCGGGAGCCGAAACCAGCCCCAATTCGCATACAAAAGATACGAAAAAAACAGGGGGGAAACCCATCCGGGTTCCCAGGTCTTCTCAGCGGAGCAATAGCGTCCTAAAATATTTTGAGCTGGATGGTCAGGAACCGCTTGGGATCTTTCCGGAAGTCCGCCATCAACTCGCGCACCTCCAGCGTGGTTTCATTCAGCGTATTGAAGAGGCTGGGATCGGTGAAGAGGCGGCCCATGGTGCCATCGCCGGCGCGGATACCGGCCAGCAAACCGTCCAGCCCGCCGACGGCGCTGTTGAGCTTGGTGTAAAACTGCTCGTCGGTGGCCAGCTTTCCCAATGTGCCCTGGCCCTGGTTGATGTTGTCGATCATGGTCGAGCCGCTGGTCATCAACCGGCGCGCATCCTGGTAGAGACTCGGATCGTTCATGAGCCGGGCGAGCGTGCCTTCGCCGCTTTCGATCTTTTCGGCAACGGTGAGCAGCTTGGTAACTGTGACATTCACGTTGTTATAAAACTCCTCATCGTGTGCAAGCTTGCCGAGGCTTCCCTCGCCGGCGTTGATATTGTCGACGAGCTGCTCGGCGCCCTGGACCGCATGATCGAGCCGCGCGTAGAGAGAGTCGTCGCGGATCAGCTTGCCGATGGTTCCCTCGCCGGTTTCGATGCTCTGGACCACGGAGTTGAGGGAGTTCGTCAGGACATTCAGGTTGTCGAGCAGGTCGCGGCTTCCGCCCACCAGTTCGCTGAACTCAGCCGTCTGGCGGAACGGGACCGTGCCGTCGGGTGGAATGGGCTGGCCACTGGAGCTGCCGCGGGAGATGTTGATGTAGCGTTCTCCCAGGAGACCTTCGGCGGCCAGCAGGACTTGGGAATCGCTCCGGATATCGGGCATGTACCGGGAATTCACCCGCATGACGATCTCCACGGCTTCATTGGGATCTTCCAGGCCGGAGAGGTTGACTGCCTGAACGTTTCCGATATCCACTCCGGCCAGCCGCACCACGGCCCCGGATTTCAGACCGCCCGCATCCGGCGTGTAGGTGTGCAACGAGACCGTTTCGGTGAAAAACCCGGCTTCGCCGGTGATCAGGAAGACGGCGACGGCCAGCAGCGTCAGACCGCTCAGCGCCACGATGCCGACTTTCAGTTGCGACCAGCGAATATCCTTGTGTTCTGGCATGGTGCCTCCAATGGTGATGCGTCCATTTTACACGACCTGCCGCGGGGGTGGCGGCGTCCAGCGCGGGTCAGGCGAGGAATTTCCTTATGTAGGGATCTTCCCGCGCTGTGATCTCCTGAAGCGAGCCGTGAAAGGCCACTTCGCCTTCGCGCATGAGCAGAAAACGGGTTTTCACTTCCGCGCCGTCTCCATTGCCGGTGCTCATCGGAACGAAGCGGCCCTTTGCGCCGTCATACCGCAGGCTGGCCATCTGGTAGGCATCCTGCAGACGGTGGGTTACCAGCAGAGAGCTGACGGCGCGGACATCGCGCTGCTTGATGACGAGTGAGACAATGCGCTGCGCCGTGATCGGGTCCAGCCCGGCCGTGGGGGAGTCGAGCAGAACCAGTTCCGGCTCGCCGACGATCGCGCGAGCAATGGCCACGCGGCGGCGCATACCGCCCGAGAGAGCCCCGGGCAGCATATCCAGAGTATGTTCCAGCTCCACGAAGCACAATGCTTCCCGCACCCGGCGGTCCGCCTCCTCCGGCCGGACCTCGGGCATGCGGCCGAAGACGTAGCCCACGTTTTCCGCGACGGTCAGCGAGTCGAACAGCGCGCCCTCCTGGAATACCATCCCGATCCGCTGGCGGATGGGAAACAGGTCCTCCTCGTCCAGGCCGGTTATATCCTGGCCGAAAACGATGATCCGGCCGGAATCGGGTTGCAACAATCCCAGCGTCAGCTTCAGCAGCACGGACTTGCCGACCCCCGAGGCGCCGATGACGATCTTCGTCTCTCCCCGCTCCAGTTGGAAGGATACGTCCCGCAGGACCTGATGGTCCTCAAAGCGCAGCGATACGCGCTCGAAGACGATCTCATGTTCTTCGCCGGAGAACTCCGTCATGCTATTCAAACCACACCAGAAGCATCTTGGTAATGAAGAAATCGCAGGTCAAAATCAGCACCGACGCCGCCACCACCGCCTGCGTGGTGGAGCGGCCGACGCCCTCCGTGCCCCCTCGGGTCGTCAGGCCGTAGTAGCAACCAATCAGAGAAACGATAAAAGCGAAAATGAACGGTTTGAGGAGGCCCTGAAACAGGTCTTCGAACTCCAGCGCCTGATAAGCGCTGTACCAGTACTGGGAAGGGTTCAGGCGGATCAGAAAAAAGGATGTGGCGAAGCCGCCCAGCAGGCCGACGAAATCGGAGATGATGGTCAGGATGGGCAGCATGATGACGGTGGCAACCAGGCGGGGCGTTACCAGCTTCTTGCTGGGATCGGTGCCCAGGGCGCGCATGGCGTCGATCTGCTCGCTGACCTTCATGGAGCCGAGCTCGGAAGCGATGCCGGAAGCGTTGCGCCCGGCCACCATCAGGGAAGTGAGCACGGGGCCGAGTTCGCGGACCAGGCTGAGCATGACGAGCTGGCCGGTGAGCGAGGTGCCGCCAAAGGTCGACAGCGTACTGGCCATCTGCAGAGCGAGCACGGCGCCGGTGAAAAATCCGGTGAGCAGAACGATGGGAAGCGACCCGAAGCCGATAAAATCCATCTGGTGAATGATATCGCTGAGGTAAAGCGGGCGCCTGAAAATGTTCCGGATCGCGTGTCCGGAGAGCAGCGCGAAATCCTGGACCGCCAGAACGCGGCCCTTTGCGAAGTCATTGAGCAAGCCCAACGCTTACACGCCTCCCTCATAGGTCTTCGGACGGGCCGGGGGCCTGGATGGACGCCTTCCCTGTGAAACAGGACAAAGCCTCGTCCCTCTGACGGCGCCGGAAACACGGCCCTGCGCCGGCAGACACCTGCCCATTGTTTTCCTCATTAAATGTACAGGAAACGTTCCGCTTCGGGAAGCGAATCCGAAGCGGAATCGCGTAGTTGCAGGCTGTCGATGCGCCAGTCGCCGTTCTCCCGGATCAGGCGATATACGATGGGATAACTGCGGCCGCGGGTGCTCTCGAAGCTGCCCAGCAGGATCGCCCTGCGGCGCCCGACCGACCGGTCCCAGATGCGCAGGTCGTGATTTCCGCTCAGTGAATCCTGCTGGACGAGCCAGCGGCGGAACATGGAAAGCGTGGTGCCGGCCTGATAGTCGCTCGAAAACAGCGCGTAGGCTCTCTCCACTTGGCCCTGGCGGATGGCATCGGCATGGGCGCGGACCAGTTCCACCGCGGCCTGCGACCGGAACCAGGAGGCGGTGAGCAGTCCGGCCAGACAGAATAGAGCGATCAGCGCGACGTTTCGGAGGAGTCGAAGACTGTTCCGTACCCGTTGCCGGAATCCGTGCTGGATGCCGATTTCGGAAGAGGTTTCGGCTGTAGGGAGCATCACCCGGGAATCGGGTGCGGAGTTCCAAGTCGGAAAATTTTCGTTTGCCATGAGTTCCGTTCCGGTAGTCTGCCACCCCGCTCGGGGGTGGGGGGTTACTTGTCTTTCCAGACCGGCTTGCGCTTTTCGATGGCCGCCCGGAGTCCTTCCTGGGCATCGGAGAGGTCCATCAGTTGATTCAGGTAGATATCGGCGGATTTTCGTAGCGCCTCGCCCAGGGGCAGGCCGATGGTTTCATAAAGAACCTTCTTCGCCATCTCGAGTACCGGAGCGCTCTGGTTGGTGATCTTGGTCAGTACTTTCCGGACTTCTTCCTCCAGTATCTCCTCCGGGATCAGGCGGTTCACCAGGCCCCGCCGGGTTGCCTCCTCTGCGCTCAAGGGTTCACCGGTCAGAATCATCTCCAGGGCGCGCTTTTGCCCGATGGCGTGCGGAAGGATGACGGCGGCCAGCGGCGGGTAGACGCCCAAGCGAATCTCGGGCTGCGCGAAACGGGCTTTGGGAGTCGCGAGGATCATGTCCCCCAGGGCGGCGAGCTCGCAGCCGCCTCCGATCGCAGGACCGTTGACCACAACCACCACCGGCTTGGAGATATCCATCATGCTGGTGAAGACGGCCTGAAAGGCCTCCAGCATCTGGAAGGCGCGGTCGGGCGTGGAGTCCTCGACGGCAACCCCGGCGGAAAACGCCGTGCAATCTTTCGAGGCCTGAATGACCAGCGCCCGCACAGTCCGCGAGCCGTGCAGGCTCTCGATGGCCCTGGCGATCTCCTTCATCATCCCCGCGTTCAGTACGTTGTAGGGAGGCCGGTTCAGCGTGAGCCAGGCAACGTTATCGGCGATGTGCAGATAGATGTGTTCAAAGCAGTGATACCGCGAGCTGGTATCTTCGCCGCCGTAGAATCCCTCCATCTCCGCGGAGTCGGGTTCCTCCCCGTCTGCTTTCACTTCCAGGTTCTGATCGTCCATCGAACACCTCGGAATTTGGATTACCTGTCCTGGCTGAACTCCGGAATCCGCCAGTCAGGCGACCATCTCTACGTCCAGTGCCATTCCCATGCCGCCGCTGACGCAAAGCGTTGCCAGTCCGCGCTTCCCGCCACTCCGCCGCAACGCATGCAACAAGGTTACGACAATCCTTGTTCCCGTACAGCCGATGGGGTGCCCCAGGGCAATGGCCCCTCCGTTGACATTCAACTTATCGCTGTCGAAATGCAGTTCCCGGTCGCAGGCGATGACCTGCGCCGCAAACGCCTCGTTCAATTCGATCAGGTCGAAGTCCTCCAGCTTTCCGCCGGTCTTGCTCAGCAGCTTGCGCACGGCCGACACCGGCCCGATGCCCATGATGGATGGGTCCACGCCCACCGACATGTAATCGATGATGTGCGCAATCGGTTTCAGTCCCCACTGCTGCACTTTCTTTTCCGAGACCAGCACCGTAGCGGCGGCGCCATCGGTGATGCCGCTGGAGTTGCCCGCCGATACCGTGCCCGTCTTGGAGAATACCGGCGACAGCTTCGCCAAGCCCTCGATCTTGGCGCCAAACCGGATGTGTTCATCGGAATCCAGCACCCGTACGCCCTTTTTCTCCTTAATCTCTATCGGCACAATCTCGCTGCCGAACCAACCGTTCTTTGTCGCGGCCTCGGCGCGCTGCTGGCTGGTGAGAGCGAACTGGTCCTGCTCTTCTCGGGAAATTTTATGAATTCCGGTGAGCTTTTCCGCGGTTTCGCCCATCAGCATCCCGGACAACGGGTCCAGAAAGCCATCCTTATACATGGCATCCACCACCTGCTGGTGTCCCAGCCGATACCCCCAGCGGGCGTTTTCCAGCAGGTACGGCAGACGGCTCATCGACTCGGTCCCGCCCGCCAGCACGCAGTCATAGTTGCCGAGCACGATCTCGTTATAGCCCAGCGCAATGGACTTGATGCCGCTCGCGCAGGCCTGGTTGACCGTGTAGGCGGGAGCGGTCTCCGGCACGCCCGAGCGGTAGCCGATCTGCCGGGCCACGTTCGGCCCGCCGCCGGCCTGCCGCCCATTGCCGAATATGGCCTCGTCCACCTGCCCGGGCTCGATGCCGGCACGCTCCATAGCGGCCTTTGCGGCGATCACGCCCAGGTCCGCCGCGGTGAATCCCATCAACGAGCCACCGAATTTTCCTATGGGTGTTCTGACTGCGGAAACTATATAAACGGGTTCCAAATCAAAGCCTCCCTAGGAAATCAAAGGTCATACTAACACACCGGCTGAAGCTTCGGCACCGGAGCCCGGTGCGCTATCAGGAACAGTCCCGCAGGGGGGCTGCTTGATAGCTCTGCCAGATTCACTGTAACTATTTGATGTCCGATTATGAGGAAAAGCTCCAGAGTCGCTGGAGAACCGCAGCAGGACAATCCGGACTGCTTGCCGGAAGGGGTTGGTTATTGAGAGGCGCCCATGGGCGGATGGCCCTCGGGCAGGCCGGGCATTTCTTCGCCAGATGGGCCTCCGCCACCGGCGCCCGGGTGGGGTGATTCCGCGGAGGCGGGATGCCCGCTCTCGACCTGCCACGCGCCCTGCTGGCTGACCAGGTCGTAGTGATAACCCATCTGGGCCAGTGGGTCCGAGGTGGTGCGGAAGACGACCTCCGCCTGCGCCCGGTCCCCCTCCACCTGGATGTCCTCGATCTCCATCGTCATCTGGTCCATGGCAAGCGAGGACTGGCTGGTCAGATGCGTTTCAATGGCCCGGCGAATGTCGGCTTCCGAGCCGCCCTGCCGCTGACACGCCACGGTGGTGGCCAAAACGGCCAGCGTCAGTGCCAGGGTCATTGTCAGTGGCTGGGTCAGGATTTTATGATCCGCGATTTTCATGGGACGTTCTCGAAGCCCCAGCCTAACTGAAATGCAACCTCGCGGCAAGCGGAACGGCCTCAGATCCGCTCTGGTGGGGTGATTCCGCCGCGGGTCGGCTTGCGCGGGCTTGCCTCCACCCGGTCAGGCCGGGAACCCGCTTCATTGACCCTGCCAGGCAGCTCTGAGAAAATAGGCTGACCGGCCGGGAACAATCTCATCGACCAGCACCACAGGATACAATGGCGGAAACTATGGCAGAACCAATGGCGGAAAACACCGAACAATTCGACGTCGTCGTGGTAGGGGCCGGGCACGCCGGCTGCGAGGCCGCCATGGCCTCCGCGCGCATGGGCATGAAGACGGCTCTCTGCACGATGAACCTGGACCTGATCGCCCAGATGTCCTGCAACCCGGCGGTGGGTGGCATCGCCAAAGGCCATCTCGTGCGAGAGATCGACGCTCTGGGCGGAGTGATGGGCCAGGTGATCGACGCCACCGGCATTCAGTTCCGGCTGCTGAACACCAGCCGCGGACCGGCGGTCTGGTCGCCCCGCGCGCAGGCGGATAAGAAGCTATATCGCATCAAGATGCGCCAGGTGCTGGAGGCCGAGCCGAACCTCAAGATCAAGCAGGCCGAGGTCATCGGCCTGGAGGTGGAAGATATTTCCCCAGTCGCGGCCTCGGCCCCAGTTCCAGCATCGGCCCCCGCCCCGGCATCAGGCTCAGGCCCGCGTCGGCGCGTGCGCGGCGTCAAGCTGCGCGATGGCCGGACCATTCCGGCCCGGACCGTGATTGTCACCACGGGCACATTTCTGAACGGGCTGATCCACATCGGCGAATCCACCTACCCGGCCGGCCGGAGCGGTGAGCCCGCCTCGGTCTATCTCGGCGAAAGCCTGAAGCAGCTGGGATTCCGGTGTGGCCGGCTGAAGACGGGAACGCCGCCGCGCCTCGATGCCCGGACGATCGACTGGAGCAAGTTCCAGGTGCAGCCGGGCGACGTCGTGCCCACTCCCTTTTCTTTCCGGACACGCGAGATCCCGCAGCCGCAGGTCTGCTGCCATATCGGATATACCACCGAGCGGACGCACCGTATCCTGAGCGAAAACCTTCCGCGCTCTCCACTCTATAGCGGGCAGATTCAGGGGATCGGGCCACGCTATTGCCCCTCGATCGAGGACAAGATCAAGAAATTCCCCGATAAGCTCCAGCACCAGATCTTTCTGGAGCCCGAAGGCTTGGACACCAATGAAATCTATATGAACGGCATGTCCACCAGCATGCCGGTCGATGTGCAGGAAGCGATGGTGGCCTCCGTTCCGGGTTTGGAGCGGGCGGAGATGATCCGGCCCGGATACGCCATCGAGTACGATTTCGTGGACCCCACCGAGTTGTACCATTCGCTGGAAACCAAGCGGATCGCAGGTTTGTTCCTGGGCGGACAGATCAACGGCACCACCGGTTATGAGGAGGCAGCCGCGCAGGGCATCATGGCCGGCATCAACGCCGCGGCCCAGGTGCGGGGCGGCGAGCCGGTAACGCTGGACCGGGCCGAGGCCTATATTGGCATCCTGATCGACGATCTGGTAACGCGCGGGACCGATGAGCCCTATCGCATGTTTACCTCCCGCGCCGAATTCCGGCTGCACCTGCGCATCGACAACGCCGACCTGCGCCTGATGCCCATCGGCCATCGTGTAGGGATGGTCCCGGAGGAGCAGTTCCGTGCCATGCAGGAGAAGTATGCCAGGGCCCGCCAGGTGCGGGAACTGCTGGAGAAGACGCGCCCCGATCCGGCGACCCCCCAGGGGGCGGAGCTATTTGCGAAGATTGGCAAGCGAACCGATGACAGGTTCTCCTTGGGCCAGTTGCTGAAGCGTCCCGGATATTCCATCCGGGATTGCGAGCCCTTTCTGGCGGACCGGATGCCGGCCGGGGCAACGCCGGAGGAGAAGAAGATTGCAGAGACCGACATCAAGTATGGCGGCTATCTGGTCCAGCAGCGCCAGCAGATCGAACGTCTCAAGAAAGCCGAGAGTCAGGTCATTCCCCACTGGTTCGAGTACGAGGGGATACCTGGACTGTCGCGCGAGATGGTGGAGAAACTCTCCCGCGTCCGTCCGCGAACACTGGGACAGGCATCACGGATTCCCGGCGTTACGCCGGCGGCCATCGTCATCGTAAACGTATACGTGGAGATGAAGCAGCGAGCGGGGGCAGCCTGAGGCAAGTCTGCATAAAATTTCCAGAGGCAAACTGCCGCCTGCAGTTGTAAGCGTTACACAGCAGGTTGCTACAGTCATCACGAGGCAATGGCGCTTTCACGCTGGGCCGACCAGGACCGATTTTATCCAGACCAGCCTAAACATGAGTTAGGCGAATTAGGAGAGAATCTGCGATGCAGAAGAAAAAGACATACCGCCGCGCGCGCTTCTCGGCTGAAGTGCTTGAGCGAGCAACTCAATCAATTTGGCCTGATATTGCCGAGGCCCAAAAAGCCATAAGTACGCTCCTGGTTAAAATTGATGACGCGAGTTGGACGCACGACAATTTCGCAGAGTTCTTCGCCGACTATCGTCGGTCGACCTCGACAGCCTTCTACTGGCTAAGTTCAGGGAGTGTGAAGCTGGAGGTCTCGGCGTGTTCCACTCACACGGATGTCGCGGTTCAAGCACCGAACCGCTCCTCGATTGAGGCCACGTTTACTGTCTTTGAGGCGGCACTCCCGAATTCTCTGCTACCGGAACCCGTTCCTGAGCCAAGGGCGAAACCCACCGTCTTTATCGGCCACGGACGGAACGATGATTGACGGGATCTAAAAGACCACCTGCATGAGCAGCATGGATATCCGGTCGAAGCCTATGAGACGGGATCAAGAGCAGGACACGCTATTCGAGACATCTTGCATGACATGTTAGAGAACAGCAGTTTCGCCATACTGGTCATGACGGGGGAGGATGAGACCGCAGACGGCACATTGCGCACTCGACAAAACGTAGTTCACGAGGCCGGCTTATTTCAGGGGAAGCTTGGATTTAACCGAGCCATTGTACTCCTAGAGAAAGATGTCGAGACGTTTTCCAATATCGAAGGCATCCAACAGCTTCGATATGACCAGGGGCATATTAATTCCACCTTTGGAGATATACTCGCGACCCTGCGGCGCGAGTTCGGGGATGATGACGGCTAAAAGACGATCTGATGACAACGTTAGATTTTCGGGAAAAATTATTAGTACAGGAAATTCCGTACTGGGAAAACAGTAGGGAAACTGATTGATGGATTTCAATTGGTTGAATCTCCTAACTACATCGTTGTTCGGTGCACTCGTTGGTTTTTCCGTATGGTATATCCAGTCTAGCATTGAGGCGCTTCGGCGGTAGCAGGAGCGTCTTTATGAAGTTCGGCGCAAGGTTTATTCCGACATTTTGGAACCCTTTGTACGACTCTTCGCAGGGATCAAGAACCCGAAGGAATATCAGAAGGCTCTGCGATTCCTGGTCTCCGTTGACTACAAGCGTACCGCTTTCCAGTTTAGTCTGCTTGGTGCAGACAATGTTGTTAGGTCATTTAATGAACTGATGCAGTACATATACTCAATCGAAACTATTGAAGAAGAAAAATTCGATCCCGGGAGATTTTTGCAACTATGGGGTGCATTTTTGCTTGAAATAAGGCGAGACGTGGGCAATAAGAAGACCAAACTCGGTCCTGCTGACATGCTGCGAATCCAAATTACGGACATCGACAAGTTCATCAAGTAAAACGAGCTGGTGCAGACGCATTGTGTGAGGACCCCAGCCTTCTTTCTAGCAGGCCGTGGTGGAAGTGTGGGGAGGAGCACATTTCTGGACGAATGAGCTTGTGAGGAAGCGAGAGAGGCTGGAGAATGGCGGCATGGCGATGGGAACACGGAAACGACGGGAGCGACAGAAAACGAAGAGATCTGGGTGGCCACGTGCGATCTGCCGCGAACGGCAGGACATCCGTTCTATGAGCGATTGAATGAGTTGCTGGAAGAGGCGGGTTTCTGACGGCTTCGTGGAGGAGCGGTGCCGGCGGTTCTAGGCGGAGAAGATGGGGCGGCCGGGTCTGGCTCCGGGGATGTACTTCCGGCTGCTGCTGATGGGGTATTTCGAGGGACTGGACTCGGAGCGCGGGATGGCGTGGCGGGCGGCGGACTCGCTGGCGCTGCGGAGTTTTCTGCGGATCGGGCTGGAGGAAGCGCCGCCGGATCACTCGACGATCTCGCGGACGCGGCGGCTGATCGACGTGGAGACGCACCGGGAAGTGTTCACGTGGGCGCTGGGAGTGATTGCGGAGAAGGGATTGCTGCAAGGCAAGACGCTGGGAATCGACGCCACGACGCTGGAGGCCAACGCAGCACTGCGAAGCATCGTGCGGCGGGACAGCGGGGAAAGTTACCCGGAGTTTCTCACCAAGCTGGCGAAGGAGTCGGGCATCGCGACGCCGACGCGGGAAGAAGTGGCGCGACTGGACCGGAAGCGGAAGAAGAAGAGTTCCAATCAGGATTGGGAGCACCCGCACGATCCCGACGCCCGGATCACGAAGATGAAAGATGGCCGGACGCACCTGGCGCACAAGGCGGAGCACGCGGTGGATTTGGAGACCGGAGCGGTGGTGGCAGTAACGGTGCAAGGGGCCGATCAGGGCGACACCACCACGCTGCAAGAAACGTTCGTGGAAGCAGCCGAGCAGTTGGAGGCGGTGGGGAAAGAACCGGCAGCGGATGAGCAGATGAATGCGCAGGGACTCGAAGAGGTGGTAACGGACAAGGGATATCACAGCGGGCCGCTGCTGGAAGATTTACAAGCGATCGGAGTGCGGTCGTATATACCGGAGCCGCAACGAGGGCGGCGACACTGGCAGGGCAAAGCCGACGAACAAACTGCAGTGTACGGCAATCGGCGGCGCATGCGAGGCGAGCGAGGCAAACAACTCTTGCGTCGGCGGGGAGAGGTAGTGGAACGAAGCTTTGCGCATGTCTACGGCACGGGAGGAATGCGGCGCACGCATCTGCGCGGACATCGCAACATCTTAAAGCGGCTGCTGCTTCACGTCGCGGCGTTCAACCTCAGCCTGATTCTGCGCCGGGAAATCGGAGCCGGGACGCCAAGGGGCCTGCAGGACCGCTGGAACAACGTCTTTTTCTGCTGCTGGTGGGTCTGGATGCTCCTGCAAGGGCTCATGGAACGATCGGGTCGTCAACCGGCCACTTCTGCGGATAGATTCCGGTTTTCACCCCTGCAGCACCAAACTCTGAGAGCCGTGTCAAAAATGCCATTTCCACCACGGCCTGCTAGGTGTGTTGTCACATAACCAGCGCACACTGGGCCAGGCATCTGGGCCTATCTACAGTAATTGAACACTTCATGGCTGCGAAAATATGAATCGCACAACGCCACGTTCCTATTGGATCACTGTCCCGGTTTTTTTCGGCCTCTTTTTCGGTGGGGGGGGGGCGGAGGTGCATACCTTGCGCGCGTGTTGGCCCCCAACTCGGCGCTGGCGGAATTCGTCGGCTTCCTCGTCTTCCCCTCGGCTTTTGCCATAAGCATCTTAGCTTGGGTTGGTGCTTCGCTTCCTGCCGCAGGGCGAAGACTCATGCATTTGATTCGTTCGAGCGCACGTCCCTATCCCTCCGAGGAGAAACTTCCTGCAGTTACGGTTCCTCCCGGCTCATTTGCTTTTGTTCCGGCGGCATCGATCACTTGCGCGCTTTTTGGCGTGGTCATGGCCATTTTGTCAACCGGTTTGGGCTCAGGTTGGGTACTCTGCTTGTACGCCGTGCTTGGCCTTGGATATGGCGTTACTTGTTGGAAGCTTGCTCAAGCAGGCTTCTTGGGGTTCCCCAGGGCCGACTAGCGGGTGTTCCCTTCTTGAGCTACGGCCCAACGGATCATTCCAGCGGACCACTTTCGGCGGCCGCTGAACTCAAACGTCAGGCAACTTGGGAAGGAATCGAGATGCGTAACAACTTGGATGGTTCACCTGTTAGAAGCCATCTCATAAATGGTCATAAACTATCGAAAGACAGGAGGTTTGCATGAGCACTCTTTCGGAAATACCGGATTTATTGGTTTTCTGAAGAGGTGCGCTATCGGAACCCTTGTCTGATGCGGCTTGAATCGCCCAGGTTTTTTACCGTCTAACAGCCTCGACTATATTGACGGCCCGCGCAACTCCGTTCTCTTCGGCGATGGCACTTGCCACCTCCCGGGCGCGAACACGGTAGCATTCGGTTTGTGTCAGCTCGATCAGTCCTTCCGCGAACCGCTTGGCTCGCAATCGCTTCAAGGGTTGGGGCTTGGGGCCGCAGCCCAGCGCGAACATGCGGCGGCCCCAGAACGGTTGATCGAAGGTCAGCGGGCAGATCAACGCCGGTAGCCCGGCCCGCAGACCGGCTGCAGTTGTGCCTGCTCCGCCGTGATGAACCACGGCCGAGACGTGCTTGAAGAGCACATGAAAGGGGGCGCCTTTAATGACGTGGATGGTTTCGGGAACATCGATCTCTCCTATCGCGCCCCACCCAGTGCCGAGAATAGCGCGCACCCCGGCGCGGCGCACACCTTCAACAATGATTTGCGCGAGCCGGGCAGGATCGCCGGTGGTCATGGAGCCGAAGCCGATGTAGACTGGCGGATCGCCGTTTTCGAGGAAGGCTGATAGCGCCGGGCCGGGACGCCAGTTCTGGTCTTCGTCGAGAAACCAATAGCCGGTCGTCTGAATGTTTTCCGAGTCGTCCGCGGGATAGCCGGGAACAACGGTCGGCGAGACGGCGCACAACTGTCCCGGCTTACGATCCTTGGAGGCGCCTGCAACCCCGAACGGAGAAGCCTTGCCGAGCCCCAACACGTCTTTGCGCCATCGGTTGATGATCGGCAAGAAGAGCAGCCGGGAGAAGAGTAGAAGCTTATAGGTGAACCGATTGAGCCACGGGCCGTAGGTGCCTGGAAGAACGAGCAGCGGGAAGGCTTTGGTCGGGAAAATGGGAAAGGGAGCGGCGTGGAAGAGCGTGGCCCCGGTCGCTTCGCCTACATCGATCGCCCCGGCGGTCTTTGGATGATAAACGATGACATCGGCATCGCGCGCCGTCCCCTAAATCGCGTCCAAGGATTTTCGGGTCAGCGGAACGATGGTTTAGCGCCACATCCGAGCCATGGCGAACACGTTACCGGCCATGACCTTGCGAGCTTCTGGGGACTGCACGAAGGCCTGCCTATCGCGCCGATGGAGCGATAGGCGAGTCCATGGCCTTCGATCCAGGACTGGAAGTTCTCCGGCGCACCCAACACGACATCGTGGCCACGGGCCTTGAGCGCCTTGCCCAACGCGACGAAAGGCTGAGCATCCCCCAGCGTGCCAAGCGTAAGAAGGGCGATCTTCATGGCCCGTTCCCCGTAGTTACATTTGCTGCACACTGGCGGAGGCAGATGCGTTCGCCCGACGCCGGCTGGAAATCGTCGAGGCATCGATCGACTGACGAGAAAGTGGCCAGGCGTTAGATGGGATCGAACACCAGCTGAGTGGATTCTAATTTCATGACGATTTCATCCACTCGCAATTGACGAATTATTCTACTCCTGCCCCAGACAGCTAGCCTTCGGAATCAGGTAACGGCATAGGTAAACACTACGCCGTCACTCAGGGGGAGTCGTATGAACCGATAGGTCTCCGGCAGCGGTCTGGGCGGACGCCGGGATCGACGGATACTGGGCGTTTTATCTTTACGGTAACGGCAACATGATGTGGGCTGACATCGTGCCCGCACCCATAATCCACGCGCCACCCTGGTCGCGGGTGTCGGGCAGTCCGGTTGATTGCGACGTGGCGCCTGGCACGGAGATGGTCGTGTGCCTTCGAGCGCTCGCCTGATCATCGCCCCTGAAATTATAAAACATGGACCCGTATTCAGGCTTCACGCGCGTTCCGTCCTTTTCCGCGGCACTGACCAGCGCCTGTGTCTTGGGCCTGTCGCCCCCCGCCTTCTCGAATTTCAGATTCTGAGCGACCCGGTCCAGGTTGCCGATGCTGGTGCACTCAATCGAGAACGGCCGTTCCAATGGGAAGCCGGACTTGTCGTAGCAGACCAGACGGTTCGTGCCTTTCCTCAACGTCTCGTAAGTGTGGTCGGGTTTCCACCGGATGACCGTGGCATCCTCACTCATATTGCCCGGGGCGGCGAGCAATGCCCTTTCGATGGCCGCCGCCGGCGCTTGCGCCAACGCATTGGTCGAGACCGCCATAACGCCGAGTACAAACAGAGAAATAAGTTTCATTCGATACCTCCAAATGGCCATGTGCTTAAATTTTACGTGCCGAAAACCTGTAGCAGTATAACATGTCAACCTGGGCGGCCAACTCCCGGAAATCTGCGGCCGTGTAGCGCTTTTCCGGAAACGGACCCAGTATCCGGCATCGAGCGGCCTTGCGTTTATAATCCCACCGGGAATGCTCCCCCAGCCACCAGAGGACATCGCACCGCTTTTGTGATCCGGTTCTGGGAACCGCTTCTTGCTCGCCGTCCTTATTTCGCGCAGTCCAGGAGCCCGAATCTCTGGCTCTTTTCGTCACAGGCAGTTACCTTGCCGGGACCGATGTGATAGACCCAGCCATGCAGCGCGAGATCGCCTTCTTCCAGGCGGGCCGCAACCGTGGGATGTGAGCGCAGATTTTTCATCTGTGCGACCACATTGCGTTCGGTTACCGCGAGAACAAGCTCGGGGCTCGGCTCGGGTTCACGGTGTTCCACTTGCACGTAGCGCAGCCATGCACTAACGTTCGGGTAAGCTGCAAGCACCTCTGGATGAAGCGCTCCTTTCATGACACCGCAATCGGTGTGGCCGCAGACGATGATGTCCGGCACACGCAGCACGCCAGCCGCATATTCGACCGTGGCCGAAACACCGCCGGTCGCATCGGGGTATGGCGGTACAATGTTGCCAATCACGCGGCAAACGAACAGTTCGCCGGGTTTGGTTTGGGTCAGCATGCAAGGGTCGATGCGGGAATCGGCGCACGTGATGAACAGCGCTTCGGGCCGCTGTCCCATAGCCAGTTTTTTGAAAGTATCCTGGTGCTTGGGAAAAACGTGTCTTTGGAAACGGGAGATGCCTCCCAGGAACTTATCGACAGGCACGGGGCATTAATCCTTCATTCCGAGTACGGATGAGCCGCTTGCTCGGTAAGCGTGGCCATTTTCTCTCCCGGATCGCTCCAATTTTTAGCATAGTTCGCGGATATGCGCTACTCAGCGACAGCAACAGACGGCTCGGGTCACCGCCCATCTGGATATGATCCCCCAGCGTTGTGGGAAATGGCGTTGTGGGAAATCGATCCTGCCTGGGCGTCCAGGATTTAGTAAAATGCCGCCGGCGAAGCGAGAAGCTCCGGGATGTGGAGCGTCCTCTCAGGAACGGACCCGGTACTCGGCATCCTTCTGCCTTGCGTTTATAATCCCACAGTGAATCCTCCTCAGCCTCCAGAGGTCAGCGAAGCGCTTCTCGCCGCCTGCCGTCGGCTCGGTATCCGTTCCTCTGACCAGTTGTCCGACCGTCCGACCGATCAGCAGGTGGAGCAACTCGCCATCCACTTCGGCTTACTTCAACTCTGGAATCGAAAGATCAATCTCACCGCAGTGCGCGAGCCGGGGGAGATCGTACCCCGCCATTTCGAGGAGTCGCTGTTTCTGGCGACCCTGATCCCGCCGCCCGACGGGCTGGCACTCGACGTCGGGTCCGGCGCGGGATTTCCAGCCCTGCCGCTGAAAGTCTTCTGGCCCGCGGTGGAGATGATCCTGCTGGAGCCCAATGCGAAAAAAGCCACCTTTCTGAAAGAGGTGATCCGGCGGTGCGGATTGACTGGGGTCCGGGTCATGCCGGCCCGGCTGGAGACTTTCGCGGAGGAGGGACTGCGGGGCCGGATCAGCCTGATCACCATGCGGGCCGTGGCGATATCGGGGAAAGCCCTGTCCGAAATGGCTGGACTGCTGGAACCCTCCGGAGTCGCTGCCCTATACCTCGGCGAGTCCGATGCCATCGGGATTGCGAAGCAGGCATCATTCCAGTGGGAGCCATTGCACCGGATTCCCGGCGCCGACCGGCGTTGCATTCTGATCGGCCGCCAGATCGTGCGTTGAAGGGCGAAAGCGCCTGATGGCGCCATCCACCGATTGCAACATGTGCCGTCCGGTTCCTATACTGTTGCTGGTTGTACATTCATGGAATAAATGACGAGATCATCATGACTATTTCCCCGCCAGCCGATCTATCTCGGTTCGAGGTCCTGTTCGACCATAGCGAACCGAACCTCCATCTTTCCGAGGCGCTGCGAACGTTTGTCGGGAACGTCGGGTTTCCTGCCGGGCTGGCGGAGAGACCGTGGATTTTCTCCAATTTCGTGCAGAGTCTCGACGGGATCGTAACGTTCGGCGGCTGGCGGCCGGGCGGGGAATGGATTGGGCGGAGCCGTCATGACCGTTGGATGATGGACCTGCTGCGCACCCACGCCGACGGCATTGTGGCCGGGGCCGAGTCGCTGATTCTGGAAGCCCGGCACGGAAAAATCTCCGGCGGGCCGGTCTATCGCATCGTCGATGAATCCTTGCTCGAGTACCGGCGCAGTGTCCTGGGGCGGGGCAAGCTGAAGGTGGTGATCGTAACGGGCCGGGGAAGAATCCGCGTGGAGGATTTCCGCCTGTTTCGCTCCGAACACGTCGAAGCCCTGATTGCCACCACACCGGATGGTCGGCGGCGGTTGGGAAAAACCGGAGATGTCCGGGTGCTGGTCTCCGGCGAGGGGGACCGGATTGATTGCCGGGAACTGGCCCGCCAGCTCCGGAGAGAGCTGGGCGTGGAGTATCTGCTCTGCGAGGGCGGCCCCGGCCTCTACGGCGAGATGGTTCGGGCCGAATGCATCGATGAAAAATTCCTGACCATCGCGCCGCAGGAGATCGGACTCGGCCCCGCGTCTGGCCTTGCGCCCGGCCACGCGCCCGAAGATGCCGAATCCGGCCCCGGCGCCCCGGCAGCCGCACTGGCCCCTGCACTGGCCCGTCTCACGAGTTTATCCGGCCCTGGCTTTTCCGTGGAGACGGCTCCCTGGTACCATTGGACCAGCTGCCGGAAGGCTGGCGATCATGAATTCAACCGCTACCGCGCCGTTCGCTGACTTCCCGGCACCCTTCAGGCAACCTTACCTGTAACCGCTCTCCTTTCCCTTGCCGACTTTCTCTCGGCCAGCCCGAATCCATGATCTCCGAGTAGCCCTCCAATCGGTGGCATGAGAGCTGCCCCGTAAAGCCAGTTTGGACTGAGAATTCCCAAAACGGAACCGCGCGAGTGGAATGCAATGATTAATGCTATTTGTTTTCATTTAGTTACGTTGGGAGAGATGGTTGCATTGATCGTACCCGGAGGGCTGTACGGTTTATGGAGAAAATTCTTATCACCGGCCATGATCGGGACCGAATTCATGAATTTCAAAGAGAACTGACCGATTGTGGATATCTTTTGTGCGGGGCCATGGGCAACAGGGAGTGCCAGAAAATTTTGAAGGATCAGCAGGTGGATCTGGTGGTAGTCCTGGGTGACGAGAAACAGAACAGAATGGGGAAGAGATTCTTTCCCATGGATCAATCCTCTCCGTCGGGTGATTGGGGGGAAATGTCGCCCTCGGAGAGAATGATTTATGATCTTTGCAGCCACATGAAATCCAGTTTGAAGGGTTCGGGAATTCCCATACTTCTGGTAGGTCCGATATGGGCCGAGGAGATACTGGCCCGTGGGCTGAAGGCGGGCGCCGATTATATTCTGTTCTCCCCTTACCATGAGATGGAGCTGTTGCACTGCATCTGGTTCGCGCTGCTGAATGGCGGTGAGCCGGAGCAAGCCGTGGAAAAAACAGAGGAAAGCCTGATCCACGGAGACTGGATGTTCACCCACCTGACCAGCAATGGACAACTGCTCCGGTTGCTGTTCAGCACGTTCGACCAGTTGCAGTACGTGCAGTCCGCCGTCTCCTGGAGAGAGGAGGAATTAAAGGGGCTGCGCCTGCAACAGGAGCGCATATCGCAACAAACACTGCAGACTCAATTGCTCCCGGACGTCATCTGCGGAATTGCACATGATTTCAGCAACGTGTTGCAGGAGGTCGTTGCCGCATCCACCATGCTGAGTGAACAAACCGAAGAACCCGTGGTCTGCCGTTCCGCCATGGATTCAGCCATTTCTCAGGCGGGTGCGTTGATTAACGCTCTGCAAAACCTTACCGATCCGGACTTCGAGGAGTGGCGTACCGGGTCCATCGAACTGAGCACCGTTGTGGATCAGGCGGTGCATTCCGCCCTGCTTTCCTATCGTGGCCCTGAGATTCGCCTTCGGGTTCAAGTGCAAAACCTGCCTCCGGTTCAGTTGCCTCGTGCTCTGATCTTTCTTTGTTTGAACAATCTCATTTCGAACTCCATCCAGGCCATGCCAACCGGAGGCATGTTGAGCATCCTGGGCTACGTGCAAGCGGGGAAGGTCGTGCCGGAGGTTTCCGACACCGGAGAAGGCATCCCGGAAGAGATCCAGGATGAGATATTCCGTCCGCATTTTTCCACCAGGCCAGGACACAGCGGCATGGGTTTATCTTTGGTGCAAAGACTGATTCAGCAGTGCGCTGGGGATGTGCGATTTGCCAGCAGAGAGGGGAAAGGAGCCACGTTTGTGATGTCCTTGCCGGAGGCCGTGGGCGGACGGAAACCATCCGTTGGCTCAAAGGGTTTTGGAGAGCAAATGGCAAGCCAGGAACGATCTCCCGGTTAGTCTCCCGTGAGTGGTGGTTCCTGTCCACGCTGCCGGGGGGCGTCCACCGAAGCGCGAGCCTAAAGCGCGAGATAGTTCTCTGCAAACCATCTCGGAGCACAACCTGGTTTCCCGAATCGAACCGGATAGGAATCCGGCGCGGTAGTACCTTTGTCTTAGTACTGAATGCGAACAAAAATGAGACTTCCGGTCTATTGTTCAATTCCGAGGGTCCGATAAACTGTAATTAATTCACATCACAGTGATCCACCTGATCCGCAACACTCGGGGTTGGCACAAGTTGCCAACCCCTTTACCATTTTTGGGGAACAATTCCTGGGCCCGGTTCCATCTCCGGGCGGCGTCCCGTCTTCACTGCCGCGGATTCGGGTTCCCACGAAGCCCAGCCCGGAGCTTTCGAGGCCGGTGAATTCGCCTATACTGGGCAGGGAGTCGGAGAACTCCCGGCGTTCAACCCCGTTGAACGGAATGCGGGAGCCGGGGAAGCGAGCATCAAACCAATGTGCGGGACAGAAGCGGAACTGAAGGTGGTGGGGGTGATCCCCGCCCGCCTGGGGTCCACCCGGTTGCCGGGAAAGGTCCTCCGGACTCTGGGCGGCAAGGCCATGTTGCACCAAGTTTATGAGGCGGCGCAGGGCTGCCGGCAGTTGCAGCAGGTGGTGGTGGCGACCGATTCAGAGGAGATCCGGGAATACTGCCGGAAAAACGGAGTGCGGGCCGTGATGACCTCCGCCAGTCATCAGAGCGGGACCGAACGGATTTACGAGGTCATGCAATCGGTTCCTGCGGACGTGTATCTGAACCTGCAGGCCGATGAACCGTTGCTCCAGCCGGAACATGTGCAGCGGTTGATTGAGCCTTTTCGAGGGCGCCCGGACCTTCTGGTTACCACATTGAAGACGCCGCTGGAACCCGCCGCAGCTCAGAATCCCAATGTCGTCAAAGTGGTAACCGGCCGGAATGGTTTTGCGCTCTATTTTTCCCGTTCGCCGATACCGTTTCATGGAGATGAATCGTCGAAGCCGGTGTTCGCAAAACATCTCGGCCTCTATGGATATCGAAACAGTGCGCTGGAGCAGTACTTTTCCCTGCCGGCATCTTTCCTGGAACGCGCGGAACGGCTGGAGCAGTTGCGATTCCTCGAAAATGGAATTCCCATATATGTTTCGGAAACTGCTATCGATACGATCGGAGTGGATACCGAGCAGGATTGGGAACAGGTCAGCCGCCGATGGGCCGCGCGGGACGATGCGGGCAGCCGTTAGCTGCCCCGGCCGGCCAGCCTCCGGCCGCGGTGAGCGACGGGGTATCTTCTCCGGAACCCGAAGGAGTTGTTTTCCCGGTTTTCGCAGCGCCGCCGGATGTCGCAGAGGCCGGGGCTGAAGGATTTCGCGTTCTCACGTCCCTTCCTGTTGCGGATTTACGGGCTTCCCCGTCGTTGGCAAGGTCGCTTGCAAGGCCACAGCATTCCAGGCCAGAGGCTGTGATAGGATATTCGATTGCGTCGAGGAAAGGATGATAACCGGGTATGAGTGCTGCGAAGGCGGGGGTCCGGCAGGTCGCGAAAACGAAGAAGATGCAGCTGGGAATCGTTCGAGGGGGGCCGGGCGGAATAGGGGCTCTGGTCAGCTTGGAGCGATCGGCCGGGTTGATTCGAGGGGTTCGAATCCAGCCCCTGGTGGTTCATCCGGATGACCGGGGGTTCTTCGAGGAGCTTTTCCAGATGGGAACAGGGTTGGCGGAAGGGTTTGCCTCCGAGGAGCAGGTGCAAGTTTCCGCGGCGCTCTCCTATGCTGGAACGGTCAAGGCGATTCATTATCATCTGCGGCAGACGGATCTCTGGCATTCGGTTACCGGGTCATTCCAGGTCATGTTGTACGACCTGCGGCAGGGCTCGCCCACCTTCGGGCAGACCAATACGATATTCGCCGGCATCCACCGGCCGCTCCAGATACTGATCCCGCCCGGCGTGGGGCACGGTTACAAAGTGGTGGGCCCCGACCCGGCGTTGCTGGTATACGCAACGGATCGGTTTTATGATCCCGCCGACGAAGGCCGGCTGGAGTGGAACGATCCCGACATACGGTACGATTGGGAAACGCAGCGAAAATAAGGGCTTGTACGGCAGGCAGGATCTGTCCAGTGAGTCTTCCTCTGGAAGGTCTCCTGTTACTGATCCGGGGAACATATGACCACGGAGTCGGCACCGCACTGGATTCTGGGAATATCGGCCGGAGATCACGATGCGGCCGCTGCATTACTCAAAGGCCCGTTGCCGGTGGCCGCGCTGGAGGAGGAGAAGTTCCTTCGCATCCGGCGGGCGACCGGATTGCCGGTTCACGCCATTCGTTATTGCCTGCAGGAAGCCGGACTGCGGCCCGGGCAGGTGGACACGATCGCTCTGGCCCGGCCGGTTGAGGATGGGCAGCGCGGCCTGGACTCCTCGGAGTATCAGATTCCGCGGCGGCTGCGGCTGGATTTTCCCTCCAGCCGGATCGTGGTCGTGGATCATCACCTGTGCCACGCGGCGGCAGCGTTTTATCCGTCCTCGTTCAACGAATCCGCGATCCTGACCATGGACGGGCAGGGAGATTTGAAGACGCTCAGCCTGGGCATCGGGCGGGGAACCGAAATCAAGACCCTGCGGGACGCCTACGTTCCCGACTCGCTCGGGAATTTATACTCGCGGGTAACGGCGCTGGCCGGCTTTGGCCACGTGGGCGACGAGCACAGATTGCAGTGGTTGAGCGCCTATGGCGAACCTCGTTTTGCGGATGTTTTCCGAAAGATCGTAGCGGCGGGCGAAGGGCCGCTGTTTGGCATCGATCAGAGTTATTATTCCGGTCCGGCATCGGAGAGGGGCGGATTTTCCGAGAAGTTCTTCGAGCAGGCCGGACTCAGCAAGGCGGAGCCGCTTGCGGAGGCGGACCGGGAAGATCTGGCGGCCAGCATGCAACGGGTGCTGGAAGAGACGGTTCAGGCAATCGTAGTCCCTTTCCTGAAGCAGCACGGGCTGCGGAACCTGTGCCTGGCCGGGGGCGTGGCTTTGAACTCCCTGCTGGTGGAAACACTGGAGCGCAGTCCTGATATCGCCGGAGTATTCGTGCAGCCGGCCGCCGGCAATGCCGGCAACGCCTTGGGGGCGGCGCTTTACTGTGCCCACTCCATGATGCGGATGAATCCTCCGGAGCCGTTGGAACATCTGTTCTACGGTCCCCGGTACTCGGACGAGCAGATCAAGGATGTGCTGGAAAACTGCAAGTTGCGGTTTCGCTATCTGTCCAGCCGGGATGAAGTTATCAGCACGGCTGTCGATGTGATAAAGGATGGGCGGATACTGGGCTGGTTTCAGGGCAGGGGAGAGTTTGGTCCACGCGCGCTGGGGGCTCGCAGCATTCTGGCCTCGCCGCTGTCCCCTTATGTGAACGAGAACCTGAATCAGTATGTGAAGCACCGGGAGAAGTTCCGGCCGTTCGCCGCATCTGTTCCGGAGGAGAGGGCCGCTGATTTCTTCGAGTTCGGTTCCATGGCAAAGTTTCTGGCATCGGTCGGCCGGGTCCAGCCGGAGCATCGCAAGACGTTTGCCTCGAATCTGCTGCCGGATGGCCGCGCTGGCGAGGGACGGACGGAGGAGGGCTCATCGAGAATTCGCGTGCAGGTTGTCCCGAAGGCCTCTTCTCCATTATTCTGGGGACTCCTGGAATCTTTTGGACGCGCGACCGGTGTCCCCGTCCTGTACAACACGTCGTTCAACCTTTTCGGCGAGCCGCTGGTTTGCTCGCCCCGGGACGCCGTCCGGAGCTTTTTCTGTTCCGGGCTGGACCATTTGATGATCGGCCACTTTTTCATATCCAAGTAGAACCGGATGTGAGGGCCATCGCGAACTGAGCAGAGAAACGGGAGTCGAGCAGAAATACGAGATGACAAAAAGAGAAATCACCGTGGCGCACAGCCCGGATTCCGACGATGCTTTTATGTTTTACGCCCTGGCGACCCGCAAGGTGGACTCGCCGGCGCTATCGTTCAACCATCACCTGCAGGATATCGAAACGCTGAACCGCGAAGCCCAGCAAGGTCTCTGGGATGTAACGGCCGTGTCCTTTCACGCCTATCCCTACATCACCGACAAATACACGCTGATGCCATGCGGCGGCAGTCTCGGCGACGCGTATGGCCCCATGGTCGTCACGCAGCGGCCCTGCACGCCGGAAGAGCTGAAAGGGAAAAAGCTGGCCATTCCCGGGACCCTTACCACCGCCTATCTGGTGATGAAGATCTTCCAGCCGGACTTCGAGCCCGTTGTGGTTCCATTCGATAAGATCCTGGATGCCGTGGTGGAGGGAAGCGTGGACGGGGGGCTGATCATTCACGAAGGCCAGCTCACCTATCGCAACCAGGGACTGCACTGCGCGCTGGATCTGGGCAAGTGGTGGAAGCAGCAGTACAACCTTCCCTTGCCGCTCGGCGGCAATGTCATCCGCCGGGAATTTTCACCCGAGTTGCGGCAGGATATCGCCCGGCTGGTGAAGGAGAGTGTCCAGCATGCTTTGGACCACCGGAGTGAGGCGATGGAATATGCCATGCAGTTTGCCCGCGATCTGGAGACCGATCTGGCGGACCGGTTTGTGGGGATGTATGTGAACGGTTATACTCTGGATTACGGCGAACAGGGCAGGCAGGCCATCAAAACCCTCTTTCAACTGGGTTTCGAGAAGGGTCTGATCCCCAACATCCCGCCCCTGGAGATTTGAACCCAACGAGGGGCATATTCGCGACTGCCGGCGCGGCTCATGCTTTCCCGCCCCCTTGCCGATTTAATCAGAAGCAACAAAGACGGAAGGGAATCTGACATATGCAACTGAAAGCAACCAATTCAGGCAGTTATCCGAGGATCGGGCCAACGGCCGAACTACAGCTCCTGCGGCAGACCATTGCGCAGCGCGATACGGGAAAAAAGACGGATGCCGACGTCCGCGCTGCCGAAGATGCTCTGACGAAAGTCGCGATTCAAGAGCAGCTTGCAAGCGGTCTCGATATCGTAACCGACGGACAGATCCGGTGGTACGACCCGATTTCCCATGTAGCGGGAAAGCTGGAGAACGTCTCGATCAACGGGCTGCTGCGTTTTTTCGACACGAACTTCTATATCCGGCAGCCGGTCGTCAAAGGCCCCATCCGGTGGACCTCGCCTGTTCTGCGATCTGATTACCAGATGGCGCAGCAGGCCAGCACGAAACCCGTGAAGCCCGTTCTCACCGGCGCCTTGACGCTGGCCCGTCATTCCATTATCGAAGACGCTGCCTATCAGAAGGATTTTTCCAAACTCGTGCTCGACTACAACGAGGCCATCATCCGCGAGGTTGCCGAGCTCGCCGCCGCCGGAGCGTCCACCATCCAGATCGACGAACCTTCTCTGCTCACCGACCGGCAGGACACCGGCCTGGAATTGTTGCGAGAGACCTGGAACCGGCTGGCTGCGGTCCGGGGAGCTGCCCGTCTCGTATTGAGCGTGTACTTTGGCGATCCGGCGCCCATCCTGAACGATTTGCTGGCTCTTCCGGCTGACGTTCTGGCGCTGGATTTCACCTACAACCCACAGTTGGTGGATCTGGTGGCCGATGCCCGGCCGGCCAAATCGCTTGGACTGGGCTTGATCGACGGGCGGAATACGAAGCTCGAAGACCCCGGAACCGTGAAGGCTGCATTGGACCGGATTCTTCCGCAAGTGGATGCTTCCGAGTGCTATCTGAGCCCCTCTTCCGGGCTGGAATACCTGCCTCGCGACCGCGCTTTGCTGAAGTTGAAGAATCTCGCGGCCATCCGGACCAGTTACATCTCCTAGTTGCCCGCGCAGGCAACGGGAGAGAGGGTTATAAAAAATCCAAATGAGAAAAAGCAGGGGATTATGAATCGACAGAAACTGGAAAAATTAGGAATCGACCTTCCGTTGTTGCCCACCACAAGCGTGGGCAGCTTTCCCAAGCCGCCGGAGTTGAAGAAAGCGCGCAGCCAGTTCGCAAAGGGAAATATCACGGCGGAGGAGCTTAAAAAGTTCGAGGAGCAGGCCACCGTCTTCTGGATCAAGACGCAGGAAGAGCTGGGAATGGACGTTCTGGTGGACGGCGAGATGTACCGGGGCGACATGGTCGCCTACTTTGCGGAAAAGATGCCCGGATTCGAGCTGGGCGACCTGGTCCGCTCCTACGGGAACCGCTATTACCACAAGCCCATCATCACCGGCGAAGTGGGCTGGGACGGCCCGATGACGGTGGACTGGTGGAAGTTCGCGAGCGGACTGACGTCCCGGCCGATGAAAGGAATGCTGACCGGCCCTTACACGATCATGGACTGGTCGTTCAATGAGTATTATCCGGACCGGCGCGCCGCCTGCATGGCGATCGCCCTCCAGATCCGCAAGGAAGTGGAGGCCCTGCTCGACGCCGGTGCGCGCATCATCCAGATCGATGAGCCCGCTACCAGTGTCCGGCCCGAGGAACTGCCGATGGTTGCCGAAGCCATGCACGCCGTCATCGATGGTTTGCCAGGCTATTTCCTGACGCATATCTGCTATGGGGCATTTCGTAAAATTTATCCCGGCATGCTGGATATCCCGGTTGATAACTTCGACCTGGAGATGTCGAACAGCCAGTTGAATCTGCTGGAGCTTTTCCACGACCACCCGTTTGCCAAGGACATCAGTTTCGGGCTGGTGGACGTGCACTCCCACAAGTCGGACGAGGTTTCATCGGTGAAGGACCGGCTGAAGCAGGCGCTGGAAGTTCTGGAGCCCGGCCAGATCTGGGTGGACCCGGACTGCGGCCTGAAAACCCGTACTGTGGAGGAGGCGATCGAGAAGATGCGGGTTGTCGCCGAGGCGGCCCTCACGCTTCGTGAGGAGCTGGTCCAGGCCGCACGGCCCGCCTGAGAGTGATATATCAAGGAGGTAGCGATGCCTGTTCAACCCAGCGAGAACGAAGAAGAATATTTTGTCCGTCTCGAGATGCAAAAGCGGCTGGAGGAGCAGGCGAAGCAGGCCGCTGGAATCGCGGATGAGGAAAAGAAACAACTCCGGGAAACCCACTTCATGCACTGTCCGAAATGCGGCGCCAGCCTGCTGGAGGAGATTCTGGACGCGGTCGCCGTGGATATGTGTCCCGCCTGCCATGGCGTGTGGCTCGATGACGGAGAGCTGGTAAAGCTTATTGAAGGCAAGCACGGGGTTCTGGGAAAAATTCGCGGACTGTTTTCCTGACAAGCGCAACCGTTTTACTCCATTGCCCTGACCGGTTCGCGAAAGTGGATTCGCGTGTTTCCGTGGCCGGCCCGGTTCCGACGAGCCAGTTCTTCATGTCTCGATGTGCGCCGCCCGCATCATTCGGTCCGCCACGCCCCGCGTCACCGCCCGCACTGGGGTCCGGATCGGCCATTTCCCGAATTAAAATTCGCATTCCGGTGAATGGGTGTTGACAGAAATTCCCTCTCGCATAAAATGGGTGCCCCCTTCTTTTTTCGGATGGTATCTACCATGACGGCAGAAAAGACAGATATGGTCCCGGCGCTGATGGAGACGGCGCTTCCAGGCATCCCCATCCACGCGCGGGGAAAGGTCCGGGATATTTTCCGGGCGGACGGACGGCTCCTGCTCGTCGCCACCGACCGGATTTCAGCATTCGACTGCATCCTGCGGACGGGGATACCCCAAAAGGGGATGATCCTCAACCAGCTTTCCCTTTTCTGGTTCGGTTTTCTGGAAGAGATCATCCGGAACCATCTCCTCACCGCGCGGGTGGAGGAGTATCCGGAGCCGTTCCGGAATTTTCCGGACCGGCTGCAGGGCCGCTCCATGCTGGTCCGTCAGGCGGACCCGGTCCCAATCGAGTGCGTCGTGCGCGGCTACATCTCCGGTTCCGGCTGGAGGGATTATCAGGCCACCGGACAAACAGGGGGAATCGCGCTCCCGGCCGGAATGCGAGAGTCCGAGCGGTTGAGCGAGCCGATCTTTACCCCGGCCACCAAGGCCGTGGAGGGGCACGACGAGAATATCTCTTTCGAGCGCATGGCGGACCAGATCGGCAGTGATCTCTCCCGACAGCTTCGCGACTGGAGTATGGCCCTCTATGAAAAAGCATCCCGGCACGCCGAAAGCTGCGGCGTGATTCTCGCCGATACGAAATTCGAGTTCGGGACCGATGAATCCGGGGTGCTGCTGATCGATGAAGCATTGACGCCGGATTCCTCGCGCTACTGGCCCCGGGACCGGTACCGGCCCGGAGGCCCGCAGGTCTCTTTCGACAAGCAGTATGTGCGGGACTATGTGCAATCGATCGGTTGGAATCAGCAGCCGCCTGCTCCGGAGCTTCCCGAGGACGTGGTTGCCCGGACCATGGAGAAATACCTGGAGATATTCCGCCGCCTGACGGGACGGGAACCGGCATGGTGAGGATTGCAGGTTCGTGGCCTGAGCGCGTTGCACCGCCACAGCCTGACTCGAAACAGCCGACGATGGAGTGGGAGTTGCTGTGAAAGAACAGATCGAAAAATTGATCTCTCAAATGGTGGATGCGGGCGTCTTTTTCCAGGACGCAGTCTCGGAATTCGAGAAGAAGTACATCCGCACAGTGCTGGAAATTCACGGAGGCAACCGCTCCAACGCAGCCAAGGCGCTGGGCATTCACCGGAATACTCTGGGCCGGAAAATGGAAGAATATCACCTCGTCGCCAGCAACGGGAGCAAGGCCAGAAAAGCTCCAGCTACCCGCAAGAAACCCACACGCAAATAGCGGCCATGCCTTCGCCCGCCAGGGTGGATTGGAATGATTCCTGCAAATTTGGCAAATTAAATTAAGGGAATTATATACGAACGTCCCGAACCTCAGCGCCTCCGGTTCCGGGGCTTGTCAATTAGGCGGACGTTCACAGTATCGAGCAAGGCCCCGGCGACCTCTTCCATGCTGGGGGTCGATCCGTCCCACTTTCTCAGATTGGCGGCAGCGCCATCTGCAAGCTCCCGCTTGGTGGGCTGGTAGGTGGATTTGACCAGTTCAACGGTCTTGGGTTTCGGTTTGCTCATAGTTGCCTTTCGATGACTGACGGAATCTGATCTATCGACAGGGCATGACTCAGAGGCGCACTAGAGCGGGTGAACCTTCGCAACTCTGCCATTTTCGATTCGGTATAGTACGGCCCATCCGCGATGACCAGTAACGCGATATTTGGTGAAGCACTGCCCTTTTGGAACTTCTCTAGCAAGTCTTTCATCTCTTTGAACTGGCTGTCTTGGTTCCCGCCACCCTCAAAGGTGTACTTGTGCGATGCGAAGTAGTGCCTTTTGCCAACTCGCCAATGAAAATCCAGGGATTTAGAAGGGGCGCGTTTCATGCCTTTCCTGACCTCTCCATCGCTTGTGATGTAGAGGGCGAGGGGGCCTGACTTGGGAAGTTTAACGAAGTTTTCAACACCCTCCAACTTTTCTAACCATTCGGCAGCAGCATGCTCATGGATGCCTTGCCTTCGGGGTTCGATAGCGAAGTGAGCAGCGAACATCACATCATTCTCGATTTTTTCCTCTACGCTCTCCCTTGAAAACCCAAATCTTCTTACGAACAGAGCAATGCGCTTTAGTAAGTTTGCTTCACGCTTCCCCAAACGGCTAGTGACATCTTTTGCGTTTTCCCTCCATTTCCTGATCTCAATGGAGTGGTAGTCTGGTCCCTCACGCATGATGGTGAATGATCCCACGGGCTAAATTCCAATCCAAGCGGCGGCGATAGCGACCGTCCTTCCGGATTCCCTTGTAGCAGGTCATAAGAACGTCATTGGTGCGATCCCTAAAACGGTTGATGTATCCGTTCCATTCGCGAATGCGAACCGCGCCGTCAACGGAAAGTTTTGTGATATGCCGCCCGGTTTTCCTGACCCGGTAGTTGGACAAATCGGCTACATCGCAGAATCGAATAGAGGCTTGCTGTGTGTTGTCCAGGGCGATCAGGCCGACATTTCCGTGAGGGTCATTGAATTTCACAGACGGCCCCGCTGGTATTGGACTTGGGCGCAGCCCTTCCAACTGATTCAGGGAGCCTACTTTTTTTCCTCCAGACCAAACCACCACATCACTGGCCGCGTGTGGTTGGAACAGCGCGAACCCGACTGGATGATCTGTGTCGCTGAAAAGTTGATTGGTAAGCGAAATGAAATCTGTCAATCTGCCCTGGAATAGCTTGGCGCGGATGAACGATTCGGGCACTAGGGCTGCAACCCAGGGGCAATGATCCAAACACTTCTCCAGTGCGTATTTATAGAGATTGTCATGGTTCCCAGCACAAAACGGAAGTCCGCGAACAGAAGCACTATTCTTGGCAAGCCACGGCGGGTTCGTTACGCACGCATCATACCCAGAAGGAAACGACTTGAGCGTGTCTCTAAAATGAACATCGGGGTTAGCGGGGTAAATATCGAACGACTGAAACCCTCTACATAGACCCATATCGAGAAGATGCCCGATCAATCTGTTGGCTCCGGCAAACGGCTCTAAAACCCTAACGCGGAGCAAGTCAACCCTCTTTGCCCACAGGCGAAAGGCTGGGTGCTGAAAGGGATTCTTTTCTGTATAGAACTGACCAGATTGACGCTTGATGCACATCTACGCCACCAAGTCCTTGTAGCTCAGTTGGGCGTTCTCCATGCGGCGTGCGATAGCAGCCATCTGTTGGAGGGTGTCCAGTTCTCTCATGTTGTGACGCCCTGCAAACTCATCTACATAGCGGTGCAGATGCTTTGGAGAAAGCCGGTGAAAGGTTCCCTTGTGGGCGCGTTTCAGGAGTGCCCAGAATGATTCAATTCCGTTGGTGTGAACTTGGCCGCGCACATACTCGGCCACGGAGTGTTTCACGGCTTGGTGATTCGGAAGATTCGTGTACGCCTTTGCGTCATCCGTGTAGATCGCTGTGCCTGGAACGACGTGCTGCATAACAAAGCCCTGAAGCGTATCGCTGTCTGTGCGCTCGACTACCTGTGCTGATACTTGGTTTGTTTCCCTGTCTTTGATTCCAATAACGGCTACTTTACCCACAGTCCCGCGCCCTGTCAAGTCTGCCCTGGCCGACTTCGACATATTCCGGCGGCGACCTCCGAAGTAAGTCTCATCCGCTTCCACGGGGCCAGAAAACAGCCTGGCCTTCGGGTCTCTTTTCCAGGCGCGGCGCAGGCGGTGATTCATAAACCACGCCGTTTTCTGCGTGACGCCGATATCGCGGTAGGTCTTCATGCTCGCTACTCCTTTGAGGTTCGTTGCCGCCGAGTAGACCGCAAACAACCACTTCCGGTAGCAGAGCTTTGAGCCGTGCATGAAGGTGTTGGTTCGGACGCAAAACTGTCTCTCGCAGCCCTTCTCCCGGCAACGGAAAGACGCTCGCTTGCGCTTTGCGGCAACCTGAACGTTCACCGAGCCGCATTCTATACAGCAGACTCCATTCGGCCAGCGTTGCTTGACGAACCATGCTTCGGCGGCGGTATCGTCAGGGAACATCTCAAAGAACGCGGCGACCGTCATTCCCTTGCGGTGATATTTTCCTGGGGCTTTCTTTCTCATTGATTACCTCCGACTTACAAGACTATATTACTAAATAGTCCCGATATTGTCAAGAGGTCTTTCGGGACGTTCGTATATAATTCCCTAAATTAACATACCGAATGGCACTGTCAAGTTAACGGAAGCAAGGCGAGATTCTCCCGGTATCGAAAGGAGTCCTGCAACTCTTCAACAAATGCACGTCAGCTCTCTCCCATCGGAAAAAGCCCGGCTTCGCAGAAGTCGATGATGGTGCGCTTTGACCTGTTCTATTGATTTGAACCGTCTCATCTGGCGTTCTTGCTGACGCGTTGGCTGATGCGAGACTTCAGCCCGGTTGTTCTCGTATGGACTGGTGCGATGCACAACGGAAGGAAAGGTCTCCCGATGTGCGGCCCCATAACTCCGCAGCTTGCGAGCATAGGCCGGACCGAACTTCAGGCACCAAAACCGAATTGCCTCGTAAGAAACAATGATGCCTCGCTCGGCAAGCAGATCCGCGACGTCTCGAAAACTCAGCGTGAACCGATGGTACAGCCAGACAGCGTGACGGATGATTACAGGTGGAAAGCGATGCCCTCGATATTGTGTTTCCATCCGCCATTTGCGCCGGACTCTCCCTTAACTTGACAGTGCCTGTAGGCTCATTCCTAATTCCCGGCAGCGAGTTTGAGCCTCCAGGATTCCGCTTAGGACCACCGGTTAGAATTGATACGAAACGCCCATAGCGAACTGGCCCCGCGCTTTGAGCTCCACGCCCGGGGTTATGTTTCCCACGCCTTGTGCTACACCGAAATCAAAGTTCAGAGGCATACGCTCGGGAGCGGGAACGATACGAGCGAAATAAGTCAGAGAAGTGGGCACCGTGGCGCCGGGCAGGCCCTCAATGTAGTGAGGCTGCTGGGCAAACTCAGAACCCAAGACAACGACGCTGCCAGCCGGGCCATTCAGCACGAACGCGGCGGCGCCGAACCACCTTCCCTGCCAAGCGGAAGCATTTCCGGAAACTCCGAATATGGAGGCGTTGGTGCCCTTGAAGCCGAGGTTGACCAGGAAGGGCAGCCCCTTAACCTGGGTGACGGTCTTGGTGGCAACCAGGTAGAAATCTCCATTGTGAGTGTCGCGGCTATTGATTACTCCGCCTACGTGCCGCACCTGCGTCCGGGCCACGAATCCGCCGGAAATGGCAGGCATGTAGTTTTGGCTGCTCACGTTTTCCGGCACAAAGTTTACTTTGCCGTGGAAGGTGTTAAACCCGCCCTCAAACAAAGGGCTCAGCCCGGGGGTGGTGCCGGTCAGATTGACCGAGCGAGTGAAGCCGACTTCGGCGTGCTTGAGAAACCCGGCGGTTACAGAGGTTTGGATGTAGCCCCCGATTACATTGCCCGTATCCATGTAATGGAAACTCGCCTGCGGGCGTCCAAACCCGGCGGCCGGCGATGCGCTGGTGTAAGCAAACGGGGTGATGAAAGCCCCGGTCTGCCCTTCCCAGTTGAGGCCCTGTGCGAGGGCGCTGCTTGAAAAAGCAAGTAGAACCCCTGTTCCGAGAGCCAATGACAATCCCAGGCATCTGGCGGCGGCCCGAAATCCTGCAGTTGCCCTGTGAAGAACCAAAATCTGATACATAACTATCGCCTCCCCCTTGCATACTAATTCTGAATATGCCAGCAGAAGGCTTACATACCCGCCCTTCAATACTGGTCTGTTTAGTAATCGGGTAGAAATGTTTAAACCTTGAGCGGCCAGATAAGAACAATAAGGACTGATGAATAAGGGGCGCCCGCAAGGTCTCCGGTTCGCACTGTCAAGTTAAGGAGAATTCTGCCGTTTTGGTGGCGGAATTTGCTGGAGTCGAGACCAGTAATCAATGACTTAGAGGTTGTAGAGGGTGGCGAAAACGCGACCAAACAGTTTAACTCGACAGTACAGAAAACCCACCCTCTGCCGAGTGGCAAGGGGTGGGTTTTGGATGGTTTGGTTTGTGATCGTCCGCGCTGCTTATTGATTGTCTAGGGAACAATCGTGGCATCGGCGAACTTCAGCAGGAACGGGTTGCTGGTATAGGCGTCCGCCGTCCCTTCGAAGCTGATGTCGTCGCCTACGTTTAACGCGCTCGAATGCGGGGCCGCCAACGTGACTTCCACGTCGGACTTTCCGCCCTCCAGCGCCAGGTTCGGATCCACGGCCAGCAGCAGCGTTGTTGGCGCGTTGGCAGGGGTAGCGGAGACCACCTTGCCCGGCAGCGTCATCACGGCTCCCTGCAACAATGTCCAGGTATCCTCCTGCTTGAGCCCGTCCGCCTGCAGATATTCGACGATCACGTCGAAGGTCGTGAGCTCTTCGGCCTTCACCGTCAGCTCCCGCGGTGGGATCACCGGCTCCGGCTCCGGTTCCGGCTCCAACTCTGCCCGGCTTTCAACGTGGAAACCGCTCGGGGGATAGGGTGCGCCGGTGGCCTGCGCCAGGATTCCGTCCAGTCCCTCCGTGGTTCCATGCCGCACTTCATAGAAATCCGTCAGGTACTGGCGAACCGTCGATTTTGTTGGTGCCGGCAACGCGGTATTCCCGGTGATGGAAACAGCCCGGGCCAGGGCCCAGATTCCCTGATCATAGTTGGGCGGCTTCGGAGTTACGTAGGCAAGTCCCAGCCAGTAAAAGCCCAGCGCATCGGTGGAGTTTATATCCAAGGCCGCTTTCAACTCCCGCTCCGCCCGGAAGAAATCCTCACGCTGCAGGGCAATAAAGCCGACAGTCTGGTGAAACACCGCAGAGGACTGTTCCTTCTGCTGGGCCAACTGCTGAGGCGTTACACCCTGGCCCGCTTCCATGCTGGTGACGGCGTCCAGGCCTCGGCGGGCATAGCCATCCGCCTTGCTCATCTGCTGCTGAAAGGCAGGGTCCTCGGGGTTTGCACTACGCGGAAACAGGTAGCTCAGCAACAGGAGAGCACGGACATTGTTCGCATCGAGCTCCAGAATCTCCTCCGCCGTAGCCGTCATGTTGGCGGTATCGTTTTTTGACTGGAAGGCCTGCAACTTCAGTTCTAATACTTCTTTGTGAAAGTTCGTCTCCGGATAATCAGCCAGATATTGATCAGCCATCTGGGTCTTCTGGTTCGGGTCCGTAGCCTGGACCATTGCATTGAAGGCGTCGTATTCGGCCCGGTCCTTCCAAGGCGATGCCTCCTGCTGAGCCGCCTCTTCCTGAGCCCGTGCCACCATCCCGTCGAGCGAAAGCGCGATCGTTCCCCCCAGTAGAATCGTGAGCAGCAAGGATCGGATCATGTAATTCCCCCTCATGGTAGGTGCCACCCCTTTCGGTAAATTTGGCCTGCCCAGCGATCCAGCAACCCGTCGGGTTGCAATCGTGAACCCAGCCTGAGAATAGCGGAGGTATTATATCGGAAAACCGCCATCAGGCAAGCACTGGAAAAGATTCCCGCCCGGCGAATTTCCACCCCGCCTTCATACTATCGGATGCAAGAAACCGCTGCAACAGCCAGAGGTTTTTTCCCGTCCTCCGATAACTCCCGTGATTATACATCACTTTTTTTCGTTCGCTTTCTGCGCGATGCGACCATTTTTGCCACGTAGGCTCTCAAATTGGCTTCGAGTCGCGGGTCGTCCTTCAGGTCGCGCAGATCGGCCAGAGGCGATTCTTCCACGATGTTCGCAAACCGCGCCAGCGACAGGTGGCGGCTCCGCACCAGCGCCAGTTTCACCGGAAGTCGTGCCCGCCACAGTGGATGTTCTATCGCAGCGTCGGTCAGCGCCGGTCCGGATTTTTCCATAAGCAGCGCCTCGGCCACGGCCAAGTCAGTCATTGCGGGATTGGCCAGGGCCGCCTCGATCACGCGCCGTTCTTTATCATCCAGCAGTCCTTTGGCGATGCGATTCGATCCCTGCCGCGCCAGCGATAATTTCTGTCCCAGCGCGATACTACCCAGCTGGCTCAGGATGGAGTCCTCCGCCAGCCGTTTCAGATCGGGCGCCGTGCCGGGGGTCTTTGCGATCGCCAGCAGGTCGAACAGGTAGATATATTTCAGGAACGGCAGCGCAATGTGCCGCGGCGTACGGGGGTGCTTCACCACGGCTGCCTTCATGCGGTAACTTCTCATCCAAGCGCGGTTTTGCGCGATGCGCACGACGAACTCGCGCTCGAGTCCCTTGCGCGAAAGCAGCACGAGCAGATGTCTTTCTTCCAGGGCTGGATTCTCCAGCACGGCCTCCACGATCTCGCGGGACCGCTCATGCAGGATATGATCCAGTTCGTGCGCGCTGGCTGCGCGAGCTTTGTCGGCCGGTTTCTCCGGATCGGATGGCATCTTCTCCGCCACGGCGTAACACCCGGGCAGCGCTGATGGTCCACAGAGGATTGCACTGGCGAATGTTTCCCGAAAGTCTCCATCCTAACATCCCGCTTCTCCAACCAGCCCTGCCCGGTTCCACGTTTCCCGTGTGGTACGTGCGTCCAACCGTTGGCGCCTGTTCCATTATTGGAAACTGTATCTCTGCAATCTTTCTTGGTCTTCCCTGCTCAGTCCCCCTCTGTTCAGGTATGCTTGCTGGGGCGGACACGAGTTGGGGGGATGGTATTCCGGCGGTGGCCGCCTGCTGGTTCGCTATTATGCGCCTGTATATTTGCGAGCGCAGGGTTGTTCCTTTCCGGGGAGATGCCCCGCCTGCCGCGCAGGAATTTCCCCCGGATACCGTTTCATGTCTCAGGTAACCAAATCGGCGACTGAAGTCGAAATATTCCGCATCAACCCATTGATCTATCTGCTGGCCGCTGTTTTCGCTCTGGTTCTGCAATCCTTCCTGCCACTCTATGTGCGGATGGGGAACCTGCTGGATTTCCCTTTGCTCATCATCATTCACTTCGGCCTCACACGGAGAAACCAGGTCCTGGGATTGCTGGCCGGCGCCCTGCTCGGGATGGCACAGGACACGATGACACGCGGGCCGGTGGGAATGCTGGGCTCGGTCAAGACGGTTATCGGATATGTGACTGCCTTTTGCAGCGTCTGGTTCGACGTCGAGAACAGGGTCGTGCGGTTTATGATCGTCTTTGTATTCTATATATTACATACCCTGTTGCTTTTTTCGTTCCAGTTCCTGCTGCTGGGGGAAGTAATGGAAGCGGCCTTATTCCAGCGTTTGCTCGCCGGTCTTGTGAACAGCGCTATCGGTATGATAATATTCGCTTTGTTGGACAAATTCCGCCGCCAGATGTAATCACCTGCTGCGGTTCTGTAGCCCTGTTTCGATAGCTGGTCTTCCTGAAAGTAGCCGTATCGATGTCTTTCACCGAGAGGGAGTCTCGAACGCCGGAAAATCGTATTCGATTTTTCCGATGGTTCCTTGTGGCTGCTTTTATTCTGCTCGCCAGCGGCTTCTGGCGCCTGCAGGTGGACCAGACCGATTACTACACCCGCCTCGCCGAACGCAATTACATCAAAAGTCTGCCGGTTCCCGCACCCCGCGGCCGCATCCTGGATCGCGAAGGCCTCGTGCTGGTGGATAACTATCCTTCCTTCAGCGTGTTCACGCAATCGGATGCGAGTGAGGAGTTCGGCGGTCACTTGTCGGCCATTGCGCGCGGTCTGGGACTGGATACCGGAGAGATCCAGAGCCGTGTGCGAAGTGCGGAGATCAGGAATCCTTACGGTCCCGTGGTGCTGTTGGAAAACGCCTCCCCCGGGCAGATCGCATTTGTTGAAGCCCACCGGCATGAATTTCCGGAACTGGATCTGATGACGGTCCCGCGCCGTCTGTATCCCTCCGCTGGATTTGCGGCGCACCTGCTGGGCTATGTCGGCGAGATATCGGAGAGGGATATGGATCGCGCCGAGTGGGCTCTGTTGCGGCCCGATGCGATCGTTGGTAAAACCGGGATCGAACGCCAGTATGACGATCTCCTGCGGGGCGAGGACGGCTACCGCCGCGTGGTGGTCAACAGCCTGGGCCGCGAGGTCGCCGTGCTGGACGAACGGATTCCCGAGCCGGGACGGGACTTGCGGCTTTCCATCGACTACGATCTGCAAGCGATCGCGGAGCAGTCGTTCCAGGGCGATGCCGGAGCGCTGGTCGCGTTGGACCCACGGTCCGGCGAGGTGCTGGCCATGGTGAGCCGGCCTTCCTTTGATCCCAATCAGTTCGTTACCGGTCTTTCGCAGGAGCAATGGACGGTTATGTCCAACAATGCGGATAATCCCCTGCTGAACCGCTCCATTCAGGCGCAACTTGCGCCCGGGTCCGTTTACAAGATTGTGATGGCCGCGGCCGCGCTGGAATCAGGCGCCGTCGATCCGCACACGTCCTTTTACTGCCCCGGCGGGGCCAACTTTTACGGCCGGTATTTCCGCTGCTGGCAGAGACGGGGGCACGGCAACGTCGACATGCATCAGGCGATAGTCCGTTCCTGCGACGTTTACTTCTACAACATCGGCCGCGAATTGGGCATTGAAAAGATGGCGGATTTTTCCGCCCGCATCGGCCTGGGGCAAAAAACGGGAATTGATCTGCCCGATGAGGCGGAAGGGACACTGCCGTCTCCGGAATGGAAGGAAAGGGTCTACCGGCAGAAGTGGTATCCGGGGGAGACCATCTCGGTAGCCATCGGGCAGGGCGCCCTGACCGTAACCCCTCTGCAGATTGCCTACGGCGTGGGCGGCATCGCATCGGGAGGCGATTTTCTTCCTCCCCGTCTGGTCCCGCGGGAGAAATGGAAAGATTCCTCTGCCCGCCGGGATGAGGGCAAAACTCGAATCCAGGTCCCTCTGAGCGAAGAAACGGTGCAGGTTGTAACCGATGCGATTTTTGGAGTCGTCAACGAGACGGGGGGAACCGGGGCCCGGGCACGGGTTCGTGGTCTGGATATCGCCGGCAAGACCGGAACCGCGCAGGTGGCCAGCCTGGGTCTCGCCCAAAGCGGGGGGGGCGGGGGAATGGACCTGCGCGATAACGCATGGTTCGTGGGCCTTGCGCCCCGGAGGAATCCGGAGATTGTCGTTTCCGTTCTTTATCAAAGCGGGGAGCACGGCTCTCTGGCGGCGCCCATCGCCCGGGATGTGATCAAGGCCTATTATGAGAAGAAACAGAATCCGGGGTCCGGTTCCTTCACGATGAATCAGAAACCGGCTCAGGCGGCAGCGGAACCGAAACCGAAACCGAAACCGAAACCGCTTTAGCGCGGCGGTAGCGGGGGTTTCGATTCCGGCTCAGCCGGGCGACGGATGATCCGATGATAAAAAATGATAAAAAACAGTTCCATATCGTGGAGAGATTTTGACTGGACGATGCTGGGAATCGCCTTGGCGATCTCTTTGATCGGCATTGTTCAGATCTACAGCACCACGATGAATACCGGCTTTGCCGGGGTTCACCGGCGCCAGATCACCTGGATCGTCCTGGGCCTGATTCTGATGTTTCTGCTCACCCGCCTGGACTATCACACGCTGCTCGGGCATAGTCCGTGGTATTACCTTGTAACGGTGGTTTTGCTGGTTGGGTTGCTGGCGCTCGGGAGTGAGATTGCCGGTACGAGGAGGTGGATCCGTTTCGGAGGCGTGAGTTTTCAGGTTTCCGAGCTCGCGAAATTGGTTATTATATTATTGTTAGCGCGGTTTTTCACCCAGACGGACCAGAGAAGAGTATCCTGGGCCGACTTTGCTAAAGTGGCCATCACGGTGGGATTGCCATTCCTGCTCATTGCCGCTCAGCCGGATCTGGGTTCCGCTCTGACCCTCGTGCCGATTACGGCGGCCATGTTGTTTCTGGCGGGTCTGCCATTGCGCTACTTTGGAATGCTTTTCCTGGCAGGTCTGCTGGCGTTGCCCGTTGGCGTGCAATTTTTGAAGCCTTACCAGAGGGCTCGCATCGCGACTTTCCTGGAACCGGGATCGGACACGCAGGAATCCGGCTACCAGGTGCTGCAGTCCCGGATCGCAATCGGGTCGGGACAGATCTGGGGAAAGGGAATGACGCAGGGAACGCAGACGCAGTTGCGTTTTCTTCCCGCCCCGCATACGGATTTTATCTTTGCAGCCTACGCGGAAGAGCATGGTTTTGCAGGAGTATTACTCGCGTTGATTTTGTATCTGGGTCTGCTGATGCGCTTGTTGGGAGCTGCGCAAGTGGCTCCTGACGCCGTCGGCGCTCAGATCATCGGAGGGATTGTCGCCATACTGGGTTTTCAGATCCTGGTGAATGTGGGGATGGTGATCGGCTATCTGCCGGTTACGGGAATCCCCCTGCCGTTGATGAGCTATGGGGGATCTTCTCTGGTTTTTGCATGGTCGGCTGTCGGACTCGCCAACAGTGTCCGGGTCCGGCGATTTGTGAATTGATACGGTTTTTGAGTAGACAACTTTGAGTAGATATCACGGAAGCATTGCTAAAGGCGGGGCAGGAAGCAGTTGACAGTAGATCGAGGGGCCAGGGTGAATCGAAACCCCTGATCGCCAAACGGCTGGAATCTGGCCGGACCCCTGCCCGGAATTGAAGAGTTCAACAGAAAAGGAAATGGAAACGAAGCACGCTAGTGGGGCGCTTCGAGAAAACTAAATAAGTTACGAGCAATGACGGGACAGCCCCAGGATGGGAGAGAGTCCCGAGAGGCTCAGGAATCAGGTTCCAAAGGACGGGCCGGTCTCCGGAGCAGAATCAGAAATTCTGCGGATGCACCGTAGTGAGACCGGCGATATGAGTGGATGGGAATGGGTGAGAAGAAATCATCGGTAACAGAGCACCCGCACGGACAGCGAGCAACTCCGGTGTTCCGGATCTTCTGGCTGTCAGCCCGTCCATGCCGCGCTTTTCTCCGGAATCGGTAACCTGCATTTCTGCGGACCACACCGTCCGGCGGATCGGGTAAAACGATCGGAATCGCGAACTGCGAATCCTGGAATTTGAAACACGCAGAGCCTGAATTCTCTCACCCGGCAAGCTCCTGGACGTTCCGTCCAAGGAGATATTCATGGCGAAAGAAATGGTTGTGACCTCGTCTCAGCAGGAGACGAAGATTGCAATTCTGGAAGACAGTCAGGTTGTCGAACTCTATTTTGAGCGCGGCGAAAGCTACAGCCTGGCCGGAAGTATCTATAAAGGCCGGGTGACGCGGATTCTGCCCGGAATGCAATCGGCTTTTGTCAACATTGGACTGGAACGCGACGCCTTCCTTTACGTATCGGATTTTCTGGAAGGAATCGAGGATTTCGATCAGATTGAAACAACTCTGATCGAACGGCGACCGCCACGGAAAAAGCTGGCGGAAGAAAAGACGGAGCAGGAGCCGAGCCTGCAGCGGGAGGAAACAGTTGCGGAGGCAGTTGCTCCACCGGCTCAGACAGCGCCTGCTGATTCACAAGTTGATTCACGGGTCGAGTCGCCCGTCGAATCGAAGTTAGAGACGCAAGTCAAATCAAAAGAACAAGTTAGCTCCGATGCGGATGGGGAGTCGAAACGCGGTGAACGTCCCCGACGCTTCTCGCGCCGTTCTCGCAGAGGGCGCCGGGGACAGCGCGAGCGCGGATTTCCGGATTCCAAGTACGCAAGCAATGACGAGAAAAACACGGAATCGGCGCCGGAACCGGTGAAGCCGCTGAGGGAATTGAAAGAAAAGGAAGCGAAAGAAACCAAGCCGGAAGAGGCGCCGCCGCGGATTGTATTGCCCGGCGAGACGCTGGCGAAGTACAAGGATTGGATGTCACCTGCTGAAAATAAAGAGGTTAGTGGACTTGATGAGGCTGCCGCCGGTGAGCAATCATCTGAGCAATCGCCAGGGCAATTGCCTGAGCAGTCAGAGGAAACGAAGCAGGCCCAAGCCGTGGCGGAGACCGTAATGGAAGCCGTACACGAGGACGACGTGGACCAGGTGGTAAGCTCATATGTAAATGATAATAAGGAAGTTGAAGTTGCAGATAAACCATCTCGCGGGAGCTCCCGGAGGCGTGGGCGGGGACGGAAGCGGGAGCCGGAAGCCGAAATCACCCTGCCGGCCGGAGCGGACCAGGCATCGGAATCCGCGGAATCCTCCAAGCCACCGGAACTCTCTAACGACGCGGAAGAGGCTCCACTCCAGCTTCCGGAGCCGGAAATAGCAGCAACGGCAGAGGCCTCCGTGGCGAAAGCGGAACCGGGTCAGGACCAGTGGGGTGTGGACCTCGAGGAGAGGGAGCAGGAGGAGAATCTGGATCCGGAGCCCGGTCTGGGTTTCGAGATGGAACGAATCTCCAGAACGAAACAGGAACTCCCGGTCATTGTGGAGGATTTCCAGATCGCCGAGGACGCGGATGCGGAATCGGAGGCGCGGCGCAGAGTGGAAGCCGAGGCCGGGGCGGCGGGCGAAAGCGCAGAGGCCGGCGATGCAGAAGAGGGCCGGGAGGCAGCCGTGCGACCGCGACCGGGTAACGCGCGCTTGCAGCGGCGGGAAAAGTGGCAGGGAAGAAGGCCCGGCCGCAGGACAGGCGGATCGCAGCAGCAGCGCGGACGCACCCAGGACAAGGAATCCTCGCCCAGGCCGTTGATCGGCGACCTACTGAAGGAAGGGCAGGAGATTATCGTTCAGATCGCGAAGGAGCCGCTCGGCAAGAAAGGAGCGCGCATCACCTCGCACGTGGCGCTTCCCGGCCGTTATGTGGTCTATATGCCGACGCTGAACCACATCGGCGTGTCGCGCAAGGTCGGCACGGATCAGGAACGCCTGCGGCTGAAAAAGATCATGCTGGAGCACACGCAGGAACTGTCGGGCGGCTTCATTGTCCGGACAGCCGCAGAGGGGACCAGCGAGCAAGATCTGGTGCAGGACATCCAGTTTCTGACGAAGCTGTGGAACGAGATCAAGATGAAGTCGGAGAATGCCAAGGCGCCGACGCTGCTGAACCACGATCCGGACCTGGTGCTGCGAACGTTGCGGGACCAGCTTTCGTCGGAGTTCACCACGATCTGGGTGGACAACGAGCAGGTTTACGAGCAGATGGTGGACATGGTGCAGAAGTTCCAGCCCGCGCTGGTCGGCCGGGTGCGGCTTTACACGAAGACGGTGCCGCTGTTCGAGGAGACCGGCGTGCAGGACGAGATCAACAAGGCGCTGAAACCGAAGGTCTGGCTGAAGTCCGGCGGCTACATCGTGATCAACCAGACCGAAGCGCTGGTGGCGATCGACGTAAACACCGGCAAGTACGTGGGCAAGTCGAACCGGCTGGAAGACACGATTGTGAAGACAAATATCGAGGCCATTCAGGAGGTCGTGAGGCAGATCCGGCTGCGGGACCTGGGCGGGATCATCGTGATCGACTTTATCGACATGGACGAACGGCGCAACCGCCATAAGGTGCTGGGGGAGCTGGAGGCCGAGATGCGGCTGGACCGCGCGCCGTCGAAGGTGCTTTCCTTTAACGAATTCGGGCTGGTGGCGATCACGCGCAAGCGCGTGCGGCAGTCGCTGGAGAGGATGCTGTGCGATCCGTGCCCGTATTGCAACAGCGCGGGATGGCTGAAGTCGCCGATGACCGTGTCGCTGGAACTGCTGGGAGAGGCGCGCAAGATGGCCGATGAAATCGCGGGCAAGCAGGTCACGATCCGGGTGAACCCGGAGGTGGGCAAGTCGCTGAAGTCGGAGAACAGCTCGGTGGTGGAGGCGATCGAGGAGATCACGGGCAAGGGCGTGATCATCCGGAACGATCCGACGGTCCACGCGGAGAATTTCTACTTCGCTTAAAAAGGGCTCCGGGCGCAGTGCGAAGTTTGCGCCGTGGCCGGGCGGATTCTATAACAACAGAGCGCGGGCGGGGAGCGCTCCCCGCCCGTTTTTTGTTGGCGGGAACAGAATGCCGCGGGCTGAGGAGGGGCGACGCCGGGGAGAGCGGGCGCATATGCCGCGCTCACGGACTGGATGAAGGGGGCGCCGCTGATGCTCCCGTCTGATTCTGCAGAAATACGACCAGAGACAGCAGTTGCTCTTCCGTCATGTTTCTGTAGGAAGGCATCATCGACCCTTTCGTGTACTCGGCAGGTTCTTTGAAGTGCCCCAGCAGCCACTCATCGGTGCGGCCACGATCTCCCTGCAAGGTCAGATCCGGGCCGATGGTTCCGCCCTCCCCGTTCAACTGATGGCACATGAAACAACCCTGCTGCCGGTAGAGCAGCTCGCCGTAAGCCATTAATTCCCTGGCAGTCGAATTTTCATCCGGGATGAATTCCGGAGGCACTGCGTTTTCCTCGGCCTGGTTGGGCAACTGGCGAAGAAAATGGACCAGCTTCCAGGTATCCTCTGGTGAAATGGTCCGTCTCCAGGCGGGCATGCCGGTCAGCCGGATTCCATTCTGAATGATCCAGAACAATTCCCCGTCATTCCAACTGAGAACATGTGGAGACGTAAGGTCGATGGCCGGAGGGTAGAGCGCCATGCCCAGCTCCGCCTGGGCGCGCCCGTTGGCGCCGTGGCAGAGCGAACAGGCCTGGCCATAGATGGCCTGTCCCTCGCCGATGACTTCTTCGGAAAGAGGCACCGGGTTTTCCTGACTGGTGGCCTGAAGAGGGATGGCGACATCCTTGGCAAAGGTCGCCAGGGTTTCCTCTAACTGAGAGGGTTTCTTGTCGGCGGTGCAGCCAGCAAGCAACAGGCTGGCAAGGAAGATGAATGCGGCGAGAAAACGGGGGCGACTGCAACGGATCATTCTGCTCACTCTCCTTCGGTTCGGACGGAAAACCGCATGCGGAATGGCGACGAAAACACCGTGTCCCTGGTCATTCAATCGGGTCATCCGATTGGGCCGGACAGTCGAGGCCCGTCCATGCGCCCGGCAGCCGGTCCATCAAGCGGGGGATTTGAATCGCTGCTCATAGACACAGATTCCCCACACGAACCAAGGGTTCAAGAAAATTTTATTTAGCTGAATCAGACTGCGCTGCGCGGTTGCCGTTTCTTTCGATCCGGCCGGCAGGTCCGGTACCCGGCTTCGAAGGCACCCGACATTGCAAGCCTCAGAAGAAGCCGCCGGGTAAGACTCCGAAAAAGTTTTGCATCGACACCGTGCATTCTGAGTCCATTCGGTAGAGGGTCCTGATAACTGCTCCGGTTTTTATCTTGTGAGGAAGGAGCGATCTGCGATGAGTTTCTTCATTCAAGTCGAGAGCGAGGGCTTTAAGGAGAAATGGATCGGACCAGGGATGAACAAGAGCGAACCAAATTGAAGAATTCATTTCCAAGAAGGCAGTTGAAAATAAGAACAGAGGAGGAAAGATGAGAACTGCAAAATCGTTTGCCAAATCAATCATGCTACTCGGGTGCATGCTGGCGATTGGAGCCATTCCCGGCTCGGCCGCTACATTCAACGGAGAAATCTATGACAGTCCGTGCGCGGCGATGGGATCACATGAAAAGGGATTCACCATGACCAAAACCACGACCGCGAAGGGGTGCACGATCGCTTGCGTGAACATGATGAATGGAAAATACACCCTGTACGATGCAACAAGCAACAAAACGTACCAACTGGATGATCAGGACCTTGCGAAAAAATTTGCAGGGCAAAAAGTTACTGTAACCGGAGATTACAGTGCACAAAAAAAGTTGCTCCACGTAACGAAGATCGAACCGAGTCATTGACGATTCGGAATAGTTCCCCCGTGAATGAAACGTGGCGAGAGAATACACTTTTTCTGTCTGATGTGATCTGTGCGCAGTGTGAGAGGCAGGGAATGGGGGGCGGAACGTGGTTCAGACGCGGGCGGGGGTGAACCCCGCCCGTTTTTTTATTTCGGGTCAGATGGTGAATTGGGCCTGGACTGCCGGTCGATGAGTATCGCGCAGGCGGCGACAGGATCCCGTGGCGGCCGAGAGCGCGTCAGGCTGCGCGAAGCAGGTGCGCTTACTCGGAGTCCGGCGGAGGAGGCAGCGGGGCAGAAGCGTGATCGTGGATATAGACCCACTTGCCGTCCCGTTCGGCCATCACGACCGTGTAGCGGCCATCCAATGCCAGAGTGGGGCCGTCGGGTCCGGGAATGGTGATATTAAACAACCCCCAGCCGATCACGACGTCGCCGGCGACCATCAGCCGAATTTCCGTCAGCTGGATCATGGCGCCCGGCATGGCGGCAAAGATTTGTTCAAATTCCTCCTGTACGTCAGATGAACCGTGCACCTGAAGTGTGCCGGGTGGGAAGAAAACGAGGTCCGGGCTGTTCCAGTACATGCTCGCAGTTGCCGCGGCATCGCCCTGGTTGAATGCCGCGATGAAGTCCTGATCCACCTGCCTGGCCGCCGCGAGCATCTCCTCGCTGCTGGGCCCCTGCGTCGCAGGGGTGCAACCGAGGGCGAAGCCAAGCGATGCAATGAGAATTCCTGATAAAATCTGACGTTGCATGGTCTGATATCCTTTCGAGTTGTGAGGATTCTGGCCGTGCCGGGCGCGGAAGAAAAGTGCCGCCCGGCGAACCGAAAAATCCGCTCCAGTCTAACGCAGCGGAGTGGATGGACGCCAATGGAAATGTGTCATGGGAGAGCGAAGCCGGCATTTGTTCCCGTGGCGTTTCCGTTGAATGACGGGCAGGGGATGGGGATGGTTGCGGGCGTATAATTGGCGGAGGACAAGTCGCTGATTTCAGCGGGGGGATCAGGCGTGCCTATGAAGTTCTTGATGAAGACTGTTCAGATGGTAGTCCTGATGATTGCCGCGCAAAGTCCGGCGGCCGCAGAAGGATGGATCGGCCTGCTGACGCTGCCGCAGGTATTGGGGGAGGGGGCGTGCGACCGGTTCACGCCAGAGGAGGTCCCGTACTACGGGGAGCCAGACGGGGATGAGCCGGTGGCGACGATCCGGGTAGAGCAGTACTGGGAGTTTCCGCCCGAGGGCGGATGCATGGGCCTGAGGGTAACAGCGGGCGCGGCGCAGGCAGACGAGCCGGGAGCGGAACTTCCAACCATGGAATATGACTATGAAATGCCGGCCGCCATCGTATAGGAGCGAAGAGATGATTGGTTCCGGATTGAGATTCCCGGCGGTACGGGCTGGGTGCGGACAGGGGCAGTGAATCGTTTCCTGCAGCTGGAGGAACTGCTGGAAGATCACGCGGTATATCTGACGAAAGACTGGGATGGGCTGCTCTACGATGAACCGGACGGGACCGGGCTGGCGGTGGTGGCGGAGCCGGAAACGGCTGTGCGGGTGGTGAGCAAGCTGAGGGTGGAGGATCAACTGTGGTTTGAAGTCCGTCTGCCGGGCGAGGACGCTTGCGGCGAGGTCGATGAGGGTGTGAGCGAAGCGACCGGGTGGGTACCGGCAAACTCTGCCAACGGGCGGCCGGTGGTGTGGTACTGGTCGAGAGGCTGCTAGCGGATCTGTGGAGGATTGCTGGACAGAGGATGTGGTGCGGTGCGGGGGAGCGATGAGCTGGAGGAAGTGGAGGACGGATAGAGGAGTGCGGGGAGGCGGGCGGCCGCCAGTGAGGATGGCGCTGCTGGCGGTGACGCTGCTGGCGGCGGGGTGCGAGAGGCCTGGCGAGGTCGCCCCCGGGGTCCCCAAGGTCCCGAAGCTGCGCGTGGCCGTCATCAGCCAGTCAGCGAACAACTGGCCCGTGTGGGTGGCCGAGCAAAAGGGATTCTTCACCGAGGAGGGGGCCGAGGTCGAGATCGTTGTTACGGGGGATTCGGCTGGCCAGCTCGAAGGGCTCGCTAATGGCGAATTTGAAATCACGCATCAGGCCGCAGATCATTTCGTGCGCTCGATAGAGGAAGGGCGCGACTTCGTAGTCGTGCTGACGATCTCCCGGCCCATCTTCGACCTGATCGTGCGGCCGGGCATTGAGAGTTACGCCGATCTCGAGGGTAGGACGATTGCGCTGGATAACCTGACGACGGGCTACTGGCTGCTTTATAAAAAAGTCCTCGAAGCCAATGGCCTCGCGCCGGGAGATTACACTATTCAGCCGGACTCCGGCGGACCGCTGAACCGGATGCGGGCGGTGAAGGAAGACCGGGCGCAGTTTACCTACATGAATCCGCCACAGAGCTTGGACGCGGTGGCCGAAGGTTTCACGCGGCTGACCAGCCTGTCGGATCATTACCCCGACTTTCCGGGTTCTTCTGTCGGGGTGCGGCGGGCGTGGGCAGCGGAATATCCCGATGATCTCGTAGCTTACTTGCGCGGCTACATCCGCTCCACCGACTGGCTGCTGGACCCGGCCAACCGGAATGAGGCCATCGAGATCGCTGCCCGCTACGTGGAGCTGGATGCGGCGTCGCTGCCGGGAAGCTATGACGCCTTTGTCGGCCGCGGGCTGGTGCGCTCCGGCACGCTCAGCCGCGAGGGCTACGAGCAAGTGGTGGAGTTGTTGGTGGGAAACGGCGTGGTGGACGCGCCCGGGGGCGAAATGGAAAAGTACGCGGACCCGTCGTACCAGCAGCGGGCGCTGGCGGAACTCGCCGGGCGATAAGGGGCGGAAATTTCCTGCAAGGCTATTCGAGCAGCGCCAGCTCTTCCTCGATGATCTGTTCGAACTCGGGCTGCGGCCGCGCTCCATTCACTGGCACGCCGTTGATGAAGAAGTACGGTGTGCCGCGAATGCCGAGCGCAATCCCTTCATCGAAGTCCTCCTGGATGACATCCGTGTAGCGGCCGCTGGTGAGGCATTCGTTGAAGGAGTCCATCTCCATGCCAACCTCCCCGGCGAATTCGCGGAAGGCGCCCAGGCCGCGGTAGTCCTGATTCTCAAACAACAGATCGTGATACTCCCAGAACTTGCCCTGCTCCAGCGCGCAGCGGGCCGCATCGGCCGAGCGCACGGAGCCGGAGCGGGCCTCCAGCAGCGGCAGGTCGCGGTAAGCCAGCCGGATCTTGCCTTCGTACTTGCGGAGCAGGTTCTTGACCGTCGTATAGGCTTGCAGGCAATAGGGGCACTGGAAGTCGGAAAACTCCACCATCGTGATGGGGGCCTGGGCGTTGCCGCGCACGCGCGACGGATCGTAGTCCACCTGCATGCGGGGACGCGGCAGAAAGATCCTCACCCCGGCCCGCTCGCGCAGGGTCAGGAAATACAGCTCCCGCATTTCGTCTATCCCCTCCCGCTTCATCTCCGCGCGGATATCGTCCTTGGACTTGGTCATCTGGCGCATGGAGCTGAACATCTGCTGCACAAACCGCTGTTCCACCTCTTCCTCGTCCGGCTCGGGGATGAGGGCGAGAATTTCGCGTTCCGCCAGTTCCTCCTGGGTAACGCCCTGCGCCTCGGCTTCCTCCTTCAGGAGCCTCTTGTCGATCAGGTCCTTCAGGGCCTGGAGTTTCAGGTTGTACTCCTCGACGCGGATGTCGTAGGCCTCGGCCCGGATGTCGGTCAGGTAGTCCTTTTCATAGATCGCCTCCTCGCCGATCACAGCCACGGGTTTTTCGCTCCGCTCCTGCGCTTCGGCCGGCGGCAGCGCCACCAGCGTTCCCAGCACCAGCGGTAGCGGCAGCAACCATCGCCGCCCGCGAGCCTTCCTGTCTGCCCGTTGCACCTCGATCCATATTTTTTCCATTGGGTCCGTTCCTCTCCGGGGCTCAGCCCCACGTTGCCGGGAGGGTTTGCGCTGCAAGGTCCGGCCCTCCCCCGAGCGTTACTCCGCCACCCGTTCCAGCTCTTCGTAGAAACCGGGAAAGGAAACATCGGCGGCCTCCGAGTTGTGAATGACCGTCGGCGCCGTGGCCACCAGCCCCGCCACGGCGAAGGCCATGGCAATGCGGTGGTCTCCGAAGGAATCCAGCTCCGCCCCAGCCAGTTCCTGACCACCCGGTATCACGAATCCGTCCTCGCGGACTTCGATTTCGGCACCCATCCGCCTGAGGTTCTGAGCGACCGTATCGATCCGGTCGGTCTCCTTCAGCCGCAATTCCTGCGCATCGCGCAGCGTCAGTCCGCCTTCGGTCTGGGTGCCGAGGACGGCGAGAATGGGAATCTCGTCAATAAGGCCGGCTACCATGCCGCCCTCGATGGTGGCGCCGCGCAGCAGGCCGCCGTCCACGTGGATATCGCCGATCAGCTCCCCGCAGGTCTCCGACACGTTGATCACCTGCATGCGGGCGCCGAGTCCCATCAGGAAGTCCAGCAGCGCCGTCCGCGTCGGATTCAACCCCACGTCCTCAATGTAGAGGTTCGAGCCGGGAAACAGCAGCGCTGCGCAGAGGAAGAATGCTGCGGAGGAAAGATCGCCGGGCACTTCCAGGTTCTGCGCCCGGAGTGAGTCGACGCCTCGCACGGTGGCCTTGCGTCGTCCACGGGTGATATCCGCGCCGAACTGGGCCAGGGCGATCTCCGTATGATCGCGCGTCTCCACCGGCTCTTCCACGCTTGTTTCGCCCTCGGCCAGCAGGCCCGCCAGCAGCACTGCGCTTTTGACCTGTGCGCTGGGAACCGGGAGTTCGTACTCGATGCCACGGAGCGGGTTGCCGTCGATCGTCAGCGGAGGGAAATCTACTTCGCGGGCCTCGATCCTCGTGCCCATTTGGCCGAGCGGCTCGATGATGCGCCGCATCGGCCGCCGCTGGAGCGACTCGTCGCCAGTTATCACCGACCGGAACGGTTGCCCTGCCAGCAGTCCGCTCAGCATCCGGATGGTGGAGCCAGAGTTGCCCGCATCCAGCGTGGCCGACGGCTCTTGCAAACCCCGCAGTCCGCGACCGCCGATGACCAGTTCCTCGATCTGCACCTGCGGCTCGGGTTCGACGACGCGGCGCTCGATGGAGACGCCCAGCCCTTCCAGACATCGCAGCGTCGAGGCGCAATCGGCGCCCGGAGCGTAGTTGCGAATAGTGGTCTCGCCCACGGCCACCGCCGCCAGCAGCGCGTGGCGGTGCGAGATCGACTTGTCCCCGGGCGGGCGCATCCCCCCGATCACCCGCTGAACCGGATCGATTCTCTGTTCCATGGGCCCAGTTTATCACCAATCCCCGGTCCGGTTGCGGGCGGCGGAAGGTCGTGGCCCCGTGAAGAAGATTACCGCTGGCTTCCGCACACGAATCGGTTATTCTAACCACTTCCGCGCGGACGGGTTGCACCCTGCATCGCCCCGCTCTGGGCGGCACCTTTGCCGATGACCGAGCCATCACCGCTCATATGACCTCCCCTCCCTCCTGGCGCCGCGACCTGGACCCCCGTCACTGGCGCATCCTGATTGCCAGCCTGCTGGGCCGCCTGTTCGACGGCTATGAGAACTTCATCCTCTTCGTCCTGCTGGCCCCGGCGCTGCGCGACCTTCTCACTCCCGATCAGCTTCCCGGCCTCACCCGCTATGCCGGCATCATCCTCGGCGTTACCGTGCTGGGCCGCTCCGTCGGCGGACTGCTTGCCGGCATCCTGGCCGACTACATCGGACGCCGCCGCACGCTGCTGATCAGCTATGTCCTCTACGCCCTTTCCACCCTCATCAGCGGCTTTGCTCCCAACTGGGCCTTGCTCGGCCTTGCCCGCTGCATCAACGGCGCCTCGCTCGGCGGAGGACTGGCGCTGGGCGCCACTCTCATCGCGGAAGCCTGGCCCGCCGCCCTGCGCTCCCGCGGCCAGAGCTGGATGCAGACCGCTTTCGGCGCCGGAGGGCTGCTCGCCAACGGCCTCTGGTTCTTCCTGGCTCCTTATACTGGAGACGCCGGATGGCGCTGGCCCTTCTTCCTCAGCGTCATCCCCGCTGTCCTGCTCGTTTTCTACACGCGCCGGAACGTTCCGGAATCGGAGGCCTGGATCGAAAAAAACCGGCAGCGCGCCGAACTGCGCACAGCGAAACGAACTGCCGCAGCGGACGCACAGACTTCCGGCGAGCGGGCCATCCTGAGCCGCTTCACACTGGTGGCGTTGTTCGCCCAGCCAGAGCTGCGCCGCTCCCTGCTGCTCTGTATTCTGATGTCGTTCGGAACCATCGGCGGATACTGGGCCGTCTCCACCTGGATTCCCGTCTACGTGGAAACCGTTACCCGCGCGGGCGGCTACACTTCCATGAACTGGGCCGCGCTGGCCGGCGCCGTCTTCAGCCTTGGCTCCATCCCCGGCTACCTGGCCGGCGGGTACCTGGCCGAATCCCGGGTGGGTCGCCGCGGTATGCTGGCCTTCTATTTCACGGGTTCGCTGGTCTCCACCGCCGCCGTCTATCTGTGGGCCGGCGCGCCCGCCTCGCTGCTGGCTGCCACGTTTCTGCACGGCTTTTTCACACAGGGTCAGTTCGTCTGGTTCACCATCTACCCGCCCGAACTGTTTCCCACCGCCGTCCGGGGCTCGGCCATCAGCACCGTGTTCAATGTCGCCCGTGGCCTCTCGCTGCTGGCCCCCATCTTCTCCGGGGTGCTCATCTCGCAGTTCGGCGGCTACTCCACCATGGCCCTGGTCTTCGGTTCGCTCTATCTGCTGGCTCTGATTGCGGTTCCCTTCTCCGCCGAGACACGCGGCAAACCGCTGCCGCACTAGCCGGCCGAGTCGCCGCCGCTCCTCTCCGGTCCGTTTGGTCCGGCGAATGGGAAGCCGGTTTGGCCGGGATTCCCGCGGTGCGGTGAGGTAAAATTTCACGTGTTGATCTTTCTTGGCTTTGTACAGTGGGTACAGGCGGGGCCGGCTACGGCGCCAGTGCCTGTAAAGGCTGATGGATCGTCTCTCAGGGAACTCTCAGCCGAGAAATGATCCACCAGAAAGAAGCGAATGGAGTGAAATGAAGATCGATCCACTCGGCAGAGCGACGGGCACGACGCATGGCGGAGCCGGCGCCCCCGATATGGAAAGGGATATGGAAACGGATGCGGAAACAGGATCGGGGGCAGGGCGGATCGATCTATTGCTCTATGGATTACTGGCGGTTTGCATCGCACGGCTATGGCTTACAGTCTTGGGGTCCAGTTTCTGGGAGGGCGAGATCGCCACAGCCTTTCTGGTCCGGCTCGGACCGTCCCACCCATCCTTTGACGTGGCCCCGCAGGTGCCGCAATCCATCTATTACTGGCTGCCACGGGTGATGGACGCCCTGTTCGGGTTTTCCGAGCTGGCCTACCGCGTGCCGTCGGTGCTGCTGATGGGCGCGACGATCTGGATGACCGGCAAGCTTGCCGCGCGGCTGATTCACCCGCAAGCGGGATGGTTTGCGGCCTTTGCGTGCCTGGCGCTTCCGGCCATGAATTTTCAGGCCGCCGAAGCCAGGCCGTACGCCATGGGTACCTGTGTGGTTGTCGCCAGCATTCTGTTCCTGGTTCGCTGGCTCGATACCGGTATTTGGCGCGAAGGACTGCTGTTCCTGTTTTTTGCCGCGCTACTTTGGCGAATCCACATGCTCTACTGGCCGGTCTACATTCTCTTTGTCCTTTATGCGGGCCTGCGACTGGCGAGAGGCGAGACGGTGGTTGGCCGGACGGGGGCCGTGAGCGTATTTGCTTTGTTGGGCATTGCGCTGGTTCCCGTAGTACTCGACGCCATGACCATGTTGCCAGGAGCCCAGACGCACGTCATCGGGGAGAGTCCCGGTCTTGCCGCTCTGATCGGGCTCCTCCAACCGGGGCTGATCATAGTTTGTGGATTGTGTGCCCTGTTGTGGGGAGCCATAGACAAACCCGCAACAAGAAAGAAAAACGGGGAGGATGGCCGGCCTCGGCAGAGCCGGGCGGAGCGGAAAAGTGGATTGCGGCACGGCTTCCCGCCGACAGACTGTTTGCTCATCCTGGGCATGTGGCTCGTGCTTCCGCTTGCCTTGTTCCTCTTTTCGCGGCTGACCGGAATACCGACCTTCCTTCCCCGGTACTTGTATGCGGCGTTGCCTGGCGCAGCGTTGGTGAGCACAGGGGTCGCCGGAGTATTCCTGCCGGTGAAAAGCTGGAAGGGAGCCGCACTCTTTTTGGGTGCGGGCGCCCTGGCGACTCTGGGGATGTGGCATGAGGTGTAGCCGCCTCATACCGCGACCAACTGGCGCTCGGCGGCGGAAACGATCAACGAAATCGTGGTGGACGCCGACACGCCCGTCATCTGCCCGAGTCCGTTTATAGAAGCCTCCTCGCCCGTCTGGACCCTGGACTATCCCCTGCCGGGGTTCCTCTACTCCCCGCTGGAGATCTATCCGATTGCCGGGAAGCCATACTTGTTCCCGACGGAGTTTTCTCCGGAGGGCGAACAGTACGCGGAGCGGCTGAGCACGGAAATACTCGCCGGGGCGGGACGGTTCCTGATCTACAGTCGCGATGAAAAAGTTCAGCCCTGGCGGGAATGGTTCTCCCGGCGGGAGGAATTTTCCGGATGGACTCACCAGAGCCTGGGCCCCTTTGGAACGGTGGAAGTGGTGCTGTTTGAAAAGCGGCCGGACGGGAGAGAGCAGATCAAACGCGGGGATTGAAGGTGGTTGCTGACACCAGGTCAGCGGCGGATATAGTACATCAGCCAGGCGGCGCCGAGGGTGATGACCAGGAACATGGCGAAGACGAACAGGCCATAATGGAGCCGCTCCCGGTCGGTGTTGCGGGACGTTACCCCGAAGACGACCGAGACGGCCAGGGCGAAGACGAACGCGGCGGTGAGGTGTGAAGGCGTCATAGAGTTCACGAATCCCGATCGATTGCTCCTAATCCTTCTTTCCAATGGCGATGTCGTAGGCGTCCAGGATGCAGAGAACATTCAGCAGGCCGGCGACGAGCAGGAATTTCGTCCCGTAGTCGGCGGCTGGAGCGGGCGAGACGGGAGCGTCATAGCCCAGGAAGCGGGCGCCCAAATAAAACAAACCGGAGCAGAGGTCGCCCAGAAAACCGAGGGTGTCCACCAAACTGCCGGACGTGAGAGCGAAGAAGCGCCCCTGCATCGCCATTCCCAGGAAAAACAGCAGGCTGATGGCGCCCAGCAGCAAAGCGCCCCGTCCCCAGCGCCGCTGGAGGAAATGGCCGCCGCCGGGCAGGAGCCAGCCGGCGACTACCGGGCCGATGGGGATGGAAGGGGTGTCGGTCTCGTTTTCGGCTGTTGTCTTGGTCGCCATAATGCTTCAGATGCTCGCGTCCCGCGGGATGGAGATTTCGATCACCTCTCTCTGGACAGGGCCCGTGACGCGGGCTCCGGTTTCATCCAGATAGACATTGATCTCACTTCTCATGCCGAACTCCGGCAGGTAGATGCCCGGTTCGATGGAAAAGCCGGTGCGCGGGAGCAGCACCCGGGTGTCATGCGTTTCCAGATCATCCATATTCGCTCCGTTGCCGTGCACCTGCTCGCCGATGGAGTGTCCGGTGCGGTGGAGAAAATACTCTCCGTACCCGCTCTCCTCAATGACGTCGCGGGCGGCGCGGTCGACCTGGTAGCCACGGATCGGGCGCCGCTCGGCGACAGCACGCTGAACGGTCTCCAGCGCACGGTCGCGGGCCCGGGCTGTCCAGAAAACCGCACCAGGTAACATCATAAAAGAATGCGCCCGGTTTGTCTTGCTTTGCCCACACATCGAGAAGCACAAAATCGCCGCGGCGGATCGGACTGGAACCGGCGGAGGCGGGCTGATAATGCGGATTGCCGGAGTTCTGATTCACCGCGACCAGCGGAGATGCTTTGGAGGTCAATCCGTGGGCGTGGAACTTCTCGAGGATAAATTGCTGGATGGCGTACTCGTCGGTCTGTCCTCCTGAGGTGATGCGGTTGCCGATCTCATCGAACGTCGAGTGGATGATCTGATGGATGTGGCGGCCAGCTTCCAGATGCGATTCGAGTGCAGCAGGGGACCAGCGGGCTTCGAATTGCTGGAGCAGATCGGCGGAGGAAACAACCGTCTTGCCCAGCTCGCGGACCAGCTCCACCGTTCCGGAGTCGACGAGCGAAACCGACGGGAGCTGGTTGAGCGGGGAGTATTGCATGGCAACGGTGGAGAGGTCCTCAAGCAGTATGCCGAGCTGGGCGTGCATCTCCTGCCACCCGGTATAGGAGAGGGGGCCGGTCCGGGGAGCGGATCGAGCTGCCCGCTCTCGATGCGGTGAACCAGCTTGCGGGGCTCCCCGTGCGCCGGAATGACGTAGAACCACCGGCGCGTGCACATGGATTGCGGAGCAAGACCCAGGATGCGGTACCCGATGCGGTCGCGATGGTGCAGGTCATAAAAAAGCCAGGCCTCGATTCCAGCCTCTCGCAGCGCTTCCTGTATTCGGTCCAGGTTCATCGGTGATCTCTTCCAGGTGGAGTTGCAACCCGTAGGATACTGGAAACAGGCTCAGGACGATGGGAGGATGCGGCGGAGTTCGTCCTCGGTGACGCCGTCGAGCTCAAAGGTCTTGGTGCGCGATCTTGCTCCTGAGATCAGACGGACGCGCGAGCGGGCGATGTGGAGCCGACCGGCCAGAAAATCAATCGAAGCCCGGTTGGCCTGGTTTTCAAACGCCGGTGCGGTAACGGCGAGTTTCCATTGCCCGTCGGGAAGCGGGACGAGGGCGTTGCGGCTCGAGCGGGGCTGAATGCGGAGCTGGATTTTCATGGCGTGTCATCTTCGGTGGTAGGCTCCATGTCCGGCGCCGTGCCGGGGACGGGCCGCGGGCCGAACAGCGCGCGGCCGATGCGGACCATGGTGGCGCCTTCCTCGATGGCGACGGGGAAATCGTGCGTCATGCCCATGGACAGTTCCCGAAGCTGGGGGAATCCGTCCGAGAGGAGCTGGTCGCGGAGCTGCCGCAGGCGGCGAAAAAAGGGACGGGCGGCTTCCGGGTCTCCGGTATAGGGCGGGATGGTCATCAGTCCGCGCGGCAGAAGATTGTCGAGCTGGTGGACAGCGCCGGCCAGATCGGTGAGCGTTTCCGGCGCGGCGCCGGTCTTGGCGGCTTCCTCTCCGAGCTTGACCTGGAGCAGGATGGGAATCTTCTTTCCAGCTTGTGCGGCGGCCTGGTCGAGACGGCGCGCCAGACGCGCGCTGTCCACGGTTTGAATCCAGTCGAAGGGAAGGGCGTGCGAGACCTTGTTGGATTGCAGGTGGCCAATCAGGTGAAAACGGGCCTCGGGAAGCGAGAGCTGGGAGAACTTCTGGAGGAATTCCTGCACGCGGTTCTCGCCAAAATCACGCAGCCCGGCCGCATAGGCGGCGCGGACGACTTCGGGTGGGAACATCTTGGTAACGGCGACCAGACGGATGCTGGAAGGTTCGCGTCCCGAGCGTGTGGCGGCCTCGGAGATCTGATCGAGAACTCGAGAGGTGTTGGCTGCGATCCGGGACGGGGTGAGCATCAAATAATTTTATCATCCGGGATTCGATCATCCGCTATTTCATCGATTCCCCGCCACGAGCGAGGGGAGAGGAGCGAGGGTGAGATGGTATGCTGGGAATCCGAATTATCGTTGCGGGAAATAGCTCGCGTCCGTGGAGTTTCCATTGACTGAGCATGGCTGAAAAGGGCTGAAGATGGCTGAAAAGGGAAAATTCATCACGCTGGAAGGGCTGGACGGCTGCGGCAAGAGCACGCAGGCGCGCCTGCTGGCCGGATATCTGCGGGAGTGCGGCGTGGAGTTCGTGTTGACGCGAGAGCCCGGTGGGACGGGGGTGGGACGGCGGATCAGCGACCTGGTGCAGAATTCCGCCACCGAGCGGCTGGAGCCCTTGGCGGAGTTGGCGCTGATGTTCGCGGCGCGGGCCCAGCACCTGGAGGAGGTGATCCGGCCGGCGCTTGGGGCAGGGCGCAACGTGGTCTGCGACCGCTATGGAGATTCGACCGTGGCCTATCAGGGTTACGGACGCGGGGCCGGGCTGGAGGGGATTCGGGATCTGGACCGGATCTTGTGCGACGGCGAGCGTCCGGACCTGACGCTGGTGCTGGATGTGGATCCGGAGACGGGCGCCAGGCGGACGGCAGAGCGGAATCGGGGCTCGAAACAGGAAAAGACCCGGTTCGAGCAGGAGGGACCGGATTTCTTCCAGCGCGTGCGGGAGGGTTATCTGGCCATCGCGGCTGCGGAGCCCGGGCGGGTGAAGCTCATCGACGCGCGGGGAAGTGTGGACGATGTGCAACAAAGGATACGGCGCGAGGTGGACGCGCTGCTAAAAAGAAAACGACAAGAGGCGCCGGATGGGATTTGAGCAGTTCGTAGGAAACCGGGCGCTGGTGGACGCGTTGCAGGGGATGGGGCGGCGCGACCGGCTGCCGCATGCACTGCTGTTCTCCGGTCCGGAGGGAATCGGCAAGTATACGCTGGCGCAGATGCTGGCCAAGACGATTCACTGCCCCGAGCGCGAGTGGGACTTCTGCGGGCAGTGCGCGAACTGCGAAAAGATCGCGCAGGCGGACGACCGCCGCGCCGCGGTGGAGCAGGCTGAGCAGGAGAGGGCAAAGATCACCAAGCGCCCGCGCGAGGTGCCGCTGATCATTCAGCATCACCCGGATGTGGTGGTGCTGGCCCCGAACGGACCGCTGCGGCTGTTCCAGATCGAGCAGGCGCGGTACTTGAAACAGGCACTGGAGTTTGTGCCGGCGGGCGCGGGCAAAAAAGTTTTCATCCTGCCGGAAGCGGAACGGATGGACGCGGCGGCGGCGAATTCCCTGCTGAAATCGCTGGAAGAACCGCCGCCACATGCTCTGCTGGTGCTGACGACTGCGAGCGATGCGGCGCTGCTGCCGACGATCCGTTCGCGTTGCGTGCCTATGTGGCTCACCCCGCTGAGAGAGGGTGAGGTGGTGGATTTTCTGGAGCGCAGGGAAGCCGGAGGCGCCGCAGAGGAGAGCCGGGATGCGGGACGCGACAGAGAAGAATGGAAGTGGCGGGCGGCGATTGCGGAGCAATGTCCGGGCGCGGCGCTGCGTCTGGATCTGCCCCGGTACCTCAAGACCCGCGATTCGTTGCTGATGATGCTGGCGGCGGGAGCGGACCGGAGAAACCTGAGCGATCTCTTCAGTCAGGCACAGAAACTGGCGGGCGGCGAAGAAGGCCTTGAAAAATTGGTGCGGGTTCTTTATAGTATTTTCCAAGATATCCTGCATATTGAGGCGAACGCTAACGGGGAACCGCTTCGAAACGCTGATCGACCGAATAGTTTAGTGCAGGTGGCTCAAACGATTGGAATCGGCGGGGTATTTCAGGCCATGACCGCTCTGGAAAACTTGGAGCGGAACTTACGCCGAAATCCTCCGGCACGGTTGTCACTGGAAGCTCTTGCATTGAGCCTGCCGCCGCCCCGCCGGATGTCTTAATCACCAATTGGAATGTCCCGCAAGGGGCAAGAGAACATCCCGGAATTTCCGCCCTCCCGGCCTCGCACGAAAAGCGACGGGCTATCGACCGGCCAGCGCAGGGCCGGCAAAGGGCCAGCAAAGGGCCAGGGCAAAGGGCCAGCGAAGGGAAAGACGGTTCGGCGTACCGCGGCGGACTGGAGCAGAGAAGTTCGGGATCTGAGCGGAGTGCATTTGAAAATCATGTCAGAACAAAAAACTATATTGCGCAATCATCGGAAGCTGGGCACGGACAGGCCGCCGACAGTTGTTGAGGGGGATAGGAACGTGAATCGGAAGTTAATCAGACCTTCGTTGACTGACATCAAGGAACAAGCCACATCGCGGCAGCCGCGGAAGAAAGTGGTTCCGCCGGACCAGACCAACGCGGAAAATTTCTACTATGTAAAGCAGATGCAGGCCAAGACGCCGATGGTCATAGTGCTTGCGGATGGCGAGACCATCAACGGCGTGATCGAGTGGTATGACAAGCACTGTATCAAGGTGCACCGGCCGGACGGGCCAAATCTGTTGATCTACAAGCCCTCGATCAAGTATCTCTACAAGGAAAACGAGGACGATTAGTCCCACACGCCACGAGACCTGCCGCTCCCGCATTATGGGTGCGGCGTTTTCATCTATCGTTTCCAAGATGCCGCGCCAGCTAACGGCGCCAATGCACGGCACTGAGCTTCCGACGGGCGCCAGCTTCGCGGTACCGGCGTTTTTCATCCGCCGTCTCCGGAATGATGCGCAGCACTGGGAGCGGCCTTCCCGACGGGTCCACCGCAACAAGGGTCAGATAGGCCGAGCCGGTATGCACCCGCTCCGGTTCGTAGATCCTCTCCCGAAATACCTTGACTCCCACCTCCATGGACGTCTTGAATGCCCGGTTGACCGAGGCCTTCAGGATAATGATCTCGCCGATGTGGATGGGCACGCGGAAGTCCATGTGGTCCACCGTTGCGGTAACGACATAGTGTCCAGCGTGGCGGCGGGCGGCGATGGCTGCGACGATATCCACGTAACGCATGACCACGCCACCGAGGATGTGCCCGGCGGGGTTGCCATCGGTGGGCAGGACCAACTGCGTGATCTGGGACTGTGAATCACTCACTTTTTTTGGTGGCAGAGAAACTTTCCTGGGCATCGGTACCTCAAAGACGTTTTCAGAGTATGGGCATGCGGTTGCAAACGCGTGATGCAGCCGTTCAAAGCTGAGTACTCTGGTCGAGCGATTCCTCCCGCAAATTCCGGTTGTAACTTTCCGACTGGCCGCGCGGCACGCTGAGCGTTTGCCAGCCGGAGCCCGCAAAATGCTTCGTCAATAGAACGATCTGGCCGACATGGTAGGCGCAATGGGTGAGGTTCCGCAGGATGGCCTGGGGAACCGTATGCGTCTCCGAGCGAATGACGACCGTGCGGGACAGGTCTTCGGGCTGCAAGCTGTTCATTTCACCGAACGCGATTTCCCAGGCCGATTCCCATCGGGCCATCAAGTGCCCGGTTGATTCGGAAGGGAGGGTTTCAAACTCCACGTCGCGGTGCCGGTCTGGTTTTTCTCCGTCCGAGGTGAGAAAATCTTTCCACCGGGAGCGCAGGTTGCCGGACAGATGGCGAACCAGATCAGCCAGCGAGTTGGCATCCTGATCGATCTTGCGAAACCAGTCTTCAGGGGCTATCTGCGCCAGGGCGTTCTCCGCCTTTTGTTTGTGCTGGCGGTACTCATTGATGATGCGCTGGAGAAACTCCTCATCCGGCATGACGGGACTTCTTTCTGACGATAGTAAACCGGCTTCTGCCGAGATCAAACCGGCAAAAGCGGAGTGGCATAAAAAATGATGATACTGGAGAGAGCCGCCTGCCGACAAGAGCGGACGGGATCAGAGTGAGCCAAAGGGGAAGTGGCGTCAGGTTGTGCCGGGCCGGGACCCCATCGCGCGTTGCATCAGCGAGTCGAACAGCGCCGGGGCCAGGGCACGGAACCATACAAATATCCGCAGGTAGGCGGGAACCACGATCATGCGCTTGCGGCGCAGGGAGGCGCGAACAACCTCGCGGGCGACGCGCTCGTTGGTGATGCCGCGGATGCGGCTGAAGGGACGGTGGCTGGCGGAGCGGAAGGCGTTTCTGGAAAAATCATTCTCGACGCGGCCGGGACAGACGAGCAGAACGTGAATGCCATCTTTTTTCAGTTCGAGGCGCAGGGCGTCCGACAGTGCCCGCAGCGCGAATTTCGTGCCGGAATAGATGCCGATGCCGGGCACGGGCAGCAGAGAGGCGACCGAGCCGATGTTGATGATCTGGCCGCCGCCCTGGCCGCGCATGACGGGAATCGCCGCCTGCATGGCGCATAGCGGGCCCAGACAATTGGTGGCCAGCAGCTTTTCCACATCGGCGGGGATCAGGTTTTCCATGGCGCCGATCATGCCCACGCCCGCGTTATTAATGAGGATGTCCAGGCGTCCGAAGCGCTCGACGGTGGCCTGGATCATGCGGGACGCCTCGAGGGGCTGGCTGATGTCGGTGCGCAGGGCGATGGATTCGGTTGGCAGGGAACCGGAGAGGGCTTCGAGCTTGTCGAGCGAGCGGGCGGCCAGGGCAATGCGCGCGCCTTCGGCGGCGAACGCATGGGCGAGGGCCTTGCCAATGCCCATGGAGGCGCCGGTGATCAGAACCACTTTCCCTTCGAGTCGCTTCATGCATCCATTCCTGAGCCGGGGAGTTGAGGTCGCAGGCGGGGTCAGATGAGTATAATAGCTGCATGCGTTCCTCATTGCTGCCTCTTTTTCCCCTGAAGGTGGTCTTGTTCCCGCAGACTGATCTGGCGCTGCACATCTTCGAGGATCGATACAAGGAGATGATCGGGGAGTGTATGAAGGATCAGACTGAGTTCGGCATCCTGGGCATCGTTGGATCGGCCGTTGGATCGGAAGACCAGCAGGTCGCGCAGATCGGCTGTACGGCGACCGTACAGGAAGTGGTAAAGCACTACGAGGACGGACGCATGGACATTCTCGTCCGGGGGTGGCGGCGCTTCGAGGTGCAGGACGTGAACCGGGAAAAATCGTACTTGCGCGCCGAAGTCGTTTTTTTCGACGATGAAGTGGAGGACGTGAGTCTGGCGGACCCGCGGAGAAAGATCGGGCTCCGGTTGTTGGAAGAAGTCCTGGCATTGCTCTCCTCCGACGAGCAGGACAGCCGGGACGAGCCGCCCGAGGAGGCCGGAGAGAAGATCTCCTTCCAGGTGATCGACCGGCTCCCGGCCGACCGGAAGGTCCGCCAGGCGCTGCTGGAGATGCGCTCGGAGAGCGAGCGGCTGGATCATGTCCTGGAGTATCTGGAAAAATCCAAGGTGTACCTGGGCCAGATCGTAAGAACGCGGGCCCGGGCCGGAACCAACGGAACGGGACACCGCTAGGCGGAACCGGGCTCGAAAAGGGAGTTCGCCGGTTGTTTGTTATAATGAGAGTGCAATCCTAAAAATCCTGAGTGCAAGAAAGCCATTGGATGAAATCCATGCCGAAAACATTGGGCGCGTTACGCCGCAGTTCCTTTTCTGAAGAAAAATACCGGCGCCGCACGGTCAAGGACGAGATGCGGGAAAACCTGATCCGGAAGCTGGAGGAGGGCGCCGTACTGTTCGAAGGGCTGGTCGGTTATGAGGACAGCGTGATTCCGCAGGTGGTGAACGCGATTCTGGCTCAGCATAACTTCATCCTGTTGGGTTTGCGCGGTCAGGCGAAATCACGATTGTTGCGCGAGATGGTGTCGCTGCTGGATCAAAAGCTGCCGGTGCTGGCCGGATGCGAAATCAACGACAACCCCTATGCGCCGATCTGCAGGTCCTGCCGCCTGCTGCTGGAGGAAAAAGGGGAAGATGTTCCGGTGGATTTTCTGGCGCCCGAGTTCCGCTATGTGGAAAAACTGGCCACGCCGGATGTAACGATCGCCGACATGATCGGCGACATGGACCCGATCAAGGCGGCCCGGGGCGGACACCAGCTCTCCGACGAGCTGACGATTCACTACGGTTTGCTCCCACGCGCCAACCGCGGCGTGTTTGCCATCAACGAGCTGCCCGACCTGGCCGGGAAGATCCAAGTGGGATTGTTCAACATCATGCAGGAAGGCGACGTGCAGATCAAAGGCTATCCCGTGCGGCTGCCGCTGGATGTGATGATGGTGTTTACGGCGAATCCGGAGGATTACACTGCGCGCGGCAAGATCATTACGCCGCTGAAGGACCGGATCGGCGCCGAGATTCGCACGCATTACCCCGCGACGCCGGAGGAAGGAATCGCCATTACCCGGCAGGAGGCCTGGGCCGATCGAGGGAAGGACCGCAAACTGCGGGTTCCGCCCTTTGTGGAGCAGATCGTGGAGCGGATCGCCTTCCTGGCGCGCGGCGACAAGCGCGTGGACCGCAGAAGCGGCGTGAGCCAGCGGATGCCGATCTCCTGCATCGAAACGGTCATCTCCAACGCGGAACGCCGGGCGATCCGGAACCGGGAGTCGGAGGTGGTTCCGCGGGTGGCGGATATCTATGCGGCCATGCCGGCGATCACGGGAAAGTTCGAGCTGGAGTATGAAGGGGAGTTGAAGGGCGCGGAAAACGTGGCCAGGGAACTGATTCGCGGGGCGGTGGGAAAAGTGTTTCAGGAATATTTTTCCGGAGCGGACCTGCAACAGGTCGTGGATTGGTTCGAGCTGGGCGGGATGCTGCAGATCCCGGAGTCGGATGGCTCGGCCGATGTGCTGGCGGCGATGAAGAAGATACAGGGTCTGGTGGAGAGTTCGTCAAAGCTGGCGGGAGGAAAGAAGGCGAGCGCGGGATGGAAAGCTTCGATGGGCGAGTTTGTGCTGGAGGGTTTGTATGCCCACCGGAGGATCGGACGGTCCGAAGAACGGGTGTTCATGGCGGAGGCCAAGGGCCAGTCCGGCTCGAAGCGCGAACAACGGCGGGCGGAGTCGAAGCGACCCTATAACTAGACTCCGGACCACGGCAGCCGGAGTGGAGAGCCAATCGGCATGAAGTCGGTAACCTACAAAAAATTCGACGGGTTGGATCTGGATTCGCTCGACCTGCAGGAACTGGTCAGCCGGCTGGCGGATTTCCTCCTGCAGAGCGGGTTCGGGTCGCCTTTCGACGATTTTACCGACCCGGGAAACAACCAGAGTCTGGAGCAGTTGCGGGAAGCTTTGCTGCAGGCGCTGGAAGAGGGCGACCTTTCCGCCGACGAGCAGATGCAGCAACTGGCCGAGCAATTCCTGAAGATGCCGCCGGAGCAGCAACAGGATCTTCTGGACCGTCTGATCGAGCGGATGGAGCAGGAAGGCTACATCAGCATCACGGATGAGCCGCCACAACCGCAGCAGCAGATGCAGCCCGGCGAAGCCGGTATCGGGAATCCGGGGCAGGTCCGGTTCGAGATGACGGACAAAGGTCTGGACTTTCTGGGCTTCCGAACGCTGAAGGATCTATTGGGGTCGCTGGGAAGAAGCAGTTTCGGACGCCACGACACAAGAGATCTGGCGACCGGGATCGAGTCCGGGGGGGCCTCCAAGCTCTATGAATTCGGCGACACGATGAATCTGGATATGGCCGCAACCCTGTCCAGCGCGATTCAGCGCGAGGGTCTGGAGCTGCCGCTGAACATCGAGTACCGGGACCTGCAAGTACATCAGGCCGAGTACCAGAGTTCTTGCGCCACGGTGCTCATGCTGGATTGCAGCCACAGCATGATTCTCTACGGGGAGGACCGTTTTACGCCGGCCAAGCGCGTGGCCATGGCGTTGTCGCACCTGATCCGGACGCAGTACCCGGGGGATTCGCTGCATCTGGTGCTGTTTCATGACTCGGCCGAGCAGATGCCGCTGAGCCAGCTTGCACGCGTGCAGGTGGGTCCCTATTACACGAACACGCGCGAGGGGTTGCGGCTGGCGCGCCGCATCCTGGACCGGCAACAAAAAAATATGCGCCAGATCATCATGATTACCGACGGCAAACCTTCCGCGATCACATTGGATGACGGGCGCATCTATAAAAATGCCTTCGGGCTGGACCCGCTGGTGGTAACCCACACCATGGAAGAGGTGTCGAAATGCAAGCGGGCCGGAATACTGATCAACACCTTCATGCTGGCCGCGGACCCCGGGCTGGTGAATTTTGTACAGAAAGTTACCGAGCTGTGCCGGGGCAAAGCCTACTTTACGACGCCCTATACGCTGGGGCAGTATCTTCTGCTGGACTACCTGAACAATAAATCCCGCACCATCCACTAACCGATGGTTGATCCGCCCCGAACTTCCAGCATGGCACTCTATCCGGAGGAAATCTCTGATGGGTTCACGCCGAGACTGCATCGTCAGCTACATTGACCTTATCGGGATAAAAAAACTGATGTGGAAGCGCGACCCGAACGCATCGAAACTGATGCGGGAGATGTATGACCTCGTCCGAAACGAAGCGGGTACGATTCTAAAACAGCACGAACATATTTACGCCTGGAATGATTCGGTGCTTCTATTTGCTTATCTGGACGAATCCAGCGATGGAGCCAAACCAATTCTCGATGAAGCCAACAAGCTGAAACAGAAAATAGATAAGCTCCCTTCTCTTGAGGGAAATGCGAATCGTAGTTTCGTCATTGTGGTACAGGGAAGACCTTTTGAGGATAGTATCGCTAACGCAACAAACATGGTGGATGAGGAAGGACCGGATGAGAACGGTGTACGAGTGACCATCGTTCGGGCATCAAGCTATGCGCTGGCTAATATCTTTGCGATTGAGAAAGAAGTGCATGGGAAACCCAACAAGAACCAATGGGTTTGGTACCTAGACCAGAGGATAGTCGATCGAGGCCAACCCTCCATCAAAGAACTTACATCGGAGCCAATTCAGCTCTTACGGCGAGGAGATCGCCCGACGAAGGTGTACATCTACGACGGGTTTCCATGGGAGTCTGCCTAGGCCACTTTGTTTTTTGCGGCGCGTTCGAGCAGTTCGTGGATCAGGGTCTGGTAGGGCTTGTCCTGCTGGGCGGCGAGGCGGCGCAGTTGCGCCAGCAGGTGCGGGTCAATACGAATGGCGATGAGTTGCTTGGCGCGTCCGGTCCGGGGACGGCCAACGCGGCGGGCGCCTTTCAGCTCTTTGTCGGTGGATTCCGGAATGTCGGAGAAATCAATTTGCCTATCTGGGCGTCTATCCGGCATAGGCCGTGCGCTCTTTGCGGCTTGCTTGCCGCGCGCTGATGGGACTGCGTCCAGCCTTTGCGCTCGTCTCCCGATGGTCGCCTCGCGGGATCGTTGCGGGGTGCTCGATTTTGTCACGAGTCAGCCTCCCCCCCTTTTCAGCGCTCGAACCGTGCTGGATGTCTTCCAGTCCAAACCATCGATGTCGCTGAACACCGTTGCTGCCTCCTCAAAAGGGACGCCGTGTTTCTCAAAGTTCTTCAGGGCCTTTCGGTCGTCCCAGGAGAACATATTTATGCACGTACACTATTAGGGCGCAGAAGTCAAAATCACATCTCCTACTCTACTATTACTCTTCTTCGGGCTTTTTCTTGTGCTTGGGGGGCTTGTGGCGGCGGTCCTGTTCCACGCGGGACGGCGGTGGCGTGCCGATCAGTTCGCGGGCCCGGCGCCGGGCTTGTTTCGCCGGAGAGAACTTCTTCTTGCGTTTTCCAGGTTTGGACGGCATACAGAATGGCCGTTGGTGCAAATTGGCGGAAGCGTATGGGAATCGAACCCATCGTTCCCCTCCAAGGAGAAGAACCACTGGATTTGAAGTCCAGGCCAGTCACCAGACCAGATTCGCTTCCACCGGAGATTATATCATGCAGCCTGCGTGGAGGCTTTTTCCACAGGTTTGGCGGCAACTGGTATCAACTCCAGTTGACTGGGTCTGGGCGCGGCCGGGGCGGCGCACGGGAGCGATCTGCCAAGAGGCCGGCCATTCTTGATGCGAATCCGGAGCCGGCGGAGTGCCTGCGTGTGGAGCTGGGAGACCCGGGCCTGTTTCACGCCGAGGCGTTGTCCGATCACCCGCAGGGGAACCTGCTCGTAATAATAGAGCGACATAACGATCCGCTCGTTTTCCGGCAGGTGCTGGATGGCTTCCACCACCAACTGATTCATCTGTTGTTTTTCTGCCCGCTCCTCTGGCGAGTCGGAGGGATCGGCGAGTGTGCTCAGAAAGTCATCGGTTGTTTCCCTGGCAGGACTGTCGGGATGGAAGATGTTCGTGCGGTTCCCCCGGGCGGAAAAATCGCGCATCCATTCGTGAAATTCGTCGGTTTCCAAACCGATCTCCAGCGCAATTTCTTCTTCCGAGGCGGAGCAGCCCTTGCGCTGTTCCACAGCGGCCACGGCTTCAGCAAGCTTTCTGTTGCGCTTGCGGACCGAACGCGGGCGCCAGTCCAGCGAGCGCAGATAATCGAGCATTGCTCCCTGTACCCGGCGGTTGGCGTAAGTCTGAAATTTTACCCCGCGGGATTGATCAAACCGCTCAGCCGACTGGATCATTCCCATCATGCCGACCTGGACCAGGTCATCCACATCCACATGAGCGGGCAGCCGTGTCGCCAGTCGGCTGGCAAGAAAACGGACTGCCGCCAGCGACTCCTCCATCGAATTTTCCAGGACCCCGGTCTTCTCTTCCTGACGGTCGTCCTGGCGGATCATGCAAGATTCCGCGGTTTCCGCTACTGCCATTTTTCCCCTCTCAACCCAGGTACGGTTTGCCACAGGTCAGTAACTTGCCTGGAGCAGGGTGTTCATTGCAGACACCCCTCTAATGGCAAGGAGGATTCCAAACCAGAGAGTCTTGTGTTTTCAAGGAGTTATTAAATTGACAGGGGGACGGGAAGCTGTAAAAACGTCAAAAGACCGTGCGGAACGAACGGAGGTGTCAAAAAACAGACACTAAAGCTTCGTGGCGGTATGAGGGGTGAAACCTCCGGATTCGGTGAGCGTGGCCAGCATTTCGATCAGGTCGTATTTGGTGAGAATCTCGAATTGATGATTCCCGAGGTCCACCAGAACAGCGGGGCTTTCATTGGTCAGCAGATAAGTGAGCCGGTCAATGGGGGCTTCCGGCTCGATGACAGGCAGTGGAGCCTTCATGCATTCCCGCAGGACCAATGTGTCCAGATCCACGCCGCGCAGAGCGAGGTTGAGGATCTCATCTTCCCGCACGGTTCCAATACAGATTCCCTCATCAAAGACGGGAAGTTGTGAGATTTCGTTGTCCTGCATCAGCCGGAGGGCCTGGTGAGCAGTCTCGCCGGCGGCGGTGGAGATCAGACTGGAACCGGCATGGCGTTTCCGCTTCCAGCGGACAACCTGATCCGCATTGGCGTGCCATTCCGCCTCCCAATACTGATGACGGCGCATCCAGTCGTCGTTGTAGATCTTGCTGAGGTAACGGTCTCCGGCATCGGGAAAGAATACGACGACAAGAGCGTCGGCAGGAAGTTGGCGGGCGATCCGCAGAGTAACCGACAGGGCTGCGCCCGAGGAACCGCCGGTGAAGATGCCATCCGTGCGGGCCAATTTGCGGGTCCAGACAAAACACTCCTGATCGGTTACCTGCAGGACGTCATCGAGGACCTGAAAGTCCATTGTGGTGGGCAGAAAATCCTCGCCGATTCCCTCGACAACGTAGGGGTGTGCTTTACCGTGAGTGCCTTTCTTGAAGTGTTCGTAATAGATGGAACCTTCCGGGTCGGCGCCGATCACCTGGATGGAAGGGTTCTTCTCCTTCAGGTATCGTCCAATGCCGGAAAGAGTTCCCCCGGTTCCCATCCCCGCAACAAAATGCGTGATCCTGCCTTCGGTATCCTCCCAGATCTCCGGGCCGGTGATCTGGTAGTGCGTCTCGGGATTCTGCGGATTCCCGTATTGGAAGGGATAGTAGGAGTTGGGCATCTCTTTTGCGAGTTTTTTGGCAACCGAGTAATAACTGCGCGGGTCTTCCGGCTCGACGGCCGTGGGACAGACGATGACTTCCGCGCCGAGCGCTCGCAAAGCGTCCATCTTTTCCTGCGACTGCTTGTCATTGATGGTGAAGATTGCCTTGTAACCATTCACCGCGGCTACCATCGCCAGACCGAAACCGGTGTTGCCGGAGGTGCCTTCGATGATCGTGCCGCCGGGCTGGATGAGACCACGCTTTTCGGCGTCCTCGATCATGCGGATGGCGATTCGGTCTTTCACGCTGCCGCCGGGGTTCAGGAAATCCGCCTTGGCATAGATCGGGGCGGCGATTCCCTCCGCGATGCGATTCAACCGGATCAGAGGCGTGCGTCCGACGGCTTGGAGGATGTTTTCGTAGCGCATGGCGATCCGTCACCCTTGTGCAGTCTGATTGTAGCCCGAGCCGGGATTTTCTCGCACTCTGCTTTGTTATCGGTAGCTCGCGGTGTTCTGTTTAGCAACAGTATCGGTCACGAACAGGAATGGGTCTTGAAAAAAGAATTCTGCAGGAAATGTGTTTCAACCAGGTTTTCCAGGTTTCTCCGTGGACGGCCACCTGCATGCGAACGACGGAGCGGGGAATCGGAGGCAGATCGGGCATGCTGGACCCTTGGGCGGGACTGCATCCTCTGGCGTGCTCTAAGCAGGCAAGAGCAGAGCGACCGCATTCATTCGCAATCGTTCAAGACGCCGATGTCGTGAGCTGGATCTTCTCCTGCAGAGTGCGCAAACTTCCCAGCGGCCGGATGTCCCCTCCGAAGCGGGACTCCAGATAGAGACTAGTGAACTCGTGTGCCGTGGGCCGTAGCGCGTCCGGGACCGAATCAACGAATTCGTGGGGCGTCTGATGAGGCTGTTTGTTTACTCCACGTCTGGCCAGGGTCCTGAGAAACTGCATGTACACAAGGGTGGCGTCTTCTGGCCGGCCTTTTCCCAGACGGACTCGTCTCCTGAAAGTCCAGTCGCGTCGCCAGGCGGCTAGAGTGGACCTGCCGAACAGGGTCATCAACAGGACCACCCCGGCCAGAAATCCGAGAAGGACCTTCGCCCGGTGGCGGATGATCGTGTCCGTCGATTCCCGGAGCAGGGCGACGAGTGATTGATACCGGTCTTGAAAATATTGCCGGGAATTCGTGCGCGCGCTGCGGGATGAGCGCTCCACCTGGCGAGCGAGAGTGACCTGGTGGATGAAGTCGTAGTTGATGACCCATTCTTCCCAAAACGTCTGAAAGGCGTCCATGTAAACGGAGAGGCGGCCCAGCAGGAACCCTTGAGATAGTCTGCCGACCGGGGGGGTGGGGTCGAAGGCAATCCAGCCGTGGGAGGGAAAATAAACCTCCACCCAACTGTGCGCGTCGCTGGAGCGAACCGTGTATTGTCCGCTGAGATCGTTGTACTGACCCTGGATGAATCCGTTCACAATGCGGGCCGGTATCCCGATGGAGCGAAGCATGACGGCCATCGCGGAGGCGAAAAATTCGCAATGGCCCTCCCGGAGCTCGAAAAGGAAATGGGCGATCGGGTCGGTGAGCGAAACCTGCGGGAGATCCAAGGTATACCCATAGTTTGTCTGCAGATGGGTTTCGATCGCATGGGCCTTGTCGTAAACCGTTTCGGAACCGGTGGTAACTTCCAGAGCCAGATCCCGCACTTTCGGATCGGTCTCCGGAAGCTGAAGATAGAGTTTTTCGATCTCTTCCGGCACGGGTTCCTGCCTGGCCCGCAGCAACTCCGGATCCGGCGTGGCGATGTTGGAAAGCACTGAGTAACGCACCAGCGAGCCGGCATTCGGGGGCATATAGACGGAGTTGCCGCTGTCTTCCCAGAGGTTGCGGAACTGGCTGTTCATCTCCACGGCCTGCGGCGCCAGAAACAAGGTGTCGCTCGAAAGCGGCTGCAACGTGATGGTGTATTCCAGGTACTCCGCCTGGGCCGGAGGCCGGTAGATCGTGGGGCGGAAGTGAAAGTTCCGCCGGCCGGGAATGGCCATGGCGGCCCGGTTGGAATTGAACCAGCGGCGTCCGTCGAATGTCGTCAGACCGACACCCCGCCATCGGATTCCGCGGGAGGGGGCCAGCTTCGGGGCATTGATGTGCATGACGACCGAGGAGGAGCGCTTGATCTTACTGAGGGCACCCAGTTCCACGCTATCGGAAAAACCCGTCATCTGCTCGGCTGGCCGGGACAGGTTGCTGAAGTACCCGCTTCGTGCGCGGGGGATCACAAAAAACAAGACCGTGGACAAAACCACCACTCCGAAGCAGATGACCAGAGCCGTTCCGCTCAGGGTGGCCGCCAACCGGCTGGTTGTGCCGGGCGGATTGCCGGGTGCCGGGTCCGAAAGGGCCCGGTCGCGCGCGCGCTTGATTTCAAAGCTGGTGAAGGTGCAGATGGAGAGAAAGAGAAAGACTCCGAATAAGAGAAGGAAAGAGGTCTGTACGGTCAGCGTCGCGGCAGCCAGCATCTGGGTGAAGGCGAGTGCGCTCAGGTAGAGATAATCCCGTGTAACACGGGCGGAGAAGAGTTTGATGACGGCGGTGAAAAAGATGAGGTGGATCGTTGCCAGCAGGAAACGTTCCAGGATATTTACCGCGTTGTAGGTGAGAAACAGCAGATCGAAGCAGTAAAAGGGTATGTAAACAATCGCCAGCCTCGTGATCCACTCCGGAGGGATCAAAACGACCTGGTTTTTCCAGAGGAAGACGGTTCGGACGCAAAGAGCCGCCCCCATCAAGACCATGGTGAACCGATCCATGCGGCCGGTTGCCGCCAGGGTCAGGAAGCCTGTGGCAAGCAGGCTGAAAAGAGAGATCTCAAAGAATCGGTTGATGGGGTCCGTGCCAGCCGGAAGCATGCCGGCCGGAAGTAAGCCGGAAGGTTGCATGCCGGGTTCCAAACCATTCTGGGCCATAGGTGAGCCTCCAGACCTTCTAGCTGCGGGGCGAGCCGAATCAGATCTTGTCGGCTAAGCCGTGTTGGTATTGGTAGACACAGTTTTTCCCCGCACGTTTTGCCTCGTACAAGGCCTGGTCGCTGGATTCCAGAAGACCCTCGAAACTGGCGAAATCCCCCAACTCCGTTCCGGAGACTCCGATGCTGATCGTAACGGCCGCAGTGCAGTTGCCCATCGTGAACGGGTCGGAGTCGACGGCGCCGCGAAGCCGCTCGGCAAGCAAGAGTCCGGTCTTTTGATCTGTGTTGGAAGCCAGCAGAACAATCTCTTCTCCACCGTATCGCGCCAGGACATCCGCCTTTCTGGTTCGTCCCTTCAGGCGCGCGGAAGCTTGCTTCAGCACGTAATCTCCGAAAATATGTCCATAGGTGTCATTCACTTTTTTGAAATCGTCGAGATCCATCATCATCACGGTCAAGGGCAACTCGTAGCGCCTGGATTCTTCCCACGAATGCTGCGCCAATTGGAAAAAATGGTCGCGACTGAATAGTTGTGTGGTCTGGTCGGTGATGGAAAGTTGCTCCAGCCTGGCGTTGGCGTCGGATAACTCTTTCTGTTTCCGCTCCAATTCCAGGTTCAGATTGATGGTTTCGAGCAAGGTGGCCAGATCGCCCGCCCGGTCCCGGGCAATCGCTCCAACCGCTGTCCTGCCGTTCAGCGTGGAGGGAAGTGAAAAAAAAACGTAGTGGATTGATGCCGTACGATTTTCCGGAGTCGAGTGGTGCAGTTCGGTCTGCATCGGGGTGCTGAAGATCTGGTCCTGCAGGTCTCGCGCCCGGAGAACCGAATTGTCATCCAGGTAATCCAGCAAACAGGTGCCCACCGCCGAGCCCTCGGCCAGAAATCGCCTGTCAAAGCTCGGGTTCGCGTAGAGGATGGACCACCCCTGGTCCAATACCAGAACATAATCCGGACAGTTTTCAAAGAAGGATATGCCGCATTCCGACAAAGGCAGGCCGAGTTTCGTTTCTTCAGACATAACAGAAGCCGTGAGCGAACAGCTTATTCTATTCTGGAAAAGGAATGGAAACAATCGGATACAAACAGGAAGGTGACGATTCGAACACGTTCAGCTCAGCCATTCCCTCGTGGAATCGGCAAGTTCGGTAAGAAATTGTATCTCGGAGGCGTGATCATGGAGGATAGGCTCAAGGTGTTCGCCGATGCGGGTCCCGTGTTGCAGGTCCAGTAGCATCGCGCTGCCGCCGGTCGGGAGTCGAAACAGGCAACCGTACAGGCTCTGCTTTTCGGCTTCCGGATCATTGATGAAAGGAAAAACTTATGCGGGAGTGAATGGAATGATATATACAGAGCTGTCCTGCGACCATGGCTACAGGCTGTTCCGAATGCCACTCTCACTAAGATAGCCAGGAAATGAGCATAGATTGTGGATGACCGGCCCGCTGGCCGGAGAGGGCGGTCCGCGAAACGATGTACTGTGTATATGCTTTGATTGCTTACCCGGCCACAGGTCTGTCCTTGCCGGATTTTTTATTTTTCCCCTCCCGTTCCGACTGCCGGCGGGTATGATTTTGATGGATTGGTTGCTGCTGCTATTACTGAGGGGCGCCGCCGGGTTGGGTGGGGGGAATCTCGATGCAGGGCGGCCTCATCTGGTCCGTGCACGTGGGAGGATTTGTGGCCGTGGCTATGCGGGAGCTGCTCTTGCGAATCAGAAGGTGTGGGAACGGGTGGCGTTCATGACCGGCCGGGTTTTCAATCCGGCTGAAGCAGAAGTACGGCTCTATACACGCTCCGGGTGCCATTTGTGCGATGAAGCCAAGCGGGAGCTTAGAAAACTGCAACAACAGGTCCCGTTCGAATTTTCCGAGATCGATATCGATCAGGATGCCGCACTGCGGGAGAGGTATAACGACGAGGTGCCCGTCATCTTCATTCACGGACGCAAGGCCTTCAAATACCGGATCGAGCCTCGGGAATTTTCAAGAATTCTTCGCCAGGGACCAGAAGAGACGTGAGCGGCGGACGCGGTTCAACCGGAATGCAATCACGGAATCCTGTGCGATCCAATCCACCTGGAAGGCAGAGAGTTGGTTGATTCACACGGGAAACAGGGGTCTAAAAATCCTGTTCATCCTGTGTGTAGGTGAAGCCGGGTAAGGAGGAAAGTGCTCCCTGCTTTTCGACTTTGATGCGGAGGATCTCTTCGCCATTGGTCTTCCGGAGCACTGCGAATGTGGAAAACACCTCGTTATACAGTTTTGTGATCAGGTACGTCTCCTCCGAGTCGTTCTTTCTCCATACCTGACCTAAAAGAATTTTCTTTACAGCCAAAGCTATGCTCCTCTCGGCGGCGACACAACCGCCTCACCCTGGTTGCTCCACTATGCCACTCTACTATAATTCCGGTCCCGCTCGCCGCAGAATAGAATGGTCTTCAATGAACTACTCCTGGGGAAGCTCCTGTGCCCAGGGTTTTATTCGACCAAATGGACTGGCGACCCGATTACAATTCCACGGATATTTTCCACCGTTGTATCCAAAATCCGGAGTAGCGCTTCCCGGCTGATCCAGCTTGCTCTGAGGCTCGTGTTCTAGCGGCAGATTCAGTCACCACACTTGCTATCGGGGAAGGGAACGTTGCTTTACGGATGTTCTCTTCCCCTTTTTCTTTTGTTGGGCACAAGCAAAGTTTCCTTGATCCCCCGGGCCATCTCACCTAGAATCCGAGGTACCGAGCGGCAGTCAGCGCAGCCGATGAATCGAAAGGAGTCCATTCGATGGATTTTTCCAGAGTGTCAAAATCAAAGCTCAAAAGAAGGCGCGTACCTTTCCTGCTTCTGTTGATGCTTTCCGGATTTGCATTGTTTGTAATCTCCAGTGGGATTGTTCCACAGCTCCAACGGACCAGGAATTTCGGGTCCGAGCGGCTGGTGGGCTGGGAAAGCTGGCCGGAACTGACCGGTCCGATGTGCCAACTGACACCTGCCAGTGCGGGCGCCAGTGCGAGCGGAAATGCAACGCTGTTTTCCACCGCGCTGCAATCGGGCGCGGCTTCCAGCTCCGCGGCCCCGCCGCGTCCCAGCGACGCCGAGCGCGCGGAGGTGGCCAGCCGCCAGCCGCTGACCCACATCACCGATCCGCACTTCGCTTATGCGGGCCTGGCCGTGGACCCGATCCGCAACGAAGTGGTCATCGCGGAGGAAAACCTCTCGAGCTTGCTGGTCTACGACCGCCTGGAGAACACGCCTCCGACGGCCACGATGAGCGAGCCCAGGCGCATCATCGGCGGCGAGTACACGTTTCTGGAGTATGCCTGCAGTGTTTATATCGACCCGGAGAACGGCGACATCTATGCCATCAACAACGACACGATGAACTGGATGCCGGTATTCGGCCGGGATGCCAGGGGGAATGTGGCGCCGAAGCGCAAACTGGCGACTCCCCACACGACCTTTGCCATGGCAGCCGATGAGCAGGAACAGGAACTGTTCATGACCATCCAGGACGACCACGCCGTGGTTGTTTACGCGAAAGACGCGGAAGGATGAAGAAGAGGTACTGCGAGTCCTGCAGGGACGCCGGACAAAACTCGCCGATCCGCACGGAATTGCTGTGGATACGAAAAGGAACGAAATCGTCGTCTCCAATTGGGGAACCAGCAATGAACGGCCTCCGTTGAGTGAGGGTGGGGGCGGTTCCTTCGGCCGTGGCGCCACCCGCACCGACTGGCCGGTGGGACGTTTCAGATCATTTCCGGGATCGGGAATCATTGAGCCGGCTTCCCTCACGATTTATCCCAAGGGGGCGCAAGGAGACACCCCTCCCCTGCGCACCATTCAGGGGCCAAAGACACAGCTGGACTGGCCCACGTCGCTGGCCATTCATCCGGAGCGCGGCGAGATCTTCGTCGCCAACGATACGAATGACTCGGTGATCGTCTTCCCCATCGATGCCGACGGGGACGTTGCTCCCATCCGCGTCATCAAGGGGCCGTTGACGATGGTCAAGAACCCTACTGGCGTTGCCTTGGATCTGGTCAACAATGAGCTCTGGGTCGCGAATTTCGGCAGCCATGCCGCCACCGTCTTTCCGATCGACGCTTCCGGAAACGTGAAACCGAAGCGCGTGATCCGCAGCGGGCCGGTCGACGCTCCCTCGGCGATGCTGAGCAATCCCCACACCGTCGCCTACGATACGAAACGAGAAGAGATTCTCGTTGCCAACTGAGTGGGCCACCCGCAGGTTGCGGCATTCGCCAGGTTGGCGGATGGTGGTGCAGGGCCCACGAGGTCCATCGCCGGCCAGAACACTCTTTTCACCCGGACGATGCACGACATGGCATACAACCCGGTTCGCGATGAAATCGTCGTTCCTCAGTTTTTCGCTTTCGCCATTCTCACCTTCGCCGGCGATGCGGACGGGAATGTGGCGCCCCTTCGCAAGATCTTCGGACCGAGCACGCAGCTCAAGCTGCCGCAGGCGCTGGCGATCGATCCCATCCATGAGGAGATCTTTGTTCCGCAGGGGGAACGTATTCTGGTCTTTCCGATCGATGGCGACGGGGACATGGCGCCCAAACGGATCCTGGGAGGGCCCGATACGGGACTCAACGCGCGCCGTTTGACTGTGGATCCTCTTCACGACCTGCTGATCGCCTCCAGCCGGGATGCAATCAGGATTTTTGACCGCTCGGCGGCCGGGAACACGAAGCCGTTGCGCATCATCACTCACGAGGCTGCCGCGGACGCGGCCCTGATGACCTCAATCCCGGAGACGGGCATGATCGTCGCCGCGGTTCGCCCCCAAGGCCGGTACGAAGCACTCGATTATGTGGGGATCTGGAGTGTTTTTGATGACGGTGACGTCCCGCCCCGCTGGACCGTGGGCGGGCCCGGAGGATTGTTGAAAGACACACGTGGAATCACGGTCGATCCGAAAAACAAGAACGTGATTGTTTCCGACAAGACGTTGAACGCGATCCTTACCTTCCACATTCCGGAGGCGTTCTAGGGCCCTGCTTCTGGCGATGACGTTGTCTGGCTGGCCGGAGTAAATACTTCGGCCAGCTTTTTATTTTGAGGGTGGGCTGGCATGGTTCCTGGTCATGGTGGAGGCGGGGGGAGTTGAACCCCCGTCCGAGAAGGCCCTTGACAGAAAGACTACATGCTTAGTCGGTTCGAAAAGATTTGCGGCTGCCAGCATCGAGCCGACAAGAACCCGCAGCCACTAGTCCGATGAGTTTCGCCCGTCCTCCACGGACCGAGGAGGAAAGACTAGTCCGCATTCATGACGCTGTATTCAACCCTACGAACGAAATTGAGACAGCGCGCTACTTTTGATTAAGCAGCGAGGGCCAAGTCGTTGTTGGCAATTAATAATGTTCCACACGATTTCGGGTGCATGGACCCCGGCATGCCTTTCAGCCCTGTTCCTACCCGTCGAATCCGTTTCGCCCCCTTTCAACATTTCAAGCTGATCTCTTGTTATTTTAGCCGATATTGGATGTGAATTCGAGCGGTTTCGGAAGAATCAGTCCGGGTACCGGGCGCCGGGCGATTTTGAGCGATACGCGTGACCCTAATGCCACATGTTGGTCCGATCCGTAAAAACTGTTTGACAATGGCGGGCCGGGGGCATTAAGTTCCGGCAGAGAGGAGAATATCGCTGCCATTCATCTTTTCCCGTCCGATGAACCCCCCGTCCGATGAACGCTACGATGATGGGTAAATCGGAAAGGATTGGCAGCCAGGGTTCACCCTATGGCAAATGGTGCAGGTGAAAGTTTAGAAAAGGCCATGCAGGAGCTGGTGCAGCAGGTCGTTCAGCAGACCCTGCAATCGGCTCGAACGGCATTGCCCGGGACGGCGGATTCGGGCGGACCGGGAGCGCTGACTGCGTTGAACCAATCCGTCAATCAAATCCTACGGCCTGCCGGTCAAACGGAGATCATGCAGGCCGCCCTGACTGGAGCAGCTGCTTTAGCAGGGCGTTGCGCGATGTTTGCGAGGCGGGGAGAGAGTTTTGTTTACTGGCGTTCGGAGGGTTTTCTTTCCGAGCAGGCGGCAAAACTGAAAGCCCTTTCGGTTGCCACATCCGAGCCGGGTATTTTCAAGGATCTTTGTGAAACGCTGAAGCCGGTCCGGAGCGAAAAAAGTTCCGCCAGTGTTCCGCCGGGTTTGGGACAGCAGCTCTCCAGTGGTGGCGGATCGCATGTATGCCTGCTGCCGGTCATCGTGCGCGGAAAGATCGTTGCCGCGATCTATTCCGACGGAATGACAAGCGATCACTCCGACCTGGTGAGCGGGTTGGAGATTCTGGCCCGTGTTGCAGGCCTGAGCCTGGAAACTGCGAATGCAAGAGTTTCTGCCGCCGAGACCGCTCCGAAGGCTTCTGCCAGTCCGCCGCCCCCAGCCGCTGAACCAGTCTCCAAAATGGAGACGGAGCCTGCCGCCGTCTCCGAAGAGGCGTTTTCCGAGCCTGTTCCCATGGATGCTTCCTCGTCCACCGAGGCTCCGGAGCCTCCATCCAGGGGCTCGTTCGCTGGCGGTTTTGCCGTTGCCTCTGAAATCGAGTCGCCGATTCCTCCCCCACCCGATCTCGAATCATTAGCGAAGGAAGACCGCGACAAACATAAGAAGGCTCACCGGTTTGCCCGCGTGGCGGTTCAGGATCTCTGTTCCTATCACAAGGACAAGGTCGAACAAGGACGTCAAAACCGCAATCTGTACTTCCTGCTGAAAGAAGATATTGAAAAGACGCGGGAGAACTACTACAAAAAGTTCGCCGGGACTCCTGCTGCCTCCTTTGACTACCTGCACTATGAGATTGTCGCCATGCTGGCGGGAAATGACCTGTCCGTTCTCGGTGAGGACTATCCGGGATCGGCGGAAAGTCCGGCATCTCCCGCGAACTGATCGCCAGTCGAAATCGTTCGCCGTTTTTGCTCCGGCCCGGAATTGTAAGGCAATCCAGATGAGAGAACGAATCACAACTTTTTTTCTGTTGGGTGTATTGATGGGTGGGAGCGCGGCTCCCCTCACCCGTGCGGCTGCTCCTCACGCTGCATTATTGCAGCCTCTGAGCAAATCGGTTTTGGAGGACAGCTCCCCCGCCCAATTGAAGCAACTGCGGCAGTTTGCCGAGCAGTACCAGGATCAGGAGGCGGGCGCCCTGGCGCATATGGCGCTGGGATACCATTTTTTCCAGGAAAAAAAGTTTGCGGAGGCCGCCGGTCATCTGGAGATGGCCCGGGAGATCCCGGTTTCCCTGAATGACTACGCCACCTTTTACCTCGCTTTGGCGAACAAGGAGCTGGAGAAACCGGATCAGGTTGTTCTCCTGCTTGAGGGGTTCGCGGACGGCTATCCTGCCAGCCCTCTGCGGCAGGACGCCGCTCTCCAGCTGGCGCAGGCATACATCGATCTGAACAACCCGGAGACTGCAATCCTCCTGCTGCGGGATTGGTCCAGCGACCGCCGGAAGGACGAGGCCATGTTTCTGCTGGCATCCGCCTACGCGGCCGCCGGCCGGAAGCAGGAGGCGGCGGAGGCTTTTCAGGAGGTCTATTACTGGTTCCCCACCTCGGCAAAGGCGTCCGAAGCCTCCAGGCAATTAGCCCCGCTACGCCGCGGCCTGGCGAAATCCTATCCGGACCCCTCCGTGGAGATGGTTCGTTTCCGAGCGGAAAACCTGTATGGAAGACGCAGATGGCGGGATGCCCGGAACGCCTATCGGGAATTGGCCAATCTGGCGGAGGGCGCTCTGTTGGCGGAATCCCGGGTCCGCGTCGCGGCATGCCAGTATCACCTGGGCGCCACTTGGCCCGCTCTGACGGCCCTCGAAAAACTGAAGATCCAGGACGGGGAATCGGGTGCGGAGAGGCTCTACATCATGGCCGCCGGCTACCGGCGTGTCAAACGTCCCGACCTGATGCGGACCCACATTGCTTTGCTGGCAAGCCGGTATCCGCAATCGCCCTGGTACGAGCAGGCCCTGATCAATGCGGGAAACTACTATCTGCTGGAGAAGGACTACGATCAAGCCGGGGAATTCTATCGGCAGAGTTTTGAAATGTTTCCGGAAAGCGGCGGAGCATGGTACGGCCACTGGAAATTGGCGTGGCATGCCTACCGGGAGCGACGGACGCCGGAAGCCAGGCGGCTTTTCGAAGAGCATGTCCAGCACTTTCCTGCCAGCCCGCAGATATCTTCGGCTCTGTATTGGCTCGGGAGAACGGTAGAGGATGATTCACCGGTTGCGGCCGCGCGGTATTACCGCAAGATCGTGGATACCTTTCCCAACTACTACTACGGCATGCTGGCGCGCCAACGGCTGGACCGGCTGCCTGGAACCAATGGGACGATTGCATCCATCAGGATCATCCCGCTCAGCGGGATTCGAAGGCGCGACACGTCGGCAGAGTGGGAAGCCGGGCGGTCCATGGCCGAGAAAACGACTCTGGAGCGGGTCGAACTGCTGGAGTCCGCCTGGCTGATGGACTGGGCCATCGGCGAGATAAAGACCCTTCTGACGGGCGCTTCCGGTCAAGCCTGGGTGGGTGTGGAACTGGCCCGGCTGGAACAGAACAGGGGCCGTCATCATGTGGCCCTTCGCTATGCGAAGCAATACGTGCCCAGCTATTTTACTCGCAACCGGACGGAGCTGTCCGACGACATCTGGAGACTGTTGTTCCCGGTGCCTTACTGGGACCAGATTCAGAAACAGGCCCGGGCATCGCAACTCGACCCCTATCTGGTCGCCGGCCTGATCCGGCAGGAATCCGAGTTCAACCCCCGTGCCCGCTCCGGCTCCAATGCCCGGGGGCTCATGCAGCTTCTTCCCTCCACGGCGCGGCTGGTCGCCAGGAAGGTTCCGGATCGGGGAGCCAGAAGCTATCAGCTTTCCAAGCTCTATCTTCCCCAATACAATCTTGTTTACGGCACGTTCTATCTGAAGAGCGTTCTGGATCGATTCGAAGGGAGCCTGGAGCAAGCCGTGGCCAGTTACAACGCCGGTCCCCACCGCGTGCAGGAATGGTTGCAGGAAGGCAACTTTGAAGACCCGGCGGAGTTTGTCGAAAGTATCCCGTTCACCGAAACGCGGAATTATGTACAGGCCGTGCTGCGCAATGCAGCGCTGTACCGGCAGCTCTACCCGGGCCACAACCAGCCGCCGCTAAATCCCTGAGCAGAATCCCCGGCAGAATCAGAAGCTTGGAAATCATCATGACAGGATGGATTTTATGGCAGATATAGCCCCAAATCGTCTGGATGGCAAGGTTGCCGCGCAGCCTTTCCAGCCCGCGAAACGGACCCGGGGGCTGGTGGAATCGGTCATTCGTGAAATGACGCGTCTGGCCTTCGAGCACGGAGCGGTCAACCTGTCGCAAGGGTATCCGGACTTTCCGGCTCCCGCGGAGATCAAGGAAGCGGCCAAGCGCGCGATTGACGCGGACGTGAACCAGTATTCCATCACGTGGGGCGCCAAGCGGTTCCGCGATGCGCTGGCCGGCAAGGTCTCGGCGCAGATGGGCTGGGAGATCGACCCGGAGCGCGAGGTAACGGTGGTCTGCGGCTCCACCGAGGGCATGATTGCCACCTTCATGGCGCTGCTCAATCCCGGAGATGAGGTCATCATCTTCGAGCCCTTTTACGAAAACTACGGCCCGGACTGTTCGTTGGCGGGCGCCGTTCCACGCCACGTGCGCCTGGAGCCGCCCGAGTGGACCTTTTCCCGCGACGAGCTCCGCGGCGCATTCAACAAGCACACGCGCGCGATCATCGTGAACACTCCCAACAATCCCAGCGGCAAGGTGTTCACCCGTCCGGAGCTCGAGTTCATCGCCGGGCTGTGTCGTGAAAAAAACGTTTTGGCCATCACTGACGAGATCTACGAGCACATCCTCTACGACGGCAAGCAGCATATTCCCCTGGCCAGCCTTCCCGGCATGCGCGAGAGGACCGTTACCATCAACAGCATCTCCAAGACCTACAGCGTTACCGGCTGGCGGGTCGGATGGGTGATCGCCCCTCCTCCTCTTTCTGGCAGCATCCGCAAGGTCCACGATTTCGTTACCGTCAACGCGCCTTCACCCCTGCAGGAGGCCGGAGTGCTGGCCGTCTCGCTGGGTCCGGACTACTACCAGCAACTGGCCGCCGACTATACGCGTCGCCGCGATCTGTTGCTTGCCATACTGGAGGACACCGGCTTTCACTGTTTCAAGCCCTCCGGTGCCTACTACATCATGGCCGACATCTCCGGTTTCGGCTTCCCCGACGACGGCAGCTTCGTCCGGCATCTGATCCGTGAGATCGGCGTCGCGGCGGTTCCCGGTTCCAGTTTTTACTGCAATCCTGCCGACGGCGCCCAACAGGTCCGGTTCACCTTCTGCAAGAAACAGGAGACTCTGGAAGAGGCCGGACAGCGGCTGCGGCGTCTACGCTCCGGGAACTGATCCATCCCGCCGCTTCGCCATTCCTCCACAATGAACGCTCCGCCATGCAATAGCACTGTGCTAAAATAACCAGCTTTGAACAGGTAGTTCATGAACCCTGAGCGGGGAGGGCTAGGCTCACATGCTGGATACGTTTGTGGTGCAGGAAATCACAGTGGGGAAGGCGGGAGAAAGTGATCCTGTTTCCGTACAAGACGCGGCAGGTCATATCTGTCTGCTGACGCTCGCGATCACCGGGATTCTCGAACAACAGTCCATCGATGTGAGTATATGGGGCTCCTCCGATGGCGAGACATGGGCTGAGAAGCCGTTGACGGCCTTCCCGCAGAAATTCTACAAGGGTATTTATCAGCTGGTACTGGATCTGTCCCGGCATCCGGAGACCCGGTTTCTGAAGGCCGGTTGGACGGTCAACCGCTGGGGAGTAGGCGACCCCACGCCCGAATTCACCTTCATGATAAAAATTCAGGAACAGGCCTGAGGCTGCCTCCCGGTTTTGCTGACCCTGCAGATAGCATCCTCCAACCGCACGAAAATTGAAGAGTTGCAGTTGGGCATTCGTCATTGGATTGCGAAATCCGGGCCGGGGCTGGACTGTAACGTGATCCCGCTTCCCGGCATCGAAACCATTCCACCCTCTCCGGAGGATTGCGGGAGCTTCGATGGCAATGCGGAGCAGAAGGCCCTGCACTATGGCCGGTACCGGCCCGGATGGGTTCTCGCGGATGACTCGGGACTGGAAGTCGATGCGCTGGACGGGGCTCCGGGAGTCTATTCGGCCCGCTACGGGGGACCGGATGCCGATGATGCGGCGAATAACAGGAAGCTGCTACAGGAGCTGGATGGAATCGCTCCCGGCGACCGGTCGGCCCGGTTCGTCTGTGTCCTTGCGCTGGTGCACAATGGAAGGCTGCGCGCCGTTTTCTACGGGATAGCGGACGGTGAGATTCTGGAATCCCCTGTGGGCAGCGGCGGATTCGGATACGATCCGTTGTTCTGGGATGGGGAGCTTCAGAAATCCTTTGCCGGACTGACTCCCCAACAGAAGCTGGACCGCAGCCACCGCGGCATCGCCGTCCGGAAGTTGGTGAATTGGATCGCAGGGCATCGGGCTGAAGAGGCCCTCTTCACGCGGTAGTCAAACCCTTGGGCGGTCGGGTGCCATTGTCTCTGGAAGATAAAAAACCATGGAATGAGCGATACCGCGCCGGGGAGCACTCCAGCCCGGAGCCGGACCCGTTTCTGGCGAAGCTGGATGACTACGCCGGCCTGTTGCCGGCCGGTCGCCGCGCGCTGGACGTTGCCTGTGGCGCTGGACGAAACGCGGTGTGCCTAGCGCGGCACAGCTGGAGCGTAACGGGCTGCGACCTCTCGATCGAAGGCCTCGGCAGGGCTGGCTTACTGGCCAGGGAAAACGGAGTGGCGCTCGATCTGTTGTGCGTCGATCTGGAATCGTTTTCCCCGCCTCCGGAAAGCTTCGATCTCATCATCTGCTTTTTCTATCTGCAGCGCGACCTGTTCCCGGTGCTCGGGTCCGCCCTGCGCCCCGGCGGGTTCCTCGTGTACCAGACCTACACAGTCGATCAACTGCAATTTCCGGGCGGGCCCCGTCATCCGGAGCACCTGTTGCGGCATCAGGAACTGCTGCGTGCATTTCCTGGTCTGCGCGTCCTGTATTACGAGGAAACCGTCCTAGGTCGTGGCGTGGCCCGGTTGATGGCAAGAAAGCCGGAACAGCGGCGGGAGAATGGGTAGCTTTCCGCCTGGAATGAGCCCGCGATGAGAAGGATGGAAGCGTGGCCTGGGAAGCGCCGAATGGGGCAAGCCAAAGAGAAAGAGATTGTCTGTTAGTTCAGCCTGGCCTCCAGGCGGCGCAACGCCGTGTGCGCCAGTTTGTAGCGGGCGTTTTCCGCCAGCGCGGACCGGTAGCAGTCCATAGCCCGGGGCCAGTTGGCCTTGCGCTCATAGATCCGTCCGAGGTTGTAGTGGGGAAAGCAACGATTTTCGTATCTGGGCGCGCGGGTCGCCCGTTGCAGCCAGTCAGTGGCCTCTTCCAGTTGGCCCTGCTCGATCAGGTACGCGCCGATGTCGTTGTAGGGGTTGCCGAAATCGGGGTCCACGGCAATGGCTCTGTGGCACTCCGCGATGGCTTCCTCGTAGCGGTCGAGGAAGCTGAGTGTCCAGCCCAGAAAGGTGTGGGCTTCCGCAGTAGGATGGGTTGCAATGGAGAGGCGGTACAGCGCCATGGCCTCCTCCAGCTCGCCTTTCATCTGGTGCTCATAGGCCTGCTGGAAGTATTCCATCGCGAGTTGGAATTGCTTGTCTCCGCTCACTGTCCACCCCTCCCGGACCCGGTCCCGGCGACCCGGACTTCGGTTGCTTTCTCTTCAACGGCAACGCCGCTGCCTCAGTATAATCTTAAATAGGTCCTGTGATGAAAATCGCTCTGGCACAGATCAATCCGACGATCGGCGACTTCGACGCCAACCTCGCCAGGATTCGCGAGTTTGCCGCGCAAGGATCGGCGGGCGGCGCCGAGCTGGTCCTGTTCCCCGAGCTCTCTCTCTGCGGTTACCCTCCACGCGACCTGGTGGACAAACCCAGCTTCGTGGAGAGCAATGCCCGCGGCCTGGGAGTGGTCGCCCGGGATTTTCCGGACCTCGATATCATCTGCGGATTCGTGTCCCGCGCCGCGGCCGGTTCCGGCCGTCGGGTAGCCAACAGCGCCGCATTGCTGAGCGGCGGGCGCATCCGGTTCGTGCAGTCCAAGATGCTGCTGCCCACCTACGACGTGTTCGACGAGCTGCGGTACTTTGAACCGGCGTCTCAACAGCGGGTCGTCGAACTGTCGGGAAAAAAATGGGGCATCACCATTTGCGAGGATATCTGGAACGATAAAACCTACTGGAAGACGCAGCGGTATTCACGGGACCCGGTGGAAGAGTTGATCTCCCAGGGCGCGGAGATTCTGGTGAATCTTTCCGCCTCTCCTTTTCTGGATGGCAAACGGGAGTTGCGGGAAGAGATGTTGAGGACCCTGGCTCTGCGCCACCGGATTCCGGTCATCTTCGTCAACCAGGTGGGCGGCAACGACAGCCTGATCTTTGACGGCACCAGCACAGTGATCGATCGGCAAGGACAGGTCCGTGCCCTGGCGCGATCTTTTGAAGAGGATCTCGTCTTTTTCGATACCACCTCCGGGCAGGGAGACATTCACCCATCGACCCGCGACCCGGTCGAATCCATCTATCGCGCTCTCGTCGTGGGCATCCGGGACTATGTCGCCAAGTGCGGGTTTCAATCGGTTCTGATCGGGCTCAGCGGCGGGATCGATTCCGCGCTGACGGCTGCACTGGCCGTGGAGGCACTGGGCAGCGACCATGTCCGGGGCGTCGCCATGGCTGGCCCTTATTCGTCCCCCTCCAGTCTGGCGGACGCCGAAGCGCTGGCGGTGAACCTGCGGATTCCATTGGACCAGATCCCCATCACGGAGATATTTCAATCCTATCAGCACACGCTCCAGCCCGTCTTTTCCGGCCTGCGGCCCGGCGTCGCCGAGGAGAACGTTCAGGCGCGGATTCGCGGCAACCTGCTGATGGCGCTTTCGAACAAGTTCGGCTCGCTGGTCCTCTCCACGGGCAACAAAAGCGAGCTGGCGGTGGGTTATTGCACGCTCTACGGCGACATGGCGGGTGGCCTGGCCGCCATCTCCGACGTTCCCAAAACGATGGTCTACCGCCTGGCCGGGTTTGTGAACCGGGACGAGATCATCATCCCGCGCTCCACCATGGAAAAGCCCCCCTCGGCCGAACTGCGCCCTGGCCAGAAAGACACGGACTCTCTCCCGCCTTATGAAATTCTGGACGTGATTCTGAAAGCCTATATCGAGGACCATCTGACGCCCCGGCAGATCGCCGTCGGCAATGATTTCCCTCTCGAGCTGGTGCGCGGCATCACGGCCAAGGTGGACGGCAACGAATATAAGCGCCAGCAGGCAGCCCCCGGGCTGAAGGTGACATCCAAAGCTTTTGGGATTGGCCGCCGGTTCCCCATCGCGCAGCGATATCGGGAGCGGTAACTCCGCTCCATGCTATAATCCGGTTTGGTCTGTACCCGGAGAGCAAGGAATCGACTTTACGGATGAACAACCGTTCTAAAATCACGCTGATTGGTTTCTCGACTGTGTTTTCTCTGCTGCTGCTGATTGGCGCCGTTCTCGGCCAGGAAGGCGGCACAGACGAGCCCTACCGGCCCCTGTCGGTGCTCAGCGAAGTCCTGTCGCGCATCCAGACCGATTATGTGGAAGACCCGGACTTCGAGCACGTAACCGAGGGCGCGCTCCACGGCATGCTGGAATCGCTGGACCCCTATAACAGCTATCTGAATCCGGACCAGTACCGGCGGTACCAGGAGGGCTGGCGTGGGGAGGCTTCGGTTGGCGCGGTGGTTTCCAAACGTTTCGGCCTGCCCGGAATCGTCATGGCGTTCCCGGACGGCCCGGCGGACAGGGCCGGTCTGGAGCCCGGCGACATCATTGAGTCCATCGATGGTCGGAGCACGCGCGAGATGTCTTTTGAGGAAGTATTATCGCGGCTGGATGGGGCTGCCCGCTCCACCGTGGTTCTCTCCGTTGTGCGCGAGCGCGCCCAGGAACCGAAACCCATTGAGTTGCTGCGGGAAATCGTGCAACCGCCTCCGATGGAGGCCAGCATGATGGAGGGTACGATTGGATATTTGAAGATTTCCGCCCTTCCAGAAGGGGAATCCGCGAAGGTCTCGGCGCAGCTGCAGAGCCTTCGGGACCTTGGCGCCGGGAAGTTTATTCTGGACCTTCGCGATAACGCCTACGGCGATCTGGCCGAAGGCGTGGAGCTCGCCAATCTGTTCATCGACCGCGGCCTGATCGGCTATCTGGAAGGCCAGCAGCACCCCAGGGAAAGTTTCCTTGCCGAACCGGGCAAGGCCATCTTCGCCGAGCCATTGGCCGTCCTGGTCAACGGCTCCACCGGCGGCGCGGCGGAGATACTTGCCGCCGCCATTCTGGATAACCACCGCGGTGATGTCGTCGGTGTACGGACATTCGGGATCGGCGCCATTCAACGGGTTCTTCCGCTGGAAGACGGCTCCGCCCTGATTCTTTCCGTGGCCAAATATCATTCTCCGGATGGCAAGGAGATCCAGAACACCGGCGTCACTCCCAGCGTGGAGGTGGCTCAGGAAAGACCCTTCGTTTCCCTCACGCCTGATGAGGATGCGCCTCCCGCGCCTGAGGCGGAGGAACCCCAGGAAGATCTCCCGTTGAACCGCGCCCTCGAGTTGCTCGAAGCCGAGGCTCTTCCCCAAGCCGCCTAGCGCACGGGGCCGTCTGGCCCGCTGGGCCGGGGCTTCCGCCCGGGCCCGCTTTTGCCCACCATGCCGAAACGGCTTTTTCCATCCGGATGTTGAAGAGATGTCTGTTACTTGGCGCGTTCCAGGTACTTGCCTTCCGATGTATCCACGCGTATTTTTTCGCCCTGGTTGATAAAGGGAGGCACCTGGACGACCAGTCTGGTCTCAAGCGTCGCCGGCTTGGTTACGTTGCTTGCCGTTGCGCTCTTCAGCCGCGGCTCGGTCGCGGTAACTTCCAGTTCCACGGTGATCGGAAGAGTGATGCCCACGGGATTGTCCTCGTAGGTCTTGATCTTCAATTGAATATTCGGGGTCAGGTACAGGGCCGCATCGCCGAGCGTATCGATGGAGAGGTGAAGCTGCTCGTAGTTTTCCGTGTTCATGAAGGTGAACGTGTCGCCATCCCGGTAGAGGTACTCCACTTCCTGCTCGTCCACGATGATCTGCTCCACCTGATCCTGAGACCGGAAGCGATGCTCGATGAGCGTGTGGTTGCGCAGGTTGCGCATCTTGGCCTGCACGAAGGCCCGCAGGTTCCCCGGCGTCCGGTGCGTCACGCTGAGGATGGAATGAAGTTCCCCGGCGTGCTTGATGATGTTCCCCGGCCGCAACTGTGTCGCTGATGGCATATCCTGCTCCTGACTCTGATGTTACTGGAGTGATGCGAGGGCTCGCGTCCGTTCAACCGAAGGTTTTCCAGCGGTTCCAACTGTCAATTATAGGGGAGTGGGAAAAAATCCGTCAATGCGGGCTTCGCGCCTGCCGTTTCAATCCCGCCCGCTCATCAACTGCTCGATCTCATCGGCTTCACGCGGCAGCGCCCCGGTCATCAGTTCGGCGCCGTCCTTCGTTACCAGCACCATATCTTCAATGCGCACCCCGATCTCTTCTTCCGGCAGGTAGAGCCCCGGCTCGATGGCCAGCACCATTCCCTCCTTCAGAATACCGTCCGAGTTGATCGCGTCATGGACATCCAGTCCGACGCCGTGTCCCACGCCGTGGCGGAAATACTGTCCCAGAGGCTCGCCGTTCGCGTCCTTCCCATGGCTGTTCAGGTAGTCATAGGCGATGCGGAACAGGCTGCCCTCCTTGCGTCCCCTCAGCACAGCGCCCGGCCGGACCGCTGCCAGCACCGCCTTCTGCGCGCCCAGCACGATCTCGTAAATCTCGCGCTGCCGCGGGGAGAACCTTCCGCTGACCGGCAGCGTTCGCGTGATGTCGGAGGAGTAATCGCCCGCCTCGCTCCCCACGTCCAGCACCACCAGGTCTCCGGCCCGCATCCGTTCCGCGTTCTTGTTGTAGTGCAGGATCGTGGAGCGGATGCCGGAGCCCACAATCGGATCGAATCCGGTGATCGTGCACCCCCGGCGCTCCATCTCGTACTTCAGCAGCGCTCCGATCTCGTATTCACCCTTTCCCGGCCTCACCTCGCGCGCCGCCGCCCGGTGGGCCTCCACCGTGCAATCGACCGCCCGGCGGATCAGCCTCAGCTCCGGAGCGGTCTTCGTCTCCCTGAGCCCGGCCAGTATTCCCCGGACGTTTTCAAACTCCACGGACCGAATGGCTCTGCGAATCCTTCCGCTTCTTGCCTGCAGGACGGTATCCTCTTCCCGGGAGCCTTCCCGGGAGCTAGGGCGCTGCGGCAAGCGGGTGTAAACGGTGGTGTAGCGTTCTCCATAGCGTTTCAGTTGCTCCTCGAACGCGCCGGCATTCATCACCCGATCGAATCCGAGCGCCGTGGCAGTCTCGGCCGCCTCCGGGTCTGGCTGCGGTCCACGCCATACCTCCTCGGCCGGCCGGCGTTCGGGCAGGAACAGAATCTCCGGCGGAAGATGACTCCCGTCCGAAGTTCCCCGGCTGTTCGGTTCACCCGGCGCAACCAGCAGAATCGCGCCCGGCTCGGCGTAACCGGTCAGGTAGTAGAAATTGCTCTCCTGATGAAACGCCCGGTAGGCCTCTGAACCTGTTGCCTCGTTGTTTCCGAACAGGATGAGGATTCCGTCCGGGATCAGCTCCCGCAAGTCAGCACGGCGTTCGGCATAGGTCGGAGGCGCTCCGGCCAGTTGTGCCGGAGAGGTGGCTGCCACGGCCACGGCCAGCGCAACCAGCAGCGCGATGAACCGGAGTGCTGCCAGCCAGCTCTTCCGGTGGTTTCGGCGACGGCGACCCGCGAACGGGTTCCATGGGGAAGTCCGTCGCGATGGGAGACGGATGAGGATTCCCGGCCAGGTCAATTCAGGGAAGGGAATATCCGCTGCCAGCCGTTTCGCTAGAGGGATCATTTACACCACGTGAAAGGAAAAAGGATGAACGCTTCGCCGGCTGCCGCCGGTTAAACCCAGTCGAGCGCGCCCTTGCGGTAGATCCAGATGTATCCGACGATCAGGATTCCAAGGAAGACGCACATCTCCATGAGTCCGAACAGTCCGAGCATCTTGAACTGCACGGCCCAGGGGAACAGGAAAATCGTCTCCACGTCGAAGATGACGAACAGGATGGCGACGATGTAAAACCGTACGGTGTAGCGGCCGCGCGAATTGGATTCCGGATCGACACCGCACTCGTAGGGCATTAGCTTCTCGGCAAAGGGAGAGTCGGGCCGGATGAGCTTGGCCGCCAGCAGGGTTACGATGGGGAACAGGGTCACCAGAACAAGAAAGACGACGACCGGTATGTAGATGGCAGGCACCTGGGCAATCCTCCAAACAAAATCCGTACCGGCCTCCAAACAGAGTCCGTACCGGGAAATCTTAGCATACTCCCTGCGGCTTCGTCCTGCTTTCTTGCACCATCACCTGTGTTTCTTGAGACATCGAATAAAAAAGTCCGTTGCGCCCCGGTTTTCAGGAGAATTCGGCCCGATTTTCAAGCGGATTTGGAAAGAGAATCTTTCTGCCCGGGCCCGGTTGGTGATAGTATCAGTCGTTTTATCAGACTCATTGGGCGATGATCGGAATCCAGCGAGTTCAGCAGGACCAGCCACTTAAGGAGAGAGCAATGGCAGAATCGGTTATGGCGCCCATGGTGGGCAAGGTGCTGGATATCCAGTGTGAGGTGGGACAACAGGTGGCTGAGGATGATGTGCTGCTCATGCTGGAAGCCATGAAGATGGAGATTCCCGTTGTTGCCCCCGTTGCGGGCACCGTGAAGCAGATCGACGTTGCCGTCGGGGATATGATCGAGGCCGACGCCCAGCTCATGGTCATCGAATAGTTCACTCACCGCCCGGGAGGGGCCGTCATGGAGTTGGAATTAGCTCTCGAGTTTCTCCGTGTCGTGGAGGAGGCTGCCATTGCCGCGGCCCACACCATGGGGGAGGGCAACCCGCATAAGTCCGACCAGTTGGCCGTGGAAGCGATGCGTAAGGCGCTGGACCGGGTTCCGATTCGTGGTTCGATCGTGATCGGGGAGGGCGAGCGCGACGAGGCGCCCATGCTTTATATCGGCGAAAAGGTTGGAGCCAAGGGGTCTGCGATCGACTTGCTTCCTGGCGTCGACATTGCGGTGGATCCGCTGGAGGGCACCAACCTCTGCGCCACCGGCGCTGCCAACGCCATCGCGGTTCTGGCCGCCAGCGAAGAAGGGGGCCTGCTGAATGCTCCGGACTGCTACATGGAAAAGATCGTCGTCGGCCCGTCCTGCAAAGGGATCGTCGATCTGGATGCTCCGGTGAAGGACAACCTCAAGTCCATCGCCCGGAGGCTCGACCGGGAGATCGAGGATCTGGTCATTATCGTTCTGGACCGTCCCCGGCATCAGAAACTGATTGAAGACATTCGCGCCGCCGGGGCGCGCATCCGCCTGATCGGCGATGGCGATCTGTCGGCGGGCATATCTGCTTCCGTCGTAGGGACGGGAGTGCATGCCGTCATGGGGATCGGCGGCGCCCCGGAAGGCGTGATCACGGCGGCGGCCCTGCGTTGCCTGAACGGGGAGATTCTGGCCCGTCTGGTGCTGGACACTCCGGAACTGCTGGAACGTTCCCAGGCCATGGGCATCCGCGATCCCAAGCGGGCTTACACGGCGCCGGAGCTGGCGCCGGGAAATCAGATCATCTTTGCCGCCACAGGAGTTACCGATGGCAACCTGCTGCGCGGCGTGCGGTCGTTCGGCGACGGCGACCGGACCGCGTCGCTGGTCATGACGATGGCATCCAAGAAAGTTCGCTTTATCGATACCGTCCATCTGGCCCGGCGGCGGGATGTGAAAGTGCGGTTCCAGTAGCCGGACTATCTTCCCATCAGCAATCCATTAGCAAGCCCATTAGCAAGCAATGAGCAATCCCATCAGTATTCAATGAGTATTCCATGAGCAACAAACCCCTGTTTGGATATCTGGTTCCCACGCGCGATGCCGTCATGCGGGCCACCGACGGCCGCGCCGACATCACGCGCATGATCGATCTGGCCGTCGAGTCCGAGCAGATGGGCTTCGACTCCATCTGGCTGGGCGACAGCCTGCTGGCCCGACCGCGTTTCGAGGCACTGACAACGCTGGCTGCGATTGCCATGAAGACCCAGCGCGCGCAACTCGGCACCGCCGTGTATCTCACCCCGCTGCGCCACCCGGTTCCGCTGGCTCACACGGTCGGCAATCTGGATCTGCTTTCCGGGGGACGGCTTTTGTTCGGTATCGGTCTTGGTCCGGCGAGCCCTCCTGTGATTGCCGAATATCCGGCCAGTGGCGTCGATTTCCGCAAGCGGGGATTGTTGCAGGAAGAAGGTCTGCAGATCATGAAGGGCTTGTGGACCGGGGAGCCGTTTTCCTTTGAGGGGTCGTTGTTCCAGCTCGAGAGTGCAAAGCTTCATCCCGTGCCCGCGCGGCCTGGTGGCCCGCCCGTTCTGATGGCCGGTGCGGCCGAGCCGGCGCTGAGAAGACTGGCGCGGTTTGCCGACGGGTGGCTGCCCATCAGTCCGGACCCGGAGTCGTTTGCGAAAAACTGGGAGACGATCAGGAACTATTGCGCCGAATTCGGAAGGAAGGCTTAGGAACTGCAACGAATTCTATACGTTACGCTGAATGTAAACTCCGACGAGGGAGCTGCGGATCACGAAATGGAAGAGTTTCTTCTGGCTTATTATGGCGATCTGCACGATCACATTTCGAGCTGGCAGGCGATCCGCGCCGGCACGCCGGACCGCTGCGCCGAATTCTTACAAGGCTTTGTGGATGTGTGAGTTACGCACTTCGTGCTGCGATTTACCTCCTCGGATCAGGAGGATCAGATGGTGCGGTTCCTGCAAGGGGTGGCTCCGCAGTTGAGAGCGGCGGATTAGAAATGTGGCGGAATAAATTTCAACTAACTGAAAATAATAATGTTATAATGCAGAGAGTTGACAGGCGCGGGAAATCGGAGTATTCAAATATAGATGCGCATCCAAAAATCACACCCGGAATGGTACTGCTGCTACAGCTTTTCCTGTTGTAGCATGCGGGCGGGTCTCAGTGGGTGTGGTTTATCTAAGTAATTGAACCAGGGATATTTGGAAGAAGCAGCCCGCCGCGGATAGAGATTGTCCCAGGCGGCTTTTTTTTGGCGGGAGCTATGAGCGAATCATCGGCTATAAATTCCGGGGTTACAAATCCGGAATTTTCGGAAGTCTCCAACCTATCGAACGCCTCAAAGGAGCGGTGGGCGCGTCTCCCGGACTCCATCCGTGAGGAGATCGACGTGTTCGAAGCCGAGTTGCGCCGGTTTCAATCCGGACAGATGCCCGAGAAGGTATTTCTCGAATTCCGGCTGCGGAACGGCGTTTACGGCCAGCGGCAGGAAGGGGTCCAGATGCTCCGCATCAAGATCCCGATGGGAATGCTGACGGCGAAGCAGATGGAGGTGCTGGCGGATTTGTCGGAGGAGTATGCCGACGGGATCAGTCACGTTACCACGCGTCAGGATATCCAGTACCACTACATGGATATCAACGATACGCCGACAACCTTCCGGCGGCTGGCCGAAGTGGGGATCACGACCAAGGAAGCCTGCGGCAACGTGGTGCGGAACGTGACGGCGTGCCCGCAGTCGGGCGTCTGCTCGGACGAGGCATTCGACGTTACGCCGTATGCGCGAGTGATGGCGTACTTCCTGCTGCGGCACCCGGACGCGCAGAGCTTCGGGCGGAAATTCAAGGTTGCGTTCTCCGGCTGCGGCGAGCATGCCTGCGGGCTGGCGCTGATGCACGACATCGGCGCGGTGGCGGCGGTGCGCGAAGAAAACGGAGTGCGGAAGAAAGGGTTCACCGTGTACCTGGGCGGCGGGCTGGGCGCGATCCCGCACCGGGCGAAACTCTATAGCGAATTCGTACCCGCCGAGGAGATGCTGCCGCTGGCGCAGGCCGTGGCGCGCGTGTTCACGCGGCTGGGCGAGAAGAAGAACCGGAACAAGGCGCGGATGAAGTTCCTGATCGCGAAGCTGGGCATGGAGGAGTTCGCGCGGCTGGTTCGCGAAGAGTTCGAAAAGCTGCCGCACGATCCGCGATGGACCGATGATCTGGCGGAAGTCGAGACCTACAGGGAAGAGCCGCTGAAACCGCCGTCCCCACTCAGGATGGAAGGCGCCTCGGAGGCGTTCGGGCGGTGGTTCAGCCTGAACGCGCGGCCCCAGGCGCAGGACGGCTATTCGATGGTTACAGTCTTCCTGCCGCTGGGGGACATCTCCGCATGGCAGCTCCGTTCGCTGGCCGAGGTCTGCCGCAAGTATGTGAAAGATACGGTGAGGGCGACGGTGGACCAGAACCTTCTCATCCGCTGGGTGGCGAACGGAGACCTTCCGGCGCTCTACGATGATCTGGCCGCGCTGGAGCTGCATCTGGCCGGGGGGAACTCGCTGGCCAACGTAACGGCGTGCCCGGGTACCGATTCCTGCAAGCTGGGCATCGCCAGCTCGCGCGGACTGGCCGGGGTGCTGAATGAAAAATTCCAGAACGGCATGACCTCCTACGGAGACCGGGCCGACCTGAAGATCAAGATCAGCGGCTGCTTCAACGCCTGTGGGCAGCACCACATCGCGGACCTGGGATTTTTCGGCTCCAGCCGCCGGGTGGGCCAGCACGTGGCTCCGGTCTTCCAGGTGGTGCTGGGCGGCTCGACCAAGGCGAATGCGACTTCGTTCGGATTGTCGATGGGCAAGGTGCCCGCGAAGGAAGTACCCGCAGTGGTGGAGAAGCTGACCGACATCTACACGGCGGAGCGGGAGAATGATGAGACCTTCGCCGAATACACCGAAAGGGTGGGCAAGGGCAGAATCAAGCAGGTGCTGGAACCGTTCGAAAAGCTGCCGGATTACACCGAGCGGCCCGAGTATTACCGGGACAGCCGGCAGGGCTGGGACTACGCCATGTCGATGGGCGTGGGCGAGTGCGCCGGGGAAGTGGTGACGCAGGCGGAGTTTTCGCTCGAAGACGCGGACCGGCTGATGTTCGACGCGACACTCGACCTGGAGGGCGGGCGGATGGAAGAGGCCGTCAAGATATCCCTGCAGGCGATGAAAGAAGCCGCCGACGGACTGCTCTCCCTGCAAGGGTTGCTGCTCTCCGATAAATACGACACGGTCGCCGAATTCAGGAAACACTACGCCGAAGCGGGAAAGTTCCTGCCGCTCTGCGCCGACTACTTATTCCGCGCCGTGGAACAGGGAACGGCGGACCTGACCGAGGAAAACGCGCACCAGCGGCTGGAGGAGGCGACGCTGTTCATCGAAGAGGCCAACGGAGCCTATAGCCGGCTGGGAGGCGGCGCCTAAGCTCGCAACGGGCGCGAGCGAAGCAAGAATCCCATGGACCTGCAAAGAATTCACATCAAGCTGCTGACGAACGCGGCGCTGAATCTCAATCTGAACCAGAACCAGAACCAGAACCAGAACCAGAACCAGAACCTGGAGCCGTTCATCGATATCTTCGGGCGGTGGCGGCAAGACAAAAAGCACCCGGCCGGGTGGGTGGACCTGGCCGACTACGCGCACGTACCGAAGGGGCCGGGCATCGTGCTGGTGGGCTACCAGGCCAGCGTGGCGTTCGACATGGCGGACCCGGCGCCGGGCATCCTGTATATGACGCGCAACGGGCTGGAAGGCGCAAATGAAGCGCGTATTCGGGGCGCTTTGCAATCCGGCCTGGAGACGGCGAAGAAGCTCGTGGCCGAGAAAGAATTTCCCGCCGGGGTGGAGCTGAACACCGGCGCGCTGGAGTTGCGGTTTGCCGACCGGGTGGAGACGCCCAACACGCCAACGACCGACGCGGCGTTGCAACCGGCGATTGCCGCCGCTCTGGACGCGCTGTACGGGGCCTCGGGATATGAGATGACGCGCGAAGCCGACACCGGCCAGCTCTACGGATACTCGGTGCGCGCGAAGCAGGTCGGCGGGCTCGATGGGTTGATCCAGAAACTCGGCTAAAATTTCATTCGCTGGAACCGTCTGGATCTACCCCAGGCGTTTCCATCCCTCACAAGATCGCTTATAGTAACGAGCAACGATCCCATTTCCGTTGGCGAGGTGAAACTGTGTCCATTTATCGAATCATACTTCTCGTATCGTTTTCCATTCTGACCATCAACGCGACTTGGGCGCAGAGCGAGCCGGACTTTGCCGAGGCGGGTCAGGCGGCGGCCAGGCGGCTGCGGGAGCTGATCCGCATCGACACCTCCAACCCGCCGGGCAATGAGACGAAGGTGGCCGAGTATTTGAAGACGATACTTGATGCCGAGGGGATCGAGGCGGAGGTGTTGGAGCTGGAGCCGGGACGGGGCAACCTGGTGGCGCGCATCCGCGGGAACGGAAAGAAAAAGCCGGTGCTCTTGATGGGGCACACGGACGTGGTGGGCGTGGACCGCGACGCGTGGACGGTGGCGCCGTTCGAAGGTCTGATCCGGGACGGCTATCTCTACGGGCGCGGGGCGGCGGACGACAAGGGCGGGGTGGCGACGTTCCTGGAAGTGTTCCTGCTGATCCACCGGCAGATCGCGCGTCAGGGTGCCGAGCTGGACCGGGATGTGATCTTCCTGGCCGAGGCGGGCGAGGAGGGTACGACGCAGGTTGGCATAGACTTCCTAGTGGAGAAGCACTGGGACAGGATCGAGAGCGAGTTCGCGCTGAATGAGGGCGGCAACACGCGGGTGGAAGATGGCAAAGTGAAGTTTGTGGGAGTACAGACGAGCGAAAAGGTGATCCGGCGGCTGAAACTAGTGGCGCGGGGCAGCTCGGGGCACGGGTCGATTCCGAGGCCGGACAATGCGATTGCGCGCCTGTCGGCTGCGGTGGCGAAACTGGCAGCCTTCCAGCCGCCGATGCGGCTGAACGAGACGACACGGATGTTCTTCCGGACGCTGGCAGCAACGAGCGCGGCGGAAGATGCGTTTCTGTTTCAGCATTTGGCGGACCCGGAAATCGGGTCGCTGGTAGAGAAGACATTCCGCGAGAGCGAGCGCGGGGATTTTCTGCTCTATAACTCGATGCTGAGGTCTTCGATCGCGCCGACGATTGTGGAGGGCGGGTTCCGTAACAACGTGATTCCTCCGGTGGCCGAGGCGACACTGGATGTGAGATTGCTTCCCGGCGAAGACCTGGACGAGTTCATCGCGGAGGTGCGGCGGGTGATCGGCGACGAGGCGGTGGAGGTGGAGCCGCTGCCTGCATACCGGCCTGCAGGCCTTCCGTCGCCACTCGACAGTGAGATGTACCGGGCGCTGGACCGTGCGCGGGAAGCAGTTTTTCCCGATGCGATCACGCTGCCGTTCATGTCGACAGGCGGAACGGATTCGGCGCAGTTGCGGTCCAAGGGCGTGAAGACCTACGGGGTGGACCCGCCGGCGAGCGATGAGGATGCGAAGGGCGTGCACGGCAACGACGAGCGCATTTGGCTGGACGGTCTGGGGCCGCACGTGGAGCTGGTCTATCGCGCCGTGATGGAAGTGGCGCGGGCGCGGTGAGCTGGACCGGAAACCGAATGCGAGAAGAGATGCAAGGAGGAAACGGAATGTTGAGACGGATGCTGACGGTAGTGGTCGTCGGGCTGATCTTTGTGCCGGTGGCGCGGGGACAGCAGGGGCCGGACTTTCGGGCGGCAGGCGCGGAGGCGGTGGCACGGTTGCAAGAGCTGATCCGCATCGATACGGCCAACCCGCCGGGAAACGAGACGGACGGGGCGGAGTTCCTGCAAAAGGTGCTGGAGCAAGATGGGATTGCATCGGAGATTCTGGAGAAGGAGCCGAGGCGCGGGAACCTGATTGCGCGGCTGAAAGGCAACGGATCGAAGAAACCGATCCTCTTAATGGGGCACATGGACACGGTGGGCGTCGAGCGGGACAAGTGGACCGTGGACCCGTTCGCGGCCGAGATCAAGGACGGGTATCTCTACGGGCGCGGCGCGATCGACGACAAGATCGACGTGATTGCGATGCTGCAGGTGTTCCTGATGGTGAAGCGGCAGGGGCTGACGCTGGATCGCGACATCATCTACCTGGCCGAGGCCGGCGAGGAGGGCGGACCGCCCGTGGGCATCGATTTCCTGGTGGAGGAGCACTGGGAGAAGATCGAGAGCGAGTTTGCGCTGAACGAGGGCGGCGAGATCATGCTGCGCGACGGGAAGGTGAATTACGTGGGCGTGCAGACAGCCGAAAAGGTCCCGAACGGGTTGAAGCTGATCGCGCGGGGGACCTCGGGGCATGGGTCGGCCCCGCGGATCGATAACCCGGTGGTGCATCTGGCGGCGGCGGTGGCGAAGGTGGGCGCGTATCAGCCGCCGATGAAGCTGAATGAGACGACGCGGACGTTCTTCGAGCGGCTGGCGACGATTAGTTCGGAGGAGGACGCGTTTCTGTTTCGTAATCTGGAGGACCCGGTGCTGGGGCCGCTGATCGAGGAGAAGTTCCGGCAGGCGCGGAGCGGGGCGTATATTTCCTACAATTCGCTGCTGCGGAATAGCATCTCGCCGAACATGATCGAGGGCGGGTTCCGGGTGAACGTGATACCGGCGGAGGCCGAGGTGACGCTCGATGTGCGGATGCTGCCGGGCGAGGATGTGGAACAGTTGAAGGCGGAGCTGCGGCGGGTGATCGACGATGAGGCCGTGGAGGTGGCGTCCTATGACTGGGTGCAGTTTCCGGCGGCGCCAGCGACCTCGCTCGATACGGAACTGTTCCGGGCTTTGGAGAATGCGCAGGCGGCGGTGTTTCCCGGCACGATCACGCTGCCGACGATGACGACCGGGGCGACCGATTCGGCGAAAGTGCGAGCGCAGGGCGTGCAGGCGTATGGCGTGGGCACGGTGCGGACCGATGAGGATGAGGCGCGGTTCCACGGGAACGACGAGCGGGTGTGGGTGGAGGGCGTGGAGAAGTATCTGGAGTTTGTGTACCGGGCGGTGGTGGAGGTTGCCGCGGCACAATGATACAAGGGGTAATGAAACAAGGGGCAATGAAGCGAGGCGCACGCCGCGAACATGTCTGAGCGCGAGGCGCAGGCGGCGGCGGTCAATGGCGAGTCCCGTCGGGGGATGGGGTTTATTGCCGGCGGCGGAGACGGAGCCGGTTGTCCGGCAGCGGCTCGGGAGCGGGAGCTGTGGCGGCAGAACGTTCGGTGGTATGGGTGATCCGCTGTTCCATTGAAGGTTCCTCGCCAGCCGGGATTCCCCGGGTGGAATCGGCATACATTTTTGTATAATTTCCCTGAGGGACTGCGGCCGTGGCCGCGCCCCTCGCTGCTGGAGTCGCCTCTCGCGCGGGGGGGGGGAGTGAGTATGTCCGCAGTCAGTTGCCCGCCTTTGTCCGCCGGTGTCAGAATGGCGACCGGCGATGGGGCTGGTGTGGAGGCTGATGAGGCGGCCGGCATCGCCTCGGCGATGGACTCGGGTTTGGGAGCGGAGGACGAAGTGTCCTGACTGAGCCTCCAGTTCAACGAAGCCAGCAATCCGGCGATGAGAACGAGAAACACCAGAATGAGAAGATTGATGAACTTTCCGAAAGGGATTTCGTGTTTCGCGGGTTCCATGGCAATACCTCCAGGCGAGTGATGAGCACGCAGTAAACGGCAGGCAATGAATGGCAGGCAGCGAATGCTCGCCATCGATTCGGAAAGCCGTACACAGTTATCAACCCGGCGGCGGGAAATAAGTTCTGTATAGATCAGGAGCGTGAGCGGTGATAGGAGAAGGAAAACGGAGGCTGCCCCGTCAGATGAGCAGGAGTCTGCGCTGTGATATGAGCAGGTGGTGGACGGTGATCGCCGTCCTGATCTGCTTTGCCCGGCCCGGGACTCTGGAGGCGCAGTGGTGGGGCGGCCCGGATCAGGTGGAGGCCCGGTGCATGATCGAGCCGGAAGAGGTGCGGCAGCATTCCACCGGGAGGTTGCGCGTGCAGATGCAGGCAACCGATAGCAAGGGGCACCGGCTCTCCTACGTCTGGGCAGCCAACGGAGGGGTGATCCGTAGCGCGGGTCCTGGGGGCGAGCCGGCTGTGGGGCCGGTGATGGAAATCGATGCGAGCGATCTGAATCCCGGCCTGTACACGGTGGTGGGAGTTTCTCAGGACGCCGGACGGAACCGGGCCGAGTGCCTGGTGGAATTCCTGGTGTTGCCGCCGCTGGAGCCGCTCGGCGCGGCCTGCCGGAGCGAGCTGCTAGTGTTGGAACAGGGAGGCGTGGCCGAGCTCAAGGTGGAGGCGACTGGAAACAATGGTTCCCCGCTCGAGTATCACTGGTTCACCAACGGGGGTGAGTTGCAGGCGGAGCGGACGACGGCGCGATTGGATACGACGGGGCTGAGGGCCGGCGATTATTCCGTAACGGCGCGGTTGCAGGATTCGGCCGGGCAGGCGGCTGACTGTGCGACGCTGGTACGGGTGCTGCCGCCGGAGCACCCTCCGTTACCGGAGGATCTGGCCAGCCTCTCGCAGGTGCTCTTCTTCTTCAACCGGACGACGCTGGGCGAGGTGGAGCGGAGAGAACTGGCCAAATTGGCCGGGCGCGTCTCCCGGACAGCGACGGGGAGAATCTCGGTGGAGGCCTACGCGGGGCCGGATGAGCGGGACCCGCAGAACCTGGCGGCGGCGCGAGGGGAGGTCGTGAAGGGATTCCTGATCGAAAACGGGGTGGCCGAGGACCGGGTGATGGTGCTGGTGGGACTGGGCGGCAGACTGGGCGGCGAGCGGAACCGCACGCTGGATGTGATCTGGGTGCCGGATGGAATGGACTATTAGGCTGGCGGGCAAGCTCGAACGGGCTCGAACGTGCCATAACGTGCCAAACGTGATAGATAAAAAGTTTCGGTTTCGATGATGGCGGCTGAGCGGCCAGTGCGGCGGTGTCCGCGATGCGGGAGTACCCGGACGCAAAGGTCGCATCGGCGCGGGGTGATGGAATACGCGCTCGCCGCCGTGGGCCGCGTTCCGTACCGGTGCAAAAGTTGCAAGGCACGGTTTCGCGGCCGTCGCCGCAAGAATGCGGGGCGAGTTCGCTCCCTTCGCTGGGTGCAATGCGGACGGTGTGGCTCGCGGAACGTGGACCGGATCGGTTATCGGGAAGTGCCCGTGGGCTGGAGGAATTTTCCGCTGCGGTGGCTGCACATGTCGGCCTATCGCTGCCCGGAGTGCCGGTACCGCTTTTATGATCCGCGGAAACTCAAGAAAGAAAATCAATGACCGGGCCAGAACGTGAGGGCTTACGGTTCGCTTAGCATGACTCCGGCGATGGCGGCAGGGCGGAAGCCATCGCAGGCAGCGGACCGCGAGTTCCGGAGGCCCGCAACAAGCTCGAATCAAGCAACGAGTCTGAACACGCAACGAGCCCGAAACAAGCGACAAAAAAAATGAGGAACGAATATGGCGAGTGAAAGCACGGAAAGCAAACTGAGATCCAAGTTCGGGAATTGCGGCACCGAGTGGTCCACGCTGACGGCGGCGCTGGAAAAGCGCGAGGCCACGCTCGACCTGACCGAAGTGCTGCGGGTGATACTGGACGTGCTGCAAGCGAATGCGCCCGAGTGCGCGGCTGGAATCTTTCTGATCGACGACGAGACCCGGACGATTCAGGGGCAGATCACCGACAATTTCGACCGCGATATGAACGTGGGGCAGGGAACGCTGACGCAGGCGCTGCGCTCCAGCGAGCCGTATGTGATCTCGGATCTGGCCGCGCAGCAGCGTTCGGGACCGCATCCGGAACAGGCGCGGTGCCAGATGGTGGCGCCGTTTCAGTTGAGCGGGCCGATCCACGGGGCCCTCATCCTGCGCTCGCGGAATCCGGAGGCCTATTCCCTCGATGACGGCGGGCAGTTGGCCTCGTTCGCCGAAGCGGCCTCGACGCGGATTGAAAACGCCATCCTGCGCCAGAAGATGGCGCAGGCGGCCGAGGAAGACGTGGAGCGGGACTTGGTCATGGCGAAGGAGATCATGGTGCGGCTGCTGCCCCGCAAGCCGCCGCAGATCCCGAACTACGATGTGGCCAGTGTCTATGTTCCCGCCAAGTTGGTGGGGGGCGACCTGATGGATTTCATCTCCCTGCAGGACGATCACTTCGGATTTCTGGTGGCCGATGCCGCCGGAAAGGGGATACCGGCGGCGCTGCTGATGACCGGTTTCCGGGCGCTGTTTCGCGGGCTGATCAAAAACGATTTCAATATCCGCTCGGTCTTCCGCAAGGCCAACACCCAGTTGCTGGACGGGACGGCGTCGCATCAGTTCGTCTCGGCGTTTTACGCGGCGCTGGACGTCGAGACGAACCGACTGATCTACGTGAACGGGGGGCATGTGCATCCGTTGCTCTACCGGCCGCAGCACCCGGTCCGGTCGCTGGACATTGGCGGGCCGGTTCTGGGCGTGGTGCCGGGGGTTTCCTATCATGAAGACTCGGTGGTGCTGCACCCTCAGGATATTCTCCTCTGTTTTAGCGACGGGCTGTCGGAGCTGGAAAACGACCAGGGTGAGGCGTTCAATTCGCAGCGGATGCTGCGGGTCATTGAGAAGCACCAGAGGGAACCGGCCGAGGCGATTTGCGCCGCGTTGCAGCGGGAAGCCACCGCCTTTGCAGGGCACGGTTTCCGGGATGATCTCTCCATTTGCGTGATAAAATCCCTTTAGCTTGAGGGGTTCGCCGAAGACACGCATGCGGGGTTTTCCATCCGGATGGTCAGCAATGGCGCAACCACTTCAAAAAATGCATCTTTCACCCCTGCGAAGGCATCAGAATCCTTTGGAGGGTCTCGGCTGCAAGGGATCTGTCCCGGCAGACGAAATCCCGCGGAGGGGTGACCGGCAACAGGAGGACTTCTGAACCCCGAACGGATGCAGGCCGATGCCAGCCCCGATGACATGGAGCTGGTCCGCAGGATTCTCGTCGGCGAGAAGGAATGCTTCGCGCTGCTGGTGGAGAGGCACGAGCGGAGCGTCTTCCGAATCGTGCAGGGTATTCTGGGCAACACCGCCGACACGGAAGAGGTATTACAGGAGAGTTTCCTCAATGCCTTTACCCACCTGGGAGGTTTCCGCGGCGAGGCGCAGTTCCGGACCTGGCTGATCCGGATCGCAATCAACGAGGCCAGAAAAAAGGTCCGGAAGTACAAGCCGCAGCTCCACGATTCGATCGACGAGACCGAGGAGGATGGCAGAAATTACCGGCCGCGAGAACTGCGGGACTGGCAGCCGAATCCGGAACAGCGGATGGCAAGCAAGGAGGTGGCCGGGTTGATGGAAAGGGCGATTCAGGCGCTGCTGCGCGGGTACCGCGAGGTCTTTCTGCTGCGCGACGTGGAGCAGCTCAGCAGCCAGCAGGCCGCCGATACGCTGGGGCTGAGCTTGTCGGCGACCAAAACGCGGCTGCTGCGTGCGCGGTTGATGGTCCGCGAGTATCTTTCGCCCCATTTTCGCCAGCGATGGCACCAGGGACTGCTGAGCCGCCTGAAGCAGCGTGGAGAATGATATGATTGATTGCGAACAGGTCCTCCAGGAACTCTCCAACTACCTGGACTCCGATGTTACCGAGCAGTTGCGCCAGCAGATCGAGGAGCATATCCACAGTTGCGGCAACTGCAAGGTGCTGGTGGATACGACACGCGAGACACTGCAACTCGTGGCCGGTGAAAAGGTGCTGGAGATCCCGCACGGCGTTTCGACGCGGCTGCTGGAGCGGCTGAGCGTGTTGTGGAAATAAGTGCCCGGTGACGGCAGGAGCGGCTTCCCGGACGCGCTTGAATAATGGGCGCTTGAATAATGGGGAGCGCCGGGGAACAGAAGATGGCGGGAAGCCAGGCTCGCGAATGGACGAAGACTGGCGCAATCATCGGAAGCAAGCAAAAGGAGCAGCCATGAAGTCATGCAGCGATCGAATGTCTCTCCGGTGGCGCATCTCCCTGGCGGCGGTGATGCTGCTGGGTTGTGTCGCTTTGTCGCCCGTAGCCCGTGCGCAGGACGATGCCTGGCGGTCCGAGTTGCCGGCCTCCACCGGGGTTGCGGTGGGAGAGAAGATACCGGCGTTCAGCGGGACGGATCAGAACGGGCAGGTGCGGGACTTTGATTCCATCAAGGGACCCGGCGGAGCCATGATCGTCTTCAGCCGGTCGGTGGACTGGTGACCGTACTGCAAGTCGCAGCTCGTGGAGTTGCAGACGTTTGAGTCGCAAATGCGCGCCAAGGGCCTCGGCGTCGTGGTGATCACTTACGACACAAGAGAGATTGTCGAAGATTTTGCAACGCGAAAACAGATCACGTTGCCCGTGCTGGGCGATGCGCAGTCGAGGATCATCCGGGATTTCGGCGTGCTGAATACGGCGGTGCCGGAAGGGCATATGTGGATGGGCGTGCCCTATCCGGGAACGTTTATCGTGGACGCGAACGGGATGGTGAAGTCCAAGTATTTCGAGGACACCTATCAGGATCGTTTTTCCACGCCCACGATTCTGCTGCGAGAGTTCGGGTCCGTGGCCGGAACGCGCGAGACCGTGGTGCGGACGGACCATCTCGAGATGCGCTACTACGCTACGCGCGATCCGATCCGGCCGAACCTGCGGTTCACGCTCGTGGCCGACTTCGAGATGCCGGAGAAGATGCACGTCTATACGCCGGAGGTGAAGAATTACATTCCGATCGACTTTCAACTGGAACCCTCGGACAAATTCCGGGCGCGGCCGGTGGATTATCCCCAGGGGGAGTTGCTGCACCTGGAAGCGATCGATGAAACCGTGCCGGTATATGAAGGGAAGTTCCGGCTGACACAGGATGTGGTGATGGCGTCGACCAGGAGCCTGGAGGAGATTCTCTCCGGGGAGAGCCAGATCACCATTCGTGGGAAGCTGCGGTATCAGGCCTGCGATGACAAGATCTGCTACCTGCCGCAGACGCTGCCGATGGAGTGGACACTGAACGTGGAGCCGCTCGACCGGCAGAGAGTGCCGGAGGCGATTCGGCATAAATAGCCCGGCCAGGTCTGGTGACGGCCGAAGAGTTGGTGTCCGAGGGGCAGGGCATTTCGGCGGGGGCGGCGGGGGGTGGCAAGTCCGCAATGGATGTCGCCAATTGCGTGGATGGCGGATGTAAAGTAATATATTCCGAGAGCGCATTCCGGTCGACACGGCAGGGCCATCCTAAGCTCAATGGCAGAGCACCGCATTCGTAATGCGTCCAATGCCTTCTGCACTAAGATGGGTGCTTCCGCAATTCAGTGTTGTTAGTTCCTCTTTATCACTAACAAATAAAGCGATTTATTCCGCATTTCAGACTCTGCAGAACTATTATGTCCTTTTTTGCTTACAACATATTGAATATTATATAGTTATGCTGATTCCAACAACACTAGATTGCGGAAGCACCCATCGGGGAGAGAAAGCCGCACTCGGAAGGTTTCACTAAAGGTTAACAGGTGTATACTCGCAATCGCCGGGAGGTCGAAAGACTAACTCCGGCTCGAATCCAAGGACAGTCGATTCCGGCTATCCCTTTCAAGCGGCCGGTCAACGACACTCGGAGGTAGTAGTTGGTATGGAAAAACAAGAAAAAGGTTCCTTCAATCGACGCAGCTTCCTAAAAGCTGCTGCAAGTAGCGGAGCGGCGCTCGCTGCAGGGGCCCAGGCATTAAATGCGCAGCAGGCCGAGCGGGCCAGCACTAGTGCCGCGGAGGCAGCAACAGCGGATGTGGAGGTGCTGGATGAAGGTCGGCCCGGCTCGGACTTCATGATGGACGTATTGAAGCCGTTGGGCTTCGAGTACGTCACGGTCAATCCTCATTCCGACTCCGGGGGGCTTCAGGAATCCATCATCAATTACACCGGGAACCGTAACCCGGAGCTGATCACCTGTCTTCACGAAGAGGCTGCCGTTGCCATGGCGCACGGATTCTTCAAAATTGAAGGAAAGCCCCTGGCTGCTTTGATCTACAGTTCGGTTGGGCTGCAGCACGCTTCCATGGCGGTCTACAGCGCGTTTTGCGATCGGGTGCCAGTTTATTTACTTCTCGGGAATCGAGTTGAAGATCCAAATTCGAGAAGCGCGCAGGATCCGGCTGCTATGGTACGCGATTTTACAAAGTGGGACGACGCACCGATTTCGCTCAGCCACTTCGCTGCGTCCGCCGTCCGCGCCTATTCAGTCGCGATGACCCCTCCCATGATGCCTGTGGTTCTTTCGGTAGACAAAAGTTTACAGGAAGATCCGATTCCCGATGGCGCCAAGCTGCACATACCGAAGTACTCTCCGAATATACCGCCGCAGGGCGACTCCAGCGCTGTGTCCGAAGTCGCGCGACTTCTGGTGAATGCGGAGTTTCCGGTTCTTGCTGTTGAGCGTGCTGCGCGTACCGAAGCCGGATTGAGGTATATCATCGAACTGGCCGAGCTTCTGCAAGCTGCGGTCGTCGACACGATCCAGCGCATGAACTTCCCTTCGAGGAATCCCCTCAGCCAGGACAGCAGTGCGATACGTAATGCGGACGTCGTCCTGGCTCTTGAGCATCCGCTGCTCTCGAAATCCAGGCTCAAGCCGGACGCGAAGCTTGTCAGCATTAGCTCGTTCGACCTCTTTACCCGGAGTAATTATTGGCATTTCGGCCACTATCAGGAAGCGGATTTGCCGATCGCGGCCGACGCCGAGGCGACGCTTCCTTTACTGATCGAAGAAGTCAAGCGCCTGATCACCGCCGATCGAAGAAGGGCGTTTGATGCTCGCCGCGTCAAGTTGATTGAGTCCAGCCAACGGGCCAGGGAGCGGGACCGCGTGCTTGCTTCCCAGGGCTGGGACGGAAGTCCCCTCAGCACTGCCCGGATCGCAGCCGAGTTGTGGGATCAGATCAAGACCAAGGATTGGTCCTTGGTTTCCCGCAGTGATGGCATGAGCGACTGGGCGTGGAAGTTGTGGAGTTTCGAGAAGTATTATCACCACATCGGACAGTCCGGATCGGTCGGCGTTGGCTACAGCAACCCGGCTTCCGTGGGTGCGGCACTCGCGAATCGGAAATACGGCCGACTCTCCATCAACCTTCAAAACGACGGCGACTTCATGTTTCTGCCGGGGACATTGTGGACGGCTGCACATCACAAGATCCCGATGCTCACCGTCATGCACAACAACCGGGCCTACAATCAGGAAGTGATGGTCGTTTCGCGAATGGCCGGTCGGCGCCATCGTGACATGACCAAAGCCCATATCGGCAATGCGATTGACAATCCCAATATTGACTATGCCCAACTCGCGCGAAGCATGGGATGGTACTCGGAAGGTCCTATTGACAATCCCAACGAACTGGGGCCTGCTATCCGCCGCGCACTTGCGGTTGTCGAGCGAGGAGAGCCGGCATTGCTGGATACGATCACGCAGCCGAACTAGGGAGGTCCGTATGAACAATCGTGTCGTGTGTTCCTTTTCTGGAAAACTTCTCATCGGGGTGATGGGAGCATTGCTGCTGATCTTTGCCATCCCAGCGGCAGGAGTTCAAGCGCAGCAACCAGTTCCTGAAGCAGAGACTGCTTTGGCAGAAAATGTCGAAAAGGGGAAACGAAATTTCGTGACTTATGCCTGCTATTCGTGCCACGGTCATTCGGGGCAAGGAAGCGATAGCGGGCCGCGCCTGGACACAAACCGCCTCACGTTCCCGGCGTTTTCGAGGTACGTCCGACAGCCGGCAGGCTCTATGCCGCAGTACAAAACACAGAACCAACTACCAGACTCGGCGCTGGCCGATATCTACGCTTTTCTGAAGTCGCTGCCGCCACCACCCGATCCCAAGAGCATTCCCCTACTGAACGGCGACTAGGCGCCATGGATCTCATCTTGTTGTTTTCATAATGCGCCTTAGGTCTAGCAGCCACTCAGCTGTGGGTGATTGATTGTCCCTGCCTTGTCGTGAAGTATAGACCTATCTGACGTGCGGGATTAGTAACGATAACGCCGTTACTCATTACGTATCGCCGCGGAAACGTCCGCTGTGGCTGAACTTCCTGGGGAGCTCTTGTGGGAATTGGGTAAGAATTATTTACCCGCCGGAACGTTGCGTCGTAGTTCGTCGAAGAAATTCAACAGGAAGTTCACATGGCTCTGCGTCTTCTGTCCTTCCGCACCCTCGACCGGCATTAACGCAACGATGCGCTTGCCGCCGACAATCCGGGATTTTCTCTTCCGGCTACGTTGCACCAGGGTCGATCATTTCGGCAAGCTGGAGTATCGCCCACTTAAGGAATCCCTTTCAGCGGCCCACCTTTTTATGTCTTTGCCTGCGGTTCCTGGTATTATACTAACCACGATGAGCGGCACAATGGTTGGAAGGATTCTGAGCTGGATTGGAATCGTGTTGGCCGGGGCGGGGACCCTCCCGGCAGCCGGGATCCAAACCGCAAACCTCACTCCGCAAACCGTTTCTCAATATCGCGCAATCCTTGATCGGTACTGCGTCACGTGCCACAACGAAAGACTGCGAACGGCAGAACTGGTTCTGGGCGCAATGGACGTCGGGAACGTGAGCGAAGACGCGGCCGTGTGGGAGAAGGTGGTGCGGAAACTTCGGACTGGGGCGATGCCTCCGGCGGGCATGCCACGACCGGATACGGCCACCCACGACTCCTTCGTGACGTATCTAGAAGCGCAGCTTGACCGGGCGTCCGCTGGCAATCCCAATCCGGGCAGGACAGGCGTTCATCGCCTGAACCGCGCCGAATATACCAATGCCATCCGGGACTTGCTTGCTCTTGAAATCGATGGTGGAGCGCTTCTTCCCCCGGACGAATCGGCCTACGGTTTTGACAACATTGCAGCTGTCCTCTCGGTATCGCCGCTGCTACTGGAAAGATACATGACAGCCGCGAGGAGGATCAGTCGTCGCGCCATTGGAGATCCCGATGCCCGTCCGGTCTTCGAAACGTACGAGATCCGCAAGTTTCTTAGGCAAGATGATCATATGAGCGAGGACCTTCCTTTCGGATCGCGGGGCGGAATCGCGATTCGGCATTACTTTCCGCTCGACGGCGAATACATCATCAGAATCCGCCTTCAGAAAGAAGCCAGGGAACGGATCCGCGGCCTCCATGAGCCGCACCAAATCGACGTCCGCCTAGATGGCGAAAGAGTCACGCTGTTCACGATTGGCAGCGAGGACTTCGGTACGCCAGCGCCGATTTTTTCCCTGGGTACTCTGGTGGGCGACCCTGAACGAGAGAAATACGAGCGCTTCGCGGATGAGGACTTAGAAATCCGCTTTTCGGCGAAAACAGGTACGCGGCTGGTTGGGATCTCGTTCGTGAATCAGTTCGTGATTCCGGAAGGTCCACTTCATTATATCAATGGCAGGCCGGATTATCTTCCGCGTCTGTCTCTGTCCGATCGCATTGAAAATAGGGGTGGCCCCCCCGAGGTGCAAACAGTCGCTATCGGTGGGCCTTACGATGCCAAGGGGCTAGGGGAGACACCAAGCCGCAACAAGGTTTTTGTGTGCCGCCCAGTTAACAATGACGATGAGGAAGCCTGCGTTAAGAGGATTCTTTCCACGTTAGCGCGCCGAGCTTATCGCCGTCCTTTCACAGATGAAGATCTCGAACCGCTGCTTAGCTTCTACAAGGCCGGTCAGAGCGACGGAGGGTTCGAGGAGGGCATACGCCGAGCGCTGGAAGCTATACTGGTTAGTCCGGAGTTTCTGTTCCGCATCGAAAGCGACCCGGCGAACGTTGCGCTTGGCACCGCCTATCTCATAAGCGACATCGAGCTGGCCTCCCGGCTGTCATTTTTTCTTTGGAGCAGTATCCCCGATGACGAGCTTTTAGACGTGGCCGAACGGGGTGAGTTGCGAGATCCTGGCGTGCTCGAGCAACAGGTCGGGCGTATGCTCCGTGATCGCCGCTCTCAGGCTTTGGTGAGCAATTTTGCCGCAGAGTGGCTGGGTCTGCGCGCTCTGGCCGCGGCGAAGCCGGATCAGAACGTGTTTAGCGATTTCGATGAGAACCTGCGGGACGCATTCCGGCTGGAGACGGAACTTTTCTTCGAAAACATCATGCGCGAAGATCGCAGCGTACTAGAGTTCCTGGATGCGAACTATAGCTTTGTCAATAATCGATTGGCCGAGCATTATCAGATTCCCGGCGTTTACGGCAGCCATTTTCGGCGCGTGAAGTTGAGCGATGGGACGCGCGGAGGATTGCTAGGCCAGGGGGCTATCCTGACGGCGACGTCATATGACAACAGGACTTCCCCAGTTACCCGTGGCAAGTGGGTGCTGGATAACCTGCTAGGGACGCCGCCACCACCGCCGCCGCCAAATGTCCCGTTCCTAAAGGAGCAAGGCGCAGGTGACAAAGTCCTCACGATGCGAGAGCGGATGGAGCAACACCGTGCGGATCCTGCTTGCGCAAGCTGTCACAAGCTGATGGACCCGCTGGGCTTCGCCCTCGAAAACTTTGACGGGATCGGTAAGTGGCGAACCGCCGAAGGCGGCACGCCGATTGATCCTTCTGGCGTTCTTCCAGACGGCACCACGTTTCAGGGTCCGGCGGAGTTGCGGAAGGCCTTGCTGACGAAGCGCGAAGGATTTGTCACCATCGTTACCGAAAAACTACTCACGTATGCTTTGGGACGATGGCTGGAGTATTATGACGCTCCGGCTGTCCGAGAAATCACTCGAGAGGCTGCGCCCAACGAGCACCGCTGGTCGTCCCTCATTCTCGGTATCGTCCAAAGCACACCGTTTCAGAGGAGGAGGTCGCAAGATCCATGATGATCTTCAAGAAAGCCATTCCTCGTCGGACGTTTCTGCGCGGGGTTGGTGCAACAGTTGCGTTGCCGCTGTTGGACGGGATGATCCCGGCGTTCGCATCCAAGAGCCAGGCGGCGGTCATGTCACCGGTTCGTCTGTCCATCTGCTATGTTCCGAACGGAATCATTCCGGGGGCCTGGAAGCCGCAGACTGTAGGCCCGAATTTCGAGATAACTCCGGTCCTGAAGCCACTGGCAAAATTTCGGGATCGCTTATTAGTACTCAGCGGGCTTAGCAACAGGCACGCTGAGGCCGCGCCGGGCGATGGCGGCCAAACCGCACCGCACGAGCTCGCCTGCGGCGCATTTCTGACGGGCGCTCACCCACAAAAGGAAGGCCGCGTGGGAGTTTCGATGGACCAGGTCCTTGCGCAGGAGTTCGGCCAGCAGACCCAACTGGCCTCGCTTGAGCTTGGCATCGAGGCCCCCGACGTTACAGGCCAATGCGCCCTCGGCTGGAACTGTGCTTACATCCATACGCTCTCCTGGCGCAGTCCGACTACGCCGGTACCGATCGAGAACCAGCCGCGCATGGTGTTCGAGCGCCTCTTCGGTGACAGCAACACCACGGATCCGGCCGAGCGACAAGCTCGAATCTCCCAAAATCGCAGCCTTCTCGACTGGATGTCGGAGTCTAGTGCTCGCATCATGAAAAGGCTCGGTCCAAAAGACCGCTCCAAGCTCACCGAATATCTCGATGCCATTCGCGATGTCGAACGACGGATCGCCAGGGCAGAGGAACAAACCTCCAGGGAACTGCCGGTATTGGATCGGCCCGCTGGGATTCCTGCCACCTATGATGAGCATGCCAAGATCATGTTTGATTTGATGACGTCCGCCCTGCAGAGTGATATGACCCGCGTCATCACCTTCATGCTGGGCCGCGAGCAAAGCGACTGGACCTACCGTGAGATCGGCATCTTCGATGCGCACCACCCGACGACGCACCATCAGAACGATCCCGTGAAAATCGGGAAGATAACCAAGATCAACATTTTTCATGCCTCACTGCTTTCGTATTACTTGGAGAAGCTGGCATCTACACCGGACGGCGACGGCTCCCTGCTGGACCATTCGATGGTCCTTTACGGCAGCGGCCTCGGCGACGGCAGCCAACATGCGCCCCATGATCTACCCATCCTGTTAGCGGGTGGTGCAGCGGGCCAGATCAGGGGAGGGTCTCATATACAACATCCCAAAGATACTCCGGTAACGAATCTGTTCCTGACCATAATGGACAGGATGGGGGTACACCAGGATAGCTTTGGCGACAGCACCGGCAGACTCGACCTTAGCCATCCTGCTTAAACAGGAGCACGAGCTACTGGCCAAAACCTTGGCGACCGGCCCTAGCCCAGTGTCAGTTCAGGTGTTCCACTGGAGGCGAAAGAGGGTTAAGCAAGCGGAGGAAGAAGATGAACCTTCAAAGTAAATGTTTGGTGAATGGGTGCATGGTGATTCTATTGTCGGGTGCAAGCCTTGCAATTGCTAGCGGCGATCTGCGACTGGTAGAAGCCGTAAAGGGAAAAGACAGGGAAGCCGTTCGCTCCCTATTGCAGGAACATGTCGATGTCAATGTGGCACAGGGGGATGGGGCGACGGCTCTGATGTGGGCGGTTCATTGGAATGATATAGAAACGACGGACCTACTGACTGGCGCCGGCGCAAACGTGAACGCCGCGAATGACAATGGGGTTACTCCTCTCTGGCTCGCATGCACCAATGGGAACGCGGTTATGGTCGAAAAGCTATTGAAGGCCGAGGCGAATCCAAACGTCTCCCTATCACGAACAGGAGAGACCGTGCTCATGACGTGCGCCCGCACGGGCAACGTGAACGCGGTGAAGCTGCTGCTGGCCCATGGAGCAGACGTGGATGCAAAAGAAAGTTGGCGGGGCCAGACCGCTTTGATGTGGGCAGTGGCGGAAAAGCATTCTGATGTTGTCCAGGCGTTGATCGAGCACGGCGCGGATGTCCACGCCTTTACGAATGCCCGAACCGATATCTATGACCGTACGCTGGGCGGTTTCACGCCTCTGCTGTTTGCTGCCCGGGTCGGCGATTTACAAAGTGCCCGGATTTTGCTGGCTGCAGGAGCGGACGTAAATGAGGCCACGCCGGAGGTCGGCAATACCTTGGTGGTGGCAAGCGCTAGCCATCACGAGGAACTCGCAATATTTCTGTTGGAAAAAGGTGCAAACCCAAATGCCGCGGACGAGTATGGGATGACAGCTTTGCACCACGCGGTGCAGAAGGGAATCGCGAACCTCAGCGCCGTCGAATACACGCAGGCCATCATGCCCCCGCCCAACCAACCAGAATTGGTAGGAGCGCTCCTGGCACATGGAGCGGACCCGAATGCTCAAATCAAGAAAGACTACCGGCTATCAGTCGCACCGTATCGGCACACAAGCCCTGTGAGCATTGTCGGCGCGACACCATTTTTCCTTGCCGCAGCGGCCGGCGATGCCAACATCATGCGCATTCTGGTAGCCGGAGGCGCCGATCTGCTACCCGAGGCCGGGAATTCCATGCGGCCTCTGATGGTGGCGGCGGGCTTGACCCGGCTCGTGGACTTCTTGCCGGGAGAAGAGAGCGGCCATCTCGAAGCCGTCAAACTGGCAGTGGAACTGGGTGCCGATATCAATGAGGCTACACAAAGAGGCGAAACTGCACTGCACGCCGCAGCATCCACAGGGGCGGACACAATCGTTGAGTTCCTGGTGGACAAGGGTGCCCAGGTGAACGGAAAGGACAATCTGGGCCGGACACCATGGAGTATGGCGGCCGGATTCTATCCGTCCTTCGGAGTTGCTTCCGCAAACAATCTTGTTAGCATACGTCCTCACCCAAGGACGGCGGATCTGCTTCTTAAATTGGGCGCCACCCAATTGACCGCGGAAGACTTTCCGCTCCCCTCCAGCCTTCGAACTCGTGGGTACGTAACGAACACGGATAAAGAACGGGAAAGGATTGAGCAGGCAAACCCCAGTTCAGTTCCGGCCCGATGACGCGCCTCGCATGAGCGAACCGACAGCTCGTAGCCCATCAGATAGGGCAGTTTCCTCTAAGTTGTTCCCGTCCAGATGCTTCCGGCTCTACTGCCGCTGCTAATCCGTCTGGCAGGATTACTCTATACTACGCCGTTACTCAGGACTAATTGTGAGGGGCTCGTCCCTGCCTGGAAACCAGTTCCACAGCCCCAGATTGTGATGTAAACTCACACTGCCAGTGGTATGAAATATCGGGCAGGTCACAATCGGATGGTCTTCCCGTTCCTATAACCCATCTGACTGAAGCACTGTCATTCAATGTCGGCGTTAAACATGGGGATGCCCAGGCGCTTGCGCTTGGTCTCACCTTTGAGCAACGTCCCTACTCGTTCGGGGATGTCGCCCCGCTCTCCCAGATGCTGGCCGAAGGCGTTTGCAAGGAAACTGGAGCCCAAAAACAGTGTGTGCTTGCCGTAGTGTCTTCGCACCTCATCAACGCTCTCATAGAGCATGAGCATCTTCTCGATATTGAGAGGGGCATCAAATAGGTCCAACTGGATGGATGAGTCGGCCTCCAGGTCCAGCAGCACAACTCCTGTTTGGCGGTATGTGAGCCTTGGGTTGAAGAGATTATTGAAGTCGGCAGTGACAATGTGGACAATCTCGTTCGGGAAGGCAGTCGGACGCGAGAAACGCACCTTGAAGCCCGCGCTGCGAAAGTCCTGGGTCTTGATGAAAATAACCACTCCCTTTGCGGCAAGATGATAGCGTCGCGCCTTCATGGTCGCATTTTCGATGTTTTTGGATAACTGCGCGAAGACGAAATCTCTGTCGCCCGATGCAGGTGTGAAGGTTCTGACCTTCTGGATCGTGGCATAGGTGGTCTTCGGTGCGGTGTCAACGGCAAGAACGGAGCGTCCGTTCAGCTCCTGCCAGATCTCCTGATGGGGTTTGGTGAGGCGGCTCTTGACCCATGCTTCGCTTTTGCGTGCGAAGTCGAGCGCGGTCTCGATCCCTCGTTTTTGGAGGAAGGCCGCTGTCTGCGGACCCACTCCCCATACTTTTTCGATGGGCAATTTCCTTATATAGAGATGGATGTCGCGTGCCATGATGGCCGTGAGGCCTGACGGCTTCTTCCACTTGGAGCCGATCTTGGCAATAACCTTGGTCGGGGCAAGGCCGACGGAAAAAGTGAAGCCGAGTTCTCTGTCAGCGGTTGCCTTGATGGTCTGGGCCATGGTGATGTAGTTCATGCGCAGCGCCCGTCGCAAGCCGGTAAGATCCGCAAAACATTCGTCGATGCCGTACTCCTCCACGTCCGGGGTGAAGCGCCGCACGATGGCAAAGAAGCGCTTTGAAAGCAGGGAATAAGTCTCGTAATCGGATGGGAGAATGACAGCGTCGGGACAGAGTTTCTTCACTTCAAATAGCCGCATGGCACGGGACACACCCCTGGCTTTTGCCTCGTAGCTCATGGAGGCCACGATGCCGCGCTCCTTTCCGGTGATGACGGGCTTGCCTTGGAGCTTCGGATCGCGTGCCTGTTCGCAGGAGGCAAAGAACGCATCACCGTCAATGTGGATGATGGCGCGAGGGAAGCCATGGATGGAGAGCGGTGTTTCACTCATCGGTGCGGTCCGTTCGGGTTCAATACTTTCGGATGACAGCTTTGACAATCGCCGCAATCCTGAGTTCGTGTTTTGGCACGATGAGTTTGAACTTCTTGTTGCCGGGGACCAGCACGACCTTCCCGGCTTGCTTGCGGTAATACTTCATCGTCCAGGCGCCGTCCACCTCCGCGATGACGATGTCGCCGCTTTTGGGTTCAGCGCCACGTTCTACAAGCACTTGGTCGCCGGGCATGATGCCAGCCTCGATCATGGATTCTCCCGATACCCTGAGGATGTAGGTTGCCTCTTTGTTGGGAACCAGGTAATCGTCGAGCGACATGGTGTCCAGAAGCTCTTCCTCGGCAGGAGACGGCCAGCCCGCTTCCACCACACCGAGCACGGGGATTTCGATTTCGAGGCGCTTGGGTATGAGGCGGCCGGTTGCGTCCTTTTCCACAAAGCCAAGATCAATGAGCTTTGTGACGAGTTTATGGACTGCGTTCTTGGATTTGAATCCGGCGAGCGTCATGATCTCGGCATAGGAGGGCATTCTCCGGTTGCGGCGGTAGAATTTCAGGATTTCGGTTTTTCGGGCTTCGATGGGCAGTATTGTCATTCCGGCAGTATGGGTGAACAGACGTTCACCTGTCAATCCCATAGTCGATGACGGGCCACTGGGAGCATTCTTTTGTGCATTTCAGGTTCATGGTCATGCCTTGGGAGTTGTTGAGGGGCGATGGTAGGATGAGGCCATGTGCGGACGCTATTCCATTGCGGTAGAGCCCACGGAGGTTGAGGAGCGGTTCGGGGCGGAGTTTTCGGAGTCGGGGGAGCCTGGGGAGGTAATGCGGGCGCGTTATAACGCCGCGCCGTCGCAGCGACTGCCGGTCATTCTGAGTGATGATCCTGGGCACGTTGTTTTTGCTCAGTGGGGTATGAAACTCAAGTGGATGACCCGCCTGGCCAATAAGGCCGGTTTGATTAACGTTCGAGCCGAGACGCTAAGGGATAAGGCAACGTTCCGGGCTGATTTGGAGAAACGGCGATGCCTGGTTCCCACGGACGGGTTTTATGAATGGAAGGTCATGCCAGATGGGAAGAAAGCTCCCTTCAGGATCGTGCGGAAGGACGGGAAGCTCTTTGCCTTTGCGGGAATTTGGCATGAATGTGCTGTGGGGGACGGGACGGAACCGGGCTTTGCCATCATCACGACCACACCGAATGAACTCATGCAGCCAATTCATGATCGGATGCCCGTGATTCTGGATGAGGGGGAAGATCGGGATTGGCTTGCCGGCTCAGGAGGTCGATCTGATCTGATCGGTCTATTGGAAAGTCCGACGACTGTGGATCTGCGAGCGTATGAGGTGTCCCGTCTGGTGAACCGTGCCTCAGTTGATGTGCCGGAGCTAATAAATCCGGTCGAGGGTTGATTGAGCGCGATTCGACGCGACAAGAAATAGTGATGCTCAAAGCTTCTTGAGAACCTGCGAGATGGTCAGATCGAAACCTTTTGCAATGATCTCTAAAGTTGGAAGGCAGACGTTCTTTTTGCCTCGTTCCATATCGGAAATATAGCTTCTGTCGATGCCGAGTTTTTCGGCCATTTCGATTTGCATCCAACCACGCTTTGCACGGAGGGCGCGGAAACGGACACCAAAACGCTCAGTGATATTTCCGGTGGACACCCTCCAATTCTGCGTTGTAGACTTAGAACGACAAATCGGCTATAGCCGATCTAGTTGACTAACTGAGATCAGGCCCATATGGTCTATTCGATAATCTACGCAGCCCTTTTTTTGATGTCTGGCAATCCGTCTTTAGCTGCGCCTGGAGCGCAGAATATTCAACGCAGATCTACTTGTAATGATCTAAACGAGCAAGTAAGGTACGCGGTTTTAAACGAGAAGTGGGAGGAGCTAGTAAGGGTGGCTCGCGATGAAATGACTGACTGTAAAGACCAGATGACGTTGGATGACGAAGTCGCCACACTGTTTTGGATTGTCGTCGGGCTGAACCAACAGGGGAAATACGCCGAGGCTTTGCCAATCGCAAGAAGATGCATCGTGAGGAAACCAGATCACTGCGACTGTCATGTTGGAATGGCCGCGGATTATGAAGGCATAGGGGATCAAAATGAAGCCTTGAAATCATACAAAATGGCTATGGAAATTGGCGGGTATGACACATACACGTCCGTATGCGTAGATTATGCGAAAAAGCGTGCTTTAGAAATTACGGAGTTCTTAGACACAAAGAACAAGAAAGACAGCGATAATGAAGAGCCGGAAAAATCGAACTTCCCACTTCGTTTCGAAGGGACAGGTTTTTTTGTAACCGATGAGGGACATATTTTAACGAACAGTCATGTTGTTTCAGGATGTAGTCAGATTTATACGAGAGACGGAACGCTGTTGCGTTTGGTTGATTCTGACTCCGAAGTTGATCTTGCTCTGTTGAAAGCCAACATCATGCCTACTGCCGTTGCTACATTCAGGACCGGCGCGTCTCCCCGCCTTGGAGATCAGGTAATAACATTCGGGTTTCCCCTTCAGGGTTTACTGTCGTCTGCTGGGAACCTCTCTACTGGCGTTGTCGCAGGGATGTCCGGCCTTGGGGATGATCAGAAACTAATCCAGATTTGTGCACCGGTTCAACCCGGTAATAGTGGCGGACCTCTTCTCGACGATAGCGGAGACGTGATTGGGGTCGTAGTCGCCAAGCTTGATGCACTCATGATTACGGAATTAACCGGCGATATCCCTCAGAATGTAACTTTCGCTATCCGTGGTTCAGAGGTTGTCCGATTTCTGGATGCAAATGCCATCTCATATCAAAAGGGCGCTCGGCGGGCGGACGGGCCAATGAGAATGTCGGACATCGCATCTTTGGCGCAGAGCATGTCCGTGCAACTCGAATGTGTCCGACCGAGTGTAGCCCCCCCTCCTGTGTGAGATTCTCTCTCGCTTTCGTTGGTGCAGAAATTCCCGGCCCGGTCATGCCGGGACCGTTTCGATAAAAAATTTTCTCAATGACCTGCCACTGGCGTGCATTGCATCCATCAGTTCCGAATCAGACGGACCGGAACGACAGCGCCTACGCCTCCACTCCCCCCACCGCCTCCAATAGCACCACTACCGGATATTCCGCAGTTGACGCCGCTTCCGCCACCACCGCCGGAAGCGCAGCCGGAGATGCTCATGATGTAGCCATTTACTGTATTCTGATTCGCCGCATCAGCTTCAATGATGAACAGTTTCATGAATCCGATAATGGTTACCGTCCCACCACAGGAGCCCCCCGGGCAAAGTGGTAGGGCGTCATAGAGCGGAAGCGTAACTATGGAAGTGCTTGAAGTGATTGGGGTGAAGCCTCGAGCTGCAACTAACGGGTTAAGGGATCCGCCGGTAATCTCCATTGTGACAGGATTAAGGATATCCTGTCCGGTGTCTGATTGGCTGTCTTGGTGAATGAGGCATCGAACAGCAGACCCGGTTGGCCCAACCATGTTCCCTGGTTTCAGATCAAGGGCGACGGTGTCACCACACACGAATTGATTCGTATTGCAGCATTTAATGTTTTCATTGTAAAGTGATCCACCACCACCGCCGCCACCTCCACCACTTTCCAGGCAATCAGGACAGATAGACGGTGTTGGACCAGCAGGAATATCGAGAGGATAAAACTGACCTGGTGCGGCCGGGGCATTATTCAGATTCGGATCCCCTTTCTTGATGGCGATATACCTACCGACAACACCACCGTTACCGTCCGAATCCTTTCCAGGATTTATGACGTCGCCAACCCCGTCGATAAATCGGTCGCCGAGGTCCGCGCAATCTAAATCGTCATCAAAAAATGGGTCGCAATTAGGTAAGATCCACGGCTTGATACAACCGACGCAGACCGGCGGATCACCGGGTCCCGGCTGATAAGCTTCCGCGGTAGCGGTTGCGGAAATATCGAACTCCAAGATTCCCAGAGCTTTGGCAAAGAAGGTGGGCATGGCGTTGGCAGTGGCGGCAGTCCGCTGGACGACAACGGTAACGCGAGGATTGTTCGGAAAACTCCAGTCGAAAGTAACGTCCGTGCTCGTAATCGCTGCTGCCTGATCGCCAACCAGATTCTGGTTTCCCGCGGCAATGGCCTCATCCCGCGCCCATGTTTCTGCCTGGGCCTGAGTGGCAGCAAGCGGATAGTTAGATTCGACAATGCCTTTGGCCGCCGCCAGCGCGGAACTATCAGCAGCCTTCTGCGCTTCGCTTCTGGCGACGTAGAGAGAGGTCAGATCGATGGCCAGGGCAGACATGCCCAGCAGGACGAATAAAGCCGCAGCCACCACGAAAAATGTCATGCCGCGTTCAGAATTGCTCCAGTTTTTTCGAGTGGCTATCGTATTCATAAAAACTCCTTCCAGCTAATTAAATATTCTGCTTCATCACCACTTCCCCAGTGATCTGCAACGTGCCACTGTAAGAGGCAGCGGGGTCGATCAGCAGGACGACGTCACTAAAGATCCAGCTGTACGGGTACCGGACAGTCACCCGGGTTGCAATAACTAGTCCATTGGGTGAAATATAGGAAACTCCACGATCAATGATGAGGTCGTCGCCGCCACTGGAGTAGGTCCATTCAAATGCGCCGGTTTTGGAAGGACTTGCACTACCGAGGGCGGTTGCATCGATATCGGCGTTGTTCAGGTAGTTGACGACGGCATCGTGGACGATCACGACGGACGAGGGAGTTGTTCCGCCTTCATAAGGGGGAAACTGGATGGCGATGCGTGCCCCGTCACGGGCGGCGTTGGTCAGCTTCTGTTTCAGGATAAAGCCCTGGGAAAGATCGATGACGCCAACGACCAGCACGAGCAAGATCGGCAGGACAAGGGCTAGTTCAAACAACTGGGTGCCCTCAACCGCCGTGACAAGCCGGGCACGCAGTGATGCAACAATCTGCCGGAGCATTCTTGAATTCACTCTGGTGTGAGAATAAATCATCATTCTTCCTCCCTCATTTGGACACTTGTCCTCAGATCCAATTTGGTCAGAGCGACTGTGGTGAACGGCAGGAAGATTTCGTAAGGACAGTTGAAAGTGTTCAGAACGTCTGATTCGATAGAGTCCCCGGCGGGATTGAGGTCATGATCGCTGGTGATGCTCATGCCAGTTCCCTCTGAGGGCCTCAGAGAGGAAGCATATATACCATCATCAATGCCATCCTGGATATTGCCAGATGGATCCGAAAGCGGGGCCGACGCAAGGATCTGGGTGAGCGGGTCACATCCCAGCTCATCCGGTGCAGCCATCGCCAGCGAAATTTTCGATTGAGGTCCCTCTTGTAGATGAGACATCGCTAGATACTCCCAAACAGATCAAACTGGGTGGAGGGGGGTCATGCTAATTAAATTGAGAAGAAAAAGCAAGTGTATACAATGAGTTAACAGCCCATTCGCTGCCAGGTTCGGATGGCCCCATCCTGCAACTGTCAATTAAATGACAGATTCTACTGGGCTTACAAAGCTGATTTCAGCCGTTCTCCACTCGTCTCCGGTTTGAAATATTCTGAGTTTTTTTCAGTATTGCAAAGTTTTGCCATTTTGTGCTAGGAACGAACTGGTATTCTGGCATTGAATATGCTCAATGATTTGACTCCATCTCTGGAGCAGGGGTGTTTCCGCAATCTAGCGCTGTAAATCAGCCGCTAAAATCGTCGAGGCTTCCCCGGCAGTCGATTTCGCCTACAATATGAACTCAAAGACGGTCTTTATCAAGTGCAATAAATTGGAGATGGGGTTGAATATGTCGCGGAGAGCCAGTCGATTGCAAATAGTGAGGGCGGAACAGAACAAGCCAATTTATTATCCCAATCGTTGTGAGAGAGTTCATATCACAACCTGAAATACTCGAACCGCTTTCTAAAGCTCAAATGACCTGTAGGAGGGTCTAAGCACCATGTCGTCAAAGCGGTCACAAGCCGTTGCATGGATTTGATACCCCTCCGCACTCTATATTTCCTGAGCGGTAAAAAGCGGTTCGAGAAAGATCATGACCAAGAGGAATTTTCGTGCCAGATTAAGATGATTGGGACAGCACTAAAGCGTTAATGGGACTCAGAGACCTACAGGAGGATGACGGGGCCAAGCGAACGGAAATAATACACCTGGGACATTAGCTCCGGAATTCTGCCGTGCCTTCGCACCGAAAGACTCGAAAATGAACCCAGCCGAACTTTGGTGCAAACCCCCACCACCCGCGCCTGAAAGATCGCACCACGGGCATCCTCGCGCCATTTAGGCACCATGTAGCCTGGCTGCAGAAGGCCCGCAGGACCCTGGCGAGGTCGATATTTGTACCAATGCCGGTGAAAGATCTTACATCCCAACCTGTGGCTGTGAAACTGGGTTCCAGAGGGTCAACGAGAACAGGACTCAAATCCTACCACACGAACGAGTTACAATGGACCTGCCAACACTAGACTGCGGAAGCACCCGAGAAAATTGACCTAGCCGATATTTCATTCCAATCCAACTGATGGTACTGTCAAGTTAATGAGAATTCGGCCGTTTTGGGGACGGAATCTGCTGGAGTCGCTACCAGGAATCAATTACTTAGAGGTGGTAGAGGGCGGCGAAATCGCGACCAAACAGCTTAACTTGACAGTACCCATCCACCAATTGTGCCTCACTCTGCCTTAACTTGACAAAGCCGGTGGGCAGCGGCGAGCGCGGAGGCTAAGAAAACCGCAGGCTTCTTGGCCGGACTCTACTCCCCTGCGCGATCCCTATATTTGCCCGTAAATGGGGTCGCTCCCAATTTCACTAGCAGATCCGCCACTCTCTTTTGCACGCGGGGTTGTCGGAATCTGTAGTCAAATTGATCTCCCGGGAGCTGACGATAAACCAAGCCCTCGGGGTCACCCAGCGCGATACTCAACGCCGTCTGGCCGTACTTATCTTTGGCCGCCAGATCAGCGCCATGCTCCGCCAGAAACTGGATCATCTCGGTGTCCCCCAAAAAAGCCGCGCCGTGCAGGGCGGTCCGACCCTCCTGGTTGACGGCATTGACATCGCCGCCTAGCTGCACTGCCAGAAACAAGGCCTTCAAAGCGCGCTGCTTCTCGTCTGCCGTGGCTCCTTGCTCGACCGCCGCCTGCGCAGAGTTGCCGCCGGCCCGCGTGTCCCCGCGCTCGATCCCTACCCCTGCCGCAACCATCACCGGCGATGTGCCATCCACGGTTACCAGTTTCGGGTTGGCTCGCCCCTCCACGAGCGTCACCATGCTGCCGCTATCCCCGGATGCTGCGGCCAGCAAGAATGGCGTTGCGTCAACTAAACTGATTTGTGGCAGATTGTTATTGAGGGTGTGGGAAAAAAGCATATTGTCATAAGGCGGGAAGTCCCTCTGGATTCGCGCGTTTGCATCGGCTCCATGTGCCAGGAGGGATTTCACGAGTTGCGGCATGTTGGAGTGGTACCAGTAACGATCCGTCGCTGAAGGCCTGCCTCCAACGAGCGCCCGGATTCCTTGGAATAAGGCCCAGTGCAAAGGAGCAATCCCATAGCCGTCTGTTGCGTTTGGGTCCGCACCCTGCTCCAGCAGAAAGCCTGCGAGTTCCTCGTGGCCGCTGGCGGTTGCCATGAGCAAGGCACTGCCCTCACCAAGCCCATCCGCCGGCGTCGTTTCGTTCAGTTTTGCTCCTGCTTCCAGCAAGATCCGGGCTGATTCCAAATCACCGACTCGGGCAGCGAACATCAACGGTGTATAGCTACCCTGCGAGGTGGGAAAATGGACGTCCTTGCTGTAGGTAACAGCCTGTAGTGGCGTGGGAATCTCTACCACGCGCGACTTGGTATTGACGTCCGCACCCTGCTCGATCAGAGCACGCACCACCTCCGGGTGTTTTTCTGACACGGCCCGCATCAGTGCGGTCTGCCCCTTCTGGGTATCCTTGGCGTTCACATCAGCCTGGTGCGCCAGGAGCGATTTGACGGCTTCGGCGTTACCGGCATGCGCACACGTCATCAACGCTGTTTCTCCCGTCCACAAGGCCGCATTCGGGTTGGCCCCAGCCCGCAACAATTTCTCCACCAGAATAGCGTTCCTGTTGGTGCACGCCAGGGAGAGTGGAGTGACGCCATAGTCGTTGGCCGCGTTCACGTTGGCGCCCGCACCAATCAGAAGTTCTGCTGTTTCCAGGTCGTCCCGGTAGACCGCCCAGGAGAGCGCGGTCGCCCCATCTCCCTGCGCCGTGTCCACATCGGCACGCTCTTGCAGCAGGGAACGTACGGTATCTTTGTCGCCTGTCCGGACAGCATCGATCAGGCGAAGATCACTGCCGACGACGGCCCAGCTGGAGATGCACAGCAACGATACAATCCACCAGACACCGAGGCTCTTGACTCCAACGCCCATACTCCTCACCCCTCTTCGTTCTCATTTATAGCGCAGGCAAAAATCCGCCTGAAGTATCCAACGAAGCGATCGCAGCCACCGTTACTCTATATCGAGATGACATCGAGCTTCTCCGTAGCATCGCTATCCTCGTTGTTCACATACTCCTCAGCGGCAATCCCTGCCATGTCGAGCACCGTCAAGTGTAGATTCGACAACGGCAGACCAGGATACTGGAGGTGGCGTCCTCCCTGGATCTTGCCCATAGCACCTCCCGTCAACAACGTAGGAACGCCATAATGCGTATGGGCATTGCCATCGTTCAAGCCGCTGCTGTAGACGATGATCGAATGATCGAACAGAGACCCCTCGCCGTCCGGAGTAGCTTGCAGCCTTTCCAGGAAATACGCGAACAGGGTGGAATGAAACGCATCAATCTGCGCGCACAGCGCGATCGCTTCCGGATTGCCTGCATGGTGTGACAGCGAGTGGTGCCCATCCCCAATGCCGATCTCACGATAAGGCCGGTCGCCCCCCTCGCGGCCATACATGAAAGTTGTAACACGCGTCATATCGCCCTGGAAGGCCAGCATATTCAGATCAAACATGAGCTTGGCATGCTCCGAATATGTGGCCGGGACACCTGCTGGTCGATCCATCTCCGGCAGCTCCCGCGCCGATTGTTCCTCGGCGAGCTGGATGCGCCGCTCAATATCGCGGACGGCATCGAGATACTCCGTGAACTTGGCGCGATCGCCAGGGCCGATCTCCCTCGACACGCGAGCGACATCTTGGATCACGAAGTCAAGAATGCTCCGTCTGGTTTGGATATGGTCGAGCCGCACCGCCGGGTCCGTGCTGCCACTCTCGCCGATGAGGCGCTCGAACACCTTCCGCGGGTTGTCTTCGGTGGGAAGTGGAGTCGCGCCACTGCGCCAGGAGATCGTCTTTGTGTAGGCAGCTCTATAGCTGCCGTCATTTCCGCCCACTGTATCGTTGGGGTCCATGGCAAGCTCGAGTGAGGCCAGTTGGGTATGTTTGCCGAACTCCTTCGCCAGAACTTGATCGACGGAAATTCCCAGCGCGCCACCAGGCTTTGGGTGAATGCCCGTCAGGAACGCCCCGCAGGCACGCCCATGACCGGCCCCGCCTTCTCCGGGCCGCGCATCGGCAGCCTTGATGTTGAGTCCGCTCAGCACTAGCATGCGATCCCGGAACGCAGCCAGTGGTTTCAGCGTCGGGGTCAACTCAAACCCGGCACCTGCTACCTTCGGCGTCCACCTGTTCATGATTCTGCCGTTCGGACCATAAAAATAGGAGACTCGGAGCGGCGACTTGGCAGTTGTGTTTGCGGCTGCAAACACCGGGAACATGGCATCCAGCAGCGGCAAACCTAATGTCACGCCCGCTCCGCGCAAAAATGTACGGCGAGGAATCGACTTCTTGAAGATCATCATTGTTCTTGGGACCTCCTCATTTGAAACGGCGTACTTCTGGCGATACTGGTAATCAAAGCCGACCAGCGGTAATCGTTGAGAGCGGCTTCCCGAACGATCTTGCGAACGGCCGGAGCATCATAATAGTGAATTTCCCTTCCGAGTGCGTAGGTAAGAAGTTTTTCGGCGACGGTGTAGACAAAGCGTTCTGGATGATTGAGCAATACCTGCCGGAATTCAACAACGTTCTGAAACTCACTTCCATCGTAGAACACTCCTGATGCATCTACGGGGACATTGGCCTCGACCGTCCGCCACTGACCCACGGCGTTAAAGTTTTCCAGCGCGAGGCCGATCGGGTCCATTATCTTATGGCAGCTCGCGCAGGTGGGATTCTGACGGTGCTGCTCCATCATCTGGCGAACGGAGACGGGCTTGCCTCCCTTGCTTTCCTGCTCCTCAAGGAGCGGAACGTTGGGCGGCGGAGGGGGAGGTGGCAAGCCCAGCAACTGTTCCAACACCCACTTCCCGCGCAGGACCGGAGAGGTTCTCCGGGCCTTCGATGTCAACGTCAGAATGCTCCCCTGGCCTAGCAATCCTTTGCGCGCCTCATCGGTAAGCGTCACTTGCCGAAGGCGGCTCCCATAAACATTCGGTATTTCGTAATGCCGGGCCAAGCGTTCATTGACGAAGGTATAGTCCGCCATCAGGAGATCCAGCACACTGCGATCTTCCCGGAGCATGCTCTCGAAAAATAGCTCCGTCTCCTTTTGCATTGCCTCCCGTAACTCGTCGTCGAAATCGGGAAACAATTCCGGATCCGGTGAGACATCGCGCATATTGCGCAGGTACAGCCACTGTCCGGCGAAATTGTTCACCAGAGCCTTTGAGCGGGAATCAGCCACCATACGACTTACCTGCTGTTGCAGCACCACAGGATCGCTGAGCTTGCCCTTCTCAGCCAAGTCTAATAGCTCATCATCGGGGATGCTGCTCCAGAGGAAAAACGATAACCGCGAGGCCAGCGCCACGTCGCTGATGGAATACGCTGTGTTTGATGCCACGTTCGGCGGATCGCGTTCGATGCGGAACAGGAACTCGGGAGAAACCAATATTGCTTGAAGCGCCGTGCCAATGGCCGCTTCGAAGTTCTTCCGGCTCCTGGCGGTCCGATAGAGATGGAGCAGAGGCTGGACATGTTCATTGGTTACCGGCTGGCGATAAGCGCGGCGTGCCAGCAAGGAGAGAATCTTCGTAGCACAGGCTTCCTCCTCTGCGGGCGCGGTCGGGTTGCACAGAAAAATTCTGTGGCGGCTCGGTGTCTCCCCCGGTCCTATCGTCTCGAATGGTCCACGGATTGTGATACTGGCCAGAGCGGGATCCCCGCCTTTAAAGTCCACAATGTCCGGATACATGGGGGGCGGCAGAAGGATTCCATCCGGCGCCGAAGTTTGCTTTAGGAATGTGACTTGAACCAGTTGCGTTCCTGCCTTGGCCGGAAAATGGACTTCAAAGTTCTCATCCGCATTGAACTCATATTCGATTTGTTTGGCGTCCCCTCTGTAAAACGTGCCATTACGGGGATACAAAGGTCCCGACGGGCCCAAGTTCACGCCCCCAATGGTGAACAGTTTGAGGCGCGCACCATTCAGACGGACGTCGAGTTGATGCCGATCACCCCGGATGCCGCGGATATATCCATCACCACTCCGTACCAAGCGGATTCGGATGACATACTCGCCATCGACCGGGAAGGGATGGCGCACCGCGATTCCGCCCCGCGAGCCGAACGGGAGGTCTTCGTCCATGCGGTCGTCTTGGATGAACCGCTCGGGCACCTTATAGATGTCGGTGGTTGCACCGAGATCCGTATCCCCCAGGGCCAGGCTCCGGACCTTCCCTGCCACGGACATATACGTTTCCATCAGCAGCGGCGAGACGGAGAGGACATCCGCCATGTTGTCAAATTCCAAGCCCGAATCGTCAGCAGGAAGAAGCGATGCCCCATCGATATCCACGGCTAGCAAGTCGCGAATCGCGTTGGTGTATTCGGCACGGTTCAGACGATGGACGGCAGGCGTCCTGCCCGGATCGGGACTAGCCGCCGCCCGGTCCAATTCCGTCTCCAGATACGTCGCGAAAGAATCATAGGTGGCCTGATCGGGCCGCGGCAAGCCCAAAGGCGGCATCGCACCGGCTCGAAGTTTCCGCACGACCTTCTCCCACACGTCGGTTTCTGAGCCGACATCCTCGATGTTCAAATTGCTCAATATCAGGTCTGCAGTTTTTAGCTTTTCATTATGGCAGGTAACGCAGTAACGATTAAGCACTGCGCGGTGGGGCGATGAGGGTGCCGGACTCGACAGCTGTTGCACAGCTGCGTGCAAGAAGACACTCCCAAGCAACATTACTCCAATGTAGCTCAAGACACTTCGAGACATCATCGCTTAGCCTTCAAACCTGACCAATTTCTTAACTTGAACGGAGAATCTTCAAACTTGGACGCATATCGTGCACCGCCACGAGTACACACTCATTCCTCTAATCCTGACCCCTTTTACGACAAAATCCTCTTCACTGTCAAGTAAATAGTCGGGTGATTATTGACCGGGCCGAAGTTTTGTATCATCGGTGCTTCCGCAACCTAGTGCTGTTCAGCCGCCTCTGAAACCGCCAAGTCTTCCCGACCAGCCGTGTTCGCCTCCAATATAAACTTACCGACGTGCTTTATCAAGCGCCAATAATTGGAGCTGAAGATGTGGCGGAGCGTCAGCCGATTGCAAATTGCGGCGGGTCTTACGATGCCGATAACTTGTACCAATCGTCGGGAGAGAGTTCACATCACAACCCGGTGCTGTGGAGCTAGGTTCCGGTCCCTGAATCAATTACTCCAATCAACGAGGCGCCTTCTGCCTTTGATTCATCCAATTGGCAACTAAGGTAACTTTAAATGTTGGTGCCACGAGTTTTTTGGGAAATTGGCGAGCCCCATATGGCCGTGGTGCGTTTAGTTGTATGCCCTATTGCGGGCGTGGCGCGGGGCTACACGATACAACGTCAAGCTAGAAGCCGTGGAAATGAGCCTGAGAGAATTTGTGGAAACATCCTGGATGCCCTATTTGGAGCGCAAGGGAATTAAACCCTCGACTCGACAGTTCTACGAATGCAACCTAAACAAGCATTTGCTGCCGAGACTGGGAGACCTTCCATTGGTGGAAATTTCACCAATGCACGTGGAGGAACTTCTGCGAGGGAAGAAAGACTTGTCTCCGAGGACTCTCCGGAATGTTTTGGCGGTTCTTCAGTGCGTCTTATCCCATGCAGTGGACAATGACCTAATCCAGCGGTCGCCCCTACGTGGCCGCTATCGGCCTGTTGTTCCTCGCAGGGAAAAGCCTGTCTGGACCCCTGAACAGGTGCGCACGATCCTGAGCGCTGCTCCGCAGGCTTATAGATGCTTGTTCACTTGTGCTGCGCTTACAGGTGTTCGTATGGGAGAACTGCTCGCTCTTCAGTGGAAGCACGTTGACTTGGAGAAACGGCAGATCCGAATCGAGCAAAGCCTGTGGCACGGGCAGTTGATTCCGCCGAAAACTGCTGCAAGTGTGCGGACGATGCCAATCGGTGAAATGCTGAGAAAAGCACTTGCCGACCATCATCGCAATTCTTGCCATACGTCTTCGGCTGATTTTATCTTCTGTAAGCCGGATGGCAGCCCTCATGAGCCCACAGGATTGCGGAGGGATGTGCTATACCCGATGCTCGACAGGAGCGGTATTCAACGGCAGGCGCGCTCCTCTGGGTTTCACGCTTTCAGACACGCGGCTGCAAGCTTCATCAACGCGCAAACCGGTAACCTGAAACTTGCTCAAAAGTTCGGCGCTGTTGCACGAATCAACCTTGGCGCGAGTCAAGCCGCATTCCCAACCCCTCGTTCATGACACCACGGCGTAGGACTTAGGACTCCCGAGCTCGGCCATCCGGTTGAGGATGTGACACCCAATCGTGGCTTCTCTGCTTTGCGCGTTGCTGTTCCTCGCCTTCAGGCTTCCTCCGAGCACTGCCTTGTATCGGAAGAAGCTGTTTTCAACGCGCGCCTGCTGACGGTAGCCCGACTCCTTCTGCCACTCTCGTCGTCCGATCTTACGAATCCTCTGAAGAGCCGCTTCTCGTTGCGCCCACGGGCCGTCCGTGGGCCCCGCGTCCACCGCACAGCGACGAGGAGGGATCACGATCACGACGTCCTGTATACCGGCCGCGCCGACCCGATCGTAGATCGACCTGTGGTCGTAGGCCCCGTCCGCCGTGAAACACCGGATGGGAACCTCGATCTGGTCGAGCAGATCCGGCAGGGCGGAGGCGTCGTCCCCGCTGCTCGTCGTGAGTTCGGCCGCCACAATGAACCCCTCGTCATCCACTCCGATGTGCAGCTTTCGCCAGTCCCGGCGTTTCTTGGATGCCTTTGTACTTGTGCGCGTTCCACTCGCTGCAACCCAGGATCTTGAGCCCCGTGGAATCTACGATCAGGTGGATCGGGCCGTCGTGGGCTCGGGTTAGGGGCGGCACATCAACTATTTGGTTCCGGCGCGAGAGTGTGGTGTGGTCCGGAGCCTTGAGGTCGAGGTCCATCAAGCTGAGCAGCGAGTCCAGGAAACCCTCGGTCTGGCGAAGTGGCAGGCGGAAGACGACCCGCAGCGTCAACGCGGTCAAGATCGCGAGGTTTGAATACCGCTGCTGGCCTCCGCGGAGACCGTTCTTCGCCGGTGTCCACGCGGCAATCGCCTCCTCGCTCAGCCAGATCGTGACGTCGCCGCGGCTCCTGAGGCCACGTTCGTATTCCCTCCAGTTCCGGATTCTGTACTTCGTCTTGTACTTGCGGTTGATTCGGCTCGACTTCCCTGCGGCCATGACGTTGCCCCCCTTGATCTCCATGATGGATCGGGACACCCAGCCATTGCTAGCGTGGGAGCCGAGGCTGATTCATGCACCTACGCCTCGGTGCGGCCCCGACCACCGAGCTCGGCGGAGGGAGTATCGTCATCCACAAATAAGCAGCATAGTGGGTGAAGAATGCAATGGGAGCCGGGCGCGGGAAACTGCGTTCGGCTTTTTTTGATCATCCCAGCCGAACCATACCTCCGTGCAACATCCCTGATGTCCTCCATCCCCCACCAGATCACTAAAAGTCGCAGTCTCCAGGATGTCCCTAGGTCATCGCCCGCCGGCCATTTCACATTAGTAAAGAGAAACGACCCTAGCGAGCAATCATTGAGCGATCAAAGCAATTTGGTTTTGGCGAGGATGGATTGCTGCAACCACTGGAAAGGAAGGGACTTGGTCTCGTTTTACCGAATAGGTCCTGTGTAGTCGCGTAGTGGCGGCCTATCCGCCGGGCTCACGTGTTCCAAAGCACTGTTGCTTGGTGTGTTCCATGCGATTTATGGTCCAGCTTTCACGCAATTTCGACGAGCGAAATTTCAAACGGAAAATCCGTGGCTAAACCACGCAAAAAGGGCCTCTACGATGATTTCTTGCGAGGCTTGCGAAGCGACAACCGCCGTGGTGTGTTACAGGAACGGACGAATCACTCCAAGGGATGCGCCTACCACAATCTAGGCAACGTATGTAGGGACCGTCGGCGTCTCGGTGAGGGTGCGAGGTCGATGAAGCCGTTTGCAGATCCACTGCCGGATTGCCGTGCTCAGGTGCATTGGGCTGTATCCTAAGCAGGCCGATTGCGTACCTGCAATGCTCAACATTGGGTGCTTCCACAGTCTAGTGTTGGCGGGTCCATTGTAACTCGTTCGTGTGGTAGGATTTGAGTCCAGTTTTTGTGGTCACCACTCCTGCCGAACAACGGGTCCATTTGCCATGAAGCGTCTCTGCTGCCCCAACCATCTGTGTCCCAGAAAGCAATCCGGGACCAAAATCATTATTCGGTATGGTTTCTATCGCACCCGGTGGGGCCGCCGGCGTCGTTTCCGATGCACCGGTTGCGGCAGAACCTTCTGTCGGAACCACGGCACAGTCTATCATCGATTTCAACATCGACGAGCGACCTTCGACGAGGTCGCGGCTCTCAGCGTCGAAGGTTTAAACAAATCCTCGATTGCCCGAGTCAAGCAACTCGCCTGGAACACCGTGGATCGCTGGCTGGAAAATGCGGCCCGAGAATGCCACCAATTCAACGATCAAAGGATTACAGGACTGAAGGTCACAGAACTGCAGATCGATGAGATTCGCACGATAGTGGGCGGTAAACAACAGCCCATCTGGATCTTTGTCTCGATCGATGTTTGGTCTCGACTCTGGGCTTCAACTGTCGTCGGGAGACGGAGCTATCGAAACACGTTCGGGTTGTTTCGAGATCTTTCGTCCCGCATGGTTCATAAGGGTTTCCCTCTGATCGCCACGGATGGTTTTAAATTCTATCAACAAGTTGTATGGCGCATCTTTGGAGTTGGGTGTCTTTACGGCCAAGTCATCAAGAAACGGAGAAAAGACCGCATCGTTAAAGTCGAACACAAAACGAGATTCGGACCTGCGTGGAGATGGGAACAAGCTTGGAAGAACTCCGAGGATTCCAGAAAGTTGAACACATCCTATATCGAACGACTGAACCTGACGATTCGTCAAGGTTCGGCCTTCCTGTGCCGCCGGACACTGAGTCATGCCAGACAGAAGCAGCGTTTGCGAGATCATCTAGAACTGTTGCGATGCCATTACAACTTCGTCAGACCTCATCGTGCACTGAAATTCGGATGCGAAGTCAGGACTCCGGCCATGCAGGCTGGACTGGTCAGGAAACGGCTGACGCTCCGCGACATCTTCACATCCATCGACAACTTTTTGCGCTTGATAAGGATCGTCTGGGAGTTCATATTGGAGGTGAACTCGACCGGTCTGGAAGACTCGGCGGTTTCAGAGGCTGCTTAACAACACTGGATTGCCGAAGCACCCGGAGGCCCTGGGGTTAGGCAAGTGGCTTCTAGAAGTTGCGCGAGGGATTGTTAGCAGTCGTCTTCAGTTGCAATCTGTTCATTGACGGGCGAAATCATGGCAAGGTGGACTGCATTTGTCCACTTGTCCAGATTCCTGCGTTCCCCTCACTGGGATCAGGGGGTGTAACCAAGCACGATGTCGAATCGGGCGGCGAGTTCCCCTATGCGCGAGCCCGCGATAGGAGCGAACGGAACGATGACGGTTTTGCGGGCGCGGGTGTCGCTGATGCGTTTCAGAAGACGGTCGGAGTCGTTTTGCGGCGCGCCCTGAACGTAGAGTTGTGTAGTGAGCTGATGGCGGCCCGGAACGTCCACCTTGAAGTGGATGTGGGGAGCGCGAGACGAATAAGCCACGGGCTTGATCGTGCGAAACTGGTATTCGCCCGAAGAAGCGGTCTCGAACCGACCGTAACCCTGGAAGTTGACGTCGCGGTCGAATTTGTTGTCAGTGCCGCTGTGGATATAGACACCGTTGTTGTCCACCTGCCAGATTTCCACGGTCGCGCCACGGACAGGATCGCCCCGGCGGTCCAGCACCCTCCCGCTTAATCGCGTGACCTTGCCGACTGCTGGAGTGATGGAATCGTTGATGATGAGCAGATCGTTGTCTGTATCGAGCGGTAGTTTGTCGGGGTAAAACGGCCCTTCCCCCTGCGCCGCTGTGATGTCCAACTCCTGAGCGAAAGCACCGGGAACACTGAGCCCGATCCCCGCCATTCCTATGCCGATCAGCAATTGCCTGCGGCTGATTTGAGAAGAAATATATTCACTCATGGGACCCTCCTGTTGGATCGTATTATCCCATATTCTCTTACAGTCAAACGAGGAAGTGTTTGATCAGACCGATTATTTATACCAGTCGTTGTGAGAGAGTTTCCATCACAACCTGGGGCTGCGGAACTAGTTTCCAGGCAGGAGCAGAGGCAGCACAGGACAGATTCTCTCAGTAAAATTGATAGTCTTTCCCGTTGGCGGGCACTGAAATCCCTGGCTTGGTCAGTCCGAACAACAACCAAGTGTGCCGATTGGCGTTTAGCGGACGACACAATGCGACTATGAGAACATCAACGGGCTTTTTGACGTCCCCTGCACTGGACTGAAGATCGAGATTTCTTGCCTCTCTCTAGCGGGCTGGACGGTAGCCTATCGAAGTGGCTTTCCTGAGTGCATCGACCCATTCCGCGCCACTGAGTAGTCGCGTGGTTCGCTGGTTCCGCACAGCCCCTCCAGCGGCGATAGCTATGGCCACAGCCGCCACTGTCGTGTCGTCAGGAGACTCCATTATTGTAACGACATCATATTCCCCGAAGCTGAAACCACCAGCGAGCATCTTGACACCCGCTGGCTCGAATTGCTTGGCAACGACCTCAAGTCTGTCCTGAGGGTCCTTCATTTGGGCGGCGAGCGACTCGGTCGTGTAAGCGCATTGATACATGTACATTGGCATGGCTTCCTCCTCGATGCGTTGATCGTTGATCCTGCACAGGCAGTATTATACAACCATGGTTTTAGTTCCACCCCTTCTGATCCGGTGATTTTCCCTTTCTGCCTCAGATCACGGGTAACCTAGCCGCACGGTTGACACCACCCATCCGGTCTGAGCTAGGGCCAAAAAGGATGTCCTGCACATAAATTTGAGGTGACGAGGCCGCAGGCTCACTCCACTAGCAGGTTACGCTTTCTCAGTCTGCTACGGCGAGAACGGATGGTCTGAACTTCCACGGCCCACAGAGCGGCCACTTTCTCAGCAGCCATGCGCTTCCCTCTGCCCAGGAGGAATCTGTTGAGTGAACGGGATTGAGCTTTGGATATGCGATGGGCAGCTCTGGCTCTCTGCCTATACTTGGGTTGCCCTAATTGACGCCTCCGCATTTGTTGGCTGATCGAGTCTGGAGTTCGATCCTTCATCGGTTTCATCGGTAGTTTTGAAATTCTCGCAGCGGACAAGCCATAAACCTGAACCAGGCGTTCCAGTTCCTTAATCTCCCTAATACTCCATAGCTGTAGCTTGCGAGGGGTCCTGTCGGTCAAGCGTCCAGAAGCGCGTAGCTCAACGAGTTTATTGCTGATTGCCCAATAAGTTCTGCCTGAAATGCGAATAGCCGAAAGGACTTTCCCCTGATGGACCTGCTTAATCAGAGAAAGAATCTCCTCTTCAGTCCAGCGCCTCATGTTGGTTCGCATAATTACTTCCAAGAGAAGCTACGGCTCAGCCGGAATCAATTCCTGGCCCTCCGTCGAACAAGAGTATAGACGCATGTGCCTCCCACTGAGCCCTTCCACCACACTTTTTCCACTGCCCTAGGAGGCCTTATTTTGGATGTTCAACCGGACCGGGTACAGTCGTTTCACCTAAATTATTGGTTGCATTTCGGTGTCCTCTTCATATAATGGACCTGCTGTCGGATGGCATGAGCTGGGGCAAATTGAACAAGCCTACTTTGCAGCTCCACTCTAGCGAGCTTCCCGGGGAAACGACTTGCTGGAATGTTGAGCCTCATGACGGAAGGCGCTCCGCTAGAGCCGTCCGACAGTGTACCCGGTCAGGCCAAGTTGGACAGGAAGGGTGGAATTGATAAGGTGGAGTTTTTGGCTCATCGTAGAGACTGAAAGGAACGAAGATGAGACAAAAACAAGACGACCAGAGGGCGGTCGAGAAGACCGTCCGGGAGATCAAGCGCAGGACGCGGCGCAGGTTCAGCCCGGAAGAGAAGATCCGCATCGTATTGCAGGGACTTCGCGGCGAGGACAGCATCGCGGAGCTGTGCCGCCGCGAGGGGCTACACCAGAACCAGTATTACCGCTGGAGCAAGGAGTTTCTGGAGGCGGGCCGCAAGCGGCTGGCGGGCGACACAGAACGCGAGGCGACCAGTGGCGAGGTTCAGACCCTGCGGGAGCAGGCCGTGCAGCTGAAAGAGGCCCTGGCCGAAGCCATGCTGGAAAACCGTCTGCTGAAAAAAAGTGTGATCGGGGATGGGGAGGACGGTATATGAGACACCCTGCCTCGGAGAAGCTGGAGATCATCCGCACGGTGGAGCAATCTTCCCTGGGGGTACGCCGGACGTTGCAGCAGGTTGGCATTCCCCGATCGACGTTTTACAACTGGTACGACCGCTATGTGTCGGAAGGCTTTGATGGTCTGGAAGATAAAAAGCCCGATCCCGGCCCGGTCTGGAACAAGGTGTCGGAGGAGATCACCGATCAGTTGGTGAAGTTAGCACTGGCCGAGCCCGACCTGTCGGCCCGCGAGCTGGCGGTGCAGTTTACGGAGCAGAAGCAGTATTACCTTTCGGAATCGACAGTTTATCGCATCCTGAAACGCTATGACCTGATCACCGCACCAGCCTTTATTGTTCTGAAAGCGGCGGAACGGTTCGCCAACCCAACCACAGCGGTCCACCAGCTCTGGCAGACAGACTTCACTTACCTGAAAGTTATGGGCTGGGGCTGGTTGTATCTGTCCACGGTGCTGGATGACTTCTCGCGCTATATCATTGCCTGGAGGCTGTGCAACACCATGGGCGCCAGGGATGTCTCGGCCACGCTGCAGGATGCGCTGACGGCCACTGGCCTCAACCGCGTAGGCGTCCGGCACCGACCTCGCCTCCTGAGCGACAATGGACCGTGCTACGTCTCATCCGAGTTGCGGTCCTGGCTGGCAGAAAACGGCGTCCCGCATACCCGCGGCAAACCCTATCACCCCATGACGCATGGCAAGATCGAACGCTGGCACCGGACTCTGAAAGACCGCATCCTGCTCAACAACTATTACCTGCCGGAAGACCTGGAGCGGCAGATCGACGCCTTCGTCCGCCACTACAACACAAACCGATACCATGAAAGCCTGAACAACCTGACACCCTACGACGTTTTTACAGGACAAGGCAGTGCCATCCTGCAAAAACGCAATCGCATCAAAGAGAAAACCTTGGCTTTAAGAAAACGGTTGCACTTCCAAACAAGGGCAGCCTAACATCAACCCAGAGGAGCCAGATCGCTACCTTATTTTTTTACGCCCTCTGTCCCAAATCATCTGACCACGTACAAGGTGGAGTTTACAACCGGATGATGGTATACGACAAACAGTAGTGGTGGCTCCGGGGGCTGAACTTGTCCCCCTGCCCACGCTGTTAATGAAGTACAGGGCGAGGCCTTCGAGAGCGAATGGGCGCGAACCACCAGTCATCGTCACCTGCACGCTTGCGAGTTGACGTCCCTTTACAGTGTAGTTCGGCGCCGCACCGAGCACCTCCTGCATTCTCTGCAAATCCTGTTCAATTGTGGATTCGCTAACTCGAATCCCCGAGATCAGTTCGGCGGCTGCTCTGAATGCCACCCGGAGGTCGTTCGTTTCCTGTCCCGCTGCACACATAGCATGGCCGCCCGCAAATGCGTCAGGAAACTCTTGCATCCCCAGTATCGTGGCGCGCCCCCCGAGCGAACGCCCAGCCAAGTAAACCCGCTCCGGCGCCCGGCCACGATTAGCCTCGACGAACAAATCGCGGAACGCCATCGTGTCAACCAAAGCAACACCATAGATACTGCCATTGCAGCGATAACTCGAAGCGCCCCAGGCATAGCCTGCCTGGATCCAGTGCTGTCGAAGTTCGGGAATCTGGACCCGAAGGCGAGAGCCTTGTGGGGAGCTTAGGCTGACCGCTCCATGTGCCCATAGAACAAGTTCACCATTCCAATTGTCTGGGATCTCGATGGTGTAAAGGCCTCCAGTGTAGCGACCTGCGAACACCTGCGCGCCAGGCAACGCCTCAAGTGAAGGATCGGCGTACTCCCAACTCTGCACCGGACACGGCACCGGGGTGAAAGTTCGTCTGGAGGATGTCTGCGCCTCAGCCGCAAGCGGAATTATCGCCAGGACTTGGAGGGCAAGGGTTGCGCGAATCACAGTGGCCCTAGCCTACACGCATTCGGAGAGCAAAGCAATTGGGTTTCGGCTAAGGATGGATTGCTGCAACTATTGGAAATGAAGTGGCTTGGTCGCCTTTCCCCGGATAGCTCCTGAGTAGTCGCGAAGTCCTATGAAAGGGGATGTCAAGAAAAAAGACCTCCCCGGCCACCGGAGAACACGGAAGTTCTCGTGCATCCAGCCCCCCCCCGGTACGTTCGGCTCGTGGTCCTGACCGTTCTGGCCTTTCGTGTTGCGACCAGCCGGCATGCTTCCTCCATCCCAGCAGTTTCATCTTTGCGGTTACGACGACGCCCTTGGTTTCCCGAAACCGGCAAGCGGGGTGGTTGCAGAGTTGGCAACCATGGTCCTATCGGAGACTCGTGGCCTATAGCTTTCTTGGGTTATCCGAGGGGGCATAGAGTGTTTATAGAGACTCGGTGCCGGTGGCACACAGGGCCTAACTACGCGATGGATGCTCTCCCTCGAACCCGAGCGTCTCAAGAACCCATTGGGCACCGCCGGAGATGATCCGGGGGATCGACGGACTCTTTACCCGAGACGCTCAAGCTGCTTGCAGTTTCAGATGTTCGGCGTCGAAACGTGCTCCTTTCTTCCAGACGATCCAAGTGATCGTCGCAATCTTGCGTGCCACGGTGAGTCGAGCCAGCACAGGCTTCATCCCCTTGGCCAGTAACCCTTCGTAATACTCATGCAACAATCCAGTCGAACCGCTGGCCTGCATGGCCGCGCTCTTGAAGATCCATTTCAGATCATGGTTGTGGTTCTTATTCAGACCCCGCAGCGCCACCGGTTTCTGGGAACGGCGCAGTTGTCCATCCACGTAACGGTATTCCCCACTACCACGTGTCTCGATCGCCAGGCCGCTGTAGGCCCATAGTTGCCGCTTCGTCCGGAACCGGTGTGGGGTCTGTAGCAGCGCGATTAACACCGCCGCACGGATCGGGCCGATCGACGGTATCTGGCGCAGCAATTTCGTCGCTCCATGCTTGCGGCTCTCCGCCAGTAGATCCCGGCGCACCGCCTGGCGTAATGCTTGCAGCCCGTCCAGTTGCTGATAGAGGAACTCAGCCCGACAGCGCACACCGGCTTCCGTGATCTTGCTCAACCATTCCGAACGATGTCGCGGTGCGTAGACTTGCGTGCCCGCGCAGGCAATACCCCAGCTTCGGTACAATGCCTTCAGCCGATTCATCACTCGCGTGAGATCTTTGCTCACCGTCAGATAACTCCGCGACAACTCCTGCAACGTGCGTAGACCCTTTTCCCCATGGTAGACCGCCGAGAGCGATCCATTCCGCAGCAGTTCGGCCAGCTTCCTCGCATCAATCCGGTCGCTCTTGTTGCCCGATTTCAGCAACGCATTCTTCCGCGGATCGCACACGATCAGCTGCGACACGTGAGGCCGCAGCAAGTCATACAGCCAGGCAGCCCAGGTCCCCTCTTCCAACGTGACCTGCAAATCCCCCTGCAGTCCTTGGAGGAACTGCACAATCGTGGCTGCCTTCGTTTCTACGATCGTCTCCATCACCAGCTTGCCCGAAGAGTTCATGACCGCAATCGTTATCGCTTCTTGGTGCACGTCCTAAATTGGGAACAGATACGGGTAATTCGCCAAAACCGAATGAGCACCCCGTGATGTAAGACATGCGGGTTCTATAGGTTAGTTGGTGCGGATGAGAGGACTCGAACCTCCACGACCTTGCGGCCACTAGAACCTGAATCTAGCGCGTCTACCAGTTCCGCCACATCCGCTCGAAGGGCACGAATCATTCTCGCAGTGCAAGGAGAAGATTGTCAATCAGGGACCTGCTCCTTAAAAGAAGAACCCGCCGCATAAAGGAAGAACCTGCTGCGTGAGGGAGAGACCTGCTGCATGAGGCAGCGATCTGCTGCACAGGAGAGGGCCTTGCCGCGCGAGCGTTCCCGTGGATGGCGCGGGCGAGGCTGGAGGCGATGAGTTCCGCCGATGGAGGATTATCGATGGGGGGCTGGCGTTTGGGGACTATCAAGTGGGTTCCGCCGATGGAGGATTATCATTTGAGAATTAGGGGAGGCTGGGCTGGAGGCGCTGGGTTTCGGCGATGGAGGATTATCGATGGGGGCTGGCGTTTGGGGACTGGCGATGGAGAACTGGCGATGGAAGTCTGGCGATGGATTAGTAGGGGAGGTCGGGGTGTTTCCAGCCGTGGGTCTTCTTGTATATCTCCGCCTCGACGAAGATCTCGAACAACTGCTTGTCGATCAGATTCTGGTTGGATTCCATGCGGAGGATATCGAGCGCCCGTTCGGTGGGCACGGCCTTCTTATAAGGCCGGTCGGAGGCCGACAGTGCGTCGTAGATATCGGAGATGGTCATCATCCTGGACTGGAGAGGAATCTCGGGCGCGCTGAGATGGAACGGGTAGCCGGTGCCGTCCAGCTTTTCGTGGTGCGCACGGGCGATGAGCGGAATGTTCCGGATCTCCCTGGTCCAGGGGATCTGGCTGAGGAAGTTGAAGGTGTGCACGACGTGGGATTCGATCTGCTTGCGCTCCGAATCATCCAGGCTGCCCTTGGGAATGGAGAGCAGGCGGGCTTCGTCCTCGCTAATGAGAGGCTGCATTTTGCCGTCCCAGCCTTCAAACCGCGTGGCCGCCAGCTCGGTGAGCCTGCGGAAATCGCCTTCGGGCAGAACGGTCGGCTCGTTGCAGCTTGAAAGGAACTGGAAATAGTCGTCGAGCTCCGCCAGGTTATTCTGCAACTCGCGGTCGAACTCCGGCAACCGCCCGAGATACTCCTCCCGTCCCTTCTCCAGCAGATAGGCGATCCGGCGCTCGGTGTGGCTCTGTTCGGCGGCCTTGCGGACGTAGTCGAAACGCTGGCGGACCAGGTCGATCTGCATCGGGTAGAGCTTCTTGGCCTTGACCAGGACCTCTTCGCGGACGCCCACCTTGCCGAAGTCGTGCAGCAGCGAGGCGTAGCGGATCTCCTTCATCTCCGAGCGGCTGAATGTGATGTCGCGCAGGTGGGCGGAGTCGGCACGGTCCACGGTCTCGGCCAGCCCGACGGTGAGGTCGGCGACGCGGAAGGAGTGTCCGGAGGTGCTGGGGTCCCGGGATTCGATGGCCGTAACGGAAGCCTTTACGAAACCCTCGAACAGGGTCTGGATGTTCTCATAGAGGCGGTTGTTCTCGATGGCGACGGCGGCCTGGCTGGCCAGTGAGCTGACCAGCGCGCGACGGTTCTCCGGGTAGGGGATCACCGTTTGACTGACGGTTTGGGCGTCGATGCGCTGGGCCTGGTCACGTTTGCAGTTGATGAGCTGCAGGACGCCGATGATCTCCTCCTGGGGATTTTTCATCGGGACGACCAGCATGGAGCGGGTCCGGTAGCCGCTGTCCTGATCAAACTGCGGGTTGAAGCGGTAGGGAAGCGTGGCGGGGAGCTGGTAGACATCCTCCATGTGCAGCGCCTCTCCGGTGAGCGCGACGTAGCCGGCGATGCTGGAGCCGTCGACCGGTATGGTGAACTCGGTGAAGGGAACCGTCAGAGAATCGTTCTGGGTGAGCTTGAAGCGGAGCAGCCATTCCCCGTCCTCCGGTTCCTCCGCCAGATAGAGCGAGCCGGCGTCGCTGTGGGTGATTCGCGGCTCTTGCGCAGGATGACGTCGAGAAGCGCGGCTGTATCGCGCGCGGTGGAGAGCGAAATGCCGATCGCGTTCAGCTCGTCAATTTCGGTGCGCGTCCGGTCGAGTTCATCCCGCAGAGCGGTTTCCCCGGCCGCCAGCCGCAGATGATCGAAAGCCGCTGCGACCGTGCTGGCCAGCACGGCTCCGTGGAGAGGGCGGGAAGAAAACCGAAGACCGGAATCCCCTCCGCCTCCGCCGGCATGGAATGATCTTCGCCGAGGACATAAAGCAGGCGGACGCGGTTCTTCCCGATGGCCGACTGCAAAGCGGGAGTGAAGACAGATGGATGATCGCCGATGACGACCGAGGCCGTTCGCTCGTTCCCGGGAAACGGGTCCGGCAGATCCAGGAGATCGAACTCCGGGCCGAGCCGGGATAGTTCCGCGGCCACCTCGCGGTTCTGGCAATAGACTCGTCGCGGGGGTAGTGCCGTCTCCGGCGCCGCAGGAGTGCTCATGGTCCTGCTCCCTTCCATTTCCGGCCTTACCAGGCCGCAGAGTGCGTGGGATGACCGCACTGCGGATACGCGGTACTATACTAGAGCAAACCGGCCAATTCCAGAGAACCAGAGCCTTCTGGACCAACGGAGGAACTGTCCGGGAACAGAGACCGGAACAGGAGCCGGGCCGGTTCGGAAGGTAGGGCGGGCAAGGTTCGGAAGCAAATCCGGAAAGAGGTCCGCTGAATGGTCGATATTCATTGCCACATCCTCCCGGCGCTCGATGACGGCGCGCGAGGCGAGGAAGTATCCGCCGCCATGGCCGCGATGGCTATCGAGGACGGGATTACCCATATCGTCGCCACACCGCACGCGAACTACCAGTACCGGTTCGACCCGGAGATCAACCGGCAGAAGCGCGACCGGTTGCAGCAGTCGGTGGGAGACGGACTGACACTGCTGCTGGGATGCGATTTCCACCTGAGCTACGAAAATCTGGAGTCGCTGCGTCTCGATCCGAAGCGCTACACCATCAACGCCACACAATACCTGCTGGTGGAGTTTGCCGACAATAGCATTCCACCCGGCATGGACCAGATATTCTCCGGCCTGCTGACTGGAGAAATCGTGCCGATCATTACGCATCCGGAAAGAAATCCTCTGCTGGCGGAAGATACCGAACAACTGAGGAAGTGGATCGATCTGGGCTGTCTGGTTCAGGTGAGAGCGAATTCCGTTGTGGGCCGGTTCGGGAAAATGGCGCTGAAGTCCTCCCAAACTCTGCTGCGGCACGACATGGTGCACTTCATCGCCAGCGATGCGCACAATACAACGACGCGGGCTCCCGTGCTCTCCGAGGCCCGGCGGGTGATTGCGGCCGAGCGCGGAGAAGAGGTGGCCGAGGCATTGTGTGGGTCGAATCCGCTGGCGGTGGTGGAGGGGCGGGGGCTGCCCTGGAGGCCGGAGCCAGCCCCGGTGGCGCCTCGCAAGTGGTATTCCTTCCTGCGTTGAAGTAGGATACAGGAGACCTCACGCAAACGGCGGGAAACAGTATTGCACGAACCATCTTATCCACGAAAACAGGCACAACGGCTGGCCGGGCGGCTGGCGCGGGAACACGCGTCGCTCCGGGCCGTGGTGGCCGGACGGAGGTGGGAAGGGAAATCGGACCTGCTGCGGCAGGTGCACGAGATCCTGTTCCACCAGGCGGAAGGGCCCATGCCCTTTCTCTACAGCCTGGCGGGCAGCCGGGAAGGGCCGGAGTACGCCCTGGGGTTCGCCGCGGCTTTCTGCCAGCAGATGCGCGCTTTCCTGATGCGGCAGGAGGAGATGCTGGGCGAGCCGGCCGGCGAACTCCAGAAGGAGCTGGAGCGGCCGGGGCTTCCGCTGAGCCTGACGGAGCTGGGCAGGGAATTGTTGCATCTTCCGCCCGAACGCCAGGTGGAGGCGGCCGCGGGGCTTCCGGCGCTGTTCGTTCACCGGGAGGGCCGCCCCGTCTGCCAGCTACTCGACGACGGGGAGGCGGCCGGGGAGCCGGCTCCCTATCTCTCCGGCTGGAACCGTCCGGGCATGAGCGTGCTACTCTCCGGGAGGGCCGCCGCGGTAACCCGCATTGCGGGCCGCCGGGGCTGGATGGTCATCGAACTGGAGCCGTTCAGCTTGCGGGAGGCGTTCGAGATGGCGGAAGACCAGTGCCGGGGGGAGTCGGTCCGGTTTTCCAGAGAAGCCTGGGAGGACTGGTTCGACGTGGCGGGAACCTCGCCGGCCTGGATGAGCGCGCTGATTCAGGCGGCGGCGAACCGGGACCTGCCGCTCGAGACGGCAGAGGATATCGGGGAACTCTACGTGCACGAGCTGGCGCGGGGAAGCATCGGACACTGGATGAGCGCGCGCCTCGAGGCCGGCGTTGCCGGACGCAGGGAACAGGCACGCGTGGCGGGGCAGCTGGCCGCATTGGGCGACGGGCGGGCGGGTCCGGCGGCGGATGTTTTTCCGGATGAGGTCTGCGACCGGCTGATCGCGGAGGAATGGCTGCAGGTGAGTCCCACGCTTCCGGTAGCCCGGCTGGAGCGGGTTGAGCGGGACTGGCTGGAGCTGGCCGCCAGCGCCACGGATGCGGCTTCCAGCAAGGCGCAGGCCCTGGCGCTGCGTTCCTTCCTGATGCAGGTGCGGGTCGGACGCAAGCACCGGGAGAGAGCCGACGCGCTGGAGGCTGTGCGCGAGCACCTCTTGAGCGTCGAGCAGGGCGGGCGGAACAAGATCCTCACCGTTACGGGCGAGCAGATCGGGTTTCCGCCGATCGGTTCGGTGGCAACGGTCCGCACTGCGGGCGCCGATCTGTTCTGGTGTTACGGCTTCCGGCCGGGAGGGAAAGAAGACGAGCAGGCCCCCTACCTGCTGCTGATCGCCTTCTGCTGGCAGGCGCCGTCGGCGGCCAGCGTGAAGCAGTGGCTGCGCGAGCTGGAGCAGGAATCACGGAGAATCAACCAGCCGTCCGCCGACGAAGCTGCCAAGGGCAAGGCGCGGACCGAGGCCGGGCAGCTCTGGGTGGTGGTGCCGGAGAATGCATCGCTGGTGGCGGCGTCCCGCGAGCAGCGGCTGCGCTGGGACGAGTTCGTGACATTGCTCGAAGTGCCGAATCCGGATCTGAAGACCGAGTCCACCAGAAGGGCCTCCACCGAATAGGACGAGGTGTGGCGGACGGCCCAAAATCCAGGCCGAAATCCCTGCCAGCCGGCCTGCCGGCAGAGAGGCCAAAGAACAATTTGATTACAGTGGCCGATTGCCTTGGCCAATTGTCCTGACCGATTTACTCCCTCACACCCCGTATAGCAATAAGGTACGTTGTGGACCTGCTGGAATTTTCCGCTGGAGAACTGTCGTATGATGGGCGCAAGGAAGTCACCGGCGGCGAGTTCGGGTGGAATGAAGCCTGCGTATAGCCTGTGTGGAGTCTGTGTGGAACGATGCGCAGCGGGACTGGATGCTCCCGAGAATCAGGTGCCAAGACTATGTTCAAGAAAACCGATCCCCACAAACTACAGTCCACGCTCGACGATCTGAAAAGACGGTTGCAACAGGAACGGGAAGCCGCCGTCAGCCTGACCCACCATCTGAACAGCCAGCGCGAGCAAAGCCTCCAGGCCGAGGATTCCCGGGTCCGGAAGCTGGAGGCGGAACTGGCCTCGGCTCAACAGAAACTGGCCGACCAGCAGATGATACTCGAAAAGAAAGCAAAGCAGTCTCTGGCGGAAAAGAACGAACTGCTGGGAAAAGTGAAACGGCTGGAAGACGGTCTGGCGGCCCGGGGAGACGTGAGCCAGCAGGACCTGGACGAGAGGGACCGGACGATCCAGCGGCTGACCGGGGAGCGGGACGAGTCGCGGACGCAGCAGGCGGCGATGGAGTTTGCCAGGCAACTGGCGGATGAAGAGAGCGCAAAGTTGCAATCCGAGCTGGCGGAGAAGGAAAAGTCATCGGAAGAACTGGTGCAGCGGATTACGGCCGACCGGGATGAAGCTCGCGCAGAACTGGCCGAGGTGGCGGGCAGAACAAGCGCGGTGGAGGAAGAGCTGGTGGCGGCGGAGCGGCAGTTCCGCGAACAGCGGGAAGCCGCCCTGGAGGCGATACAGCAACTGGAGGCTGAGCGGAAAGATAATTTGAGCCGCCTGAGCGAGCTGGAAGCCAGAGCGCAGTGGCTTGATGAAGAGCTGGCAACGACGAAAAAGCAACTGGAGAGCGCGGGCGCAGATGCTCCCTCGGGCCAACCCATCACCCAAAACATGCTGGCCATGCTGCCGGAATCCCTCCCGGCCGATCAGCGCGACCTCTATTTTCGCATGGCGGTGCCATTGACCATGGTCCTGGTGTCCACCGATCTGCTGGCAATGAACCTGAAGTCCTCTCCAGGTGTAATCGATGCAGTGCGCAATGTGCAGTTGCAGAGCCAGCAACTGCTGGAGGTGATCCGGGACCAGGAAGAGCGCAGGCAGGCGGAACACCCCGCCCCATCGCAGGAGAACCTGTCAAGAAAAGCCGAATAGCGTTCATACGGTCAGAATGCGCCCGTTTAGCGATCATTCTCCCTGTGGCGCGGAGGCGTGCGCCAAAGGGAAGCGGCGCGATATTTCCCTTTTATTTTTCAAAACAGGGCCGATAGGGTATAGGGATGCAGGACAGTATGTGCGTAGCAAGTGATTACTAATGAATAGACTGTAAGAAGTGCGACTGGCGGCAGTCTGATATGCTGGATGCGAAGACCGGTAAGCGAAGGAATGTTCTGCATGGCTGACAACACTCCATCCAAACCCTTTTCCCGCCTGCTTCGGGAGCGACTGACGGCTGTGGAGCGGCGGGATTGGGAACTGTGGATTCTCTCCCTGGTCATCGTGGGAGTTCTTACGGCGGGACTTTTTTTCGTTCTCCTGCCGTCTGTCTTCTATGGCGTGGAGGACATCAAAATTCAGGCCCAGTTGTCTCCCCAACTGCTGCTGGGTCTCATCGTCCTCATTTTACTGGTGATCTCCTATTTGGTCAGTAAACAGATTCAGATCCGGTCGTTGAGAATCCGTTCCATCTCCGAGGCCTGGGATTTTGAACTCTCCCACGTACGGATGCTGGTGGACCCGTTGACACAGGTTTTCAACCGGGAGTCCCTGCAGGATGTTCTCGGCAAGGAAATTAAACGAGTGCAGCGAAGGCAAAGCCTGCTGATTTTTCTGTACATTGATATCGATAATTTCAAGATGGTCAATTCTAAATATGGACACCTCTCCGGCGACCTGGTCCTGGCGGAGGTCGGTTCCCTATTGAAGCAGTCGGTTCGTGGGTCCGATTACGTGGTCCGGATGGGTGGCGATGAGTTTCTGCTAGCCTTGGTGGATACGAACCTGGCCGGGGCTGATATTGTGAAGGCCCGAATCACCAAGGGACTCGATGAGTGGAACCAGAATTCCCCGTTGCCCGGCCTGCAGCTGAGTCTGAGTTCCGGAATTCAGGAGTTCGAACCCTCGAAATCATTCGACGAGGTTCTGGCCGAGGCCGATGCGAAGATGTATGCGGAAAAGCGCGCCAACATCTGAACCTTCCCGCCTGCCGTTGTTTTTTCTTCTCCCCTTTCCAGCAAGACAATTGCCATCCCACAGATTGAAATGCCCTCCAGAGCGTTGTAGAATTCCGCCATCGACCATCGTGGGAGACGGATGCCAGGGATCGAAACAACAGGCTGGCAGGAGTGGGGCCGCGGAAAAACACAAGGATTCCAGGTCATTCAGTGGAATCGCTCAGGAATCAGATGTACACTTCCTGAGGGTTTAGCACGTCTCAATGAAAAAGCATGCAATCCAGGGCTCCGTGAAAGCGACCCGGCTATGAGAAGAGAGATGAAAACGAAACGAATGTTGTGGGTATTTTTGCTGGTAACACTGGCGGGCACGGCCCTCCTGACAGCCCAAGCCCAGTTGCCGCCGGAAGTGGCGCGGCACGGTTATGCGGACATCATCGTCTACAACGGCAAAGTGGTGAGCATGGACGATGCCGGTTACAACGAAAATCCGGGAAATATCTATGAAGCGATGGCGGTGAAGGGAAACCGGATCGTCGCCCTGGGCACCTCCGAGCGGATTCAGGCTCTGGCCGACGCGAATACGAAGCAGTTCGACCTCGAGGGCCAGCTGGTGATCCCCGGCATCATCGAGACGCACGCACACCTGTTCGGAAACCGGGCCATGGGGAACCAGATGGGATTGCGGGTGCCGGACGACGGCGTCAACGTAACGGTGCAGGCGGGTAAGGATGTGGAGGCGACACGGCTGATCATTGAGGATGCCATCCGCGACGCCCTTTCCAAGGTCGATCCGGGCGACTGGGTGATGGTGGGCGTACGGCCCAACCAGCAGGAAGGGATCAGCAGCAACCGGGTGGTGGCATGGTTCGCGGCCAGCAATCTGGAGAACAAGGACCGGCTGGACCGGATCGCGCCGGATAATCCCGTGGTGGTGCAGGGCGGCATCCGCGGCGCGCTGAACAGCAAGGCGATGGAGATGGCCATCGAGCGGATGCCGATGTACGCGGAGTTCATCAACCAATCCACCGGGGATGACGATTCTGCGCTGAGCGGTGAGGTCGGGTCCCAGGAGATGAGCGCCCTGACCTATGAGATCTTCTACGCCGACAAGCCGATCAGCCTGATCGCGGAGTTTTTCCGGAGAGACCTGGAGGCGGCCGCAGCGCATGGCGTGACGACGTTCAGCTCCCGCGTCCCGCATCCGCTGGTGCTCAGTGGTTTCACGGAGTTGAACCGTGAAGGGAAGATGCCGATCCGGTTCGCGGCGCTCTATGAAGTGCACCGGCGTCCGAGCGATCCGGAGGTAACGCGCAGCTTCTACCGGATGACGGGAAACCTGACGGGGCTGGGGAATGATTATCTGTGGATTCACGGGGTGGCTTCGGAACGCTGGGACACCTCCTTCCCGATGGCCTGCCTGGGAGACGACATGCCCGCGCCGGCCTATATCAAAAGCCGTGAGTTGTGTCCGGAGTCGGGCGACATGTTCTGGGACACGCTGCAGAACGCCGTGGAGTCCGGCTGGAGACTGGCCGGCATTCATGGGCTGGGCAGCGACGGGGTCCGCCGGTTTACGCAGATGATCGAGATGGCGCAGGCCAATGTCGGCATCAGCGATGAGGAGATCCGCAGTCGACGCATGACGGTGGAGCATGCCACGGTACTGGGGAAGCGTCCCGACCTGATGGCGCGGTTGAAACGGTTTGGAATCACGATCAGCGCCGGCCCGCCGCGGTTGCTGCGCTACCCAGACTACAAGCAGGACTATGGCGCGGAGATCACCCAGTTCATGCTTCCGGTGAAGACCTGGCTCGACAATGGAATCAAGGTGGTGGGCCAGAATCACACCTATCAGCGGGTGGGCGCGCTCTGGACGATCTTCATGACGCGGGATGTCGGGGGCGAAATCGTGCTGCCGGAAGAGCGGATCAGCAGGAACATCGTCGCCAAGATGTGGACCCGCTGGGCCGCCGAGTACGTCATGAAGGAGGACGACCTGGGATCGCTGGAGATTGGAAAGATGGCGGATTTCGTCGTCCTGGACCGGGATTATTTCTCGATTCCGATCGAGGAGATCAAGCAGATCAAACCGCAACTGACCGTTGTCGGCGGGAATGTGAGGTATCTGGGCGGCAACTATGCCGGCAAGGTCTCCATGGAGCCTGTCGGCCACCAGTTCCGCGAGGACTGCGAACCCTGGGCGACCTCCTGCGGCGCCTTTAACTAGGTTGCACCATGGATGCAGGCGGAACGGGGAAACCCGTCCGGCCTGCAATGGATCATAAAAAAAGGGACCCGAAACCCGGTTCCCTTTTTTTTATTTCGATGGATAGGATGTTTCGCAGCTTGATAGCAGGGACTTGAATTGCCGGTTCTTGCTCCCGGCCAAGTTTGGACCATCCGTTTGCGGACCTGGATGCGAAAACACCGGACGAGGGTCGCTCGCCCGGTGTCCTTGTGATGCCGGTAGTCTTCCCGATGATGGTTAGTACTTGTAGTTATCGGCGATCTCCTTGCGAATATAGGAGGTGGGGTCCTTTCCATACTCCTCCATATAGTCGCCCGGAACGTTCTCACCGGGAATCGCCGGAATCCAGACCTCCCGCAACAGCTCGTCCGGATCACCGTACTTCGCCGCCACCTGCCGGACCTGGGGATCGTCCAGCGGAGTGAGCCGTCCTTTGTCGATGATCCGGATCGTCTGACCATCGACCGTGGTGAGATCCACGGTGTTGAAGTAGGTGTGGATGTGGACATGGCCGCCGGGGGCGTGGTGCTCGTCCTGGAACTGCTTCAGCTCCTCGGGGTTCTGAATCTGCATGACGAAGGCCGTGCGCGCTCCGATGCCCCAATGGATCACGCCGGTGCGGGAGCGCTCCCAGACGTTTCCGCCGGGCCGCTCCATGGCGTCCTTGGGCCGGATTCCCTTGACCTGGGTGCCGACGGCGACCTCCCAGAGTTTGTTGATGCTCTTTCCTGGATGGCCGGGCCACTGGACGTCTTTCCACTTATCGATGGCCTGGCGCCAGAGCTGGCCGTAGCGGCCTCCGCCCTCGATGCCGCTGACGCTGGCCCGGGAGACGACCACCCGCAGATGCGGGAATGGGCCGGTGTGATTCAGACCGCCGGCGATGACGCCTTGGGCATCGGATTCCATGAATGATTCCGCGGTCATGCCGAGAGGAATCAAGCTGACGTGGCCTTCGTGGACGATGTTGAACCCGTAGGTCTTCTTGGCCTCTTCCCAGTAATTGGGCTTCACGGTCCAGGAGAGATCGGTTCCTTCCGGGTCCGTGGCATGGACACGATGGGATTTTAGAACCATCTCCCAGGTGGCCTTGTCGATGGCCTGCTGCAGCTCATCGGGATAGGCGGCCGACGTGATGAACTTGTCCATGCGGTCCCAGAAGATGTACTGCCAGGGAATCTTGATGGGAGCATGCGGGCCGCCGGCGCCGTAGATGAGAATATTGAAGCCGGCATTTTCAGCCAGGTCGATGATCGTCCCGCGCTTGAAGCCACCATCATCGGCGATGGGCTTTCCTTCGTAGTCCAGTCGTTCCGTCGACAGGATGGACATGGCCTCCGGAGCGCCGTCGCCTCCGGGACCCCGATTGCCGGGATCAGTCAGGATGACATCGGCTTTGCCGCCTGCTTCGCGAATGGCGCGAGTAATGGCTTCAAGTACCTGACGGTCGAAATCATTGGGAACCGCGATCAGAGCGCGATGGCCTGGCTGAATGGCGTAGCCGGCCTTCAGGAAGGCGCTCATGTACGGACGCCGGACGACATCGCGGGCGATCGGCATGAGCTCGTCGATCGTATAGCGAGATTTAATCTGCGGATACCGGGGCGCGGGGTACTCGCCGGCGCGATAAACGGGCACCTGTGCGACCGCCCACTGCGCCGTAAAGAAAAGAATGACAAGACCCAGAATGGGCCGGATGGTCCGTCCTACGGACATATATTCCCTCACTCCTGCAAAGGGGGGCGACCGGAGAAGGCCGCCCCCAGCATGTAAATTTTTTCTGTGAGTATTCTACTACCTGGAAGGTCGATTTCGACGCCAATTGAATCCGCCGGGATCTGGCTCCAGTGCTCGCGATCTCATCGACAGCGGCCTATTCCGGGGTCTGCGACTGGAGGTTCCGGACCCAGAGCAGGGTCTTCCAGGTCTCCTCTTCCGTCAGGACGCGCGAGTAAGAGGGCATGGCGGTGTAGCGGATGCCGCGCTGAACGATCGAATGCATCTGCGCATCAGTGAGAGGGAGTTCCGGCCGAGCCAGTGACGGCACGGGCGGATAGAACTGGATGCCCTGCTCCCCGGCACCCATTCCGTCCAGGCCATGGCAAAAGGCGCAATGGAGTTCGTAGAGGAGCCGGCCCTGTTCGAGATTCGCCGGCGTCGGGGGGTGCTGGTTGGGAGCGCCCTCATCGGCCGGGTGCGCCCGCGAGAGGAACCACCGGGCCAGGACGGTCTCCAGACGTCCGGGGGTCTGGTCGGCCCCCCAATTCTCCTGGAGGAAAGAGAACGCCGCGAACCCGATGGCAAGAAGGATCACCGCCAAGCCAGTTCCCGCAATGAATTTTCTCCGGTTCATGATTGGCTCCTGCCGCGCAACTGCATGCCTGCGCGGATCAATCGCACCTGAGGAAGGCTGGTTAGCCTCCCTTGCAGGTTATCGTGTAGGCTAGAGCGAGTGCAAGGGGAAGGCAAGTGAAACCATTTCCGTTTCGTGCAGGCGAGCTTTATTGCGAAGGCGTACCGGTGCGCGAGATCGCCGCCCGGGTTGGCACGCCGGCCTATCTATACAGTTGTGGCCGCATTCGGGAGCGGTACGGGCAGTTCGTGCGGGCGCTGGGTGGAAACAACAACCTGATCTGCTATGCCGTGAAGGCCAATGACAACCTGGCCTTGCTGCGGCTGCTGGCGGGCGAGGGAGCCGGGTTCGATATCGTCTCCGGCGGCGAGTTGTACCGCGTCCTGAAGGCCGGGGGCAGGGCTTCCCGCGTGGTGTTTTCCGGCGTCGGAAAGACGGCCGAGGAGATCGATTACGCCCTGAAAGCCGGCATTCTGCTGTTCAACTGTGAATCGGAGAGCGAACTGCGTCTATTGAGCGAGCGGGCTGTGAAGAAAAAGATTCGTGCCCGGGTGGCGCTCCGCGTCAACCCGCAGGTGAATGCGAAAACCCATCCCTACATCGCCACCGGACTGCGGGAGCACAAATTCGGCATCCCGATACGGGATGCCGAGAAACTGTTCGTCTCGGTTCACGGGTGGCCGGGTCTGGAGCTGGCCGGATTGAGCTGCCACATCGGCTCCCAGATCTCGGACCTCGCCGCGTTTCAGGAGGCTCTTCAAAAAATTCTGCTGCTTGCCGGTCAGCTCAGCCGTGCCGGTTTTCCGGTCCGGTATCTGGATGCGGGCGGCGGCTTGGCCGTCCCCTATCGTCCCGGCGACACCACGCCCACGATCGCGGCTTACGGAAAGGCGATCCGGTGGGTCCTGAACGGCCACGATCTGCAACTCATCGTGGAGCCCGGCCGGTCGGTGGTGGCCGATGCCGGCATCCTGCTGACGCGCGTGATTCACACTAAGTCCACCGGGAGGAAGCAGTTTGTCATTGTTGATGCGGCCATGAATGATCTGATCCGGCCCGCCCTGTATGACGGCTACCACGAGATCCGTCACGTTCAATCCCGACGCCGGCCGGTGGAGAAGTGCGATGTCGTGGGACCGGTCTGCGAGACCGGTGATTTCATTGCCAGGAACCGCGATCTGCCCGCCGCCGAGCCCGGCGATCTGCTGGCGATTTTCATGGCCGGAGCCTATGGCTTCGTGCTCAGCTCGAACTACAATGCGCGGCCGCGGGCCGTCGAGGTTCTGGTGGATGGGGAGCAGTGGCGCGTTGGAAGACGGCGTGAAAAGATGTCGGATCTAATTCGGGGAGAAGGTCTGGACTGAGGGTGAAGCAGGTTATCTGCCGCAGAAGTGACATCAGGTGCTGGTAGTCAAATCGTCGTTGAGCATCTCCTGGATATGGCCGGAAAAGTCCAGGAATTGAATTGGTTTGTACAGGAAATTACAGCCCGTACCGTCCAGAAAAGACTTTGCTTCATCTCTCTTGTCCCCGGTCAGAAAAATGATCCGACTGGGTGAGATCAGGGCGTTTTCCTGAATGTGCTGGAATAGCTCCTGGCCACTCATCTCCGGCATCTGCAGGTCGCAAATGACCAGGTCGAAGCTTCTGGTGGCCAGTTTGGCAAGGGCTTCTTTCCCGTTGGTGGAAATCTCAATTTTGGCATTCCAGGTTTCCAGCACCTTCTGCAGCAGCTTCAGGATCAGGTCATCATCATCCACCAGGAGGATGTTCTTGGCTTTCGCGGGAGCGTCTACATCCGAATCCATTGCTGGAATGGGTTCGGTGGCCATCCAGTGCTGCGGAGAACTACAGGAGCTGCAATGAAGCTGCAGGGCGCTTCCTTCCGACAGCTTTCTGACCTGCGTCATGTTCAGGGTGAAGGACTTCTGAACTCGGCACGATTCGCATTTCAATACGATTTGTCGGCTTTCGATCATGAAGAGACGCTCTCCTGATAGCGAGTTTCCTCTGCCCATCCAGATGGAAACCCACTTCTTCGACTCACATCCATTATAGCAACAAGCTGGCCCGCCGGTTTCCTCTTGCGTCAGAAGGGGTGATTCCGGCGTCACGGGGAAGGTGGCAGACGGGAAAGATGCAAGGACCCGCAGGGCGTTCAGTATGGCGAAAACATTCGGCCTCGCCCATCGTGGCGGTGCGCGTTGTCTTGCCGCCAGGCCAAGAACCAATCTGCGGGAATTTTTCCTGGTAGGCGCGGCAGGACTCGAACCTGCGACCCCCTGCTTAGCAGCTGGTCCCGCATTCCTGCGGGGGCTGGACTATATCTTCGGCATCTCAGCCGCGCTGCTCATAGTCTCTGAGGACTCCCCAAGGAAATATACGATCTTCCGAGGGGTTGCCTGCTGATTGCCCCGTCGCCAGTTCGGCGACGTCGGGTTTCCAGCATACCGCAGCGTGCATCATACGGGTTGATTTCCCCGCATGAGCTCCATTGTTGAAGGCAGATGCTCTATCCACTGAGCTACGCGCCCGCGCCAACAGTATAGCAGCAGTTCCGCAAGATGGAAGGCCGGTCGCACGCGTCTACCGCCACCAGGAGAGGCCGCCGTAAAAATACAGGGCGTTGTGCCCGGGATTGAAGATCACGAGCCCGGAGTTGGAGATGTGATGAAACCGCACGCCAAACACCGCGGACGTGCCCGGGTCGATCCGCCAGTAGGTTCCGAATCCTCCCTGGGGCGTGAAATTGAACCGGGATGCCCCGGCGGGAAACTCGCGCGACATGTAAAGCATTCCCCCGCCGGCTTGCACGAACGGCGACAGATCCCCGCTGCTCTCGAAATTGAATTGCAGGATCAAAGGATTGATCCCTCCCCCGTAGAGCGCGCCGTCTTGCGCTAGCACCATCGCCGGAACGATCTCGAATGCATATTCCACCGAACCACGCAAGCGGCCCAGTCCGTGCGGTTCGGTCAGTACACGGCCCCATCGGCCCTGCAGCGCCCAGAAATTCCAGCCACGGACTCCGCCCGGAATATCCGTTGCCGCCCCGGTCAGGATGCTCCATTCCGTTGCGCCTTTTTCCGCCGGGCCGCCGAAACTCTGTGCGGGTCTGCCAGTCTCCTGCAGGGCTGTAGACGGACTGATCTCCTCTGCCATCGCTGGAGCGCAGTAAAGCAGGCTCGCGGCGATGAGTCCAAGGACGCTGGATGGGGCCTTGTGGGAAGCGGAGGCTGCTGGCTGGCTGGGCATCGCGAATGACGGATTCTACCATGCCGGCCAGAAACTAAGGATAAACACCGGTGAATGCATGGAAGAGATTCGATCCCGGAGCTTGCCGCAGACCCGGTACGGCTAGTCTCCCGGTCCCATTCGCAGAAAGTGACCAAAGTGCTATTTAGAAGTCCTCGCGTCTACGTTACGCTGGGGTTGTCAGACGAGATGGCTTATTGGTAGAACGCCGGGGGGACGGACTCCGGTTGGCCTTATCGACGGGGGCTGGTTTTCGAACCAGCCCTTTACTTTTTGCCACTGCCCGCCATTCCGGTAGCAAACACTCATCGATTGCGCTTGACAGGGAATCTGATTGCCCCTATTTTCATCTGACCGTTGCATCTGCATGGCTCGGTCCGTTGCATCTGCATGGCTCGGTCCGTTGCATCTGCATGGCTCGAATGGAGAAGGCCGGGAAGGCTCGTCTATGCCGCTCAATCCGCATCGCACTCCGACACCGGCGCAAGAAATGATGGCCGGCCTGCGCCGTCTTCGGTTTGTCTCCGGTCAACGATTCGGGAAGGTCCGTCTCTCGCCACGCCTCGATGCCGGCCAGCAAAGGGCTGTTGCCTACTGGATTGACCGCTACCCGGAGGATTTCTGGACACGCATACCCCAGTTGAGGGTCGCAGCGGCCCAGCGGCTGGACCTGGTCCGGGGCGGGCTCCGCATACTGGAGAGCCGGAGCGAGAAAGCGCCGCCCGGCATTATACGGACCCAGGCCGCCAGCTTCATTCCGCAACGCTACGTGGTGTTGTCCATCGCTCTGTTCCGTACAAGAATCGAGCTGGGCAGGGTTCTGTATCATGAGCTGGGGCACTTCCTCTGGGCGCGGCTGGGCAACCCGAACCGGGCGCGGTACCGCCGGTTACTGGCGGAGGAGTTCCGGAGAGGCATCCGAGGCGAGCTGGGGTATTCGGCCGAATGGCGAAAGGAAAAGTTGCTGGCACGGGCCGGTCCCGCCGGTTTACGCCTGGAGTCGCGAGCCTGGCGTGACTATGCCAGCGAGAGTTTTTGCGAAACCGGGGCGTATCTTTTGCTGGGAAAGGAAAGACGCAAGAACCATTCCGAGTTCACCCTCTCCGGCAGGGCGCGAAACCGCCGGTTGCGCGAGTGGGCCGGAATTGTTTTCGGGGGCTCAGTTGAATCGATTGCGACAGTTTCCGCGGGCAGGCCCCCCTGCGCTAAAGCTTCCCTCCTACGCCAAGGCTACGGAGGACGTGCGGCGGGCAGGCGTCTGACGGGGATTTCCCGCCGTCTCCGGAAGACCTAGCCAAGAAAATCCCGCAGCACGCGGATCAAGTCCGATATCGTAAGGATGCCCACCAGCCGTCCCTCCTCCAGTACCGGCAGGCAGCCCACGTGGTTGTCGCTGAACTGGGCCGCGGCCTCGGCGAGCGGCGCATCCGGGCGGGTGCTCTTCGGATCGTGCGTCATGATCCTTTCCACGCGCGTTTCTTCGAATATCTGGTTGTACTCCTGTTGCGGAAGCGGCTTCAGCATGGAGGGGGTGGCCCGCGCCATGTCCCGGTCCGAGAGGATTCCGACCAGCTTGCCGTTTTCGAGGATGGGAATGTGCCGCAGCCCCGCGGTGCGCAGGAGCAGGGCCGTATCCAGAAGAGACTGACTGGCTTCCAGCGCCTGCGGGTCCGTAGTCATGTAGTCCCGCACCAAGCCCTTTGCCTGGATTTTTTCCTCCGCCGGATCTCCCATCTGAATCTCCTATACCGCCAGACCGAAATCTGACTCGATGCGTGAATTCTAGCAGAGTGGAACATCGCTCTCAATCGGGTGTCTATGGAATGTAGAGGCGGGAGGTGACTGCGATCATACAGGCCGTCGCAAACCTTTCAGGCCATATTCCCATCCAAGATGAGAGAATTGACCACTCGGGGAGGGTTCCATCATGAAGAAAACTTTCTGGTTTTTCATCCTTTTCTGCTTTTCTGTTCCCGCCGCTTACCCGGCGGAGCTTCCGGTCCGCCAGGTCGTGCTCTATAAGCACGGCATCGGATACTTCGTGCGCGCCGGCCAGCTCGGCTCCGGCGAATCGGCCCAGCTCGATTTCAAAGCCAGTGAGATGAACGATGTGCTCAAATCGCTGACCATCCGCGAATCCGGCGGCAGCGGCGTCAACGGCCTGCGCTATGACTCCAGCGAGCCCATCCAGAACAAGCTGGCGCAGTACCCGTTTCGCATTGAGCGCGGCCAGCCGGTCTCGTCCATTCTCGACCAGCTCAAAGGCACCCGGATCGAGCTCGAATACGCTTCGGAGACCATCTCCGGCACCCTGATCAGCGCCCGCGTCATTCCGGCCACCGACCAGCGTCCTGAAATCGAGCGGGTAACGCTGCTGCTTTCCACCGGCGTCTGGCGCAATCTCGACCTCAGCGCCGCCAGCAGCATCCGCTTCCTCGACGCCGCGCTCCAGCAGCAGTTTCGGGAGTACCTCACCGCGCTCTCCGGCGCCCGCTCGCTCGAAAAAAAGAGCATCTACATCGACTCGGCCGGCACCCGGCAGCGCGATATCGTGGCCAGTTACATGATCCCCATGCCGGTCTGGAAGTCCTCCTACCGGCTCATCTGGGCCGAGGACACCGAGCCCACGTTGGAAGGCTGGGCCATCGTCGACAACACCACCGGCGAGGACTGGTCGGGCGTCCAGCTTTCGCTCGTCTCCGGCCGCCCCATCTCCTTCATCAGCCGCCTGTATGAGCCCCGCTATATCAACCGCCCCCTCGCCGAGCTTCCCGAGGACCGTGCCCAGGCCCCCGTGCTGCATCAGGGCGCGTTCGAGTCCAAGGAGATGGCTGCTGAAGAAGCTGTGCAAGACAGACTGGAGCGCGGACGCAGGGCTATGGCACCGGCGTCTGTGGCACAACAGGTGGTTGTCAGTGGCGAAGTCCCGTTGTACGCTAGCGACGTCCCCAGCCGTCTTGCCTCCACGGCAGCTGCCGCCGAGCTCGGCGACCTCTTCGAATACCGCTTCCCCAGCACCGTTACGGTCCGCAAGAACGAATCCGCCATGCTGCCCTTCCTCCAGCAGGAGATCACGGCGCGCAAGCTTGTGGTCTTTCGCGAACAGGGTTCCGTTCATCCGCTGCACTCCATGGAGCTGACCAACTCCTCCGGCAAGACGCTGGACGGCGGCCCCATCACTGTTTATGAGGCCGGCGCCTACGCCGGCGAGGCCCTCATGGAGACGCTCAAGGACGGTGATGAGCGGCTCATCAGTTACGGTGTCGATCTCGGCACGCGCATCACGACGGCCTTCGATTCCAAGGCCGAAGTGGTCCGCGAGGTTCATCTCCGCCGCGGCGTGCTGACGACGCGCTCCGCCATCGCCGAGACGAGGACCTTCACCATGAACAATGTGGATGCCGATCCCAAGACCATCGTCATCGAACATCCCGCGCGGCCGCAGTACAACCTCATCGACATGGAGCCGGATGAAAAGACCGCCAACGCCTACCGCTTTGAAGTAACCGTGGACGGCGGCGCAACCGTCAAGTTTCCCGTCAATGAGGAAAGAATTCTGGACCGCTCGGTGCAAATCACGAACATCACCTCGGACGTCATCGCATCCTACGTTTCCAACCGCGAGCTGAGCGCCGAGGCCCGCACACAGCTGCAGCGCGTCCTGGACTTCCAGCGCCAGATCGCCGCGGCGGCTAACGAGATCCAGAGGCTCGAGCAGCAGATCCAATCCATCTTTCAGGACCAGGAACGTCTGCGCCAGAACATCAACAGCCTCAACCGGGTCTCCGGGCAGCAACAGCAGGTCCAGTCCTATTCACTCCGGCTGGCCGCGCAGGAAGTCGAGCTGGCGGGCCTGCGCGACCGGCTTTCCGCAGCGCAACAGCGCCAGGCATCCTTGCAATCGGATCTGAACTCTCTGATCGAATCGATGGAGTTCTAACCGGTGTGGACGGGAGTTTCGCCCAGCTTCCGGCTGAATCTGATACTCTCCTGAAGAGAGTGCTCGCACCTGCTGGCGGGATTTTCTGCGGGATTCCTCGTCGAGCAACCCTTGGAAGATCCTGGGAGATATCTCTTGAGCGCCGAGAATTCCGTGCAGTCTGGTACCCCGGTTCCCGAACAGGGCAACTCGTCCGTGGTGCATCTTTCCGGGACAAGCTTTCTCATCGGCTGCGCGATTGCCTCGGCGTTGATTCTGGTTGCGGGCCGCTACATCACCATTCCCACCTGGTTTCTGGCCGTGGAGGTTTTCGCCACCGTCATCGGCCTTTTTGTTCTGGGTTCATTCCGTTTCCGCATTCATAAGAATCCGCTGACTTACGGGATGGCGATGGTCGCCGTGGCCACTTTCGCCGGGTTGGAGACCTCGGAATGGCACGTGGAGATCGCCGAGACCGGATGGTGGAACTGGGCCCGCACTCATATCCTCTCGTTTCATGGCATGGACGACCTGGTGCATCTGGACACCATGCTGTTCATCCTCGGCCTGACGCTGTTCGTCTCCGTATTCGCGCAGACGCGGCTGCTGGAAAACATCACCTTCTTCCTGCTGCGCCGAAACAAGGGCGCCATCCTGCCCACCATCATCGCTGTAACGGTGGTCGTCGGATTTGCCTCCGGCATCCTGGACGGCGTTTCGATGATCGGCCTCACCATCCGAACCCTTGTCATCATTCTGATGCTGGCTGCCGCGCCCACCTCCACGGTCCGCTATGCCGTGATGGTCTGCACCACCGTCACCACCATCTGCGGCATCTGGCTGGCTTACGGTGAGCCGCCCAACCTCATCATGAAGGCCAACCTGTTTCCGCATCTGGATAACACATTCTTCCTGCTCTATTGCGCGCCGGCAGCGGTTGCGGCCTACCTGGTCATTGCCTGGCAGTTGCGCAAGCGGCTCGGGAAACAGAAAGTCAACATGGAGGACCTGGATGTTCTGGATATCAATGCCGCCGATGTCCGTTTCCTGCAGGTTACCCGGCACGGAGAGATGCTGACCCGGGTGGAGTTGATCGAGGGGCATGAAAAGGAACTCGGCTTCCGCACGGACCCGGTGCTGGATCGCATCCGGAAGGGTGAGCCGGTCGGACTGGCCATGGTGCGGGAAAACGTTCCTGATTCCGCCCGGATCAAGGTCCTGGGCCACTACGTCAGTCACAGTCTGGCCGAGACGCTCGATACCCACTATGAGCTGGAAGCCGCTGGAGACCATGACGGCGCGGTGAAGGCCGCACGGTCCGTTGAAAAGATCCTGGAAGCACTATCGGTGGTCCGCCGCCGCACGCAGAAGATTGGCGCTTTTGCCCTGGTTCCCTTCGTCGGCATGTTGATCCTGCATGGCATCCATCATGAAGTCCCGCTGTTTCTTGCCTCCTTCGCGGGCTTCCTGTGCGCTTTCTATGGGATCTTCGGCATCTCCAAGATGCGCTCGCTCGCCATGCGGGAAGCCCGCCACGAATTTTCCGAATACTACTTTCTGTTCCCGCTGTTTCTTTCGATCACCCTGCTCACGAAGGCAAGTTTCTTTGACCAGTTGCAGGAACTGATCCGCAATGGAGTCGAATCGGTTGGACCCAGCCAGGTCGCCGTCGCGCAGTTCGCCGGCGCCACGCTTCTCTCCGCCATACTGGACAACAATGTCGTGGCCGATTTTGCATCCCGTGCGCTGCTCGACCTGGATATCACGCTGATGCATCTATTTGCCATGGCGCAGATCGTCGGCTACGCGCTCGGCGGCTGCTGGTCCCACATCGGCTCCGCACAATCGGTGGTCGCCTTTTCGTTTATCCGCCGCGACGTCGATGAGGCGTACACGCCCATTCAGTGGATCAAGGAGATGACGCCGCTGCTGGTGGAGATCTTCATTGTCATGATCGTTCTGATTTACATCTACGGCGCAATGCAGGACTGGCTTCTGTAGCCGGACCAGACGGTCGCCGTGCCTGAATCCGGTTCCCGGAATCTGCTTCTATGAAACGTGATATCCGAATGATCGCCGTCGATCTGGATGGCACGCTGCTCACCACGCAGAAGGAGATCTCGCCGGAGGACCGGCTCGCCCTGGCTGAAGCTGTGGCGCGCGGCATCCGGGTCGTGCCCGTTACCGGCCGCAACTTCAGCTTCGCGCTTCCCGCCGTCGCCCCGCTGGGATTGGATCTGACTTTGATCTGCAGCAACGGCGCCGTGATTCGTACCAGCCGAGGGGAGACCCACTACCAGCGACTCCTGCCCAGCCACACCGCGGCCACGGTCCTGGCGCGGACCCGGCCGTTCCGCCCCTATACCGTCCTCATGTATGACCACCAGGGCCCCGGCCAGTTGCGCCTGGAACATCTTCCCGAAAATGGCACGGGCGACGTGGGAACCGCCGCCCGCTCTGATGAGAGAGTCCGGCCTGCGCCGGGCTTGCCTGCACAGGTCCGGCCCGCGCCGAACTTGCCTGCACAGGTCCGGCCCGCGCCGAACCTGCCTGTTGCGCCCCGGCCCATCGCCTACATCGCTTCCACAGCCTGGGCCCGGAAGAACCGGCACCGCCTGCACTATGTCCCGAGCCTGGAAGATTCAATCGACTCCGATCCGCTGGAGATTCTATTTGCCGGGCCTGCCGGCATCATCCGCGATCTCGTCTCGCATCTGCTCGGCTCGTTTCCCGGAACGGCGTTCCTGGACACCCCGTCCCACGCATCCGCCGACCCGGATTGCTTCAGCCTGTTGCGGACCGAGTACCCTCACAACGATTTTTCAATGCTCGATATCATCCACGGCGAATGCTCCAAGGGCCGTGCGCTGGCGGCGTGGAGCCAGTCCCAGGGCATCGGGCCGGAGCAGATCATGGCCATCGGCGACAACTACAATGATCTGGAGATGCTGCGGTATGCCGGTCTGGGGGTCGTCATGGAAAATGCCGGGCCGGAGCTGAAGCAGATGGGCTGGCCCGTTACGCGCGACTGCAACTCCAGCGGCGTCGCTCACGCGCTGAGAACCTACGTCCTCTGAGCATGGCATCGTCTGATTCTGGCGCGCTCTGAGCCATGTGTCCTTGCAGGCCGGACGTTCGCTCAATCCGGCAGGCACTCCTGTTGCCGCGCTCTGTTCAGCAGCGCCGGTCCCACCATTCAGGAACATGTGATTTGAAAATTTGGAAATTTCCGGGAAGGGAATCGCCCGCCGTACAATTTCTCCCTGTGCCCCCGAGCCTAGCGCCGGCGCGGTCCGGGGAAGACGGGAGAGGAGCCGCCTGGGGGAGGGAACTGCTGGAACGGCGGCGCGCCGCCGCCGATGCCGGGCGCCCCGGACCCCGGCCCCTGCGGGGGTGGTGTTGTGTTGGGAGGACGACTCCGCGGGCCGCCCCGATTCATGCCCGGAAAGCTCGGTGGCTGCCCTGAGCCCCCCGGGTTAAATCCGAACGGATTCCTCCGCTCGCCACCGCCCCGATTGAACGGGTCCTGCCGGTTGTCTTTGTCTCCGCCCTGGGGGTCTCCCCCATCAGGAGGCAGATTCGGGTTTCGTGCAGAATTCCCCGCCACCTTGCCCAGCCCCAGCGGGTCCATGCGGTAGTCGTAGATGAACTCCCAGCGGTTGTACTCCGTCTCATCGTTATATACGCGAATGGACTCCTCTTCGCTGGTGCTGGCGATGCCGGCGATCGCGCCTTCTCCGAATGTCGGTCCGCTGCTCTGCCGGGATAGCGTGCTGCTGGCCCGGGGCTGGGATCGATTGGGGTCGTTGGCGGTGGCGCTTTCCGCCGGGTCCTTTCTTTCCTCCGGGTCGCTGAGCCCGCCGGGATCGTTCGTCTCTCTGTCCCCGAATCCCTCATCGGAGCTGGAGAGGGTCCCGATGCCGTCGCCCTGCCTCGAGGCCGATAGCACCAGCGAGTCGGTAATCACTCCCCCCGGTCCCATGTGAATCAGCCGCCACTCCCCCTCCGCGGTCATCGGATCAGGGAAGCGTTTCCGCAGAAAGCGCATGCCGTTGGAATCCTCCAGATCGTCGATCGATGTCGGATAGCGCCCGAACTGCCGCACATAGAGCTGAATCGCCCGCCGGTACTGCTCGCCGCGGAAGATCAGCTCTTCCTCTTTCTGCCTTTTGCCCTCGAAGATCACCTGCGGAACGATCCGGTAGAACCCGATCACCAGCATAGCCGTTAAGAAGGCGAAGACGATCATCACGTAGCCGCGCTCACCGGCCCGGCCACGGCTTCTCTGATTGCGACACCTGCGCATGTTGAGATACCTGCTCATGCTGGCCTTCCGCGCCTATTCTTCTTCCATAACCAGTTCATGATGTGTCTGGTCTCGTGTGTCTTCCAGCTCGATCGAATTCATCCCGATCCGCAGCACCTTGTAATGATCCGCTATGGTTTCGCCCGGCTGCGCGATCAGTATGGTCTCCTCGGAGGTCAGGAACGCCCTCAGAGGGACCTGTCCCGCAAACTGCGCCACGCCATAGAATTTCAACCCCGTCGTTGCCGCCGCGGGGATCAACTCCACCGGCTCCATCGGTTCCAGGTCTTGGGTCGGAGGTTCCTCCATCCCATCCGGGGCGAGCGTGTGGGCCCCGCCGCCCGAGCCGAATTGAAAGATATTCCGCAAGCTTTGCCCATAGCTCACCGCGCGGCTGGTCTCCAGCAGGTCCAGACGCAGCGATGGATCCAAGTTCAACAGCGCTGTTTCCTGTGCATTGCGGGGGTCCGCAACGCCCGGACGCCGGTTCCCGGCGCCTGGCCCGTCCACTCTGCCGGCTTCGCCCGTTTGTTGGACAACCGCCTCCCGTTCATGCCAGATTCCATCCGGCCGCAGGAAGGTTCGGTAGAAAAGCCCGGCGCTCCCGGCGGTCAGCACGATCACGTAGACGACTTTCCGCGTCTCAGACCCTTTTGACATATGATTCCGATCTCTCCTTAGTCTTAGGATGGCAGGAAAAAAGTCTCCATTCGCAGATTCAGCTGCAGTCCCCGGCCCTGCGGTCCCGAGACATCCAATCCCCGGATAATCCAGAACAGCCCGGACTGCTCCAGCTCGTTGATGAACTGAACCAGATCGCCGTATGCGCCCGCCACCGATAAGGTGACCTCCACGTTGATCCAGCCCAGGTCATTGGTTTCATCCTTCATCTGGAAGTCGATATCGGAGGGCGACACTTCATTGTCCACCGCCAGCTTTTGCAGATTCTCCACCATGCTGGAGAAGGCGGTGCTGCGCGGCAGAAAATTATCCTGAGCGAACTCGGAGCCGTTCTTCGTGGCCGTCTGCACTTTTTCTGCGAGATCGCGCTGGGACTGCACCCTGGCCTGCAAGGCGTCGTGGCGTTGCTGTAATTCGTCCAGTTGGCTTTGCCGCGCTTCCGGAGAGCTGCCGGGCATCTGTACCAGGTAGATGAGCAGCGCCACATTCGCTACCACTGCCACGGCCAGCCCCCACTGCAGGCGGCGCATTCTCGCGGAGGGCCTCATTCTGCTCGTCGAGCCCATGGCCGAGGATGTGGATTTCAACCGGTCCAGCATAGCCTAAAGCTCCTCCCCGGTCTCGGATTCGGGCGACTCGGATTCGAGCGGCTCGTACTCGGGACTCTCCACGGCCAGCGGTGTTTCTTCCTCGGCGTCGATCTCCTGATCCGCATCCGCATCTGCACCCTGATCCGCACCAGTCGGAACCGCTGCGGTCGGTGCCACTGGCCCGCCCACGTTTTCGGGATTGCTCTGCCCGGCTGCGTCCGCCTGCCAGTACCCGGTTGCCAGATCCAGCAGGATCTCGCGGTCCCGCGAGATATCGGAGGGGAACTGCTGGCCGGAGACCAGGGGCGTGCCGAACCGCTCGGAGGTCTCCAGTCGCTTGAGCATCTCGACGAGCGGGTCCACGCTCTCGGCGCCGATGCTCAGATTCAGTTCGGCCTGCAACGACTGATTGAAGCTCGGCCGGATGGCGGTAACCCGTGCCTGGCCGGGCAGAATCTCTTCCAGGTCCTGGAACATCCGTGTCCAGGAGAGGGACTTCTGCAGGATGAGCGAGTTCAGGAAGGCCGAGCGGTCCCGGATCTGCTCCACCTCCGGCGTGGACAGCCAGTCCTCCAGCTCCCCCTCTTCCTGTTCCAGACGGTCGATCTCGGCATCTTTTTGCTGCGTCTGTTCGATAATCGTCCGGAACTCCGTCCGGTTACGCCGTTCCTTCTGGATCAGAGTTCCCAGCAGCACCGCCGCCAGCAGACACCCCACCACGATTCCAAACCGGTAGGGCCGCAGATTCTCCTGCGGGTCGGAGGCAAGATTGAGGGGCAGTTTCATCTGCTTTGCACCTCCGCCAGGACTCCCAGCAGTCCGGCCGCGACCCGGTCGGTCTCCTCGTCCGCAACGCCATGGATGGCCGCCCCCACGGGTCTCTCCATCAGCGGAGTCGCCGGAAACTCCATCTGGGTTTCCATCTCCTCGATGAACTGCCGCGTGGAGGTTCCCAGACCGCACAGGAAGGCGTGGTCCAGATTGGCTCCGAAGTTGTCCTGAAAATAGGCCACCGAGGGATGCACGGCCTCCAGGAATTCGCTGCTTGATCCCATTTCACTGCCCGTTCTTCCCAGCGCCACGGTCCGGAACAGGCTCAGCGATCCCTGGTGCAGGATCGCCGTGGTGAGCCAGGGCGGGCTGTATTTCACGAGCAGGATGCTCTGCTGCGCGGATTGAGTAAGCTCACCGGCCCGGCTTCCGGCCTCCGGCAGCAGGCTCATCGCCGCCAGCGAGGAGAGCGTTACCCGGCGGGGTCTCAGGCCCGCCGCCAGCAGCACGGCCTCGTATCTCTCGATGATCGTTCTCGGCGTTACAACGGTCACCACCTTCCGTTGTCCGTTCTGCCGGGTTGAAAAGTAGCTGAGCGTCGAAGTCTCGATGTCGAAGGGGACCGACTTTTTCAGTTTCCACCGGATCAGCTGCACGGCCTCCCGGGTTCGTTGCGGCAGATGGTCCATATCCACTACGAACAACCGCGCCGCCTGGTCCGGGATCACCAGCACGGCATTGCGCGGCTTGCCGGGACCAGAGCCGGGGCGCGTCTGTCCCAGCGATTCCATGCACCCGGCCAGGGCCTGACTCACCTCCTGCTGGCGCGGCATGTTATCGCGCAACGGGGATGCGTCGATCGCTCCGGCCGAGAGTGGCCGCCATGCCGCCGTGTCCAGTACCGCGGAGCCAGGGCCCCAGCTGGCCAGCAGCACGCCCGATGGAGAGATCTCGCAGCCGCAGGACGGCGCGGGCTCCTTCCAGAGCCGTGCCAGGAGCCCTGTCCCGGCCCCGGTCCGATTTTCTGCTCCGCCCTCGAACGCCATCCGCCTTGCGCCTCTCCTGTTCCGTGTCTTTTCGGTGCCGCCGCGCCCCGCGAACGTCCCGAATCATCCCTAATTGCGTTCCTATAAGCGGGCCTAATCGATAAAGGTAACCTTGTTGATCTCCCGCAGCGTCGTAATGCCGGCCTTCGCCCTGCCAACCGCCGTTTCGCGCAGCGAGTTCAGGCCCTCTTCCTGTGCCACGCGGCGAATCTCCGAGGTCGGACGCTTGTCCAGGATCAGTTCGCGGATGCGATCCGTCATGTCCAGCAGCTCGCAGATCGCCGTCCGTCCCTTGAAGCCCGACCCGGCGCACTCGATGCAGCCCAGCCCCTCGTAGAACGGCGTGTCGGCCTCCCGCACCGGGTCCAGGCCCGACTCTTCCAGCACCCCGGCCGGATAGGTCACCGCCCTCCTGCAGTTCGCGCACAGCACCCGCACCAGCCGTTGTGCCAGAATGCAGTTCAGCGAGGAGACGAAATTGTAGGCTTCCACCCCCATGTTCAGGAACCGGCCCAGCACGTCCACCACGTTATTGGCGTGGACGGTGGTGAAGACCAGGTGCCCGGTCAGCGCCGACTGGATCGCGATCTGGGCCGTCTCGTTGTCGCGAATCTCGCCCACCATGATCTTGTCCGGATCGTGCCGCAGAATCGACCGCAGTCCCCGGGCGAACGTCAGCCCTTTCTTTTCGTTCACCGGGATCTGCGTGATCCCTTTCAGCTGGTACTCCACCGGGTCTTCAATCGTGATGATTTTGTCTTCCTCCGTCCGGATCTCATTCAGCGCCGCGTACAGAGTAGTCGTCTTGCCGCTGCCGGTGGGCCCGGTAACTAGCACCATGCCGTAGGGTTCCGCGATGTAGCGCCGGAATTTTTTCAGTTCAATTTCCGGGAATCCCACCACATCCAGCGTCAGGTTCTGAAACTGTTCGCTCATCGATTCCTTGTCCAGGATTCGCAGCACCGCATCCTCACCGAAGTTGGTCGGCATGATGGACACGCGGAAATCGATGTGCCGGCCCTTGTAGGAGACCCGGAAGCGCCCGTCCTGGGGAATCCGCCGCTCGGCGATATCCAGCTCGCTGACCACCTTGATGCGGGAGATGATCGCCGAATGGTACTCCTTGCCGATCGGCTGCACGCCGCGTTGCAGCACGCCGTCGATCCGGAACTTGATGATGACCTCGGTGTCGTGGGTTTCGATGTGGATGTCGCTGGCCCGGCGCTCCAGCGCGTTGAAGATCACGGTGTTCATCAGCCGGATCACCGGGCTGGTATCGTTGTCCTTTGTCAGCCTGTCGATGGAAAGGTTCTCGTCGCCGTTTTCATCGTCGCGGATGATGTTCAGCGCGAAGGCCTCGGTGGCCTCCTCCAGCACGCGCTGAGACTGCTGGGTCTTCTTCAGGTAATCGCTGATCTCTCTCAGCGTGGTCACGCGGACTACCAGACGCCGGTCCAGCAGCAGAGACACCTCGTCGATCAGCATCAGCTGGCTGGGGTCCGCCATGGCGATCTCCAGCGCGTCCTGCTGCGCCTGCAGCGGCACGAAGTTGTAGCGGAACATCAGATCCACGGGGATCGAGCGGAACAGTTCGGGATCGATCTTGTAGTTGCCCAGGTGAATGAACTCGCAGCGGTAGCGCGCCGCCAGATTGCGGCTGCGCTGCTCCTCCACCGCCGGGTCTTCGCGCGTGAGCCCGTTGACCGGATTCACGGGCAGGTTCTCCTGCTGCTCAGCCATTTTCCCCCTCCCCTGCAGTGTCCTTCCGTCCATACCGCCGCCCGGCCCCACTGTCCGGGAACATTCGTCCTTTTCCTCCGCGAGCGAACCCTCTCGTCAGCACCTCTTAGAGCTGGCCCGACAGCGAGAAGATCGGCATATAGAGCGCCATTAACACAAAGGCCACCACCAGGCCCATGAAGATAAGAATAGCAGGTTCAACCAGAGATAACAGGGCCGCCAGTACCGTGTTGACGTCCTCCTCGAAAAAGTCCGACACGCCGGTCAGCATGGCATGCAGCGCGCCGCTGGACTCGCCCACCTGGATCATCTCAATCGCCATCTCCGGGAAAAATCCCGTTGAGGACAGCCCTTCCCACAGCGGCGTCCCTTCGCGCACCTTCCGCGTCGCCACATCCAGCGTATGCCGCAGCAACGGAGAGGTCACCGACAGCCGTGCCGTCTCCAGCGCCTGCACCACGGGAATGCCGCCGGCGATCAGCGTTCCCAGGATGCGGGAAAACTGGGCCACCTGAAACTTGGACCAGATGGAACCGATCAGGGGCAGCCGGGACTTGATGCGGTCGATCGACTGGCCTCCGGCGTCGGTCCGGCTCCACAGCCAGGCGCCGGCCGCCGTCCCGGCGAGGAGAGCCACCAGGATGAACCAGTAGTTCCGGAAGGCGTCGGTAAAGCTGATGAGTGCCACGGTCAGCGGAGGCAGATCCGCTGACATTGTTCTGTACAGATCGGCGAAGTTCGGGATCACGTAGCCGATCAGAAACGTTACCAGCACGATCACCATCACGATCAGCAGCGTCGGATAGACCAGCGAGGCCAGCAGCTTTTTCTTCACCGTCAAGGCCGTCTTCTGATAGCCGATGTAGCGGTCCAGCACCTCCTCCAGGTTCCCGCTCTTTTCGCCCGCCATCAGAGACGTGGTGTAGATCTCCGGAAAAATACCCTGTTCGCGAAACGCCTCCGAGAGCAGGGCTCCGCCCTTGATCCTCTCGCGGATATCCAGAATGCTGGACCGCAACGAGGGCTGGGCGATGTGGCTGCACAGCAGTTCGAGCGACTTCAGGATCGGCAGCCCGGCGCGGATCAGCGTCACAAACTGCTGGTTGAAGATCAGGAATTCGGATAACTTGATCTTCTTGTGTTCCGCCCCGCTCCCGAACAGGTCCCTCCATCCCCCGCGCGGCCGGACGGAATAGAGGAACACGCCCTGTTGCGCGTACTTATCCCGCAGCTCGTTTACCGAGCCGGCAATCTCCACACGGTTTGTGATCTGCCCGCGGTCGTCCCCGACCCGGCACACGTATTGCGGCATATCGTCCTGCTGTATCTATCGGCTGTTTTCAGGCCGATATGAAAAAATGGCCACCAAAAAACCTACTCCCGGATGACTTCGGCCCCGGCCGGAGCTTCAAACTCGAACAGGCTGGACGGCACGGCGATGTTGACCTGTTCATCGAGGAACCGAAACTCGGTCTCGATTCCTCCCTTTTCGGCCACCACGACCCGGTGGATCAAGCGCTCCGGACTGATCTCGAACAGCACCCAGTCCAGTCGCTCGGCGAGTCGTGTGGGATAAGCCTTGAACACCACATTGCCGGCTTCGGCCGGACGAAGTTGCGGCGAGGTCTCCATCCTCCGGAACTCTTCCTGGAAGTTCAGCCGCCCCAGCAGGAACCGCAGCGGCGCTCGCAGGTCGGAAGTTTCCTTCACGGCCGTTTCCATCACGCGATTCTCCGCCGGGATATAGAGAATCATGCGGCTTCCCACGGTCAGAAACAGCTTCACCTCCGGACTCTCGTACTCCCACCGCATCCGGCCCGGCTTGCTCAGATAGAGCGTTCCCTCTTCGCGGCGGACGACGACCGTCCCCTGCCGCAGCGTCTGGCTGAATCGCGCCTTCATACTCTTCATCCGGTTGTACTGATTCTCGACGGCGGGTATGATCTCGCCGAGTGCGGGGGGGAGATAGGCGGGCGAGTCATCCTGCGTGGCTTGGCCGGCTTGGCCTGCGCGGCCGTGGCTTCCGGCCAGCAGCCACACCGCCAGCAGAAGGCGGAATCTCAGCATCGAGCGCCCGTAAGTCATTGTCATCCCATAGAATATCATAGTCCCGTGTCCCTGCATGATTGGATGCGCCCTCTCCGGTTCCGGGGTTGCCTTCCAACGCAACGATCCTTTATTTTCACCCATTCGCCCTTCCGCTCGACTCCGTCATTGCGCCAATCCTCGATCCCGTCATTGCGCCAATCCAGCCCAATTGTTAATATAACCCTGCCCGTACTGGTTCCCCCCGGCCGAATCGCAGGTTGCACCTGATATGAAACGAAAGTTCACTCCGCCGAAAATCCCCGACAAACTCTATTTTCCCATCCGGGAAGTCGCCAAAATCACCGGCGTCGAGGCCTACGTCCTGCGGTTCTGGGAAAAGGAGTTTTCCTCGCTATCTCCCGCGAAGGAGAGCACCGGCCACCGCCGCTACCGCCGCAAGGACATCGAGCTGATTCTTCGTATCAAATCGTTGCTCTACGATCAGGGTTTCACCATTCCCGGAGCCCGCACCCGCCTGAAAAAATCCTCCTCCACGCCACTGCTGTTCGCCACCGAGGAGCCGACCCGGGCACAGCCGATGCGCTCCGCCGCTGCGGACAAAAAAGTTCAAACCGTGCTGCGTACTGTCCGCCGCGGACTCAATGAAATCTTGACCGTGCTGAATCAATCGTGATACCAGTGATGGAGTCGGGACGTAGCGCAGCCTGGTAGCGCGCTTGCTTGGGGTGCAAGAGGTCGTGGGTTCAAATCCCGCCGTCCCGACCAGGAAACTTCCCCGGTCCGCCACGCCGCCGGGACGCTCACCCGAGGGGTCTGAAGCAGTTTGCCTTTGAACGGTATCCCGTCCATTCTCATCACCAACGACGACGGCGTCGAAGCCGAGGGCATCCATGCGCTGAGGGAAGCGCTGGAGGGCGTCGGAGCGGTAACCACCGTCGCTCCCCGCGACCACATGAGCGCCGCCAGCCACTCCATCTCTCTCTACCGGCCCGTCAACTACGAGCAGCTCACTCCGGACTGCTATGCCGTCGTCGGCACGCCGGTCGACTCGGTCATCCTGGCGCTGCATCAGATCCTGGACCGGCCGCCGGCTCTGCTGGTGTCGGGCATCAACCAGGGCGGCAACCTCGGCCATAACGTTTACTACTCCGGCACGGTGGCCGCCGCCGTCGAGGGCACATTCCACGCCATCCCCTCCATCGCCATCTCGCTCGCCGCACTGCGCGGCAGCTCCTTCGGGGCCTCCAAACGCTTCGTCCGCCATCTGGCCGGGCTGGTGCTGGAGCACGGCCTGCCCCACGGGGTAACGCTCAACGTCAACGTGCCGTATGGCCGCAACCATGGCGGCGCCCGGATCACCCGCCGCGCCGACCGCCACTGCCGCCGCATTGTGCTGGACCAGTCTCATGCCTCCGAGGGCGCCGGTTATTGGATTCGCGAGAAGCTGGATGGCGACCGCTTCCATCACGAGTCCGACCACGCCGCCATCCGCGACCGCCTGATCTCGGTTACTCCGATGACGTTTGAGGCCGGGGACGCCGCCTCGCCGGAGGAGGTTGAGCGATGGAGCCGCTCCATCGAGCCACACCTGAACCCGTGACCATTGCAACGGACGATCTTTCCGGACCCGTCTCTTGACCTTCGCTCTCCCATTGCGCATTCTCTCCTTGGCAATCGCGCAGCGCCCGCGTCGAAGGCCGGCCGTTTTTCGAAAGACCCGCGCCCAATGAAGAAAACCCGCACCGCTTCGAAACCCCGTCCCAAGGCCGGAAAAACCGTGTCCTCAGCCCCCGTGCGTGTCGCCGAGCTTCCTATCGTGGAATCGGTCGGTGAGGATGCTTCTCCCGTCTGGCGCAACCGGCTCATCCAATCGGAGAACGTCGCCGCTCTGAACTCTTTCTCAAAAGACAAGGAGATCGCCGGCCAGGTAACGCTCGTCTATCTCGACCCCCCCTTTGCCACCAACCAGGACTTCCGCGCGGGCGAGGGGCGAACCGCCACCATCAGCCCGGCCTCCGGAGACCGGCTGGCCTACACCGACCGGCTGGAGAGGGACGAGTATCTGGCCGCTCTGCGCACGCGGCTGGTCCTGGTCCGGGGGCTGCTATCGGATCGCGGCTCCATCTACCTCCACATCGGCCACCAGATGTCGCACCACGTTCGTGTCCTGATGGATGAGGTCTTCGGGCCGGAAAATTTCCTGAACGAGATCACGCGCATCAAGTGCAACCCGAAGAACTTCCGCCGCCATGACTACGGGAATGTAAAGGACACGATCCTGTTTTACAGCAGGTCGGGCACTCACGTCTGGAGCGAGGTTCGCGAGCCATTCACCAGCCAGGAGGTCGCCCGCCTGTTCCCGCGCACCTATCCGGCCGGACGGCGCTACACCACCAACCCGCTGCACGCGCCCGGGGAGACCCGCAACGGTCCCACGGGCCGGCCTTGGAAGGGACTCCGGCCACCGCCGGGTCGGCACTGGCGGTACGATCCAGGAGAGCTCGACCGCCTCGACCGTGAAGGGCTCATCGAGTGGTCCGGGACCGGCAACCCGCGCAAGATTCTCTATGCCGATGAGATCGCCCCTCGCGGCAAGAAGCGCCAGGACATCTGGCGCTTCAAGGACCCGGCTTATCCGGACTACCCGACGGAAAAAAACCTGCTTCTGCTGGAGATGATTGTGCGCGCTTCCTCGAACCCCGATGACCTGGTTCTGGACTGCTATGCCGGCTCGGGCACCACGCTGGTCGCCGCTGAAAAGCTCGGCCGCCGCTGGATCGGAGTGGACGGTTCCGCCGTCGCCGTTGCCCGCGCCCGCGCGCGCCTGCAGGAGCTGCCGGCCACGCGTTCCTTCCTCGTCGAACAGTAATGTTCATAGTTCATAGTGCGGCACCTGCCTGTCTGACGGCCTGTTTGAGGGACAGGATTCAGATGCTTTCCCCACCTTCGCCTGATAAAATGGATTGAATGAGGTTCTCATTCCGGACGCGCCGTCTGGCGGCTTGCCCTGGCGATAGAATCTCCTGGATTATGAAGAAGCCGATCCGCCCCTGCCTGTGTCTTCTCATCCTTTCGATGACCCTGCTCTCTGGTGGCCTGCTGCAGGCCGCGCAGTGGGAGGGCCGGAAGGTCGTTGCCGTCCGGCAGAAGGCGGAAGATGCATTGGTGCAACCATTGCCTCCCGCTGTTTTTGATGAAACGGTTCTGATTCACGCCGGGGACGCTTACGACGCCTCGCTAGTCAGCCAGAGCATCGAGCGGCTTTTTGCTACTGGCCGGTTCGAGGATATCCGGGTGGATGCGGCGGCTGATTCTGGCGGTGTCATCCTCACCTTCCTCACCCGCAGCCGTTATTTCGTTGGGTTGCTTCATGTCCTCGGCGTGCCGGGCCCGCCCAGCGAGGCGCAGTTGCGCGCCGCCTCGGAGTTGCGGCTGGGCCTTGCGTTCATCGAGGAGGATCTGCCGGAGGCGGAGGAGCGGATTCTGAACCTGCTCCGCGACGACGGCTATTTTCAGGCCAGCCTGACAGTCCGGCTGGAGCGACGGCCGGAAGCGCAGCAGGTGAACGTCTATTTCGATGTCGTGGCTGGCGAGCGGGCGCGGATCGGCAGACTTTCGGTTCTCGGCAATCCGGTCTTTCCCTTCCTCCGCCTGCTGGCCCGGTCCAACTGGGACCCGGACAAGCAGTTCGATTCCCGCCGCATCCAGGATGGACTCCGCCGCCTGCGGGAGCTCTACCGCGATGAGGATTATCTGGAGGCATCCATTGCGCTCGCCGGCCGCACCTATCATCCGGATACCAACCGGGTCGATCTGGAGTTGGCCGTCGAGGCCGGCCGGCCGGTGGAGATCGCCGTTACCGGCGCCGAGATCAGCCGCTTCCGCCTGCGGCAGCTCGTGCCTCTCTATCAGGAAGGCGTTCTGGATGAGGACCTGCTGCTCGAAGGACAGCGCAACCTGCGCAACTATTTCGAGGTCCAGGGTTATTTCGATGTGGAAGTGGGGATGGTCCGCAGCGGTTCTAGTGATGGCCGCGAGCGGATCGAATACCAGGTGAATCCCGGCCAGCGTCAGCGCGTGGACGGCATTGAAATCACCGGCAACGGCTATTTCGGCGAGCAGGTGATCCGGGAACGCATGTCGATTCGCACCTCCAGCTATTTTGGCCGCTACGGGCGTTTCAGCCGCTCGGCGCTCGCCCGCGATGTGGCATCCATCCGCGCTCTTTATTCGAGCAACGGATTTTCCGAGGTCGTGGTGGATGCCTCGATCCGCAACCTGGGCGCCGGTTCCCGCGGCGGAATCGTCGTCCGGATTGATATCCAGGAAGGGCCGCAGATACTCATCGGAGATTTCGCCATCGCCGGCAACGAGACAGTTCCTGAATCGGCATTGCGCAACTATATCAACGCCGACACGGGCCAGCCCTACAGCGATTCGCTGGTGGCCTCGGACCGCAACCATCTGCTGACTTTCTATCTGAACGAAGGTTTTCCCTCGCCCCGCTTCCGCGCCGAGACAGTCCCGTCCGGCGACGGCCTGGAGGTTGCTCTGCAATACATCATCGAGGAAGGCCGGCAGGCCTATATACGCGGCGTTCATGTCGAGGGTTTGGAAAATACGCGCCCCGGCATCCTCCAGCGACAGATGCAGTTCGAGCCTGGCCAGCCGCTCAGCCAGGGGCGGCTCCTGGATACGCAGCGGCGGCTCTATGATCTCGGCATCTTCAGCCGCGTCGATGTCGCCGTTCAGAATCCGCGCGTCCCGGAACTCGGGCCCAACGTTCTTCTGTATGTGGAGGAGGCGCGGCGTCATACGGTCCGCATCGGGCTGGGCGGCGAGGTGGGCCGGTTCGGAGGCGGCGGCCCGGAAGGCAACCTGCAGTTCAGCCCGGATGTCTCGCTCGATGTTTCGCGGCTCAACTTCGGAGGCCGGCCGCACACCTTCGGCTTCCGCACCCGCTTCTCCAGCCTGCAGAAGCGCGGCGGGCTCATCTACACCGCTCCGCGCCTGCTGAACAATGAATCGCTCACCGGCACCGCCTTTGCCTTTTTCGACAAAACGCAGGATGTGGAGACCTTTACGGCCAGCCGCTGGGAGGCCAGCGTCCAGTTGGACTCCCGGCGCGACCGGGCCACCACCTTCATCAGCCGCTATGCGTTCCGCCGCGTCCGTCTGGACGAGGATTCGGTGAGGATCTCCGAGGATCAGATCCCGCTGGTCAGCCGCTCCGTGCTGGTCGGCCTGCTCGGTCTCACCTGGCTGCGGGATACGCGCGATGTTCCCACCAATGCCGAGCGGGGATTGTTTTCCTCCATCGATCTGGCCGTTGCCGCCAATCAGCTTGGTTCCGAGACCAGTTTCCTGCGCGGATTCGTTCAGAACTCTTCCTACCACCGGCTCATAGGCGGACTGATTCTTGCGCGCACCACGCAGTTCGGCGTGCAGACTCCATTCGGCGAAAAACGTCTGATCTCTCCGGAAAACGCGAATGAGGTCGCGACGCGCGCCATCCCCATCTCCGAGAGGTTTTACTCCGGCGGCGGAAGCTCCCATCGCGGCTTCGGGCTCAACCAGGCGGGCCCCCGCGATCTGGAGACCGGTTTCGTCGTCGGTGGCAACGCCCTGCTGCTCAATAGCGCCGAGCTGCGGTTTCCCATCTGGCGCAGCATCTCCGGCGCCACGTTCCACGATGCCGGGAACGTCTTTGCTTCCATCCGGGATGTTTCGTTCCGCCAGCATCAGAGATCATCCACTGATTTCAATTACATCTCCCACGGCGTGGGCATGGGCATCCGGTACGTTACACCGGTCGGACCCATGCGTCTCGATGTGGGCTATAGCCTGAACCCGACGCGTTTCCGGTTTTTTGAGATCGTCGAACAGGACGGTCAGAACGTCCGCAACGATGTCTCCAGCTCTCTTTCCCGCTGGCAATTTCTGTTCAGCGTGGGGCAGACTTTCTAGAGGTGACCCGAATGAACCGAACCCGACTTTTGCTTCCCTTGATCCTGCTGCTCGGAGCTGCTCTTGCCCGCGCCGAGGTGGTGGACCGGATCGTGGCCACCGTCGGCGAGGAGGTCGTCACCTGGAGCGAGCTGCAATCGGAGGCCAGCTATCAGGCCTTTCGCGCAGGGGAAGCCCCCGCGGTTGGGAATCACGATAGCTTTGATAGCTTGGAGGATTCCGAGAAAACCGTGCAGACTCTGATCGACAGAATTCTGCTCGAGCAGGCGCTCGGCCGTTCCCCGTTCGAGGTTCCCGAAGAAGAACCGGCCCCGGATCTTTACCAGGAGCTGGTCGGCCGGTTCGCGGGCGCCGGGCAGTTGCAATCGGAGCAGGCCGGGCAGTTGCAAACCGAATTACGACGATACGGGATATCAGAAGCCGAACTGCGGCAACGGCTTCGGGACGAACGTCGGCTGATGGTCTTCGTCAGCTATGCCCTGCAGCCGCAGATCCGTCTCCAGCCGGAGCAGATCGCCGCCTATTACCGCGGTACACTGGTTCCGGAACTTGAGCACCAGCCCGGCCTGGTAACGATTCCCGCCCTCGATGAGGTCCGCGTGCAGATCCAGGGGATTCTCACCCAGCGGGAATTGAACCGCCTGCTCGACCAATGGCTCGTCGATTTGCGCCAATCCACAAAGATTCGGATCTGGAATAACGAATAAAAAGCGCCATGGAAAACGAACGGGAACATACCGAAATCCTAGGAGCACGGAGCGCGATGTGAGCGAACCGATGGTCCAACAGGAAGAGCCACGGAAAGCTCGCCGGAGCTTTTCGCGCTGGATGATCTATCCTGCAATTGTTCTGCTGGCTCTGGTTGTCGGTGTGGTTGTTTTCCTCTCCAGCAGCATCTTTCAGGAGATGGCGCGAAGCCGCATCGTAACGGGCCTGGAGCAGAGACTTGGAACGAAAGTGGAGTTGCGCGAGTTCCTCTTCGACTGGCCGCGTCTGGAGGTCCGGTTGCGAGGTCTTGTCCTATACGGGGACCGGCTTCCCGATGAGCCTCCGCTGCTCTCGGTGGAACAGGTGAACGCCGGATGGAACCTGATCTCCATCTGGAGGCTGGACGCCGACTTTGAGTACCTGCGCCTGCTGGAGCCAAAGGTTCATGTCGCTTTTCGCGAAGCCGGAGGCACGAACCTGCCCGCCCTGCCTCGTCCCACGCAGGGTGGCGGAGGGCGATGGGCGGAGCGGCTGATCGGCCTCCGGATCGGCCGGCTGGATATTCTGGAAGGGGAAATTCAATGGAACCAGAGTCGCATCCCGCTCCAGTTCCAGACCGAATCGTTCCGGTTCGATCTGAGTTTCGAGGCCGAGGCCTCCCGTTATGCAGGGTCTTTGAGCTACCGCAACGCGCTGATTCAGCAGGCCGCCGCACCGGCTCTGCCGTCGGAGGGGGAGTTCGCGTTTCATCTCTATGCCGACCATGCCACCATCGAATCGTTCGATCTCCGGGCGGGTGAGTCTTCCGTTTCCGGGAGCGCGGAGGTCGCACGGTTCGAATCTCCGGAGATCACTTTTTCCTACGAGACGCACTGTCACTGGCGCGACATTGCCGCATTGCTCGGCAAGCAGGGCTGGGAGGGAACGGTGGATTCACGCGGCACCGGGACAGTGGGCAATGGTACGGTGGCCGCCGGGCGGATGGAGTTGCTGGGCACGCTGGATGTCCGGACCCGGCGGACCGGGCTTGCCGGCTGGTCGGGGATCGGATGGAACGCCAGCTCTAGAATCCGCGTTCTACGCGAAGCGGTGGTGGAAGCCGCGCCGAATGAAGAGCCGGATGAAGCGATGCAGCCGCCTCCGTTCCTGGTTCAACTGGACGATCTGGTCCTGGAGGCGCTGGGAGGAGAACTGCACGGCCGTGCGGAGGTCCGCGTGAGCGAGGGTCGTCCGGAAACGACGCTGGACGCAAGAGCTGAAAACCTAAGCTTTCCGTTGCTGTCGCAAGCATTGAGCGCGCTCCCGGTCCGGCAGGAGCGGCTTCCCTGGATGGCGACGCTATCGGGTCCGGTTCACGCGAATTTTTCCGGAGACGGTTCAGATCTGGTGCTGGAAGCCGATCTGGAAGTGGTCCCGCCGCTGGTTGTTCCGCCGGGTTTCACCCGGCTGGCAGGCCGTATCCGGGGAAGCTATCACCGCAGCCGGAGACGGTTCGAGGTTCATGGGACCGAGCTGCGCCTGCCGCGAACGAGGCTATTGGCGGACGGGTGGGCGGAACCGGATGAGTCCAACCTGCGGTTTTCCGTCTTCAGCTCGGATTGGCGGGAGGCGCTGCCGGCCGGTCGGCTGCTCTGGGAAAATCTGGACACTCAGCCCCCGCAGCTGGATGGAAACATGCAGACGGAGATGACCTGGACAGGCGGAGTAAGGAACGCGCGCGTGCAGGGCCGTTTCGGGATGACCGATTTTTCCTATGGGGATTCCGCATGGTCACGGTTCGCCGGGACGCTCGATTACTCCCGCATACAACCGCCCGCGAGAGGTCCCGATCCGGGCAGGCCCGGCAGGGAAAGCGGAGAAGACGCGACTGACGACGCCGGATTCGTTCTGGCAGCGGAGTTGAAAATCACGGCTGCCGAGCTGCGCAGGCTCCGGCAGGTGGCCGAGTTTGATCTGGAGTTGGGACTAGAGACTGGAGGGTTCACGGACCGTAGCCCGTTCCTGCTGGAGGCGGGTCTCCGTGACGTGAAGCTGACGGAATGGCTCCATCTGGCCGGGATGGAGTTGCCGGTTCAGGGCATGCTGGACGGAACGATCCACGCCGAGGGCACAAAAGAAGATCCGACCGGGCACGCTTCCGTCGTCCTCACCGATGGAACGATCTACGAGGAGCGCTTTGACCGGCTGCAGGCCGAGTTGCGGCTGAACTCGGGTCAGGTGGTGGTCGCGGACTCGTTCCGCCTGGAGCGAGGAGAGGGGTTCATTGCGGGAAGAGCTTCCATCGACCGGTTGCGGAGACAGTTCGATTTTTCCGTCTCCGGGGAGGCCATCGCGCTGGAGAATTTGCAGGTGATGCAGCGGCTTCGGACGCCTCTCTCCGGGTTCGCGGAAGGAACCCTGGCCGGCAGCGGCTCCTATGACCGTCCGGAGGTCAATGACCCGGAGGTGCCCGGCCCGGAGGTGAAGGTCCCGGAGTTCAATGGCGAGATTCGTCTCACCCGGCTGCATACGCCGGATAGCAGCGAGGGGGATCTGACGATTCAGATCCGCAGCCTGTCGGGCCGCGCCGGTTGGTCGGCCGCAGGGTCGGTGCTGCGAGGGACGATCTCCGGCGAGGGCGAGACCGCGTTGCAGAGCCCCTATCCCACCTCGGCCGCATTGCAGTTTCAAGGCCTGGAACTGACGCCCCTGATCGGCTTGTGGAGAGAGCCTCGCGAAGCTTCGGCCGAAACTCTGGCCGAAGTTCCTCCCGAAGCTCTGGCCGAAACTCTGGCCGAAGCTCCTCCCGCAGCTCTGGAGGGCCGGGTGGTGGGAAACCTGCGGCTCGAAGGAAATGGTTCGGAGATCGAACAAAGCACCGTGGAGGGCCGGATCGTTCTCGAGCAACTGCGGTTACTGGACCGGGAGATCGGAGCCCTCTCTATCGACGGAACCAGCCGCAACGGGCAGGCCCGATGGAGCATGGCTGGAGATCTCCTCGAAGGCCGGCTGAATGGGACTGGCGAGGCCGGATTGCGGGCCCCGTACCCGGTCGCTGCAACGGTTCAATTCCATGGCATCGATCTGCCACCGCTGATCCGGCTCTGGCGGGAACCACCGGAGGGATTGGATGCAACGGTGGATGGGTTCTTCGGCCTGAAAGGTGAAGGATCGGACTGGGGGGGTGTTTCGCTTGACGGAGAGCTGACGCGTCTGGAAGCATCCAGCCAGGAGATCTCCTTCCGGAACGCGGAACCCGTCTCCATCCGGTACGGAGAGGAGATGTGGGAACTGGACCGCGTCCACCTGGTGGGCGAGCAGGTGGATCTGAGCGTTGCGGGAACCATTCGGATGGCCCAGGACCCGGTGATGAATCTGACCGCACAGGGGCACATGGAACTGGCTGCCCTGAGCGGAATCGACCCACAGTTGACCACATCGGGACTGGCCGATCTGGACGGGGAAATCGCGGGCACCTTCAGCCGTCCCGAGTGGCGGGGCCGTTTAGGGTTCTCGGAGGCGAATTTCCACTACGGCAGTTTCCCGAACAGCCTCACGCACATCAATGGGGCGGTGGTCTTTGAGGGCAATCGCGCGGTTCTGGAAGACCTGCGCGCCGAAAGCGGAGGAGGACAGATCCTGTTCGGCGGAGCGTTCGGCTATGGGGAGGGCACGGGAATCCAGTTCAACCTGACGGCGGAGGCAGACCGGGTCCGCATCCGCTATCCGGCGGCTCTGAGCACCTGGGTCGACGCCAATATGGCCTGGAGCGGCACGGTGCGGGGAAGCATCCTGGAGGGTCGCGTGACGCTGACCAGGCAGTCCGTCGTGCCGCCCTACGACCTGGCACAGGTGCTGCTGGGCCGTCCCGCCGCATCCGAGGGTCCGCAGCTGCCTGAGGTTCTGCGGAATATCCAACTGAATCTGGAGGTGGATTCGGCGCCGGAGATTCGTCTGGACTCGCGCACCGCGCGCAACCTGCAGACGGCGGTGCAGATGAGAATCCAGGGAACCATGCAGCAGCCGGCCTGGCTGGGACGCATCGGAATCCTGCAGGGAGAGATCGAATTTGCAGGGAAGCGCTACACCGTCAATCGTGGCGAGATTGCCTTCCTGAATCCTTTTCAATTCGAGCCCGTGCTGAATTTGAGCGTCCAAGCACGAGTGCAGCAATACGATATTTCGATGGATTTCAGCGGGCCGCCCGACCGTCTGACCGTTACCTATCGCTCCGATCCGCCGCTGCCGACGCGCGACATCGTTTCCCTGTTGGTTGCCGGGAGCGACCGGTCCAGCTCACTGGAGCCGGCCGGGGGAGGGCCGCTCCCTCAGATCGACGCGGACACGCTGCTCTCCCAGGCACTCAGTAATCAGATTGGAACCCGGCTGGACCGATTGTTCGGAACCGGACGGCTGCGCGTGGATCCCCGCATCGCCGGCTTGGGCAACTCCACCACCGCTTCGGTGGCCCTGGAGCAGCAGATCACCAACGATTTTACGCTGCTCTACGTTACCGATGTAACCGAAGCGCAGCAGCAGATCATTCAGGCCGAGTGGATCATCAACCCCCTGCTGTCGGTCGTGGGCCTGCGCGACAAAAACGGCCTGATCGGCGTCAATTTCCAGATCACGCTGCGCTTCCGTTGAACCGGGTTCTTCCGAGAGCTCAAGGAAGGCTGGTCATCGATGCATTCCGACGAACCACCATGCGGACCTTCCTTTTTTGCGAAATCACGAGCCGGCGAGGGCAACGGGGCATCCGCTCGCGACAGAGAAGCCCGGGCCGCGACCTTGCGCGAGGCGATGGTGGAGCAGCAGCTCCGCCCCAAGGGAATCCGGGACGAGCGGGTCCTGCGGGCGATGGCCGAGGTCCCGCGACATGCATTCGTTCCGCCGGAGATCTTCGAATCCGCCTACGGGGACTATCCTCTCCCGATTGGGCGGGGGCAGACCATCTCCCAGCCTTATATCGTTGCGCTGATGGTCGAGGCGCTCGGGCTGACCGGCGATGGGCGGGTGCTGGAGGTGGGCGCGGGCTCCGGGTATCAGGCCGCCGTGCTGGCGCAACTGGCCACCCATGTCTACTCCATCGAGTATGACGGGGAGCTGGCGGCTTCGGCGGGCGAGCGCATGAAACGGCTGGGGCTGGAGGAAAAAGTCACCATCATCGAGGGAGATGGAAGCGTCGGATATCCGCCGGCTGCTCCCTACGACGGCCTGATCGTGGCAGCGGCCGCGCCGGCCATCCCTGAGTGCTTCTTCGATCAACTGGCCGAAAATGGCCGGCTGGTGATTCCCGTGGGGGAGCGCGATCTCCAGGAACTGATCCAACTGCGCCGGACGGGCGGAAAGCCGGTGAGGCGCAACCTGGGCCAGTGCCGCTTTGTGCCTCTGCTGGGAGAAAACGGCTGGCCGGAGGTGTAGGTCCGGAGGATTGTTCATGAGCGGACGGGGGGTGGCGGATTGGGCCGGCGTCCGTTACCTGCTACCGGCTGGCGGCGGGCGCCGCGCCGCAGTTGACGGATGGTCTTCCCGGCGGGCTCTTTTCCGCAGCGATTCGACGATCAGCGCGGTGCTTTCCGCAGGAGTGTTTCTGGAGGTGTCCACGGTAATCTCCGCCTGCGCGTACAGGGGCTCTCTGGATTTCAGCATCGCCTTCAATTCGTCCATGGCCGAGGGATTGTTGCGCATCGGCCGGATGTCGCCCTGAGCCACCACGCGGTCCCAATGGTCCTTCGGACGCGCCTTCAGCCAGATGGTGTGGCAATGCCGGCGCACCAGCCCCCAGGTTTCACGGTCCACAACAAGCGATCCCCCGGTCGCCAGGACCATAGGAGAGGATTTGGCCAGCATGCGCTCGACCACATCATGCTGGAGCTGGCGGTAATAACCCTCCCCGTGTAAGGTGAACAGCTCCACCAGGGAAATGCCGGATTCTTCCTCGATGACGGCGTCCAGTTCTCTGAATCCCATGCCCAGCCGCCGGGCCAGTTTTTTTCCCACTGTCGATTTTCCCGCGCCGCGCACTCCGACCAGCGCGATGCTGCGGGGAACCGGGTTCTGGCGCCGCTCCGAGAGCCACGAGTGCAGTTCCTCCAGGTCCTCCGCCGTGGAGGATTCCAGCATCTCCCAGACGCGGCCCAGCAGGGAGGAATCCGTTTTGTCCCCGGGAAGCAGCGTCTGTATCGGCCGCTCCAGGGCTTCGGCGACCCGGCAGAGCCGCGCCACCGAGATATTGCCCCGCCCGGCTTCGACATCGGAGAGAAACCGCGGTGAGATCTCCGCCTGACCGGCCAGGTCCTGCAGACTGCGGCCCGCCGCCGTTCGCAGCGTGCGAACACGGTGCCCCAGATCTTTGAGAAATCCGTTGACTTCCAGTTTGTGCTCCATACGCCTCTCCTCCAGTCCCCTCGAATAAGCATTATATTTCACTTGTTGAAATTGTAAAGGTGCACTAAACTTCTTACTAGCGGATGGAATCATTTATAGAACAGATGGGTCCCCATGATGGGGAATACGCCAGGGCCAGCAGTGCAGACATTCATCTAAACAAGCGACCGCCGGTGGCGGTTCGCAGAGGGAGTCAGGAAAATGTTGATCAAAAAGGGCAGAGTACAGACGTTCGATGACTGGGCGGATGTCTTCAAGGAATGGAGGGAGGATATCGGATATCCGACCGAACTGATCGGCGAGTATCACTTCGAGACAAAGCTGAGCGAACTGGAGAGTGACGAGGTGGAATTCGGCCACTTCGCGGGCAAGCCGAAGTGGGAGAAAGTGATTGACATCCCGGACCAGAGGATCAGGGACTCTTTGGTCCACCTGATCGAATATCAGGGGGATACCGAGTTTGCATCGGTCGAGCAGCAGCGCAATCTGATCGAGCGGGCGCCCAATCAGTACGATCTGGATGCCTTGATTCGCGTCAATCGTGAGGAGATGCGGCATGGCTGGCAGATGGCCTACCTGCTGGTAACCTACTTCGGCGATGAGGGCAAACGGCGGTCCCAGCGGCTACTGGAACGCCGCGCCAATGAGCACAGCCGGTTGCTCGGCTCCTTCAATGAGCCGGTCTGCAACTGGATGGACTTTTTCACCTACACTTCCTTCATTGACCGCGATGGAAAGTATCAGCTGAACATGCTGAGCCGGAGCGCCTTCGCGCCGCTGGCGCAGAGCATGCGGCCCATGTTGCAGGAGGAGGCTTTCCACCTGTTGACCGGCAGCACCGGCCTGATGCGGATCATCAAGGCCGGCGTCATCCCGACCACGATCATCCAGAAACACTTCAACAAATGGATCTCCACCGCCTATGACCTGTTCGGCCAGGATCATTCCTCCACCGCTCAGTGGTCGTACCTGTGGGGTGTGAAGGGCCGATATGATGAGCACCTGTTCGATGGTCCGCCGGACATGGACATGATCAACGATGTCTCCCGGAAACAGTATTACAAGGAAGTGTCGGCGATCGTCGATTCGCTGAACAAGAGCGTGAAGCCGGATCAGCCGAAGCTCAAAATGCCCGACATCAGGTTCAACCGGAGCATCGGCGAGCATGTCGGCAAACTCTACAGCGTGGATGGCGAGTTGCTTTCTCCCGAGGCGCATGCCACCCATCTCAAGGAAGTGATGCCGTCGGAGGAAGACATCCAGTTTGTGATCAATCTGGAGAAGGAAAAGGACTGGATCGTGGACCCGCGGCAGACAGCGGCGAGGTGATCTGTTGGCAGATAAGCGATTTGTCTTCGTCTGTATGAATGTGGATTGCCGTGTCCGTGGAGCCACGCAGGTGATGGACCGGCTCCAGGCACGGCTTTCAAGTGGCGGTTGCGCCGGGTGTGAAAACGTCGAGGTGCAGCCCTATATGTGCTTTGGCGGCTGCCACGACGGGCCGAACGTGGTCGTTTATCCGGACCGGGTTTGGTACTCCGGAGTGCAGGTCGGCGATGCGGATACGATTGTGGATCAGCATCTACAGAAGGGTGAGAAGGTAGAGGCCCTGACCGGCAAGGTTGAAAAAGACCTGGAGGAGATGATCTACCAGTTGCTGGATTCGGGTATCTACTGATTCATGGGATTTGGTGATTGCTGAATTTGGTGATGCCATGCCGGGTCATTCCGGAATTCGGTTGACTGGCAAAGAGATAAAAAAGGGAGCCCTTGGGAGGGCTCCCTTTTTTCCTGTCTTCCATGCCGAGGGCATGCCGTGCGCGTGCCCGTCGCGTGCCCGGCCGGGAACTACTGCTCGTCGGGTCCGTACGCGCGCGCTAGCACTTCAATGGGATGAACCGGCTTCTTCCCGTTGGCCTGCTGCACCTGTATGGCCGACAGCGGACAATCCGTGGTTGTGCAGCAGTCCTCATCTGACTTCATGAAGCGGAACAGCGGTTTCCCCACTTTCATCGATTCCTCGAAGTACTCCTTCTTGACGCTCCAACTGCCGTCGTGTCCGCTGCAGCACTGCATCCGCTTGACCTCGGCGCCGGGGATGAGCTTCATCAGCTCCTGCGCCTTGAAGCCGATCTCCTGCGCCTTCAGATGGCAGGGCTGGTGGTAACGGATCTTGCCGGCATCCGCGGTGAACTGGGTGTTCAGCCGGCCCTCGGCGTGAAGGCTCACCAGGAACTCGGATAAGTCCATCGTATTTTCCGCCACGACGCGGGCGTCTTCGGTCGGCAGGAGCCGGGGATAGTCGGACTTCATCATCAGGCTGCAGCTTGCGCTGGGAATCACGATCTTGTAACCCTTGCGCGCCAGGGGCGCGAGCCGGGCAACGTTGGCGCGAATCTTTCCCATCGCCCTCTCCGGCAGAGAGCTGTCGAGGAAGGGAAGCCCGCAACATTGCTGCTCCGGGATCACGTAATCGAGACCGTTCTTCTCCAGAACCTTCACGGTGGATTTGCCGATTTCCGGCTCGTTGTAATTGACCAGGCAGGTGTAGAAAAGCGCTGCTTTTGCTGCTCCCTCCGGTGCCGCTCTCTGCGCGGGCTTCGGGCGCTTGGCTACCCATTTGGCGAAAGTCTCCGAGTGGAAAGTGGGCAGGAGCCGGTCCTTGTGAATCCCCAGAAACTTCTCCATCATCCCCCGCATGAAAGGATTCCGGTTGGCCCAGTTTGCCAGCGGCGCCGCCAGACTGGCCATGGTGCCGACCAGATCCACGTCTCCGAAGATGCGGTCGGCTAAGGTGATCTTGTCCTTTTTGTCCACCATGTGCGCCCGCATGATGGTGCGCGGATAATCGATCTCCCATTCGTGGGGAGGCTTGTAGGGGCAGACCACGTCGCAGAGCTTGCACTGGTAGCACTCATCGACGACCTGAGTGATCTGGCCATCGTTGAGCGAATAGACGTCGCCCAGGTTGTCATCCGTGAACTGAAACAGGTGGACGAAGGAGGGGCAGTAGGTATCGCAAATCCTGCAGCCGTGGCAGACGTCGAATACGCGGAGCACCTCTTTTTTGGTGGCCTCCGGGTCCCAGAATTCTGGTGATTGCATATCGAAATTCATAAGGTCTTTACCCCGATGAGATAGCTGCAAAAGCAGCCATCCTAACCCTTCCGCCGGTCGAGGGCAAATGGGATTGCGGGATGAAATGCAGTTCGGCGCGCGGAACGGGATACACTGCGATGGTTCGGAGAAGGGGGCGATGCAAGCCCACGTTCATTCTGAGGAGGAGTCGGGTTCGCCAGACTTCCGGCTTCTGAGCCTGGCGATCAGCAATTCCCCGGCGTTGGCTGCCCAGGAGAGCGATTCCAGGGCAAATGTTTTGGCCCAGCGCCTTCGCCGCCACCAGGAGGTGCCCCAGATCTCTTCGTCATCGACGGGGTGCGCCCATACCACCACCGAATCCTCTTTCATCGTCTCACGAAAAAGCAGGCGCGCCCGGCGCGTGTGGTAATCCGACGTTACGATGAAAACCCGGTCCGCAGTCATAGCGGAAAGGCAGACCCGCAAGGCCGCCGCTTCCTCCCATGTGGAATCCGCCGTGTTCTCGCAGAATTTCAGCTTGTCCTTCGGGAAGCCGGAGTCCATCAGGTAGGCCTCCACCAGTTCCCGCTTCGAGCGGCCGTAGTAGGGCGCTCCACTGAGGCTGACCAGCAGAATCGGGGCCTGCCCCTCCCGGACGAGCCGTGCCGCCTCGTCCAGGCGCTTGCGTTCCTGCCCGTCCGGTCCGCGGAGCGGGACGATCACGTCGGCCTGCTGCAACCGGTCCGAAACAGTGTAATAGCCTGCCAGCCAGGGGTTCCCCACAGCGACGAGAAGGACGATGGGAAGGAGGATGAGTTTCTTCACTCATCTATCATAAGCAATTCCTGGGCTGGGAAGTACTCAGGAGTGGCCGCCGGCCTGTCACCCAAAATGTCCAAAGCCCGCCAGGATCAGTCCCCCGACGATGCCGGCGCCCACATCATCGCCCAGGACGCCGGTAGCTCCGGAAAGCCGGTCGAGGCGTCGGATGGGATAGGGCTTGCGGATGTCCAGCGCCCGGAAGAGGATGAAACCGGCGAGCAGGTGGGTCCAATCGAGGTTGGGTCCTGCGGGAAAAAAGGCCGTGGCCAGAAGCGTTACCGACTGACCGGCCACTTCGTCCAGAACGATCGACTGCGGGTCGGTTGCCGAAAAGCTCGGGAGCGCTTTCGCAATCACCCACCAGGAGAGCAGGACCAGTCCCAGAACCGCCAGGCTCAGCCACAATGCGGGCCGCGCCGTCTCTCGCAAAAGCAAGTGCAGGCCGAGGTAGAGCGCCACGCCCTCCAGCGAGCCATACGTTCCGGGCATCTTCGGCAGATACCCGGCGCCGAAGCCGGTGGAGAGCCAGACGGCCCAGCGGGAAGAGGAACTCTTGGTCAACATGGAAAAAAGATGGAGACAACGAGATGAGGGGCCGAAGCGGGAGTCTTCTCCCGCCCGCCACGGCGCGGGAAACTCGCCCTGTCGCGACGGAGAGAGCAGATCCCCGACCCGAAGGCCTTACTGGATCACCTCATAGACGAGCGGCCGGGTTTCCGGCGGCGTGGCGGAGATCCGGAATGCTTCCTCGATCGTCTCGATAGCCTCTTCGAGATTCGAATCCTGGTTGTGGTAGATCGTGCAGAGCGGCTCACCGGCCTGAATGTGGTCGCCGGTCTTGTGCTCCAGCACGATTCCGACCGCGGCATCCAATGCTGCCTCGGGATTGTCCCGCCGCCCGCCGAGCAACGCGACGGCCAGGCCGATCCCATCGGCGGAGATCTTAGAAATATATCCGGTGCGAGGCGAGGTGATGGCATGATCGGCCGTTGCATTGGGCAGCAGTTCGAAGTTATCGATGGCGTCGGCATTTCCGCCCTGTGCGGCAACCAGTTCCCGGAATTTCTGCAACCCCGCGCCTTCATTCAGCGCCTTGAACATCTGATCCTTGGCGGCCTCCAGCGTCAGGTCCGGCTTCGCCATCACCATCATGCGGGACGCAATCTCCAGAGAAAGTTCCTCCAGGTCCTCCGGTCCGTCGCCGCGCAACGTCTGAACGGTCTCCATGATCTCCAGTGCGTGGCCGATGGCATTTCCCAAGGGCTGTTCCATATCCGAGATCAGGGCAATCACGTTCTTTCCCAGCCTCTTGCCCACTGTCACCATCGAATGGGCCAGTTGCCGCGCATCCGTCATTTTGGCGGTCAGGGCGCCAGCCCCGGTCTTGACGTCCAGAACCACGCCGTCAGTTCCTTCCGCAAACTTCTTGGATAGCAGCGAGCCGACGATCAGCGGGACGCTTTCCACCGTTGCCGAATCATTCCTCATCGAATAGAGTTTCTTGTCGGCGGGCAGAAACGCCTCGGTGGGCGCCATCATGGCGAAATGCACGCTGCCCAGCGACGCCTGGAACTCCTGAGCCGACATCTGCGTCTTGAAGCCGGGAATGGACTCCATCTTGTCGAGCGTTCCGCCGGTATGGCCTAGCCCGCGACCCACGATCATCGGGACGTTGACGCCCGCGGAGGCGACCAGGGCGCCGGCGACCATGCTGGTCTTATCGCCGACTCCGCCGGTGGAGTGTTTGCCGATTTTCGGCCCGGGGATGGAGCTCAGATCCAGCGGCGGCGTCAGTTTCATCAGCGTGTCGGTAAATTCGAACTGTTCCTGGTCGGAAAATCCGGCGAAAAAGATTGCCATTAACAGGGCGCTGATCTGATGATCGGGGAGTGTTCCCTTCGTTAATCCGTCGATAAAGAAGGACATCTCCTCCGGAGTCAGTTCCCCGCCATCGCGTTTCGTTCTTATCAGGTCTACCATTCGCATGAGATGCGTTTTGTCTCCTCCACAAGATCTGCTGGTGCTATATGCGGGCTCCCATGGTCCGTCTTTCCATGGCTGCTTGAGGCGTAGATGCTCCCGAGGAAACTGAAAGTTCGGGCAATACTGCCGCCGCCGTCCAGAGGGATGGTTGCCACCTCTCCCGGTAAAACGAGCCTCAGACTATCACCGGGGAAGCAGGTTTGGCAAACCGGGCCGCATCCGGAATCGACCGTCTTCGAATTCGTTCCGCCCATCGGGCGCCGGATTCGTCCTAGACCCGCAATCAAACAGTCTGGCATGAGTTCTCTTCAAATAGGTAGCAGAATCTTCCTGGATTGTATACTTGATGCCCGTGCTAGAATCGAAGGATGGAAGATGATCTTCGGTTTGACGAAAGTGTCTGGAAGCGGGGAGGGCGCGACGCTAATAAGGCTGTGCATACAACCACATATTGGATGTTGGAAGTATTTGGCGGTGGCATAGTGGCATTGGAATTTGGGGGTTGGTACGCGTTTTTTTTTGTAGGCGGCATGGTGATCGCAATATGGATTGGCGCAACAGCGGCCGCCCCAATAAAGCAACGCAATGAGCATCGGATAGAATTGCTTGCGCTTCAATCCAGCAGCACCACTGCGCCTCTCATGGCTGCTGATTTTCAGTGCGAGAGTAATCATGGCAATTGGTTGAGGATAAGAAATCTGGGACCGGGCAGGGCTTTTAATATAACAATTGACCCAGTAGCTAGAGGGCCGTACAGATGCACCTTTGAATCTGTTCATGTGTTAAGAGATGGTGAGTCTGCTGACATTGGAGGTCAAACTGAAATAAAGGGCGAATCGCAAAGCAGGTCAACGAAGAACATCTTTGCATGAAATGCTATGCCATGGCGCTGAAAATGGCGGCAGGATAGAAACGAAGTTGGCAATTCGCTGCGAGGATGAAAAAGGCGTTACCTGTCGAACAGTAAATATTATCGTTTATGACCAAAAAACGAGAATGCTGACTATGAGAAATCCGAGTGCGTTATCAGACTAGGCTATGAGCTTCTCGAATGGCATCCCCGTTGATGAGACAAGTTTCTTGAGCGTGTCCCTGAATAGATAGGGGTTATCCCGGTTATTGAAACGCCATTCAAATTCATCAAGATAGGCGTCCAGATGCTTTTCGGAAATCTGATGGAAAGAGCCAACAATAGACCGTTTGAACAGGGACCATGCGCTTTCGATCCCGTTGGTGTGGACCGTTCCCCGCGCCCATTCCTCTTCGCGGTGGTTGACAGTTTCGTGCTTATGCGAGGCTCCCAAGGTTCGGTATCCGACATATTCATCGGTAAAGACCTTGGAGCCTTTCTTCACCCGATCCCGGACGATGCCGGTGAGAATCTGTTTGCTGCGCGTGGGAATCTTCCGAGCTTCGAGTTTCCCGTCTCGTTGCAGCAACCCAATGACGGCTTGCTTGTCCCATGCCCGCCGTCTCCTGCGAGGATCGTATCTACGGCCGATGAATGTTTCATCGACTTCCACGGTGCCGCCCAGTTGCGGCTTGATCTTCTCCTCTTCGATTCCCTTGCGGATACGATGGCAGAGATACCATGCGGTTTTGTAGCTGACCTTCAGCATCCTCTTGATCTGATTTGCGGAGATGCTTTTCTTGGAGTCCATCATCAGGTAGACGGCAAGGAACCACTTCCACAGCGGCAAATGGGAATCATGGAAGATGGTCCCACTGGTTACGGAGAACTGATAGCGGCATGAATTGCAATCATATTGATCGCGTTTCTTCTTCGTGGAGATGCTCTTGGATTCGCAGCGCGGGCACTCTACACCATCAGGCCACCGGAGTTCTCCCAGGTAGTCCCGGCAGGTGTCTTCGCACTGAAAGTTCTCGGCAAGTTTTACCAAATTCATCTCGTGGGTGTGAGCCATTTTATGCCTCGTAGGAAACAGAAATTAACTGAACTGACGGACAAAAAAGTGCTTCGGAAGCTGTTCCCAAAAGAGATTGTGGCAGAGGTCGAAAAGACAATCTCAAAAGAGGATAAGCCTAGGAAAAAGAAGAAGTAACCCTGTCCATGTATATATTCTATCAGAAAGGAATACGGGTGTAAAGTATACAATCACCGAACCTTCCGGGATTGCTCCCCCTCCTACTGCATTCCGCAGGCGGTTCCCCGATCCGGGCTCACGATGGCCTGCCATCGGCAAGCCCTGTCCGAACGGGGTTTCCCGGCCTTGTGGGAGATCCCCGTGCAAAAAACAGCAGGGTTCTATTGCTTTGCCGAGCATAATGGACGTACCATTAGGAGTCCTCAGTTTAGCCTCTCCGTTGGGGAAACGGTTTCCGAGGGTTCTTACTGACCCTTTCACCGCACATCTTCATCCGGTGCCTCTGCAATTCGATGTCTTTCCCCCCGGAACGCTCGGCTTGAGGAAACTGGCGATTCACAAGAAACGTTCACAAATTAAACCTCGGTCCGGATGGTTTTCCGGTATCCCGACCCCCATGGCGGCGACGATTCACCCGCAGGGTCAACCGGCATCAGGACTGATAGGGAGTCCAGCCCGATGTCCTTCCCCTCTCCGCTGCGCCTCCGGCAATCCGGCTCCCCGAATAATCCCTCACAGAAAATTTTCTCTCCCACGGACAACTCAATCGCACCCAGGGCTGGTTTGGGCATCGCTGCCTGGGCCGCGGCTGCTCAGTTGCCTTGGATTAAAGGATGACTGCCATGTCTCTTTACGCATATTGTCTGCTTCGTGCTCCCTCCGGGGAGCAATTGCCTGAAATTCGCGGTATCGAATCTCTGCCCGTCTTCCCCTATCGGTCCGACAAGTACACCATGATGGTAAGCCGCATGAACCGGGATTTCCCCTTTTCCGGCCGCTCGCTGGTCGAGCACGGAAAGGTGATCTCCCGTATTTTCGAGGACTATACGGTGCTTCCCATGCGGTTCGGGACGTTCTTTCGATCGGAAAAACAGATCAAGGAGATGATCCGGCAAAATCGTGGCGAGCTGGTCGAATCGTTCTGCCGCCTGCGCGGAAAATCGGAGATGCGCCTGAGGCTGTTGCTGTCCCTGGCATCTCCGAAGCTCAAGGCCCGGTCCAGGTCTCGGTCGAAGACCACGGCTTCCAAGACGGGGCCCGCCACCAGCGAGGTGAATCGGGATGCACTGTCTCTCGATCCCGATAGCCGGGAGATGGCGTCTCGCGTGGCCACGCGCATGCGGGATGTGTTCCGTCCCGTGGAGGATCAGGTGAAACTCCGCCTGGTGGACAACAACCAGTTGATGCTCGATTGCACCCATCTGATCGATTCGGAGCGCGTGCAGGCCTATCGGAAGCTGCCGGCCAGCGCTTCCCGGCAGGTCAAGGACCTCGACATTCGCATGAGTGGCCCCTGGCCTCCCTATCATTTTCTTCCGGACGCGGTCCGTCTGCCCTCCCACCAGGTCCGGGCGACTCGCTCGGCGGCTCGAAGCTGAGTCCGACTCTCCGGCTGATGGCGCGCTTTCGTGCTGCCGCACCATTTTCCCGGCACAGGTTTCCCGGCACAGTCGGGAGGCGGATACCGCGTGGCATCAACCGGCGATGCTCGCTATGAACTCGTAATGAGCGACATCAAACCGTAATGCGCATACAGGCAAACAAAAAAGGCCTCCCCTGCGGGAGGCCTTTTTTTTGAAACGATCCCGCTGATCTTTAAAAGGCGAGTCGCAGAGCCAGTTGTATCTGGCGGGAAGAGGTTCGGGTCGTGCGGATCTGGCCTGCTTCGGCGATGGGCGATCCGAGCCGGTTGAAGACCGACAGAAGCGGGTCTCCGAAGTTGGCACGGTTGAACAGATTGAAGAACTCGGCCCGGAACTCGAGATTCCCCGCCTCACCCAGCAGCGGGACACCGGTGTGCTAGGTGAGGGTGAAGTCCACATTGGCCACGCCGGGAGAGATCAGGACGTTGCGTCCCAGGTTGCCCTGGAACTGGCCGGCCGACAGATTCGGGTCCCAGGTTCCAACACTTTGGGCGCAGTTGGCCAGCGGGAATGCGAATTGTGCCGCATCGAAATAGTGATCCGGGTCCTGGGGCCGGACCGGATTCTGATCTCCGTTCGGCGCCAGGTCGAGCGTGCTTCCCTCCACGTGTAACATCCGATAGGTGTTTCTGCCCACGGAAGCCCGGGCCTGACCGGCTCTAGGATTCAGCGGGTACCCGCCGTTGAATCGCAGCAGTCCACTCATGCTCCACCCGCCCAGCAGGGCGTCCGAGGTTCCGCGCAGGTTTCTGCCCGACAGTTCGTAGACGAAATTGGTGGTCCAGCTATTGCGGATGTCGAATGCGGAGAGGCCACGATCCTTGTCCAGGAAGTAGCCGCGCCGGTCCGAGTTCCCGAAATCGACGGCATCGTTCCAGGTGGAGGTGTCATCGGTGGACCGGGAGAGCGTGTAGGCGCTCTGCAACTGGAGGCCGCGACGGAACTGTTTGCTCAGTGAAATCCGGAAGGAATGATAGTCCGAAGTTCCATCCGTAATGCGCCATCGCATCTGGTTGAAGTTCGCGTTCCGCAAAATGCCCAGCGGGTTCAGATGGATGAAGCGCCGCTGGCCGCCTTCCGGATGCTGCATCAGGAGTCCCTGCGTTGCATTCAGCATGAGCCCGCCCCGCAGCAGATGGGTGCCCCTGCTGGCCGCATACCCGGCTTCCAGGGTAACGCCGCTCATTAACTGCTGTTGCACATCGGCGCTCCATTTATAGACGGCGGGCTGGGACACCGCATACTGAAGCCCGTCCACCTGAGAGCCCGACCCGGGGCAGCCGGTCCGAGCGCCGTTCTGACTGACGTAGGCATCGGGAAAGTCAATGCCAGTCTGCGAACAGGATATTCCAAACACGGAGGAGAACGGCGGCATCCGGACTCCGGACGTGATATAGGCATTCGGAAGAAGTTGTTCGTGAAACAGGCCGAAGCCCGCGCGCAGGGCCATTTTTCCATCTGCCATCGGTGCCCACGCAACACCGATGCGGGGAGCAAAGTTCTTCAACGAGGGGTTCAGAAACAGAGGATCTCCCACATCGGTCTCCTCCGGCGAAACGGTGAAGAAGTGTTCCTCTCTCATGTCGCGGATCGTGGCCAGCTTGCCGTTGACCTCCCGGGGAACCGAGATGAACTCATAGCGGAGACCCAGGTTCAGCGTCAGTCCCGGCCCCGCTTTCCAGTCATCGTGAAAATAGATTCCCGTTAGATTCTGCCGCCAGCCGCGGATATTGTCCGAGCCAGCCTGGACGAAGCTGGCCGACGAGGGTGTGTTCTGGATGAGGGATTCGAGTCCAGCGAACGTAAACACGCCCCCGGCATTCAAGTCCGATCTCTGGTTGAACTGGAAGCGCTCGAATTGTACGCCGAACTTGAAGGAGTGAGCTGGCTGAAAGTAGGTGAAGTCTTCCCGAAGCTGGAATGTGTTCTGCGTGTGCCGCTTGGGGTTGGATGGGCTGCCTCCGAATCCCTGCAGGTTGCTGATTGTGATGATGCCGGGAACGTCCGGCTCGCTGCCAAGACTGCGGCTGGCCGCGGCCGGAAACCCGTCGCGGGGGATATCGAAGAGCTGAAGGTTTGTGCGGTTGAACGAGAAGTGAGTCTTGCCGGCCAGCCTGGCGGAGTGAATACGCGTGTGCTCGACCGTGGAATAGAGGCTGCTGGTTTCGGGCAGCCTGGAAGTGTTGAAATCGGGCTGGTTTCTCTCCGATTGATCTACAGTGATCCTGCCCATGAGAGAGTCATCAGCCGACAGGGCATGGTCGAGTCTGCCGTTGATGTAGTCCTGATTCGTTGCCGCGCTAGCAGCCGAGATATAGCGGCCGCGATTAGGATCGATGATTCCTCCATTGGGCAGGGGATAAGCGTCCATGTAAGGCCGGATGGCAGCGTCAACTTCGATGGGATTGCCGAAGAACCATCCCTGGTGCACGGCCTGAGAAGGCACAGTGTAGATGTTGGTTGAAGCCTGACTCTCGCGCAGGGCCTCGTAGCTGGTGAAAAGGAAGAGCTTCTCACCGGTTACCGGAGTTCCGAGGGAGCCGCCAAACTGATTCCTCTTGAATTCCGGAGGTTCACCGACATCGAAGAAATTTCTCGCATCCCAGTTGTCATTGCGGAGAAATTCAAAAAGTGATCCGTGGATCTCGCTCGTGCCCGATCTTGTGACGGCGCTGATGACGCCGCCTGTGTGGCGGCCATATTCCGCGTCGTATGCATTGGTGATGACCTTGAATTCACGTACTGTTTCGACGTCGGCCAGGGTTTCCGCCGCGCTGCCGGTCCCGCCCGCGGCATCATTGATGTCTGCGCCATCGAGCAGGAATGAATTGGCATTGTAGCGCTGGCCGGTAATGGAAAGTTTCCTTCCGAATCCATTGAAAGGATTACTGTTAGCGGAGTCGACCAAGACTGTTCCGGTTTGCAGTTGCGCGAGTTCGATGAAGCTGCGGTTGTTCAGCGGAGTGGCGCGCATCTGACGGGAATCCACGACGCTGCCGACGGTGGCCGTGGTGGTCTCAATGAGAGGAGCCTCTCCTGTAACTACAACCTGCTCAATGACATTACCTACCGGAAGAACGAAGTCCACGACCGCCTCGCGGCCGATGGTGAGGGTGATGCCAACTCGAACTTGGGTCTGAAATCCGGTCAGGGATGCTGTAATTTCATAGGTGCCGACGGCGAGTGAGGGCATATGAAATCCACCATGGGGCCCACTCACGGTGGTGCGGGTATTCCATGTATCTACATGAAGGATAGTAAGTTGCACGTCCGTAAGGCGGGCGTCTGTCTGATCGGTTACGGTCCCGAGGATCGCGCCCGTCGTCTGTGCCACAAGCGGGTCCGCGCCTGCAAGAGCGATGATTCCGGCGACGATAACAGCTTTCAGCAGCCGACAGCGACTGGTTCTTGTCCGGAAATTCATATCTATTTCATTTTATATCAATATCTTATGAAAAAATTCCGTACAACTTCCGACGACTTTCAGAAAGGCCGTGGATTACTGAGTTCCACATGGCTACAGGGTAAACGAGAAAGACGGTTTTTGGAGGCCGGAATCGGAATAATCGGAATCATCCAACCTACAGATCCTTTCGTGAGGAAAAAGAGGCATCGGAGATAGATGGTTTGATGAAGTTTATTCGCATAGGAAAAGATATGGTCCCGGACAGGGTGTCAAAATTATCTCCGGTTGGTTCCATGACGGCTGCCGGACTCCGGATTCTCTCCATTTCTTTTTCTGAAAAGTTGATCATGGAAAAGCTAAGCCTCCATTCGGAAGCTGTCAAGTCGTTTTTTCTGTATCGAATGATGCAACGGGTTGATCCGGAGATGTCAAGGGCGCGGGGAGTGCGATTGAGCGGAGGAGGGAGAAAGATCAGGCCGTCTCTCTTTTTAAAAGAGAGACGGCCTGGTTGTGTTTCGTGAGGATGAACCGGATCAGAAGATCAGCTTCAGGGCGAACTGAACCTGCCGCGAGGGCGATGTGTCCCTCGCCTCAAAGATTCGTCCGGCGTCGGAGTTCAGATCCCCTCTTCGGTCATAGACCCTTTCTTCCGGAATATTAAAATTCGACCGGTTAAAGAGGTTGAAAAACTCGGCCCGGAATTGAAGGCTGCCACTCTCCCCCAAAGCCGTGATGGCCGTGTTTTTCATCAAAGTAATGTCCACATTGGCGATTCCCGGAACAGTGATGTGGTTTTTCCCGATGGTGCCCATGTAGAACGGTTCGGGAGCAACGTAATTGTCCGCATTGTAATATTGATCCGGGTTTTGGGGGTTGACGGCGCTTTGATCGCCCCCGGCAGACAGATCCAATGTCGGCCCATCCACATACCGTGAGCGTGTCCTGCCGTCCCGCACGCGATCCTGATTGAGGGTGAGAGGATGACCGCTGTTGAAGCGCATGATGCTGCTCGTGCTCCATCCACCCAGCAGGGCGCCGGCCCCGCCAGTCAGATTGCTTCCGGGAAGGTCAACGATTGCGCTCGTTGTCCAGCTTTGCCGGACATCGAATCCGGAAAGTCCATGGTCTTTTTCCCTCCGGTAACCGTTCCGGTCCGATTCGCGAAAATCGGAACTTCCGGTCCAGGTGGAACTGTCGTCGATGGATTTCGAGACGGTGTAGGAACTCTGGAACAGGAAGTTGTTGCTGAACCGCTTGTTCACGCTCAACCGCCACGCATGATAGTCCGAGGTGCCGTCGGTGATCGGAGAGCGCATTCGATTGAAGTTAGGATTGGGCAGGGGCTCGTTAATCAGGATCAGCCGCCGCCCATCATCGGTATCCACCGCGGGTTTCGTATTGAGCAATACATTCCCACGCGGCAAGTGAACCCCCCGAGTGCCGGAATATCCGATTTCGAGCGTGGTATCGGGAGCAATTTCCCGTTCAATATCCAGGTTCCACTTCATCACGTACGGCTACTCTGTTTCATAATTGAAGAAATCGATCTGTGGCCTGGTTCCCTCCGCCTGGCTGACCTGGGTGTAATAAGCGTTGGGGAAGTCCAACCCCTCTTCAAAATTATCCGCGAACAGTTCGGCCACGGAAAAGAAAGGCGCCGCCCGAACACCGGCGGTGCCTATCGGCCCGTAACCAATCAGTTGATCGTGGAAGAGGCCAACCCCGCCCCGGACAGAGGACTTGCCGGTCTGGAAGGGATCCCAGGCAAACCCGATCCGAGGAGCAAAGTTTTTGAGCGAGGGGTTTCTGAAATACGGATCTCCCACATCGGTGGTCTCGGGTGTAACCGTGTAGAGGTGCTCCGGCCTGGTATCCCGGATGTTAGCCACCTTTCCGTTCACTTCCGAGAACACGGAGATAATTTCGTACCGCAAACCCAAATTGAGGGTGAAGCCCGGCCGGAGGGCGATGTCGTCCTGGATGTAGATTCCGAGCAGATTCTGTCTCCAGCCTCGGATGGCATCCGAGCCCGGCTGGATGTAAGGAGGCGGTGTCCACCTCGTTTTCCATGAATTCTTTCACGCTGCCAAAATTAAAGGTGCCGCCGCCGTGGAAGTTGGAGAGCTGATTGAATTGGAACCTCTCGAACTGGCCGCCGATCTTAAAGGAATGCCGGCCGGAGGTGTAATAGAAATCCTGCTTGAATTGAAAGTTGTTCTGGATGTGATTTTTGGGGCTCGTGCTCCCGCCGCCCCAACTGGTTAGGTTGGAGACAACGGTGCGTCCCGGCACATTGCTGCCGTCGAAGCTGAAGGCCGCGTAGTTGATCCCTTCCAGCTCGCCGTCAAAGAGGGTGAGGTTGGTGCGATTGAAGGAGAAGTGAGTCTTGCTGAGCAGGACCGGTGAAAAGATATGAGTCTCCTCCAGGGTCGCAAAGCGGTTGGGAGTGTTCGCCACATTCAGAGTGCTCATGTTGGGCTGCACCACCTCCGCCTCGTCGAAGGTGAACCGGCCAAACAAAGAAGCCGCGTCCGAAAGCCGGTGATCGATGCGAGCCGTGACGTAATCCTGATTCGTGACTTGGTTGGTTGACTTCGTGAACTTGGCTCTTCCCCTGCGGGTATCCTCCGGTCCGTTTGGCAGCGGATAGGCATCCAGAAATGGCTTCACAACCGGGTCGACACCAATGAAGTCGCCTCGGAAGATCCCATTCCGCGAGTCCAATGACGGAACGTTGTACGTCGTTGTATCGCCCTTAAACTGGCGCAGTCCTTCATAACTGCCGAAGAAATGGGTGCGGTCCGGAACGATGGGTCCACCCACGGTGGCGCCATACTGGTTTCTCCTGAATTCGGGCTTGACGCCGCCGACAAAGGCGTTGTCTTCCCACCGGGGCGCATCCATATTGTCATTGCGAATGAATTCGAACAGCGAGCCATGGAACTGGTTGGTGCCTGATTTGGTCACCGCGCTGACGACCCCGCCGGTGTGCCGTCCCTGCTCGGCGTCAAAGGCATTGGAGATGACCTTGAATTCGCGCACCGTCTCGACCCCGGCCATGGTGTCGGCGGCGCTGCCGGCTGTGCCCGATATATCGTTCATGACGGCCCCGTCCAGCAGGAAGACATTCTGGTGATAGCGCGCGCCGGCGATAGAAAGTTTTCTCCCAAAACCCTTGCTGGCGCTGCTGGCGCCGGCCTCGGCAAAGACCGCGTTGGTCTGCAGGGGGACCAGCTCCAGAAAGCTGCGCGAGTTCAGCGGAATGTCGCGCATCTGCTGGGAATCACACGATACCGCTGACCGATGAAGAGGTGGTCTCGATCAGTGGGGCTTCACCGGTCACCGTTACCTGCTCGGCCACATTGCCGACCTGCAAGGTGAAATCAACCACGGCTTCCCGGCCGATGGTCAGCGTGATGCCGCTGCGAACGCCGGTTTGAAAGCCAGGCATTGCTACCTGCACTTCATTAGGTGCCAACGGGAAGCGCCGGAAGCCGATATTCCCCCCGGCCGCCGGTAACGGTGGTGCGAACATTGCCTGTCTCCACCCGGGTGACTAAAACTGCTGCGCCGGGCAAAACGGCCCCGGATTGATCCTGAACGGAGCCAAGAATGGTTCCAGTGGTTTGAGCTGCCAGAGAGCCAGCCCCGATCCCTGCAAGGAGAACCGTGATCGTGATCGTTCTCAGCAGAGTGGCAAATCTGGATGTTAGTTGTTTATCCACCTGTTACTCCTTTCGATTGTGTTGCATGGCCCAGCCCAGTTTCCTGCACACACAACCGACATCGGGCCTGATGGTTATATGTAGAACTGCTTGAACGTTGGAACTGCAAATACTCCCTGCCGTAGTAATAGCCAAGGACGCCACGGGAGACACTCGCAGGAGATCCGTTTCGCCCGACCTGCGCTGATTTTTCCGAAATCCGCATCTTGTAATTCAAATAATTCGAGACACTGACCAAGCCAAAGCTAAATCTTACAAGTTAATGATGTCAAGCTATTTTTAGGAAGCGCGAAAGGCGAAGCGGGTGGCTAGGAAGGCCTGTAGCAACGAGGTACCAGTGGGATGAAAAGCGGGGGGGATCTGGCGTAGAGAGGAAACGGAGAAAGCGGTTGCTAGAGCGTCTCGGGAAACTCGTAAAATCCCTTGCGGCCTACGATCCATTCGGCGGCGTACACGGCTCCGACGGCAAACCCCCGCCGGCTCCGTGCGGTGTGGGTGAAGGTGAGCGTGTCGGCCTCGGAGTCAAAGCCGACGGTGTGTTCTCCCGGGACCGAGCCGGCGCGGTTGCTGGCCACCGAGATCGCCTGGTCTCCGTAGGATTGCCGGAGAATCTGCTCGAGTGTCAGCGCGGTGCCGGAGGGGGCATCGAGCTTGGCGCTGTGATGGATCTCGTGAATCCAGGGATCGTACTGGGGATATTTTTTCAACTCCGCTGCGGCGCCCTTCATCAGGCGGAAGAAGAGGTTCACGCCGATGGAGAAGTTGGAGCCATAGACCAAACCGACATTGCGCTCCGAGACCATGGCGCGGACCTTTTCCAGGTCTTTGGACCAGCCGGTGGTTCCCACGACCATGCCGACGCCGTGTGAGGTCACGCGGTCGATGGTTCCGACGACGGCGTCGGGAACGGTGAAATCGATGGCGACGTCCACACTGCGCAGGTTTTCGGCGGTGAGGGCCTGGCCCCGGTCATTGCCGGCGATGTCGATCCTGAAGACGATGGTGTGGCCCCGCTCGCCGGCGATCTGAGCGACCAGGCGTCCCATCTTTCCGGTTCCGATCAGTGCGATATTCATGCGGGCACACAAGTTTCCTTTGCGTGAATGAGGGCGCCGGCTCCCATTTTCTGACTCTGCCGGTTCTTCATCTACTGGCCCAGGTGTTTACTGGCCCAAGTGCTCGCGCAGGATGCCGATCATGCGCAGCAGAGGTTCTGCCGCGCCCCAGAGCAACTGATCGCCCACGGTGAAGGCGCCAAGATACTCGGGGCCCAGGGCGAGCTTGTGGAGTCGGCCGACCGGAACGGCGAGGGTGCCGGAGACGGCCGTGGGCGTCAGGCAGCGCAGCGTGGACTGCTTGTCATTCGGGATCACCCGCGCCCAGGAGTGGGCGCTCGAGATGATCTGCTCGATGTCGGCAACGGGCACGTCCCGGGTCAGCTTGATGCAGAGTCCCTGGCTGTGGCAGCGCATGGTGCCGACGCGGACGCAGATGCCGTCCACCGGTATGGGCGGATCGAGGCCGAGGATCCTGTTAGTCTCGGCCATTCCCTTCCATTCCTCGCGGGACTGGCCGTTCGGCATCTCCCGGTCGATCCAGGGCAGCAGGCTGCCGGCGAGCGGTGCGCCGATATTTTCGGCGGGGAAGGAGTCGGAACGCTGGAGGGCGAGCATTCCGCGGTCGATCTCCAGGGCGGTTGCGGCCGGGTTCGCGCGGGCGGGTTCGACGAGGCGGTCCATCTGGCTGACCAACTCGATCATCTCCGCCGAGCCGGCGCCGGAGGCGGCCTGATAGGTCATCGAGGTGAGCCACTCGACCAGCCCTTCCTGAAAGAGCGCGCCGACGGCCATCAGCATGAGGCTGGTGGTGCAGTTGCCTCCGATAAAAGTCTTGATGCCGCTGGCGAGGCCGTCGCGGATCGCATCGCCGTTGACCGGATCGAGGATGATGACCGATTCCGGGTCCATGCGCAGCGTGGAGGCGGCGTCGATCCAGTAGCCGTGCCAGCCGCTGGAGCGCAGCGGGGCGTAGACCTCGGCGGTGTAGTCGCCACCCTGGGAGCAGACGAGAATATCGCAGGAAGCCAGCCGGGTCAGATCACGCGCATCCTGCAGGGTGCCGCCGTCTGCGGATTCGCCCGGCGCCGGGCCGCCCGGGTTCGAGGTGGAGAAAAAGACCGCCTCCAGTCCCGCGAAGCCGGACTCCTCCCGCATGCGCTGCAGCAGAACGCTGCCGACCATCCCCCGCCAGCCGATGAATCCAACGCGCAACATCAGTGAGCCGTCTCCTGTTTCAGCTTCTTTACCATTCTGACATAGATGTCGACGGCCTCCAGAAGCTGGGCCTTCGGAATATGCTCGTTGTCCGTGTGGGCCACGTGGATGGAGCCGGGGCCGATGAGAAAGGGCTGGCCCCAGGCCGATAGCCACGGTATGTCGGTAGCGAACGAGGCGATCATGGTATCGAGTCCTTTCATCCCATCCATCCCCTCCAGGCGGGTGAGCTCGACGGGCGGGATCTCCAGCAGGTTGTTCACTGTAACAATGTCGCTGACCGTATCAGAGACGAGGCGGAGCATCTGCTGGCTGGGCGAGACCAGCCGGTACATCAGCTCGGCGCGGGCCGAGCCGGGGATGACGTTGGGCGCGACGCCGCCTTCGAGAATGCCGATGTTCACGGTGGTATGGCCCAGGACCGGGTGCTCGGGCAGCAACAGGCCGCGAAGCCGGTTGATGGCGTCGATGAGCTTTTCAGTGGCCGAGTCGCCCAGCTCCGGATAGGCCGAGTGAGCCATGCGGCCTTCCGCCACCAGCTCGACGCGGAGCACACCCTTGGTGCCGAGGCCCAGGCGGTTCTGGGTGGGTTCCCCGTTGATCAGGAACCGGGAGCCGGGCGGGTACTTGTTGGCGGCCTTGGCGCCGGCGCTGTTGCGTTCCTCCCCCACCAGAAACAGCAGGCCGATACCGGAGATTCCTTCTGCGAGCAGGCGGCGGGCGGCTTCCACCTGCGCGGCGATGATGCCCTTGGCGTCGCAGGCGCCGCGGCCGTAGATGGCGGTGTCGTCTTCCCGCGAGGGGAAGAAGGGCGGGACCGTATCCAGATGCGTGCTGAGGACGACGTCGGGACTGCCCCAGTGGGCGTAGACGTTGGGGCGTCCGGGCCCGGCTTCGATCAACTCGACTTCAGCTCCCATTGCGAGCAGATGGCTGCCGAGAAATTCGGCAACCTGCTGTTCCTCGAAGCTGACCGAGGGAATGTCGATGAGCCGGCGGGTTAGTTGAAACGGGTCCATGGGTGGTGGTTCGACGACGGCGGCAATGTATCAGGGCCGCCGGGTCCCGGTTATTTTTTATGGGCGTGGCCGCAGGCGGTGCAGGAGTAGTACATGCCGCCGACGATCCCCATGGCGCGGTTCTTGACGCGCTTGACGATGCGGGTGGGCTGTCCACAACTCGGGCACAGAAGTTCCTGGGCCGTGCCGGCCGCCCGGGCCCGGTCCGCGGTCTTTGCCTTGCCTCTTCCTTTTTCAGCCATCGCAAATCCTCCTGAACAAACGCCGGAGACGAGGTGCTATTGCTCTCCCCAGTGTCTCCGGTTGGGGCGCATGACGCGCCAAAGGTAACTATTCTAGCATGAGTTTGCATTGTAGTCAGCGGGCGCGGGCAAGAGGTAGCGGGTCCGTTTGATTGCGAGCCATGGGGTGTCCCTAACCACCAGACGACAAGGCAGGAGTTATTTCCCAGAACGCCGTTTCGGGATCGTCTGGGTGTGTGACGATCCCAAAATTGTTGATTTCAGCCAACTCTGCCCGGTGTACTTCGCCCTTGACTTGCAATTTGATTGGAGGTCTTGACCCGCCAGAGATTTTGTACCAACTGATGTGAGAGAGTTTACACCACAACCTGAGGCCGAGAAACCGGTTTCCCGACAGGGCTATAGGCCCCCGGCGCCGGGGGCCTATGGCCGAGCGCCGAGTGGGGTCTTCTGGTGTTGTACTGCTGCCGCCACTGTTCGACCACCACCTGGGCCTCCTTCAATGAGTAGAAGATCTCTCCATTCAGGCATTCATCTCTTAGCTGCACGGTGATCCCGGCTTCCTTGCACGCTTGCGGTGTCGTCTTCCCGCTTGCCACCGCCACTTCAACCTGTCTTAACACCGTTACGATCTGTTCCGGTTTGTACCTCTGCATCGGCATGTTCAATACCCTCCTCCATGAGATTCTCTCTCACTTCAGCTGGTACTAAAATCCCCGGTCAGGTCACCCTAGCAAAGACTGCCGCCACACCGAACCCTGATATGCCTGATGACATCAAGGCTGACTACGAAGAGGCCCGCGACATCCTTTCGCAGTCGCCACGAGGCGCTGCCGCATTACTTCGTCTGTGTATCCAGAAACTCTGCAAACACTTGGGCAAACCGGGGACGAATATAAATGATGATATCGGTGCACTGGTGAAGGACGGATTGTCGCCCAAAGTTCAGAAGTCGCTCGACATCGTTCGGGTTGTTGGAAACAATGCCGTTCACCCTGGACAGATCGACCTGCGTGATGATCTGCAAACGGCAAACATGCTGTTCGGTCTTGTCAACCTTATTGCTGATGTGATGATAACTCAGCCCAAGCATGTAGATGAACTGTTTAATTCCGTTGTTCCCGATTCGCAAAAGGACGCGATTGCAAGACGCGACGGCACCTAACCATGCGGTGAGCCCGACCGGCGGATCGGGCGGGTTTTGAGATCAATAGTTCTTGGCCGCCGCCGGGTTACCGCTGTCGTTAGGCGGACGAAACAGACCTGAAACCTGAGTCGTCGTCATTGAACCAACGGCGTCACTACGGGAGGCAAGTATGAAGCGGAGTTGGCTCGGTGCCGTGATCGGCACGTATCTGCTTATTGCACCCGCCACGGCCCAAGACGCTGTCCCGGCTCTCTCGATGGAGGTGATTCGCGATCAGTGCATCGAGTTCGCGGAAGTGAAGCAAGGCAACGGCATCGCAGAGTACAACGAGTGCAACGTTTCTGAATTCGGCGAGTTCGGAGCCGTCGACGGGCACACTTACTACTTTGCCCTCTACTGTCTCATGCCGAACTGGAGAACCGCAGTCGGGAAATGCGGTGACGACTCGTTCACCGCGCGCTACCATCGGGGCAGGGCGTTGGCGGTCTTTTCGCGAAATCCTTCTAATGGGAACGTACAGCTGGTGTTCGAGCGGGCGGAACCTGAGATAGGCGTGGTTCTCTATAGCAGGCCGGAGATCATTCAGAACCCCGCAGGAACCCTCTTGATTCTTCCAATCACAGTGGACGGTACCGGGAATGGCAATGTGAGTGAATACTACATGAGAGATTCTGGACGCTGGGAACAGATCGAGACGGAAGCTTGGTTGAGTGATTTAGGAAACCGACTTCCGGCCGGGCTGAGAATCGCGAAGGGCGTATGGCCGGACCTGCGCACGATGCGTGCTGGAGCAGGCTTGTATCGGGCAGGCGACGCAAATTGTTGTCCCACGGGAGGAACAGCCCGGATTCGGTTGGCGATCCGAGGGATGCGCCTCGTTATTGAGTCGCTCGTTGTTGAAGAGGCCCCGTAGCAAAGCTGGTCTGCAGTGGGCGAACCAACGAATGGAGCCGACGCGCCACTCGTCTTGGGCAACCATGGCACCAAAGCGCGCGGCTGATTCAGAGCGGATCCTCTGGGTCAGCGGTGACTGTGCAGAGACGCTGCCAAGGTTTCTCACGGGCGGTCTTTACAAGATCAAGAAGGCATCTACCGGAACGCAACCGGAACAGGAATAGGCATTTTGGTCGCTGCCCAACAAGCCTGCAGCTGATGCGTGATCCGTTATACAGACACCATTTGGAGTCCAATGATATGAGCGAGAGGGAAACGCAAATTGAAAGACAGGAATGTGCGGCACTCGTCAGATCTGCCTTGAAGAGCCAATATCACGCTTCTCTTGGGATGCTGCGACAAGCGGTTGAAGCATGTCCTGAGGACCTTTGGTACCGTCAGGACCCGGTCAATGCGTTCTGGCAGACTGCCTACCACACGCTATTTTTTGCGCACCGGTATCTTCAGCCGGACGAAGCGGCTTTTCAGCCATGGGAGCACCACCAGGGGCGCGTTCAGCACGAAGACGGGATAGCCGGGCCGCATGATTCTGATAGTCCCCTCCCGCTTATTCCTGAGCCGTATGCGCGAGATCAGGTGCTGGAGTACTGGTGTATGTGCGATGCAATGGTTGATTCTGCTGTCGATGCGTTCGATCCGCTGAGTTCAGAAAGCGGATTCAGCTGGTACAAAGTGTCCAAGCTGGAGCATCAGATTATCAGTATTCGCCACATTCAACTCGGCGCTGCGCAACTCGCAGCCAGGCTGCGTGCGGCGTTGAACGTCGGTGTTGAGTGGGTGGGGGCTGGAGCCAGCAAGAAACGAACAGCGGGATAACAAGTGGCTGCACCAGACGGCGGGCTGGCGTCCCTGCTCGGAAATGACCCTTCTTTTCTTTCCACCTAACCTGGCACATATGGACGTGGACCAGAATTTAATGACGTGGTCCCGAAGTCTTCTTGTGGGAAGTTGACCGATTCCCCTTGAGTAACGGCGGTGTGGCTACCGACCATGCAGGCGACAATTCGGCCTGCGATTCAAACTGACATATTACCGGAGACGTCGGGAAGGGTGAAAAGGTCAGTCGGAGAGGATCGTCTCCGCGATACGGCCTAAGGCCAAAGGGAGCGCGGATCGTGTGAGTAAGGGTTTTCCGGCGGGGTCAAATTGCTTCAGTCTGCGATATTCCAGTTGAATTGATCGAGCCGGCCTATGCAGGCAAAAGCTTGTAGAGGCCGGCTCAAATGTATTTTCGGAAGGCCTCTACTGGACGAGGTCTTCTTTCTTCGTATTGCGGTCCACGAGGAATCCCATATTCGGGGTTCCCATCTCTTCCCAGCTTTGTCCGCCGTAGTACACCCACTTATTCGGATCCGGGTTGTATTTGTTGTTGATGGAGTTGTCGTAGGTAAACTGAATGTGCATGCGCGAGCCCTTGGGGATCTTCAGCGACGTTCTGTAGGTTAACTGCCAGTTGAAGTCGTAGCGCGGAACATCGAGGACGATCTCTTCGCGGCCGTCGGGATAGGTCAAGGTGTAGCGCGCGCTCTTGGCACGCACGTGCGCGTGGGGACGGAACCAGACGAGCTCGGTGTCCTTCTTGAAAGTGATCTCCGCCGGAGGGCCGTAGTAGTTGGCGTCGTTCGGTGGGATGGCCAGCTTCGTATTGTCCTGAATGCGGCTTTCGACCGGAAAGTCCTCGTCATCGCCGTCGCCCAGATTGATGAACTCCTTTGTTGGCGGAGTCTTGGCAATGGTGAATCCAATCCTGGTCTTGTCCACAGTGGCTTTGCCGGTTGTGGTGTAATGCACGTCTACCGCCATGACGGTGCCGGCGGGCACGAATACGCCACCATTGACCGGACGGTAGTCCTCCAGCGTCAATCCCGGCAAGTAGCAGAATTGGTTGCTGCCATTGATGGTGATCTCCCCCTGGAAGCGAGACACCTCGGTGCTGCCGACAGCGCGACGCAAGATCGTGCCTTCCGTTGGGTGCACGGTGCCGTCGTAAACCTTGGCATCGCCGTCCTCCTTCCGGGGAATCTCTGCCCATTCGTAGACGTAGAATGGCAGCTCCGGGTTGTGTTCCTGGAACTCAAAGCACATGTGATGAACCACCGAAGGGTCGCCCGGCAGAATCTGCACCGAAGTAACCCAGGTGTCTTCTTTGAACGGCCCGGGAATCAGTATGCTTTCCCATTCGACGACTGCTTTCGCCGACACCGGGTAGGGTGGCAGATCAACGACGACATCCGGTTCGACGGTCCAGCCGCCATCGGGCCACTGGACCGGGGTGGAGGCATCATTCGGGCTGCCTTCTGGCGCGCCGTTGTCTGCCCAGGCCACCATGGTGTCAATTTCCGTCTGGCTCATGGAGCGGTCATTATTGAAATGGCCGTACTTGGGGTTGGCCAGCCACGGCGGCATCTTCCGCGTGATCACCGCGCTCTTGATGGCCTTTGCCCAGGGACGGGCACTCTGATAGTCCATCAGAGAAAACGGCCCGATCTGATCCGGTCTGTGGCAACTCTGGCAGTGCTTCTCAAACAGTGGAAGCACATCCTTGTGAAATGTCGGCGTCGCGCCGCTGCTGGAATTGGCCTCTTCCGGCTTGGAAACCTCCTGTCCCCAAGCGATTGACCCATATGTCAGAGCAACCGTCATCAGAACGGCTGCCAAGAATCTCCTTGCCATCAGACACCTCCCGTTAAGACTCAGACGGGTGCGATTATGTTCGCTGTATGGCTGCTTGTCAATGCGCCCTTTCGGCGTTTTGAGCTTAAAGGCCCTCGATTCTTGCCCGAGCGTGGGGCGTCGGTAGTGGGTCAGTCTGATATGCGAGCCACGGTGTGTCCCTAACACTAGGCGGCTACTCGCGATCGATCCGGGGAAATGAGAACAAACCCAAATAACATCAGCCAGTTGCAGTCTCAGCCCGCCACTACTCGATCACGATCCGTGATAAAATAGCGCCTCAACACAACTCCCGTCCGGGACAAGCCAAAGACAAGAAGAGGAAAAAACATGGGTCCACAGGAAGCCAAAACTGTAACTGATTTTCTGATCGCCGATTTTGAAAGCGAAATACCGACAACGCTGAGCGTTCTTGCGGCGGTTCCAACAGATCATCTCGATTATCAACCCGATTCCAAGTCCAAGACGGGTCTCGGTCTTCTCCGGCACATCGGACTCGAAGACGAGTGGCTGCTCAACTGTATTGCTGACGGAGCGTTCACGCCCCCGCCGGACGATTCAGATGCTTGCGGAATTATGACTCCGGCCGATGCCGTCGCCCGGTATAAAGGGAAAGTTCCGGCGGCCCTCGATCGGGTACGCGCGATGTCGGGCGAGCAACTGGTTCAGATGATCGACATGCTGGGCATGATGCAACTGCCGGCAGTCCATTTTGTTTCGCTCTGCACCAAACACTCGGTCCACCATCGCGGCCAGCTCAGCTCTTATCTGCGCGCCATGGGTGGCAAAATTCCAGGAATTTACGGTCCAACTGCCGATACACAGTAACGGGTGGCGCTACCTTCCTGAACTATTCCGCAAAGAATTCGGCGCCCGGTAGCGGAGTTCTTGCACAGACATCCGAAGACCGGGCGGGCAGCTTGGTCCCAAGCGAAGTGGGAGATCATTACCTGGACGCAATCGCTGTAAATATCACGAATCAAAAAAAGAATGTATATCCATCGCATGTGTTCAGGTCGAACAACCCGGAGTTGAATTTCCGTGCAACGACGTATTCCCCCGCGATTCCCCTGTGTGACGGCGAAGTGTTTAACGGCCGCGCAGGTGACAATTCGGCCTGCGATTCAAACGGACCCACTACCTGGTAAGACTACCGGATCCGCTTCAGGAACCCGTGGGGAGCGAAGCCCACCATGAATTTGTCATAGGAGTGATCGGACTGGAAGGCGTCGTTTTCCCCGACGAACTCTCGCAAGGCAGCCATCGGACTGTCCCCGGCCCAGCCCGGGTCGCCGTTCGGCGTTGCGCACAGATCCTCGCAGATGGTGTCGAAAAGGACCAGATAACCGCCGACGGGGACGTAGCGGGAAAACAAGCGGAGCTCTTCGAGGCAGTGCGCCCGGCTGTGGTCCGAGTCGAGACAGACGAGGACGCTGGACTCGGCATCGGTCATCTCCCCGGTCATCTTGCCAATCAGGTCGCGAATTTGGCCATGCACCTCCTCTGATTTCGAGTCGCCCTCGATCAGCCGGATGCGGTCGGCGAAATCCGAGGAGGAGACGTTGCGGCGGGCCTCCGGGTTGATCTCAATATCGACGGAGATCACGGTTCCCTCGATCCGGAGCAGATGGAGCAGCGAGGCGTAAAAAACGGAGGTGCCCCCCAGGTAGAGGCCGGTTTCGATGATGATCCGGGGTCGCAGGCGCGTGATCAGCTCCTGCATGAGGATCAGGTCGGTGGGCCACTGCAGCACCGGGACGCCCAGCCACTGGACCTGCTGCCAGAGCGAGGCGTTCCACATGTGGCGGGTCCACTGGCGGGCCAGGGCTTTTGTTTCCTCCTGTGAGTAGGAGGAGTGCCCGGGGCGAGAGGCTGGATTGGTCATCGATGAGTTGTCCTGTGGGGTCAGTTGGTCGTGGGCCTTTCGCCGAGCTTTACGTTCAGGGTCATTCGTTCGTTGCCGCGGAAGAGCACCAGGCGGACCTCATCGCCGGGGCGCTTGCCGGCCAGGAAGCTGTTCAGGTCCGAGGAGCTGGTGAGAGGCGTTCCATCGACCTCCACCAAAAGGTCGCCGCCGATGATGACTTCCTGGTTGCCGATGAGGACACGCTGGCGTCCGGGCTGGATGCCGGACTGGACGGCCGGTCCGTCGCGGGTCAGCTGGGCGACGAGCAGGCCCTGGCTGGCGGGCAGATTCAGCAGTTCGGCCAGAGGCGGGGAGATCTCCTGGCCGATCAGTCCCAGGTAGGCCCGGCGGACGCGGCCATCGGTGAGCAGGTCAGAGATGATGGCCTTGGCGGTGTTGATGGGAATGGCGAAGCCGATGCCGATGTTGGTCTGACCGTAGATGGCCGTGTTGATGCCGATGACCTCCCCCCGCCGGTTGAGCAGGGGGCCGCCGCTGTTGCCGGGATTGATGGCGGCGTCGGTCTGGATGAGGTCGTCGAGAACGCGGTTGCGCTCATCCCGGATGCTGCGGCCCAGCGAGCTGATGATGCCGGTGGTGAGCGTGCCCTCCAGGCCGAACGGGTTGCCGATGGCGAGAACTTTCTGTCCGACGCGGAGAGGGTCGGAGGCGCCGAGCTGGACGAAGGGCAGGGGCTTGCCGGCATCAATCTTAATGACGGCCAGGTCGGTCTGCGGGTCGCGTCCGACCAGCTTGGCCGGGTAGCGGGACTGGTCGGCGAGCGTTACTTCGACGGAACGGGCGCCGCTTACGACGTGATAGTTGGTGACGATGTTGCCGTCCTTATCGATCAAAAAACCGGAGCCGCTGCCTTGGGACGGGAAAACATTGAAGAAGAAGTCGTATTGAATGGTGGTGCTGGTGATGTTGGCGACGGCGGGGCTGACGGCGCTGTAAATCTCGATGTTGTTCTGTTCGTCGCCAAGGGCGGACGCAGCGGGGTCCGTCTGGGCCTGCACCGTGCGGGGTGGCGCGGGAGCGGGTTCGGCGGAGATGGCGACCCGGGAAATCGTTCCGGTTGCCTGTCCGGCGTCGCCGGCGCGCTGCCAGAGATACCAGCCCGTGCCCGTGCCGAGCAGCGCCGCCACGAGTAATCCGCCAAGAATTTTCCCAGTCCGCATATCGGGATTCCGCATCACCATCTTATCGCAAGCGGAACGATCGGTTCCAGCAACTGTTGAATTCTATCCTGTTCGAGTGGTCTTCCCTGGTCGCGATTCATGATACATTTTCCTCATCCGGTTTCTCATCCGGCTCCCCGGGAACCTATAGCCGGAGGAACGATGACCGGGGAGATGATGACCGGGGAGACGAAGACCGAAGAGATGAAGAAACGCCCCGCATCGCGCAAGCCGCGGCGCAAGCTCGCAGCGGCCGGCGCATGCTTGCGGTGAAGGTTTCGTGGTGCAGTCAGCGGGATATATAGCTGCATTCGGGACGGAGTCTGCCAGGAGAGAGACCGGGAATGTTATTTGAGGGGCCATCCAGGTCCGGCCACGTTCTGATCCAAGAGACAACGCGGGAGCCCGGAAAATGGAGGCGACGGGGGCGGTTGCTGGTCCGGCTGTTTTCCTTTTATCTGATCCGTCCGTTGCAGCACGGAGTAGACATCCTGATGGCCGCCTACGGACTTGCGTTCCTGCTCCGCTTCGGATTGGAGTTTCCGCAGGCCGCGCCGTTCGATGAAACGTTGCCCGCCTTTTTGGTCCGGTACATGACGGACCCGCCGCTGGGGTTCGTGCTCGGGGCGATAAATGAGGTCAGCCCGGTTTCCGCGACTGTGAGGATGCTGGCGCCCTTGGCGCTATCGCTCCTGACGTGGATTTTCCGGCCAGCCGTGATCGGATGGTTCAAGCGGGTCCGGTTGCGGTGGGAGGAACCGCCCGCGTCATCGCTGTTCGAGCCCAGGAACAGCAGATGGTACGGGGACCCGCGGGAGCCAACACCGATGTACTTGGCGAATGTTGCCGAGGCAGGGGAGACCCGTGCGGCGGAGGCGCCCGCGGCAGCCACGAGGCCAGCCAAGGCTTCCTCCATCAGCATGCTGATCGAGAAGAGCCTTCAGGTGGTGGGCCGCTACGAACTGCTGGAAGAGCTGGGATCGGGGGCCAATACCGGCGTCTACAAGGCCCTGGATCTCGAGATCGGCCGGACCGTTGCGATGAAGATGGTCTTTACCGAGGGGATGGATGCCGAGCAGAAGCGGTTGCAAAAGAAGTGGTTGAACCGGGAAGCGCGCACGGCGGGTAAGCTCCTGCATCCGGGCATCGTCTCCGTCTTCGATATCGGCGAAGACGATGCGGGCAACCCGTATATCGTAATGGAATTCGTCGATGGGGAGACGCTGGAAGAGGCGCTGGGTCCGAACCATCGGGGCGATCCGCTTGATTTTCTGCGCCGTCTGGATATTGCCATTGAGCTATCGAAGACGCTGGAATTTGCCCATTCGCGCGGGGTGATTCACCGGGACATCAAGCCCTCCAACGTGCTAATTCATTCGGACGGGCAGCCGAAGATCGTGGACTTCGGCATCGCCATGCTCACCGACCCCAATGCCGCCGCCGACAATCGCGTCCCCGGCACGCCCGGATTTGTGGCTCCGGAGTTATTGACCGGCTCGGCCGCGAGCCACAGCAGCGATCTGTTCTCCCTCGGCGTTCTGATCTACTGGATGTTTACCGGCGCGCTTCCCTTCGATGGAAGAACCGTTACGGAGATTACGCACAACACCGCGCATACCACGCCCCGGCCGGTGCGGAGCCGGAACTGGGCGCTGCCGGAGCTGCTCGATGCCGTTTTGCGGAAGTGTCTGGCGAAAAGGAAACAGGAGCGCTACGCGAGCGGCGCGGAGCTGGCTAGGGACCTGAACTCGCTGCGCGAGAACCTGGCCCGGAGCCTGCCTCCGATCATCACATAGCACGCATCACATCATGCGCATCGGATCATGCTGCGCCAGGTGAAATCCCGGACCGGATTCACCCCGCCCGGTGCAGGAGGCGTCGCGCGGCCGAAACGCCGCCGGGCTCGGCCGAAACGCCGCCGGGGATGAAACGTATAAAAAAGCCAACGGTGAGATTGTGAAAAGCCATTTGTATTCCGCGCGAAATACCTCGAAAATAGGCTCCAGGGAAATCTGAGCGAAAAGGGAGGGTCTCGACCGATGCTGGCAACTTTTCTGGCTGCATTCATGCTGCTCGCCGCGCTGCCCGTGGAACGGGTGGAATACCTGATGGGAAAGATGATGGAAGCCGGTCTGACGCGCGAGGAGTCGCAGACACTGTTGGACGACAAAAGGGTCGAGGTGTATCCGCCCCGCGTGGTGCAGTCGAAAGAGATCGATTGGGATAAGATGATCGCGAATCTGGTCCGGCCGGCCTCGGTGAAGCGGGGCGTCGAGTTCCAGAAGAATTGCAGATCGGCACTGGGCAAAGCGGAGCAGCGATACGGCGTGGACCCCGATGTCCTGGTGGGCCTGATCCGCCTGGAGAGCAACTTCGGGACTTACACGGGGACCCACGTTACGTTCAACGTCTTCTATACGCACTTCTCGCAGAAAGAAGAGGAGAAGCGCTGGAAGTGGGCGGCCGACAACCTGGCGGCCCTAGCAGCCTATTGCAAGACATCAGCCGGCGATTGCTTCGAGGTCAAGGGGTCCTACGGCGGGGCGATGGGCGCCGCACAGTTTCTCCCCTTCTCGGTCATCGAGTGGGGGACCGACGGCAACGGCGACGAGATGGTGAACCCGTATGACATGGAGGACGCCATCGTCAGCGCCGCCAACTTCCTGGTCGAACACGGATGGCACGACGGCCACGAAGCCGCCCTGGGCCGTTACTATGGGTCGAGCGTGGGCTATCCCCGCGCCGTCCTTTCCTATGCCGAGGCATTGCGGGAGGCGAGCGAGGTGGGTCAAATCGTTACGCAAGAGCTGACTGCCTCCGCTGCCGGGAACCAGTAAAGCAATCGCCTGCCGCGCAATTTCCCGGATTCCCTGCCCGGATTCCCTGAAAGTCCGCCGCCTCGGCTCCCGCGTCCCGGTCCACCACGGCGGACTCGTGCCGGAGATCATTCCCCGGCTCCGGCCCTGGCCCCGGGGGGACCCCGTCCCCCGCGCTCCGCTGGCCCGCGCCGGACCCGGACTTCCGTCCACAGCCGATGGAACGCCGGACCGGTCCTAGTACGAGCGAACCAACCCAAAACATGACTTTAGGCCCATTGCGGCTCCGCCAGTCGCCCCATATCATTACTTGTGTAAAGAAAAAGGCTTCTTGAAAAACAGGCAGCACCGGCGAGGTATGGAATGGGAAAAAAGACGGGACCCGACAGACTCAAGACCACCATCGACGAGATGAAGCGCAAGTTGCAGGAGGACCGCGACGCGGCCGACCTGCTGACACGGCACCTGGCGAATCATCAGGGGCAAGCTTTCGGGTCCGGGGAGTCCCGGGTCAGCCGCCTGGAACGGGAGCTGACCGAGGCGCGCGATCAGATCATCGAGCAGAAATCGACTACAGAGAAGTTCCAGGATGAACTGGAGCTGGCACGGGCGCGGGGAGAGGAACAAAAAGAAGCCGCCGAGGGTTTGATCCAGCAATTGATGGCGGTAAAACAGGACGCTTCGCGGAACGATTCCCCGGATAAGCAGCCGGAGAAGCAGGCGGGGGAGAAGCTGGAAGCCGTGCGGCAGCAGTTGCTCGGGGAAATCCAGCAGTTGACATCGGAGAGAGATGACGCGCGGAATCAGAATCAGGAGTTCGAATCCAGAGCCCTCCATGCTCAAGAGAAAAGTGAGAAACTGGAAGAGCAACTGGGGCTCCTGGTTGAAGACAAAGCAACCACGCAGGAGCAACTCCGGCAACTGACAGCCGAACGGGAGGAAGCCCTCGGAGAGAAGCAGGAACTGGCGGAAAAAGTTCAATCGTCGCAGACGGAGCTAGAGGAAATGCGCCGGAAAATGGAGGCCGCCGGGCAGGAGAGCGCGGGAATCATCCGGCAGTTGACCGGAGAGCGGAATGAGATGCGGGACCAGCTCAATCAGGTGGAATCGGAGACACAAACCCTGAAGGATGAGATGGCGGCGGCTCACGAACAGTTCCGCCAGCAGCGCGACACCGCCATCCAGCTGATTCAGCAACTGGAATCGGAACAGGGCGATCAGAAAGGCTTGCTCCAGGAGCTGGAGGCGCAACGCGAGGAGATGACCGTGGAGGTCGCCAGGCTGCGCGAACAACTGAAGCGGGAAACGATCAAGGCCACCGATGCGGGAGAACTGAGAAGCGAGATGATGAATTCGGTTGCCGACATGCAAATCCAGGGTCAGAAGCTGCTCGACCTCTTGCAGGCCTGGAGCGCGCAGGCGGCGGGGGATCCGGAGGCGGTCCACAAGAAGAAAAAGACGGGTGATCTTGCCGTCGCGAAATAGCCCCCGCCGGCGGGCCGTCGGCCGGGCCTTTCCATTTATCCATTCCCTGAAAATCCACTATACCCACAACTGCGCCCACCGCTACGCCCAATAGGTGCGGTCCAGCGATCGGTACTGAATGGCTTCGGCGATGTGCCTGGTCTCAATGGCCGTGTCGCCTTCCAGATCCGCGATCGTGCGGGATACCTTCAGAATCCGATCGTGCGCGCGTGCGCTGAGCCCCATTCTGGTCATCGCGTTTTCCAGCAACTGCTCGCAGGCCGCGCTCAGGGAGCAATGGGCGCGAATCTGGCGCGGGGTCATCTGCGCGTTGGCGAAGATGGCCCGGTTCGAGAAGCGGTTCTGCTGGCGCTGGCGCGCCTGCTCGACCCGGGCGCGGATATCGGCCGAGCTCTCGGCCGGTTTGTCGGAGCGCAGCTCCTTGTAGCGGACGGCGGGAACGTCGATGTGAATGTCGATGCGGTCCAGCAGCGGGCCGGAGATCTTGGAGACGTAGCGCTGGATCATGGGCGGCGTACAGCTGCATTCGTGGGAGGGGTCGTTGAAATAGCCGCAGGGACACGGGTTCATCGCGGCGGCCAGCATGAAGGTGGCCGGAAAAGAAAGCGTCATGGCCGCCCGCGCGATTGCTACTTTTCCGTCCTCCAGCGGCTGGCGCAGAACCTCCAGCACGTTGCGCGGGAATTCGGGCAGCTCGTCCAGAAACAGGACGCCGTTGTGGGCGAGCGAGACCTCCCCTGGACGCGGGACCACCCCGCCTCCGATCAGGCCGGCGTCGGAGACCGTGTGGTGCGGCGCGCGGAAAGGTCGCGAGACCACCAATCCGTGCGAGACATCCAGCAGTCCGGCTACGCTGTGTACCTTCGTGGTCTGAATCGCTTCATCGAAGCTGAGCCGTGGCAGGACCGTGGCCAGCCGCTTGGCCAGCATCGTCTTTCCCGAGCCGGGCGGACCGATCATCAGGATATTGTGTCCGCCGGCGGCGGCCACCTCCAGGGCGCGCTTGGTGGATTCCTGGCCTCGGACATCGCGGAAATCGAATTCCCCGGCCGGGTCCTGGTCCAGCGATTCCAGCGGGACACTCCGCACCGGTGAGAACTTCTCCGGCGCGCGCAGCAGCTCCAGGGTCTCCGGGAGGCTCTTCAAGCCATACACGTTGAGTCCCTGCACGGAAGCGGCCTCGTTGGCGTTCGCCGCCGGGACCACCAGGCTGGGGATTCCCAGTTCCTTCGCCAGGCCGGCCACCGGCAGAACGCCGCGCACGGGACGCAGCATCCCGTCGAGAGAAAGCTCGCCCAGAAACAGGAACTGCGACAGGTCCGGGCTGGCCATCTCCTGCATACTGGCCAGCACGCCCAGCGCGATGGGAAGATCGAAGCCCGAACCCTCCTTTTTCCTGTCCGCCGGAGCGAGATTGACCGTGATGTTCTGTGCCGGGAAGTTGTAGCCGCAGTTGCGCAGCGCCGAACGAATGCGTTCCCGGCTCTCCTTGACGGCGGCGTCGGGCAGCCCCACCGTCGTGAAGGTCCAGTCCTGGCGCGCCGGGTTCAGATCGACTTCCACATCTACGAGGTAGGCGTCGATTCCGTAGACGGCGGCACTGAGGATTTTGTACATGAGCGAGTGTCTGGACAGCGGAGAATGCGAGCCGCGCGCGTTATGGCATTGTCCGGCATTGCTGGCAAGAGGCGGGTCGCGCCGGGCGGGAGAACCGTAGGGATGCGGACCGGAGTTTGCTAGCGGCCGAATGGATTCAGGCGGCGCAATACCCCGCGGCTGTCGAGATCTACCCGGACCTCGGCCGTCTGGTTGGATTCCACCACGATCTCCTGCGCCTGGCTGGTGAGCCCGTCGCTCTCCAGCGTGATTTTATGACGGCCGGGCGGCAGGGCGAAATTGACCGGAGTGCGATAGGGGGTCGGTTTTCCATCCACCAGAATACTGGCTCCCGGAGGCTCCGTGTGGATGACCACCCTACCCACGGCTCCCACCGTGGCTGCGGGCCGGCGGGTTGTCATCCTGGGCGGAGAGGAACTGGAGGATGGGGTTGCTTCCACGGCGGGGGATACCGTTCCGCCGTCGCGTGTGGTCGCCGGGTCGGTGGCAGGAGACGCCGGATTGGATGCAACTGCATCCCCATCGACCGCACCCGAATCGGACTGGGAGGACCCGGAGTCCGGATCGTCCGCCGCGGCGAGCGCCCCGGAGCCAAGTCCTGCCGTTGCCGGGTCCGTTGCGCCGGAGGTGGCATCGGCCGGTCCTGTGCGCCAGTAAAACAGCCCCAGGGCAAGGACCGCGACGGCGAAAACCGCAATCAATCTGTGCCTGGGAGAGAACCTGTCCGAAGGGGGCAATTTCTCAGGAACCGGTGGGATCACGATCGAGTCTTTGTCCACGGCGATGGTTTCATCCAGGGCTGCCGCCGTGGCAGGGGGGACCGGGCGCGCAGTTTGCGGCAAAGGCGGGATCGCGCCGCCTTGCGCGGCCTTCTTCAGCTCCGCGGTCAACTCTGCGCCGGTCCGGTAACGATCCGCGGGATCTTTTGCCATCGCCCGCCGGACCACCGTATCGATTCCCGGTGGCAGGGAAGCAATCAACAGAGCGGGCCGGGGCGGCTCTTCCGAAAGGATCTTGTAGATGACGGTGCTGAGGTGCTCGCCGGCAAAGGGCCGGGTTCCGGTCAGCATCTCATACAGGATGACGCCGAGAGAAAACAGGTCCGAGTGCGGGCCAGCCTTCTCTCCCTTCACAACCTCCGGGGAAAGATAAGAGGTGGCCGGTGCTGGTCAGTCCGTGCGCCGCCACGCGCGCTACGCCGAAATCCATGATCTTGACCCTGCCGGCCTGCACCATGATATTGGCTGGTTTGATGTCGCGATGAACGATGGAGTGGGAATGCGCGTGATCGAGCCCCGCGGCGATCTGCTCGATGAACGGGATGGCTTCCTCCACCGGCATCCGCCCTCGGGAGAGAATCTTCTGCAGAGTCTCGCCCTCCACCAGCTCCATGGCGATGAACAGGCTTCCCTCATCCGCTCCGGCGTCGAAGATGGTGACGACATTCGGGTGAGACAGGACCCCGGCGGCCTGCGCCTCCCTTCGGAATCGCCATGCCTGTTCGGGATCGCCCTCGTCGAGCGGGATGGTCTTGATGGCGAGTTTCCGGCCGATGTTCGGGTCGTAGGCCAGATAGACCTGTCCCATGGCTCCCCGGCCCAATTCCTGTTTTATCTCGTATCGGCTGATTTTGATTGGAGGCATGGCTGACTCGCTGAGCCACCGGAACCGTGGAAAGGAATTCGACGCATTCGATCCGAAGCCGAGTATAGCACGCAGGGCGTGCAAGCTGGAAAGCTCCCTGTAGGCAAAAAGTACACCCCGCACCACCCCGCACCGGCCCGCGCCTGGGCTTGTGCCTGGGTGTGTAGTTGCGCTTGCAGCGTCCGGTTGCGGACTCCGTATGCTGTTTCCTGCTGTAGCTCCGCACGACCGGGGGCAAGGCGGAAATCCTTTTGACTGATATAATCCTTGGTGAAAATGCACATCCATCCATTCACGGAACCGTCCACGGCCGCCCCCGGACCACAGCCCCTGGTCAGCGTCGTCATCCCCACCTGGAAACGCCGCGACCTGCTGGTTCGCTGCCTGGCGTCTCTCCGTCGGCAGACGATGGCCGATTTCTCCATCGTTCTGGTCTCGAATGGCGCCGGAGAGTGGGTGGAGCCGGTCGCCGCCGAATACGGCTGCGCGCTGCTCTCGCTTCCGGAGAACCGCGGTTTCGCCGCTGCTGTGAATGCCGGTATCGTAGCGGGGCAATCCGCCTGCGTGCTGGTTCTCAACGACGACGTGGAGCTGGCTCCAGACTGGCTCGAGCGAACCACCCGGTTGCTGGAGGAGAGGCCCGGTCTCGCCTTCTGCACCGGGAAGATCTATCAATCCGACGGTGAGCACCTGGATTCGACTGGCGATGCCCTGTCGATGTGCGGTGCGGCATGGCGTCTGGGGCACGGGCGGCCGGACGCGGTGGAGTTCGACCGGCCCCGCGCTCTGCTGGGGGCCAGCGGCACGGCCTCCCTGTTCCGCCGGCCCATGTTGGAAAGCCTGGGCGGATTCGATGAAGACTATGTTTCCTATCTCGAAGACCTGGACCTCTCCGTCCGGGCGCACCGGGCGGGCTACCGTGGCGAATACGTGCCCGGCGCCTCGGCCACGCACCATGGTGGTGCCTCCTCGGGTGGTCCGGAATCGCCGGATGTGTTTCGCCTGCTGACCCGCAACCAGATCCTGCTGCTCGCCGGGAACTTTTCCCTTCCGCTGCTGGAGCAACTGGGTCCCCGCATCCTGTGGGCGCAACTGTTGTGGGGAGCGATGGCCCTGCGCAAAGGGCTGCTGCGCCCTTATGTATCAGGCCTCTGGCAGGCGGCGCGGCTCTTCCCGAGGGCCTGGAGCAAGCGCGCCCGCTGGAGCCGGGAGGAAAACATCGCCATGCTGGAATGGCTCCGGGAGGGCGAGGAGCAGATCCGGGGCGACCTGTTTCACAGCGACCTGGCAGATCGCTCTGGCCGCCGCCCCGATGCCTTCTGGCGTCTCTACTTCCGGGTATTCAGCCGCTCCCGGCCGCGCCGCGGATCGATCGAGGCAAAACCGAAACATCTCCCCACCGACGGGGTTCAATAATCTATAATCTACTGAAGTCCATGCGGCTCTGGAATCATGATTTCGATCATCATCGTCACCTACAATTCGGCCCGATGGATTGGCGCCTGCCTGGAGTCGTTGGCGACCTCCGGTGCCGAGGTTGTGGTGGTCGATAACGGCTCACGGGACGAAACTCCGGATGTGGTGCGGCGATTCGAGGGTGTCCAATTTGTATTGCCGGGCCGCAACCTGGGCTTCGCCGCCGGGGCGAATCTGGGTGCCCGCAACAGCGGCGGCGAGAACCTGTTTTTTCTGAATCCCGACACCATATGCATCTCCGGCATCTCTCCGCTGGAGGAGCTGCTGTCCCGCCGCCCGGAGGTGGTCGCCGCGGCTCCCCGGCTGGTGGATTCGGCTGGCCGGACACAGCTCGGGTTTGTGGTGCGGCGGCTGCCCACGCTGCCGGCATTGTTGTTCGAGATACTGTTAATCAATAGGATCGTGCCATCGAACCCGGTGAACCGCCGGTACCGTTGCCTGGATCTGGACCTGGACCGGCCCGGTGAGGTGGAGCAGCCCGCGGGAGCCTGCCTGCTGGTCCGCCGCGAGAGTTTTGAAAGCATCGGAGGATTCGATGAAAGCTTTTATCCGCTCTGGTTCGAGGACGTCGATCTGTGCCTTCGCCTGCGCCGCGCGGGAGGCGTGATCTGGTATGAACCGCGGGTGGTTTTCGAGCATGCGGGTGGTCACTCTTTAGAGTCGGTGACATTTTCAGAGAAGCAGGTTTACTGGTATCGTGGCATGATCTATTATGTCCGAAAGAACAAGGGGCTGATGGCGGAGATAGTTCTCCGGCTGGCGTTGCTGGCCGGGATCAGCCTGCGGATCGCCGGTGAACTGGCCGGCGGGTTGTTCGGAAGAAGCTCTCCTGCCGGGCGTCGCAGGGCGCGCGTCCGGGCCTACTGGCAGGCTGCCAGGATATCGTTCACCGGCCGGGATGGCGGGCCGCAACCGAAGGCTTCATCGAACGCATCATGAAGCCGTCGAGCACAAAAGGGTGGGAGTTTTTTTAAGGGTCATGAAGAGCCGATCTGGACTGGTTTCCGTAACAATTGTTACTCACAATAGCGCATCCTTCCTGGTCCGTTGCCTGAACTCGGTCCTGGCCCAGGACTGGCCCTCGCTGGAAGTGATCGTGGTCGATAACGCCAGCACGGACCAGACCGTCCGGATCCTCAGCCGCTACCAGGACCGTGTTCATGTAATTTTGAATCAGGACAACCGCGGATTCACCGGGGGGCAGAATCAGGCCATCGAGCGCGCTGCGGGCGATTGGATCCTGGTGCTGAACCCGGACGCGCTGCTGACGCCGGAGTTCGTCTCGTACCTGGTTACCAGCGGCAATCAGGACCCCGCCGTTGGAACGGTTTGCGGCAAGCTATACCGCGCCCTGCCGGATCTGGACATTCCGCTGACCGATGAACTGGATTCGGCCGGCATGTTCTTCACCCCCACTTTCCGGCACTTTGACCGCGGCATGCATGAGGACGACGGGGCCCAGTACTCGCAGCCCGCCTATGTCTTCGGGGCCACCGGCGCGGCGGCGCTCTATCGCCGCGCAATGATTGAGGACATCAGTTTCGAGGGCGAATTTTTCGACGAAGACTTTTTCTTCTCCCGGGAAGATGCGGATGTCTCCTGGCGGGCGCAACTGCTGGGTTGGAAATGCCTCTATGTGCCCGGCGCAGTCGGCTATCACGTGCGCCGCGTTTTTCCGGGCGTCCGGAAAAACCTGTCGGCCGAGATCAACCTCCACTCGGTCAAGAACCGCTTCCTGATGCGGCTGAAAAACGCCACACCGGGCCTCTACCTGCGCAACTTCATCCCGGTTACGGTTCGCGATCTGGGAATCCTGTTGTACTGCATCGTGAGGGAACGTGGATCGTTGCGGGCCTTTCCCATCATTTCGAGAAGACTGTCCCGCGTGCTGGCCAAGCGCCGCTGGATACAGCAAAAACGCTGCGTTCCGGAGAGCTATCTGCTCCGCTGGTTCCGCTTCCAGCCGGTTACGCTGCCTGTCCCGCAGGCCTTCAGCGCCACCATCCGGCCCTCTGCCACTCACCACACGCCAGCCGCCAGACCGCTGGTACAGTTGCCGGGCGCTGGACGCGTCCGTTGACGATCCAGCGCTGACAATCCGGTATGATAGAGGGCGATGAAGATCGCCATCCTGGGTACCCGCGGCATTCCGGCCAACTACGGCGGTTTCGAGACGTTTGCCGAAGAGCTTTCGACGCGCCTGGTCGCCCGCGGCCACCAGGTTACAGTCTACGGCCGGACCAATAATATTCAGTTTTCGGGCCGTGCGTATCGCGGCGTCCGGATCGTTCTGCTGCCCACCATCCCGCACAAATATCTCGATACCCTTGCCCATACCTTCCTCTCCGTTCTGCATATCCTGTTTCGCCGCGTCGATGTGATCCTCTTCTGCAACGCGGCCAACAGCATCTTTTCCTTTCTTCCCCGGTTCGCGGGAACGAAAACTCTGGTGAATGTCGATGGCCTGGAGCGCCAGCGGGGAAAATGGAATGCTCTGGGCAAGGCCTGGTACCGGTTCTCGGAAAGGCTGGCCACAATTCTGCCCAATGGAATCATCAGCGACGCGGAGGTGATCCAGCGCTACTATCGCGAGCGGTACGGGAAGCAGTCCTGGTTTATTCCCTACGGGGCCGATACCGAACGCGTCGGGACGACTGCATGCCTGGACCGTATTGGGTTGCAGTCCCACGAGTACGTTCTTTATGTCAGCCGGCTGGAGCCGGAGAATAACGCGCTGCTGGTGGTGCAGGCATTCGAGGCGGTTCCGACGACGAAGAAGCTGGTCATTGTCGGCGACGCCCCCTACGCCCGGGATTACATCCATCGCCTCCACGCCACCGGCGATCCGCGCATCCTGTTTCCCGGCGCGATCTACGGCCAGGGGTACCGGGAGCTGCAATCCCATGCCTCTGCTTACGTGCATGCCACCGAGGTGGGCGGGACCCACCCGGCGCTGATTGAGGCCATGGGGCGCGGCTGTCCGGTGCTCTATCTCGATACGCCGGAAAACCGCGAGGTGGCCGGGGATGCTGGACTCGCGTTCCGTAAATCGCCGGAGGATCTGGCGGGAAAGATGATCTCCCTGCTGCAGGACCCGGAGCTGCGCGAGAGTTGTGCGGCAGCCGGGCGGCGGCGCGTCGAGCAACGCTACCAGTGGGACGTGGTTACTTCCCGGTATGAGGCGTTGTTTCACAATTTGATTGATGAATCCAGGCGGCAGGAGTCTCCCGCCTCCCGGTAGTCCGGCAGTTCTTTACAGTCTCCACGAGTTTTTCTGACGAGCCATTCCTTGCAGGATCAATTTGGTTACCGTTGCCAGAGGATGAGGGAGAAAGCCGGGAAACCGGTCTGCTAACATAGCTCAAGAGAGTACCGGTGGGCTCCGACCGGAACGGCAATGCGATTTCTGAGCTGACATCAATAGCAAGACCAGCAGACCGGGGAGAACCCAGCGACCAGCGCCGGAAGATTCGCTCTTCCCCCAAGCAGCCGGTCGGTGGACCGGCCAAGCAACCTGTATGACGGTCAGGAGGATGCCAGAGTGGCCAAGAAGCGGAACCCCAAGCGGGACTCACGGGAGGATGCAAGCCTCCACGATTCCGAGGGTGCCGGGGAGTCCATTCCTACATTCTGGGGCAAGGTGAAGGAAATGCTCACTGGTCCGGAGATAGCCGGTTCCGGCGGGACTTTCCCTGGAATATCTGCGCCCGGCGAGCCTGCGAAGAGCCCGGCGGGGGAATCTGACAGTCCCGCTGGCCCGGAGCCGATTGCCTCCGCGTCCACTGACTCGGGCCGACAGGCCACGCCGCCTCCACAAGAGAAACTCAGTCCCGCAGAACAGGTGCACGCTCTGCTGATGCATGAGCGGGTGCTGGCCGAGTTGGAGACGACTCAGAATCAGCTGGAGCAAGAGAGAGCCAAGTTCCAGGCGCAGCTCCGCGAGTTGGAGCAGGAGCGCGATGCAAGCCGTATTATCGCGGGAAAAGCGCGGGCCGAACGCGCTGAGTTGGAGGCGCGCTCCGCCGTGTTGCGCAAATCGATCACTTCTTTGCAGCAACAGCTCCAGCAGGAAAGGGAAGCCGCCAACGACGCGGATGTTGTAGCAGATGATATTGGAGCCGATAGCCAGCAGTTACAGGACCTGACGAAACAGTTGCAAGAACAGGTCGAGAGTCTGCGGCAGGAGCTTCAGGACGAGCAAAAGGCCCACCAGGAAACCGTCGTGCGTTTCGAGGCGAAATTGCTGGACAGCCAGGAGTTCATCGACCGCGTCCGCGCCACCGAGATTCGGACAGAGGAAAACGCCGGTATGGTCCAAAAGGCGCTGGAAGTCATGGAGGAACAGCTTCGCGAAGAACGCGAGGAGGTGGCGGCGCGGATCTCTGAACTGGAGTTACAACGCGATCAGAACCAGAACAGAGGGGATGAACTCCAGGCTCGTGTGCAGGAACTGGAGGCCGAACTGGAATCTGCGAGTCCGCGTCTCGCCGATTCCGCCGATTCCGATTCGCCGGGTGGGGCCGAAGCGCCTTTGGACCCCACGTTCGCGATGCCGGGTGTTGCTTTACCGCCTGCCGTTGCCGAGCCGCTCTACCTCGAAACTATGGCGCCACTGACGGTCCTGATGGCCTGCGTGGACATTGTGCTGATGAGAAAGAAGCTCGATCCCAGTTTGCGGGAGTCTACCGAAGAGATTAAGGAAAAAGGACTTAACTTGATTGAGGTCATCAAGGGTTTCACCCTTCCTCCCGATACCAAGGAGCATTAGTTATTTCGATAGATTTAATGACTCGCCAGTCTTTCCCCGTGCCTGCTCATGGATTTCATCCACCTAGAAACAAACCGCCGTTTACGTGTAACACCTGACCTGTAATGTAGTTAGCCTCCTCAGAGGCCAGGAATCCTACAGCTGTTGCCACATCCCGAGGCTGTCCCAGCCGTGCCAGTGGAATCTTGCCGACGAGTTTGGCGCGCACCTCCTCAGACAAAACATCGGTCATCGGCGTTTCGATAAACCCTGGCGCTACAGCATTTACGGTGATGTTGCGGGATGCCACCTCCTGCGCCAGCGAACGTGTGAGGCCGATGATTCCCGCCTTGGACGCGACGTAATTTGCCTGACCGGGGTTGCCGAGCTGCGCGACGACGGAGGTGATGTTGATGATCCGGCCCTGGCGGCGCTTGACCATTGATCCAATAACTTGTTGAATACAAAGAAACATAGAGGTCAGGTTGGTGTTCAGAACATCGTCCCAGGCGGCGCGCTTCATGCGGAGCAGGAGGCCGTCGCGGGCGATGCCGGCGTTGTTGACGAGGATGTCCACATGTCCATATTCATCAATGACTTGGCGGAAAGATTTTTTGATGGAATTTTCATCGGCCACATCCGTCGGCAGGGCGTGGGCGGCATTTTCACGGCCCGTGGAGGCGCGGATTTTTCCCTCTAACTCTTTTAGAATATCTTTGTTACGGCTGGCCAGGAAGACCGTTGCGCCGGAGTCGGCCAGAAGCTGGGCGCAGGCTTTGCCGATGCCCTGAGAGGCGCCGGTAACGACGGCGATCCGGTCGGTGAGGTTTCCCATATAACTGATTCTACATTGGTTATTTTAATTCCGCAAGCCGCGCAAGGGTTTTCTGGAAACTACCGGAATCCTCGACATTCGCGGTCCCAGCGGACCTTTCAACTTGACGCATAAGTCCGGAAAGCACGCGGCCGGGGCCGAGTTCGACGAAAAACTCCACGCCGAGCGAGAGAAGCTTCCGCATGGACTGCTCCCACAGGATCGGGGAGGGGATCTGGTCGATGAGCCCCTGGCGCGCGTCGGCGCCGGATGTTACCTGCTCGGCGCGGACGTTGTTGATGAGCGGAAAGGCGAGGTCGCCGAAATTGGCGGCTTTGAGTTCCGGGGTCAGACGCGCCTGGGCGGGCCGCATCAGGTCGCTGTGGAACGGCGCGCTGACAGGAAGCTCGATGGCGCGCTTCGCCCCCTCGGCAGTGGCCAGCTCCATGGCGCGGATGACGGCGGAGCGGTGCCCGGCGATGACGATCTGAGCAGGGGAGTTGATATTGGCCGGGGCGACGATTTCGCCCGCCACGGATTCAGCGGCGCGGCGGCAGATGGCTTCCACCTGCGGGAGTGAGAGGCCGAGCAGGGCGGCCATGGCGCCAGCGCCGACGGGAACGGCTTCCTGCATGTATTGCCCGCGATGGCGGACAATACGCAGCGCATCGGAGAGCGAGAGAGAGCCGGCGGCGACCAGGGCGGAGTACTCACCGAGGCTGTGTCCGGCGACGCAGTCGGGCTGGTGGACGCCGCTCTGGCTGCCATGGGCAGCGTGCTCGCCGTGCTCGGCGAGGACGCGATAGGCGGCGACGGAGCAGGCAAGGATCGCGGGCTGGGTGTTGGCGGTGAGCTGGAGCTGGCCGGCCGGGCCTTCGAAGCAGAGCTTCGATAGCGGGAAGCCGAGCGCCGCGTCGGCCTCATCGAGCGTGGCGCGGGCGGCGGGGAAGTTGTCATAGAGATCGCGGCCCATGCCGGGAGCCTGGGAACCCTGACCGGGAAACAGAAAGGCGAGCTTAGCCATGGGGGAGCAGTCCTCGTGGTCGTGCAATGGATATGGGGGCTAAGTGGGGCGTGAGACCAAATTGCACAGGGGCTGCAGGGGACTGGCAAAGGCCGCGAGAGTGTTCTTCGGTGCGGTCTGGATGTAAGGCCGGATGCAACAAAAGATGACTAGGCTTTGTCGCCCACTTCGACGACGCGGCGGCCTTTGTAGTAGCCGCACTTGGGGCAGACGCGGTGCGGGACGCGTTTCTCCTTGCACTGGGGACAATCGTCCAACTGGATGGCGGTGAGAAAGTCATGTGCGCGGCGCTTGCCCTGCCGGGAATGGGAATGTCTGCGTTTTGGATTCGGCATGATTCAATTCGGGGAACTGGTCCCCTAAACAACTCCTTCTGAGATGCAAACCCCCATTATAACAGCAAGACGGGATTATTTCTTCAGTTTTGCCAATGCCTCCCACCGGATGTCGGTGGGTGCTGGCGGGCACTGGCAGGATTCCAGGTTCCTGTTTTGGCCGCAGCGGGGGCACAAGCCGGCGCAGTCGGGGCGGCAGAGGGTCCTCATGGGCAGGCTGAGCAAGACCTGCTCCTTGAGGACATCCTCGAGATGGAGGCCCTGGCCTTCATAGAATGCGATCCCGAGGTCGGCGGGGCGGATTTCGATGTCCTCGCTACGAGCGATGTTCCGCATGGGCTGATAGCACAGGTCGAACGCAAGAGCGACCTGCTGGCGCGCGGGCTCCAGACAGCGGGCGCAGGCGACCTCGACTTCGGTACTGAGGTCGCCGACGAGGTGGATCTCGCGCTTGATGACCTCGGCGTCGCCGCGGGCTTCCAGATCCGCTATCTGGCGGACATCGGGGCCATAGTTGATGCGGCCGGGCGGGATCTTCTCATCGAAGTTGAGAGGATGGCCCGCGAGAACGTGAATATCGATGAACATGATGTGGTTCTTTTCTGCCTTGGTGACCCGCCAGAGATTTTGTACCAACTGATGTGAGAGAGTTTACACCACAATCTGAGGCCGAGAAACCGGTTTCCCGACAGGGCTATAGGCCCCCGGCGCCGGGGGCCTATAGCCGAGCGCCGAGTGGGGTCTTCTGGTGTTGTACTGCTGCCGCCACTGTTCGACCACCACCTGGGCCTCCTTCAATGAGTAGAAGATCTCTCCATTCAGGCATTCATCTCTTAGCTTCCCATTAAAACTTTCGCAGTACCCGTTCTCCCACGGGCTGCCAGGCTCGATATACAAGGGCCCTGTCCCCAAGCTGGTCAGCCAGGTGCGCAATTGCTGCGCCACAAACTCCGGACCGTTATCCGAACGAATGTGCTCCGGGATGCCCCGCCACAGCATGACATCGGACAGAGTCTCGATCAGATTCTGATGATTCAGCCTCCGCTCCACTCGCAGGGCCAGACACTCGCGCGTGTACTCGTCAATCAGCGTCAGGATCTTCAGCAGCCGGCCATCATGCGTTCGCGCACTGACGAAGTCGTAGCTCCAGACTTGATTCGCCCGCTCGGGCCGCAGCCGGATACAACTCCCATCGTTCAGCCACAGCCGCCTCCGGGGATGCTGTTTCTGCGGCACTTTCAATCCCTCTCGCCGCCAGATCTGCTCCACCCGGTCGCGCCCCACCGGCCATCCCGCGTTCTGCAGCAGAGCAGTTATCCTGCGGTAGCCATAACGTCCATACTGCTCGGCTAGCAAAATGACCGCCCGCGTCAGTTCATCCTCATCGGCTCGTGGCGTCGATTGGTATCGTTGCGTTCCTCGCCATTGCCCCAGCAGCCGGCAAGCGTGCTGACCCGCCAGAGATTTTGTACCAACTGATGTGAGAGAGTTTACACAACAATCTGAGGCCGAGAAACCGGTTTCCCGACAGGGCTATAGGCCCCCGGCGCCGGGGGCCTATAGCCGAGCGCCGAGTGGGGTCTTCTGGTGTTGTACTGCTGCCGCCACTGTTCGACCACCACCTGGGCCTCCTTCAATGAGTAGAAGATCTCTCCATTCAGGCATTCATCTCTTAGCTTTGCACGGTGATCCCGGCTTCCTTGCACGCTTGCGGTGTCGTCTTCCCGCTTGCCACCGCCACTTCAACCTGTCTTAACACCGTTACGATCTGTTCCGGTTTGTACCTCTGCATCGGCATGTTCAATACCCTCCTCCATGAGATTCTCTCTCACTTCAGCTGGTACTAAAATCCCCGGTCAGGTCAGGAGTCTCTTATAATAAGTGCTGGTGTTTTGTCCCGGACCTCGGGTTTGGATGCTTGCTTGACGTCCCGGGCCTAATACTTCGCTGGGTGCGACTTCTGCAGGATGGATCGATCCATAGGATGACCCCCGCTACGGAAGCTGGAATCACGGATCAGAAATGGACACTAGAGGATGCCCGGTCCGAGGTTCAGGTCGGCCCGCCCACACGTTCACTTAAATACACGGTGCGCATTGGTTATTCTTGATGATTTATTGTATATAAATCGGCTGGCCAGAGGCATTTCAGATGGGATTCTTGATGCCGAGACTTGCGAATAAGTCGTCATATCTCCCCGCGAGGATCATCTTAGTAAAAATATTGTAAGGGTCGTTAATGTCGCCCTCTTTCTGCGGGGTGTCGGAGATAAAAAGGATTACTATGCGACCTTCTGCTGACGAGGCAATATAGCAGATTCTCCATCTGCCTTTCTTGAGCCTAAAAATGTTGCTGAGCGGCTTTGAAAGCGCTCTTTCTGGATCAATCGGATCAGAAGGTATAATTGTCGTAATGGCCTCATCAATCATATTAAATGTCGTAACTCTTGAATTCGTCTGGTCATTCTTTTTGAGACACCTCTGGGCTTCTTCATAAAGCTTTCGGTAGACACGCTCCGCTGTCGCGGACAATTCTGGCTCCATCCACTTGACCTTCTTGCTATGTGAAACGGAGCGTGTCTTTTTCACGCAAACTACTCGTGCGGGTGTTATCTACTTTTTCTCAGAGATGCCTTTATATCTGAAAGTTTTCTTGTTTTTCCATTCTGCATGTCATTGAGTCCAGCAATCAAAGATTTGACTTCCTCTTGGTTGCTGAGCAATTCTATGGTTTCCAGCAGAGATTTCAATTGGTTCTGCATTATCAAAAACTGTTCATATTTCACAAGAACAGCAAGCGGTTCGTCGTTATCCTGCAAGACCATCACCTTTTTAATCAGGCGAAGTTCCTTAGAATTCAACTTTCTCAGCTTACTAACCCCGACATGCTCTACATTCGGGTCGATGTAAACCACGGCCTCCAGTGCCCCTGTCGAATTAAGGGTTCCCATGGTTTTTCTCCTTTCCATAGTCGGACTATCACCGTTCTGTCGATCTCACTGTCATTATATAATCAATATATTGTATAATTAGTTCATTTGCAATAAGTTTTAATTATCTTTATATTGACTGTATAGTGACAATCATATGTTAATAAGATGTGCGTTCTAATAAAATCGCCGCCTCTAGTGATGATGCATGCAACCCCGATTGGTTGCCCCTGGCGTTACCCCAAAGCAAAAACGGCCCGTTTCTATATTCGGACGTCTTCCTTCCCCCCTCTCTGCCGCCTGGCAGTGCCGAGAATCATCCAAAATCAGAAACCAGCCTGTGCAGCGGGATGGACGTTACCCTCCTACGCTATCATTTCAATAGACGATTCAATCAGCGGAACCATGACCGGGGAACTGGTCCGGCACGATAGCGGGAAATGACGGAGCCGGGTGGCGGGGAGCGCCGTCGATAGTGCGCGCAGGGAATGATTACCAGGGGGGATAGATGACGGGGCGGGAGGCGGTGAGGTTGGGGTGGAGACTGGTCCGCAGGGCGGGGTGGGCGCCCATCCTCGTGTTTCTTCTCCACGTTCTCATTGCCCGCGTGCTGGACGGTTACATCAACTTCCCGCCGCTGGATATTCCCATGCACCTGGCGGGGGGATGGGCGATGGCCTACTTCCTCTCTGAATGCTTCGCGGCGTTGCCGGAAGGCTTCATCGCACCCGGTGGGAGGAAGGCGGTGGAAGCGGTGATGGTCCTCAACCTGACAACCGTTACAGCCGTCCTCTGGGAGTTCGCCGAGTTCCTCTCCGACCAATGGCTGGGCTCGCAGGCCCAGGTGGGTCTGGAGGATACGCTGCTCGATCTGGCGCTGGGCATGGTGGGCGCCGTGGGCTATGTCGGGTTGGCGCTCCTGCGGGGGACGCTTGGCCAGGCGAAGCCCGTCGAAGCAAAGCCTGTCGAAGCCGAGTCAGGTGAATCAGCCGGGCGCTGACCAGCGGCGGGAGCTCTCGATCATTTGGTCCCCCGACCCTTCCAAAACGAGCTACCATATCTCCCATCCACAGCTTGCCTGCCCTGCAACGCGTAGTGGAAGCAGGCACAGTCAGGAGGGGCGATGAATTGGAATGATTGGGGACACATGGGAAACATGGGATGGATGTGGATCGTCTGGATCGGAGTGATTGTCGGGATCATCCTGCTGGTCCGCGGCCTGGTGACAAGTTCTCCGGGAGGGATCGGAGAGCGGGAGACGCCGGAGCAAGTCTTGAAACGCCGCTATGCCAAGGGAGAAATTGAAAAACAAGAGTATGAGCAGAAACTGGAAGACTTACGACGCTAAATCGAGAAGAGAAAATGCTCCCTGAAGCAAAAAATAGTGAACTGGCCGGGGACTGACCACCACTGGCGCAAGCTCTTGGCCGGAATCCAGAAAACCGGAACTACCCTAATTTCAATATGATGGTAATCATTTGAGGTAATAGTTCAATTGACAATTTCGCTTTTTAGCTGACCGATTAAATAGTAAGGTCTGACGAGGCCAAACGAATTACTTGGGAGGGCGTTGATGAATCAATTATCGAGTATCGATCGGGTAAATGTACGAGTTGGGGAGAGGTACTATACGGTGGAAGAGTTGACAGCCACGTGGAAAGTGAGTCCGCACATGATCGTGGGGGCATTAGAGGGTCATCCTGGAGTCATGAACGTCGGGAAAGTGAATCCTGCCAACAGCGAGTTTAGCCTTCGCATTCCGCAAAGCGTCGTGGATCTCGTATACGAGCAGTCCGACCCGGCGATCCTGGACAAATACTAACTCCGGGGTACCGGAGTTAGTGGACGAGGTGCGGGATCAGGCCGGGGCGTCCGCTTCGGAGCCGGGCGTCCGGGCGTCGAGCTTCTGGATGTAGGAGTCCGTCATGCCGGCGATGTAGTCGCAGATCACGCGCTGCGGGGGCATCTCGCGCGTCTGGGCGGCGTAGGAGGCGGGCATGCGGGAAGGGTCGTCCAGATAGAGCTGGAACAGATCCTGTATGATCCGGCGGCCAGCTTCCTTGGCCGGGACGAAGTCCGCGTGGGTATAAAGATGCTTGTAGAGATATTTCTTGATGAGGTCCTTGTGGCGGCGGACTTCGGGAGAAAAGCCCACCAGACGGGCCGGGAAGTTCCGGACGTCCTCGACGGACTGGATGGAATGGGTGGAAAGCTCGGAGAGGGTGTGCTCCATCAGGTCGGTGGCGAGATGGTTGATGAGGGATTTGTTGGCCTCGTTGAATAGAAGCTTCTGCGGCGCGGAGGGGTAGAGCCGCTCGGCTTCGCGGTAAAAATCACGGAACAATTCCAGCTCGGAGAGCAGGGAGTCGAGGTTCAAAAGCCTGGCTTCCATGCCGTCGTCCAGGTCCGCCGTGTTATAGGCGACCTCGTCGGCCAGGTCGATCAACTGCGCCTCCAGCGGAGGGCGCTGGTCGAGGCAGTACTCGGCGAGATCGGGGTGGCTGGCCGGGTCGTAGTCGCGCGAGTGCTTGATGATGCCCTCACGGACCTCGAAGGTGAGGTTCAGGCCGGGGAAGCGGGCGTAACGCTGCTCGAAGAATTCGACGATGCGGAGAGCCTGGAGGTTGTGGTCGAACCGGTCGCCGAATCGCTGCATGATCTCGTTGAGACACCACTCGCCGGTGTGGCCGAAGGGTGGGTGGCCGATGTCATGGACAAGAGCCAGGGCTTCGACCAGGTCCTCGTTGAGGCCGATGACCGAGGCGATGGTGCGGGAGATCTGAGCCGTCTCAATGGTGTGGGTGAGCCGGTTGCGGAAATGATCGGAGACCGGCGAGGTGAAGACCTGGGTCTTGTTCTCCAGTCGCCGAAAGGCCCGGGCATGGACGATGCGGTCGCGGTCGCGCTGGTACGGATTGCGGTAGCGATGGGGCGGCTCGGCGAAGCGGCGGCCGCGGCTGTGCTCGGGTTGGAGAGCGTAGGGGCGCATGCGTTGACCGGTGCCGACTGTGGTCGGCTCCCTGAGCTGCAGGCGAGGCTATTGCTGCGGCATCTGCTCGAGCCGCTGCGCCGCCTGCTCGGCGATCAGAGTGCCGGCGTAGGTGTCCTGTATCTCGCGGTAGAGAGCGGCAGCCCCGGCAGGATCGGATTGCTCCAGCAGGTCCGCCAGCTCGAACTGGGCGCGGGTGCGGGGGACCACGTCGGTGGGGTTGTCGGCCAGCTCCTGCAGAAGCGAGCGAGCTTCTGCCTCGCGGTCGCTGGTGGCGTAAAAGGCAGCCAGCGAAAGCCGGGCCAGCGAGGCGACGTCGGCGTTGCTGCCGGAGGTGAGGGCCTGGAGAGCCAGTTCGGCTCCGGCGCGCTGGTCCATCTCCCGTTGGCAGAGCGCGGCGTAGTAACGGGCGAAATGTCCGGCGGCGTAGCCGGAGTAGCTGTCGGCGACGTCGGTGAATTCGGTGAAGGCCTGCTGGAATTTTTCCTCGGCCGTGGGGAAGCTCAGCGCAGTGGCATCGGGAGGCGGCTCGGCGACTACCGGGGCGTGAAAGGACGTCAGCGCCTGCGCGAGAGCGGCGGCGGCGGCTCCCTGCTGGCTGCGGATGTAAAAGTATCCGCTGAGGCTGATGATGAGGGCCGCTGCGACGAGGATGGCGCCGGAGATGATCTGCTTGCGGTACTTGAGAATACGGTCGAGATAGATAGCGAGGTGGTCGCTCAGTTCATCATGCTTCAACTCGTGCCGGGTTAGTCTAGCCAAATGAAATTTTCAACCCCCTTTGGGCCGGAATCGGTTCGCGGGCAAGCTGCGAATGGAAACAATAACACGTTCCGCGAGCCGGCTGTGGTGCGCGAAACGGTTCGGCTACCGGGAGATCGTAGCAAGGCGGGTTTTCAGGTGTCAACGGGGCAGCGTCCGGGCGGGGCCGGAGGGGGCCGGAGGGGGCCGGGACGGTATGGTATTCTGGCCGGGAAATCGAGCGGGAAAATGACGATGGAAACGGGAAAGATGGACGGCGAGGCCGGAGCGAAGACGGTCGGCGGCGGGTGTCTCTGGCTGGTCAGCACGCCGATCGGCAACCTGGAGGATATGACGGAGCGGGCGGTGCGCATGCTGCGGGAAGCCGATCTGGTGGCATGCGAGGATACGCGGCGGACGCGCAAACTGCTGGCGCATTTCGGTATCGAGGCGCGAACGACGCGCTATGAGGAGCATAACGAGGAGACAAAGGCGCCGGAACTAGTGAAGAAGATGGAGCAGGGAGCGCGGGTGGCGCTGGTATCGGACGCCGGGATGCCTGGGATCTCCGATCCCGGCTATCGCCTCGTGCGGCTCTGCATCGGGAGCGAAATTCCCGTCATCCCGGTGCCGGGCCCGACGGCGGTGATCGCCGCGGTCTGCGCTTCTGGATTACCGGCGCATGACTTCCAGTTCATCGGGTTTCTGCCGCCGAAGCGAAAGGCGCGGCGCGAGCGGCTGGAGGCAATCCGGGATTACGGGGCGACGACGATCTTCTTCGAAGCGCCCCACCGGATTCTGGTGGCCCTGGCGGATCTGTGCGAAGTGCTGGGCGAGAGGCCCGTGGTGGTGGCGCGCGAGCTGACCAAGTTGCACGAAGAGTTCATCCGCGGGACCTGCTCTCAAGTGCTGGAGCGGCTGCGGGCGCGTCCGAAGCAGAAGGGCGAGATGACCGTGATGATCGGCGGCGCGTCCGGCCGGGCAAGCGAGCGGAGCACCGCTCCCGGCGGGGACGCGGCGGGTGAGGTCCCGTTGCGGCAGCGGGTGAAGGAGTTGATGGAGAGCGGCTCGATGAGCCGGATGGAGGCTTTGAAGACGGTGGCCAGGGAGCGCGGCATCTCGAAGAGCCAGGCGTACCGGGAACATGAGTCGTGAGGAGGCGAAAAACAGTCCAAAGTATCGCCAAAGGTAATCAGTCAGTCAACTCAGGTTACACGGGTGATCGTAATTCAATCCCCATGGACCGGGCATTTGGTCTTATAATGGTCGGTTACACGGTTGAATTCGCATGCGCTATCTCATTCTCAGCGACATACACGCCAACCACGAAGCACTGCTGGCAGCGCTGGTAGCGGTCAAGGGCGATTACGATGAAATCGTCTGCTGCGGCGACCTGGTGGGCTATGGACCGGACCCGGATCTGGTTACCGACTGGGTGCGGGAAAACGTGAGCCGCGTAATACGGGGCAATCACGACCGGGTCTGCTCGGGCGCGAGCGATGCCGAAGAGTTCAACGAGGCGGCGCGGATTGCGGCCTACTGGACGCGGGCGCAACTAAAGCCGGAGAACATCGAGTATCTGAAAGCCCTGCCGGTCGGTCCGATGGAGATCGACTCTCAGTTCTCGATCGTGCATGGCAGTCCGCGCGATGAGGACGAATACGTAACGGCTTCCTCCGAAGCGCAGGCCTGCTTCCCGCTGCTGCCGCACCGGCTGACATTTTTCGGCCATACCCACATGCAGGGCGGTTTTCTGCTGACCAGCCGGGATAATGTGTTGCTGCTGCCACCGGGAGTGCTGCAGGCGACCCCTTCCCGCCTGCTGGAGATCCGGGAAGGCGAGTCCTATTATATGAACCCGGGCTCGGTCGGCCAGCCACGCGACCGGGACCCCCGTGCGGCCTTTGCCATCTACGACACAAAAGGGTATGTCGAGTACCGCAGGGTCCCCTATGACATGGAGACCACGATCCGGAAGATGATGGCCGCAGCGCTGCCGGAGTTTCTCTCGCAACGGCTGAAGCTCGGCCGCTGATTCCGGTTGCGTGCCCGGTTTGCCGGCCGGATGAATCCAACTGTTCTCGTACATCTGCTTTTTTGAAACGCCCATAGAACTTCTTTTTGAAGCGTCTCGATAGCTGCTTTCTGAAGGGATGGCGCCGAGGCCATTGTCGGAATTCATTCCGGAATGCTAGGATGCAACGTCCTGGTGAATTTCGCGAATGAGTTTGGCGAATAAATGTGGCGAAGAATTCGGGATCGGCCCTGGCTGGTTCGCAAAAAAGAAGGGATCTATACAGATGAATTTCGATATTCGGTCAGCCGAGTTCTGGGACCCGGAAGCGCTGCACAAGGAGATGGTGCGGGTCTTCGACGTGTGCCATACGTGCCGTGTCTGCTATACGCTGTGTCCTTCGTTCGTGAAGCTGTTCGAGGAGACCGATGAGGTGGGCGGCATCTTCGGGAACGTGGAAGAGCTAACCAGCAAGCAGATCAACGACACCGTCGATCTCTGCTACCAGTGCAAGCTCTGCGATCCGATCTGCCCCTACACCCCTCCCCACTACCTGGATCTGGATTTCCCTCGGACGCTGGTGCGCTACAACTTCGTCCGGAAGAAGGAGGAAGGTGTAACGCTGCGGGACAGAATCTTCGGACATGTGGACCTGTTGGGAACCCTGTCCAGCTACTTCGCCCCGCTGGTGAACTGGGCGAACAACAACCGGTTCATCCGCGCACAGATGGAAAAGCAAGTGGGCATCCACAGGGACCGCATGCTGCCGAAGTTTCACTCGGAGACCTTCGCGAAATGGTTCCGGAAGAGGAAAAAACAGCCGGCCGGAACACCGGGGGGAACAAAGGACAAGGTGCTGCTGTTCTACACCTGCACGGTGAACTACAACGAGCCGGATATCGGCAAGGCCGCCGTGGCCGTGCTGGAGCGCAACGGCGTGGAGTGCTTCGTCCCGAAACAGCAGTGCTGCGGCCTGCCCTACGTGGACTCCGGGATGCCGGACCACTTCCTGAAAAAAGCCGCGGCCAACATGGAGGTGCTGAGCAAAGCGGTGCGCGACGGCTACAAGATTGTGGTGCCATCGGCAAGCTGCAGCTACATGCTGAAGCACGACTACCCGGACTACATGCCCGGAGAGGACTCGAAGCTGGTGGCCGAGAATACATACGATCTCTCCGAGTACCTGGTGAAGCTGCACGGGGAAGGGAAGCTCGAAACGGATTTCACCAGCGAGGCGGGCAACATCCGCTACCACCAGCCCTGCCACCTGATGGCGCAGGACATCGGCTACAAGCCGCAGGAGTTGCTGCAACTGATTCCGGGGACCGAGGTGGAGCGGCTCCAGTGCTGCAGCGGCCATGACGGCGGCTGGAGCGTGAAGAAGGAGTTCTTCGAGGAGTCGATGAAGGTGGGCAAGCCGCTGTTCAAGTTCATGGAGGCGGATGAATCGGCCTGCTGCTCCTCCGATTGTCCGCTCTCGGCGATCCAGATCGAGCAGGCGACGGGCAGGAAAGTAACGCATCCGGTAGAGATCCTGGCAAAGGCCTACGGACTGGAATACTGGAAATAAGGCGGGACACGAGACAATGGAAGGCGACTGCAAAAAAATCATCGGGGCCTGGAGATACGTCTCTGCCGTGGAACAGTGCGCCGATGGAACGACGAAGCCGCAACCACGGTACGGCGAGAACGGCGTGGGCTACATCATCTATTCGGCGGAAAATAAGATGTGCGTGATGATCATGGACGGGACACGGCCGAAATGGGCGTCGAGAAAAGAGCCAACCGAGGCGGAACTGCGCAGCACGGTAGGCGGGCTGATGGCCTACGCCGGAACCTATGAAGTGAAAGAAGAGGAAGGGTTCGTGGTGCACCACATTGAGGTGGATCTGGTCCCGCACCGCGTGGGGTCGGCGCCGAAAAGGTATTACACGTTCGAGGAAAACCGCCTGATCCTGCGGCCCGCTGAGCCGCCGCCGAAAGACGTGGTCGATTACCGCATTACATGGGAACGGGTAGGGGAGCGCGCAGGGTAGTGGACCGGGTGTTGCCGCGGAGCAGGGTCCCGGCCGGACTGGCTGAAAATGCCCGCCGGACTGGCAGTGGATGGCTAGAAAAAGGGTTGACAACCTGCCTAACGTTCGTTAGAATAGTAGCATGGTACGGATCAGGAAAATTCCACAGACGGGCCTGAGGATTCAGGCAAAGATGGAGTCGGCGCACCGGGTGAAGGTGCAGGCGGGCGACAAGGCGATCAAGCTGGACATGCCGGAGCTGCTGGGCGGCACCCACAAAGGGATGATGCCGTTGGAAGCGCTGATCGCGGCCTATGCAGGTTCACTGAACGTGGTGGGCAATTTTGTGGCGCACACGACAGATTTCGACCTGCGGGACTGGGAGTTTACGATCTGGGCCGAGTTCGACCCGAGCGGCATCTGGGGCCTGCAAGAGGTGAGCAAACCGATCCACGTGGTGCACATCGAGGTGAAGGTGGTTACGCCGGAGTCCGAGCGGCGGCTGAAACAACTGCGGAAAGAGATCGAAAAACGGGACCCGATTCACAACATCCTGAAGAATTGCGGTGTGCGGTTTCGGGAGAAGTGGGAGCGGGTGGAACCGGCGAAAACCAGAACGAAGCGGAAGAGCAAGTAACGAATTAACCAAGCAAGGGAGGAGACACAGGGATGTTTACAGACAAGATTGAAACGCCGGAAGAATGGCACAAAATGCCGGACGAGTACAAAGAGCTGTTCAAGAAAGTAATGGTCATCCAGTCCGACAGCGAACTGGGCGGGCCGCACCTGTATGTGGAGAAATGGATTCTGGCGGCGCCGACTGCAGAGGATCAGATGATGCTGGCCAAAACAGCGGCAGAGGAGATCGACCACCATCGCAAATTCGTCAAGATTCTTGCGGACTTAAATATCGACGTATCCCACCAGATCCGGAATGGCCGCGAAAAGCGGATGCTGGAGATCTTCCGGAATCCGCTGGAGACCTGGGCCGACATGGGAACTTTCGGTGCGTTTATCGACCGGGTGGGCGGTTACCATCTGGGCGATTTCGGCGAGTGCAGCTACCTGCCGGTGGCGAAAATTATTCCACAGATTTTGCGGGAAGAAGCCCAGCACATCGCCCACGGGCTGCGTATTCTGGAGACTTTGTGCCAGAGCGAGGAAGGCAAGGCCGAGGTGCAGAAATCGCTGGACCGGGTCTATCCTCGCGCGCTGGATATGTTCGGCATTACGGGCTCCAAGACGAGCGAGACCTACCTGAAATGGGGGATCAAGCGCCGGAATAACGAGCAGGCCAGGACCGAATACCGCGCCGAGATGCTGAAGGTGATCGATCAGTTCGGCCTGAAAGAACCGGACCCGCTCAAGGACCGGCACTTCCTGTAGGAAGAAACGCAGAATGGCGAAAGGCGAAGGGGCCGGTGGGACAGGCCGGGCAAGCCGGACAGGTACGGCAGGGCGGGCAGGCGCGGCCGTTCGGGCCGGTACGCTGCTGCCCGCCTCCCCGTCTCGCCGGTCGGACAGAAACATCCAACTCATCGATGCCTCGGCCTCCCGGCCGGAACAGATCAGGGCGGCGGGTTGCCACCTGATGTTCCTCCATGGCTACGCCGGGATGACCATGAGGCAGATCGCCGCCCTGCTGCAGATCAAGGCGGCCAGTCTCTATTACCACTTCCCCAGCAAACAGGAGATCCTGTTCGATCTGATGCAGGCCACGGCAGCCGAACTGCTCCGGGGCTTGCGCGAGATCCTTGCCTCCGGCGAGCCGCCGGAAGCACAACTAGAGCAGGCCATCCGGTGGCATGTGCTGTTTCATACGAGGAAGCGCGAAGAGGCGTTTATCAGCCACAGCGAGTTGCGGTCCCTGACGCCGGAGAACCTGGAGACGATCCTGAAGCTGCGGCGCGAGTATGAAAAGATCTTTGATTCCATACTGCGAAGCTGCCAGCGGGCGGACGGTTTCACGGGTGAGAAGCCGGCCGTGATTCGCAACTCCATTCTGACGATGTGTACCGCCACGGCCGGGTGGTTCTCGCCCGGCGGGGAGTTGACCGCCGAACAGGTGGCCGAAAAGCTCTGGCAGTTCGTGCGCCACGGCGTCTTCCCGCAGCGAGCCGTTAAGGATCACTCCGCGGCCTGATTCGTCCGGGCCGTTTCATTCGGCCTGGTACGTGCATCCTGAATTATGCAGTCTGTTTCGTTCCGCTTATTCCATTCCACAACCGGGTTTGAACCGACCGTGCCCAGCGCCGGCCGAAACACGGCTGCGTCCGCTGCCCGGCAAGCTGGACAGGAGCGGGGAATCTTCTGCTGCACGGGTCAAAACCGAATCCGGCCTTGACCGCCGCAGCGTACGCGACCACCATGGATATTAGGCAGTGACTATAGGCATGGACGACAGGCGATACTAGGCGCTGCCAGGGAAATAGAACGGGAAGTTGAATCACCCGCCGCTGGGCCGCGGAGCGACGGGGAACAATCCATCCGGAGGATAACATGTTGCAGGAATGGTTTCCATTGCTAGACGAGTATCCATGGATGATGCCGGTAGCGCAGATACTGGGGCTGGTGATCGGGGCCTGGATACTGCGGACGTACCTGCTGCACCGGCTGCACGCGCTGGCGGCGAAGACTGCGACGACTGCGACGAAGGTGGACGATCAACTGGTCGAGTTGTTCGAGCGGTCCATCGGCCCGCTGTTGATCCTGGGGGTGCTGGCGGCCTCATTAAACCTGCTGCCGCTGCCCGTGCGCTTCCTGGTGGTATTGAACCGGGTGGTCTATCTGGGCGCCCTGGCGGTGGTTCTGTACTACGCGTCGAAGGCCGTGCAGGTGGTGCTGGAGCGGTGGCTGGCCCGGACCTCGGCGAAGGAATCGCTGCACGAGTCGGTGCAGTTCCTGATGCGGGTGATCTTTGCAGGGTTCGGGATCATGATGCTGCTGGACAACCTGGGCATATCGCTGACGGCGGTGTGGACCACGCTGGGCGTGGGGAGCGTCGCCGTCGCGCTGGCTCTGCAGGATACGCTGGGGAATTTCTTTGCCGGTGTCTATATGCGGATCGACAGTCCGGTGCGGAAGGATGATTATGTGCAACTGGACAGCGGGGAGGCCGGCTACGTGCAGCAGATCGGATGGCGATCGACGCGTATCCGCACGTTTGGGAACAATATGGTCATAGTGCCCAATGCGAAGATGGCCTCCTCGATCGTTACGAACTATTCCATGCCGGAGCTGCAGATGTCGCTGTATATCCCGGTGGGGGTCAGCTACGACTGCGATCCGGAGCACATCGAGCAGGTGCTGCTGACCTGACCGGGGATTTTAGTACCAGCTGAAGTGAGAGAGAATCTCATGGAGGAGGGTATTGAACATGCCGATGCAGAGGTACAAACCGGAACAGATCGTAACGGTGTTAAGACAGGTTGAAGTGGCGGTGGCAAGCGGGAAGACGACACCGCAAGCGTGCAAGGAAGCCGGGATCACCGTGCAAACGTACTATCGTTGGCGGAAAGAATATGGCGGACTGAAGGTGGAGCAAGCCAAGCGGCTGAAGGCGATGGAGAAGGAGAATACGCGGCTGAAGCGGCTGGTGGCGGAGTTGAGTCTGGAGAAGCAAATCTTAAAGGACGTGGCAGAGGGAAACTTCTAAGCCCTGAGCGGCGGAGTTGTGCGGTAGAGCGGGCTGAAAGTCAGTACGGAATCAGCCAGAGGCACGCTTGCCGGCTGCTGGGGCAATGGCGAGGAACGCAACGATACCAATCGACGCCACGAGCCGATGAGGATGAACTGACGCGGGCGGTCATTTTGCTAGCCGAGCAGTATGGACGTTATGGCTACCGCAGGATAACTGCTCTGCTGCAGAACGCGGGATGGCCGGTGGGGCGCGACCGGGTGGAGCAGATCTGGCGGCGAGAGGGATTGAAAGTGCCGCAGAAACAGCATCCCCGGAGGCGGCTGTGGCTGAACGATGGGAGTTGTATCCGGCTGCGGCCCGAGCGGGCGAATCAAGTCTGGAGCTACGACTTCGTCAGTGCGCGAACGCATGATGGCCGGCTGCTGAAGATCCTGACGCTGATTGACGAGTACACGCGCGAGTGTCTGGCCCTGCGAGTGGAGCGGAGGCTGAATCATCAGAATCTGATCGAGACTCTGTCCGATGTCATGCTGTGGCGGGGCATCCCGGAGCACATTCGTTCGGATAACGGTCCGGAGTTTGTGGCGCAGCAATTGCGCACCTGGCTGACCAGCTTGGGGACAGGGCCCTTGTATATCGAGCCTGGCAGCCCGTGGGAGAACGGGTACTGCGAAAGTTTTAATGGGAAGCTAAGAGATGAATGCCTGAATGGAGAGATCTTCTACTCATTGAAGGAGGCCCAGGTGGTGGTCGAACAGTGGCGGCAGCAGTACAACACCAGAAGACCCCACTCGGCGCTCGGCTATAGGCCCCCGGCGCCGGGGGCCTATAGCCCTGTCGGGAAACCGGTTTCTCGGCCTCAGATTGTGGTGTAAACTCTCTCACATCAGTTGGTACAAAATCTCTGGCGGGTCACTGCTGGAGGAAGCGAAGAAGGGAACCGAGGAGATCAGGGGATTTCTGACCGATCCGGCGCCGTTCGTCCGATTCAGCCCTGGTTTTGGGGAATCCTCGCTGGACTTTACACTAATCTGCCGGGTGAATACGTTTGTGGACCAGTATTACGCCCAGCACGCGCTGCGCAAGCGAATCTTCGCGCGATTCCGCGAGGAGGGCATCGAGATACCCTTCCCGCAACGGGACGTGCATCTCCACTCCACACCCACGGCCGGCCCCCAGGTGCCGGAGCGGCGCCGGCCCGATGGCGCGGCGAGCGGAGGGGGTGCGGGTGAGCCGGGCGGGGATGATGATGCAGGGGAGGCAAAGGCATAGTCGCGCAGACCCCTCTCACCTCTCCCTTACGCCTGTTCACTTCCCCTCAGGGGCGGGGGCCAAACTTCTTCCAGCGGAACAAGACCACGGAGCGGCTTTCGGCGCGGTGGAATCGGTCGCCGGCCAGATAGCGGTGGCTCCACTTCACGCTGGCCGTATCGAGCAGCAGTTCCCAGTTTCCCTTCCCGTCGAGAACGGGAAATACGAAATCGCGGACGTCATCGTGGGCGTTGAAGATGATGTAGAGCGAATCGGAGACCAGGGCGTTGCCCATCTCATCCACCGCGTGCAACTCCTCTCCATTCAGCAGGACTCCCAGGCTCCTGACGGAATCCAGGTTCCAGGTGCGATCGTCCATCTCCTTGCCGCTGGGCTCGAACCAGGAGATATCCTTGACGCCTTCGCCTCGGATGCTCTGGCCCTGGAAGAATTTCCGGCGGCGCAGGATGGGGAATTCGTTGCGTATGGAGATGAGGTGGCGGGTGAAGCGGAGCAGATCCTGCTGCGAGGCATCCGGATTCCAGTCGAGCCAACTGGTGGGGTTGTCCTGACAATATGCGTTGTTGTTTCCCATCTGCGTGCGGGCGAACTCGTCGCCGCCGCAGAGCATGGGGACGCCTTGGGAAAGCAGCAGGGTGGCGAGAAAGTTCTTCTGCTGACGCTGGCGCAGCGCCACAACGGCCGGTTCGCGGGTGGGGCCTTCCGCGCCACAGTTCCAGCTTAGATTGTCATCCGTCCCGTCGCGATTGCCCTCCTGATTGGCCTCGTTCTGCTTGGTGTTGTAGCTGACCAGATCGTGCAGCGTGAAGCCATCGTGGCAGGTGATGAAATTGATGCTGGCATAAGGCCGTCGGCCGCTCTGCTCATACAGGTCGCTGCTGCCAGCCAGCCGCGTCGCCATCTCCGAGACGACCCCGCCGTCTCCCTTCCAGAAGCGGCGGACCGCATCCCGGTATCTTCCGTTCCACTCGGCCCACCCGACGGGGAAGTTACCCACCTGATAGCCCCCCTCGCCCAGGTCCCAGGGTTCCGCGATCAACTTGACCTGAGAGAGGACCGGGTCCTGGTGCACGATATCGAAGAAGGCTCCGAGCTTGTCCACCGCATGCAGCTCGCGCGCCAGCGTGCTGGCCAGGTCGAACCGGAATCCGTCCACATGCATCTCCAGAACCCAGTACCGGAGGCTGTCCATGATCAGTTGCAGGACGCGGGGATGGAGCATGTTCAGCGTATTGCCGCAGCCCGTGTAGTCGACGTAAAGACGGGGATCGGCCGTGTCCAGACGGTAGTAGGAGCGGTTGTCGATTCCCCGGAGCGAGAGCAGAGGCCCCTCGTGATTCCCCTCGGCCGTGTGGTTGTAGACGACGTCGAGGATGACTTCCAGGCCGTTCGAATGCAGGTTGCGCACCATGGTCTTGAATTCACGGACGGTCCCGGTGGGTGAGCCGGTCAGGGCGTAGCGCGTTTCGGGAGCGAAGTAGGCGAGGGTGTTGTAGCCCCAATAGTTCTGCAGTCTTTTATCCATCAGATGGTGGTCGGAGGCGTGATGGTGGACCGGCATCAGTTCGACGGCCGTAACGCCGAGATCGGTTAGATGACGGATTGCTTCCTCGGAGGAGATACCGACGTAGGTCCCGCGGACTTTCTCCGGCAGATCCTGATTCAGCTTGGTGAATCCCTTTACATGCAGCTCATAGATCACCGTCTTGTGCCACGGCGTCCGGGGCGGGCGGTCGTCCCCCCAGGTGAAAGCGGTATCAATCACGGCGGCCAGCGGCGCGCAGGCGGCGTTGTCGCGGGGATCGAAGGACAGATCCTTCCGGGGATCGCCCCGGCGGTAGGCGTACATCTGATCGGACCATCGGATGGTTCGTCCGATCGCTTTGGCATAGGGGTCCAGCACGATCTTGTTGGCGTTGAAGCGGTTGCCGGCCGAGGGGTCATAGGGCCCGTGGACGCGGAATCCGTACAACTGGCCGGGAAGCACGCCGGGCAAGTAGCCGTGCCAGACCATGTCGGTCTGCTCGGACAGCGGAATGCAGGCCGATTCCGCGGTGGATTCGGGCGAATCGAACAGGCACAGGTCGACGCGGGTGGCATGCTCGGAAAAGAGGGCGAAATTCACCCCCGCCCCGTCCCAGGTGGCGCCAAGTGGATAGGGGTTTCCCGGACGGATTTTCATCGGGCGACTCGGGATTTCCTGACTCTCGGAAGCTTCCGGATCGGCGGATACATAAGGATCAGTCTGCCATAAAATGGAAACCCAGGGTAACGGAAATGGCAAAGGGGAATGCGTGGACCCCCGGGTTGGCATATACTGGTTCATCAAACTCCAATGGGTGGATGCTTTTGAGAGGCATACGGCCCTTCCCAGAACAAATGGACACATCCGGACTGACACATTTTGTCCGCTACCTGAATCCGCTGGCCAAGTCGGCGCCGCAGATCGTGCTCCAGGTCTCGGCCGGACTGGTGGCCATGTTCAGCCTGGCCGGTTTTCTGATGTCCTCCTACAACGCGGAGAAAGACTCCCGTGCCCAGCATCATTTCTCCGAGGGGAAATTACTGGAGGCGGGGGCGAATCCGGCCGGGGCCGTGGAACAATACCGCACCGCGCTGTCATTCAGCCGGGACAATACCGAGTATCAGCTCGCGCTGGCGCGCGTCCTGATGGAAGAAGGAAGCCTCAATGAGGCCGAGCGGTACCTGAGCGATCTGGTGCGGATGGATTCCACGAACGCCGATGCCCTCTGGATGCTCGCCCGCATTGCCTCCCGCCGGGTCCGAGCGGAAGAGGCGGAGAATTTCTATCAGCGCGCCATCTATTCCTACTGGCCCGCGGACCGCGCGGCGGACCGATTGCAGGCGCGGATGGAGTTGGTCGAGTTGCTCTCCGCGAACGGGAGCACGCCGGCGCTGCTGGCGCAACTGTTGCTGCTCAAAGACGAACTACCGGATGAGAGAGACCTGCAATTGCGGGTGGCCGGATTGTTCCTGCTGGCGAGCGCTCCGGCCGAAGCGGTGGAGTTATACCGGCACAGGGTGGTGGCGGACCGATCGGATGGCGACAGTTATGCGGGGTTAGGAGAGGCTGAGCTGGCGCGGGGGAATTACATCTCGGCCCAGACAGCCTTTCGCAACGCGCGGCGCCTGCAGCCTGAAAATGTGCAGGTGCAGAACCGGCTCGAGCTGGTGGGAGATGTACTGGCGCTGGATCCGACGCTGCGAGGACTGAGCACGTTCCGCAGGTATGAGAGAAGCCGGGCGCTGCTGGCCGGCGCTTTGGCCAAGGTCATGGTCTGCCTGCCCTATGGACCGCTGCATCCGGATACCGGTGAGCAGTTTGTTGTCGAGCCGGCCCGCGAGATTCTCGAATCGGAGGACAGGCCGCAGCGGACGGACGAAACGATTGAGCGGAATCTCTTCCTAGCCGATCAGTTATGGTATTTGCGGCAGCGGATCTGCCCCGGAAGGCCGGATGAAGATGCTCTGGCGCGGGTGCTAACCAAGATTTCCACGTAACGGCTTGAAGGTCGGACCCATGCAATCCATTCTCCCATCCAAATGGCGGCACTGGCCGGTGATGAGCGAGACGCAGCGCTTCCTGCTGCTGGCGATCCTCATCGGTTTATTCGCCGGGCTCTTCATCGTCTGCTTCCATATCACGATGGACTATCTGAGCTGGCTGATTCTGGATACGCCGGTGGGGAAGAACCGGCTGGCGACGGTTCTGGGCCCGGCTTGCGGAGCGGCGCTCAGTTCGCTGCTGGTGATCTGGGTCTTCAAGTCGGCACGGGGCAGCGGGGTCAATCACACCAAGGCGGCCATCTACATCTCGGATGGATACGTTCCGGCCAGCACCGTGATCGGGAAGTTTATCGCCTGTTCCATCTCGATCGGTTCGGGGAATTCGCTCGGCCCGGAGGACCCGGCGCTGCATATGGGCGCGGGGATCGCCTCATGGCTCGGCCGGCTGTTCGGGCTGGCGCGCGAAAACATGCGGATGATCAGCGCGGTGGGCGCATCGGCGGGGATCGCCGCGGCGTTCAATACGCCGATTACCGCCGTGCTGTTCGTCATTGAAGAGGTCATGGGCGCGTGGAATACCGCGGTGATGGGCTCCACGATTCTGTCGGCCGTCTCCGCCGTGGTGGTGAGCAGGTGGTTTTTGGGAGACGAACCGCTATTCCGTGTGCCGGACTTCCAACTGACTCACCCGTCCGAGCTGGCCATCTACGCGGGCGTGGGGCTGGTGGGAGGCCTGTTGTCGGCCCTGTTCGTGCGTCTGGTGCACTGGCTCCACAGGAAGTTTCAGAGCCAGCCGCCGGGGATGATTTATTTCCGGCCGTTTCTGGCGGGCCTGCTGGTGGGCTGCGTGGGAATCTTTCTGCCGGATGTGATGGGCGCCGGTTATGGCTCCATCGACAGCGCGCTGCACGACCAGTTCCCCTGGCACTTGCTGCTGCTGCTCGGCGTGATGAAGATGATCGTTACGCTGGGGTGCTTCAGCGCCGGAACCCCCGGAGGAATGTTCGCTCCCGCGCTGTTTACCGGCGCCATGATCGGCGGAGGTTTGGGCGGGCTGGCGAACCTTTACTGGCCCTTCCCGACCAGCTCCGGCGATGCCTACGTGCTGGTGGGCATGGGCACCTTCTTCGCCGGCTTGTTCCGGGCCCCGATGACCTCGGTGTTCATGGTGTTCGAGGTCAGCGCCAGTTACCTGATTATCGTGCCCGTCATGATCGCCAATACGATCGCCTATCTGGTTTCGCGCAAGCTGCAGCCGGTGCCGTTCTTCAGCCTGGTGGCGCGGCTGGAGGGAATGAATCTTCCATCGCCCGAGCAGCAGCGGGAAGAGCGGGTGCTGCGCGTGGAGGACGCCATGCAGTGGGGACCGGTGCCCGTCCTGCAACGGACCGCTTCGGTGGAGCAGGCGCGGATGGAGATGGTCGAGAACAAGCAGCAGTATGCCTTCGTGCTGAACCAGCTGGGGGCCTGGTCCAACGTGGTTCGGGAGCGTCTGGAATCCGCCGAAGCAGAAGATCAGAAGGAAAAACCGCTCTCCCGGGTGCTGGATTTGCCTTCCGTTCCGGCTCTGCACCCGGACCTGCCACTGGACCGCGCACTGCGGCAATTCGGCGGAAATCGAATCCTGCCGGTTACCAGCCGCCTCAACCCGAAAAGAATTCTGGGGACGCTGACGCTCGGTGATGTCCACCGTACCTATGGGATCGCGGCGGATTGATCTCCTCCGTTGGGCGGATCAGGTTCTAGGAGCAGGCGCAAGGGTTGCGCTTGGATGGCTGATGAACTTTCGCCATCACTAAAACTTCTTCCTGCAATCTCAATTTTTGACGCCCCCGCGCAACGGCTGCTCAGCGCCTCGTCTTCCACAAATCTTGTATTTCTCCGGCACAAAGTTTGCATCCTTCCGGTGGCGGGGGGCTCTGTGACGGCATGCAGGGCGGCGAGGCTTCGCCGGGCTCGAACGCCGGGTTGGTCCGAGTCTAGCCGGCGAGCCAGTGGATATTCTGGTTGCGGAGGGATGACGATTTTGAGAGTGAGATCGAGTGCCGGGTATTGCAAGCGCCTTGCTGCATACGAGACGCTATGGTTATTTCTGATGGGCGTTGCCGTGGCGCTGCCTGGCCACGCCCGGCAGATGGGAACGGTCCAGGTCGAGCCGGAAGAGCGCAGGATCTCCGCGATCCCGGGTGATTTTGAATTCGACGTTACGCGCCACTCGATCCCGCTGCGGGAGATCCGCGGCGGCGGTCCACCCAAGGATGGAATTCCCGCCCTGGTCAATCCGAAATTCGTGGCCGCACAGGAGATCCGGGGTCTGCGGGATCAGGATCAGGTTCTTGGCATCGCGTTCGGGGAGGAGGCGAAGGCTTATCCGGTCGGCATTCTGACCTGGCATGAATTGGTGAATGACCGGGTGGGGGGCAGGCCCGTACTGGTGAGCTGGTGACCGTTGTGCGGCTCGGGCGTGGTCTACGACCCGGTGTTTGATGGAGAGCGGCTCCTGTTCGGCGTCTCCGGCCTTCTGTTCCAGAGAAACGTCCTGATGTATGACCGGAAGACCCACAGCCTGTGGTCGCAGCTCGGGGTTCAGGCGGTAACCGGTCCCATGGCGGGTCGGAGGCTGGACGTTTTGCCCATGACTCACACGACCTGGGGCGAATGGAAGCGCAGGCACCCCCGGACACTGGTTCTTTCTTTTGAAACCGGATACCGGCGCGACTATCGCCGGGACCCCTATTCGGATATGAACCGGCGTCGCCGGGAAGCCGTGGCTGTTTTTGTGGGAAGCGAAATCAGGCTCTATCCACTCCGGGAGCTGGCCCGCGCGGATGGCGGCGTCGCGGACCGGATCGATGGTCTATCCGTGCAGCTGCATTATGAAGAAAAGGAACGGGCGCTGCGAGTGGAAAACGAGGACGGGGAACGGGTGCGCCACTTTGTGGCCTTTCTGGCGGATCTGGAGGTGTTCTACCCGGAGGCGGAGGTCTACTCGTTTCAAAAGGAGAGCAGATAACGGGCGGGCTGGGGATGGACTCCGCGTCCTTCCAATAAATGCACCGATGCACAGACGCGCAAAAAAATTGCACCGATGCGGCACAGAGGGAATCTATTTCTGAAGACCGCGAATTTAGTTTTCTCAAATCAAGGGAGGGTTTCGAAATGTTGTCATGGAAAGAGAATATCGGAGTGCTCGGAGTAGCTCTTTTTGGTTTTGTGTTACTGCTTCCGCTGGCACAGGGGGCGGAGAGAAAGACACTGGAAGGCACCATCACCGACGCCATGTGCGGCGTCACCCATAAGGCGGGGATGTCGGCAGCCGCGTGCACCAACGGCTGCGTCAACATGGGCTCCAAGTACGCCCTGGTTGTCGGCGATACCGTCTATACCCTCGAAGGCAAGTCGGGCGAACTGAAAGCCCTTGCCGGCGAGAAGGTGAAGCTGACCGGTACGGTGGATGGAAAGGCCGTTCAGGTGGAGTCCGTCGGTAAATCCTAGATCGATCCGCAGCCGATGAGATTCCCGATAGCCCGGCGCCCTTGCCCTGTTTGGGATGGCGCCGGGCTTCTTTGTTCGTTTGGCAAGGACCCGGAGGGTTCGTTTGGCAAGGACGCGGAGGGGCGGAACAACTTCCATCCTGGTCCATGCCAGTCCATGGGGAAAAGCATTCCGGAGAGGTGCCCGCGGGGCAATGGAGGGGCGATGGACTGGCGGAGTTGGAGATCGGCGCTGGAGGGAAACAATATGGAAACGGCCATATTTCAGGGAAACTGAATCCATCCGACCCGTTGCCGAATCCAAATAACTTTGCGGTCCAATAAGCATTGCCGCCAAAAAAGCGTTGCAGCCAAAAATGTGTTGCTAGATGATCTGAGCCTGTAGGATCATGTCAGCAAAGCGCGACTGCGCGGGCGGGGAGTGGGACGAATGATCTTTCTTTTGCTGGGAGCGGTTTTCTTCCTGGCGTTTTCCAACGGCGCAAATGACAACTTCAAGGGTGTGGCCACACTTCGAAAGAGTCCGCATTACTCCTACTGGAGAGCCATCACGTGGGCCACCCTCTGGACCACGGTCGGCGCCGTTCTGAGCCTGTGGCTGGCCCGGAGACTGCTTCCGGTCTTCTCCGGCGCACAACTGATCGGCCCCGATATCGACCGGCTGGCGTTTCTGATCTCGGTGGCCTGCGGCGCCGCTTTGACCGTTTTTCTGGCTGCCCGGATCTGAATGCCCATCTCCACTACGCATGCGCTGCTGGGCGGGTTGACCGGAGTGGCCATCCTGTCGGGAGGCTGGACGAATTTTCACTATTCCGCATTGGTCAGCAGCGCGTTCATCCCTCTATTACTCAGTCCTCTGATCGCCGTGGGACTGACCCGGCTGACGTTTCCTCTGCTGCGCCGCGTGTTTCCCATGGTGCGCGACTGCATCTGCGTCTCGCCTGCGAAAGCGGCTCCCGCCGAGCTGGCGCCTGCGGCGGGGCTGAAAATGGAAGCCGTTGCAGTCCATCCGTTCCCCGTGATTACCGTGGACCGTGCGGAAGACTGCGCGGTGCACTCGTCCGGCGCACGGTGGAGGACCGATCTGAATGAACTGATCCATTGGTTTTCCGGCGGCGGCATCAGTTTTTCCCGGGGAGTGAATGACACCCCCAAGATCGCGGCATTGCTGCTGGCTCCGAGCCTGGGGATCTCCCCCTGGCTGGCGCTGGGCGGAGTGGCCGTGGCCATGGCGCTGGGTGGCATGCTCGGCGCGCGCAAAGTGGCGCGGACCATCTCGGAAAAGGTTACCGACATCCATCCGGTGGAAGGCACGGGCGCCAATCTGGCGACCGCTGTGCTGGTGACAATGGCATCGCCGCTGGGTCTGGCGGTATCGACCACGCATGTCTCTGTCGGAAGCATCTTCGGCGTGGCCACATCGCAGGCAAAACGGACCGACTGGGGTATGGTGCGGCAGATCGTCCTGAGCTGGGTGGTAACATTGCCGATGGGGGCGCTGCTGGGTTCGTTGTGCTATCTTCTTATTTCGTAGTTTGTTATTTCGTGATTATTCATTTCGTAACTTCGATTCGTAACTTCGAATCGTAACCTGGATTCGTAACTTGATTCATAGCTTCGATTCAAAACGGGGATTCATTGACTTCCGGGGAAGAGGGCCTCATGGGAACCACGGCACAGAACAGGACGGAAGAGATTGTTTACGATCGCTATGCCGCGGCGGCGAAGGCCAAGGAAGGCGCGCTGTGCTGCCCGGTGGACTATGATCCCGAGTTGCTGAAGATCATTCCCAAGGAGGTCATCGACCGCGATTATGGATGCGGCGATCCTTCCAGATACATTCAGCCCGGCGATACGGTGCTGGACCTGGGCTCGGGAACCGGCAAGATCTGCTTCATCGCGGCGCAGAAGGCCGGCGCTTCCGGCAAGGTCATCGGCGTGGATTTCAACGATGAGATGCTGGAAGTTGCCCGGCGCCATCATCCCGTGGTCGCCGAACGGCTGGGCTATGACAACATCCGTTTCCTGAGGGGCAGAATACAGAATCTGTCGGATTCACCGGATGAGTTGGACGCCTATCTTGCAGCCAACCCCGTCCGCTCGGGCAATGACCTGGACCATTATGAGGCCTTTCGGAAAGAGCTGGCCGGCCGCGCGCCGCTCATCCGTGATGACTCGGTCGATATCATCGTCTCCAACTGTGTCCTGAACCTGGTCTCGCAACCGGAAAAGCTTCAGTTGTTCTCCGAGATGTTTCGTGTTCTGAAACGCGGCGGCAGCGTGGCCATCTCCGATATCGTCTCCGATGAGGATGTGCCCGCTTCGCTCCAAAAAGATCCGAAGTTGTGGTCCGGCTGCATCGCGGGAGCGTTCCGTGAGGACCGGTTCATGGAAGCCTTTGAGCAGGCCGGTTTCCATGCGATTCAGATCGAAAAGTACGAGCAGACGCCGTGGCAGACCGTCAAGGGAGTTGAGTTCCGCTCCGTTACCATCACGGCGCGCAAGGGCAAGCAGGGCCCCTGCCGGGAACGCAACCAGGCCGTGCTGTACAAGGGTCCCTGGAAAAAGGTCGAGGACGATGACGGCCATGTCCTGATTCGCGGAAAACGGATGGCCGTGTGCGATAAGACCTATCACATTCTGACAAGCGAGCCGTATGCCGATCAGGTCACTCCCATTCCTCCCATGAAGGATATCCCGCTGGATCAGGCCAGGCCCTTTGCTTGCCAGGAGACGGCCATTCGCGATCCGCGCGAAACCAAAGGGAAGCGCTATCGCAAGACCGTCGCGGCGGCTGATTCCAGCTGCGGGCCGGATGGGTGTTGCTGAACCGGGCTTCGAGAGAACCGGGAGACAAAGGATTGGTGATCAGTTCCACTTCCCCCGTTTTAACAGTTCCCCGCGACGGCGAAATGCAACGGCCTGCCTCCTCGGAGGCCCCGTCCTCCGCGTGCAGTATTTCCGTCATCATCCCCACTTTGAACGAAGAGTCCCATCTGTCGCGATGTCTTCCTGAAGGGGCCGGGAGCCGTCTCCGGGAAGTCATTGTTGCCGATGGCGGCAGCCGGGACGGGACCGCCGGTCTGGCGGAACGCAGCGGCTGGATTGTGTGCCGGTCCGCGCCGGGCCGGGCGAAACAGATGAACGCGGGCGCCCGCATCGCCACCGGAAATGTCCTCCTGTTTCTTCATGCCGATACAGTTTTGCCACCCGATTTCGACAGCCATATTTCCCGCATCCTCTCCAGGCCCGGCGTTTCGGCTGGAGCTTTCCGGTTGCGGATTGACGGCGAAGGGTGGCGCTTCCGCGCCATTGAGTCTATGGCGAATTTCCGCTCCATCTGGCTGCACCAGCCCTATGGAGACCAGGCGATTTTTCTGAAATCCGATGTCTTTTGCGCTGCCGGTGGCTTTCCCGAGATCGCGATCATGGAGGATCTGGCGCTCGTCCGGCGGCTGAAGAAAATCGGCCGCATCGAGGTGGCTCCCGTACGGGTGGTTACCTCGGCCCGGCGGTGGAAGCGCCGCGGGGTGTGGCGGACGACGCTTCAGAACCAGCTCTGTCTGGCATGCTACTACCTGGGGGTCAGCCCGGAACAGATCCATCGCATCTATTACGGCGACCGGCCGGATCATTGACCTCAATTCTTCAACATCCATCACCTCCTCATTTTATTCATTGCATCGTTGTGCGGGTTTCAGAATCCAATAGATGAAAACAAATGAATCAATCGAAGCGCAAGGGATGGTGCACAACATGGGTTCACAGAGCGTGGAACACTGGGATGGTTCGATGAGCCAGCAAGCCGATACCGGAAAAAATATTAGCGAAGGTTCGGAGAAGAAGGGGAGCGTTCGCTGCTGGAAACCCGTGCTGTTTCTCGGACTGCTGGGTGGGTTGCTGATCCTTGCTCAGGTGCTGGACCTGAAAGAGCAACTCGGCGCTCTGCGGCTCTGGATCGGGAACCTGGGTCCGTACGCCCCGGTTGCCTTTGCTCTGCTATATGCGGTTGCCGTCGTGGCAGCAGTGCCGGGTTCCGTTCTGACGATTGCGGCCGCTGCATTGTTCGGCACCGTGCTGGGCGTGGTGGTCGTGATCTTCGGCGCCACGCTGGGCGCCTCGGCCAGCTTCCTGATCGCCCGGTACCTGGCCCGCGATGCGGTCGCGCACTGGCTGAGCCGGAATGAAAAATTCAAAAAGCTGGATCAGTTGACCGAGCGGCGCGGTGCTGTCATGGTGGCGCTGACGCGGCTGGTTCCACTGTTCCCGTTCATCCTGCTGAACTACGGATTCGGCCTGACGAAGGTTCCGTTCCGGACCTATGTCTTCTGGTCGTGGCTGTGCATGTTGCCGGGCACGATCCTCTACGTGGCAGGATCAGATGCCCTTTTCACGGGCATCGCGCGCGGGGAGATTCCGTGGGGAATCATCGGCGCCGTGGCGGTGGCCGCCATACTGCTGGGGTTGTTGATCCGTTTTGCGCGAAGCAAGCTGCAGGGGACCGATGAGGCTTCCAGGGTCAAGACGGTGAAGGGAGATCTGTGAGTCAGGCTGAAAGGGGCGAGGACTTTCTCCGGTTGGAGGTCTCCCCGGACGACGAACATAACCGGACGCTGCTCGCCAACGTGCATCCGCCGGACTGGGTGAACCCGGAGCCGGCCGCGCGATATAACCTGGTCGTGATCGGAGCGGGTACCGCGGGGCTCGTGACCGCTGCCGGAGCGGTGTCGCTGGGGGCAAAAGTTGCCATCGTCGAGCGGAATCTGTTCGGCGGAGACTGCCTCAACGTGGGCTGCGTTCCCTCGAAGGCGGTGATCCGCGCCTCGCGGTCGGTGGCCGAATTCGAGTTCGCGCGGTCGCTCGGCGCCTCCTTTGACTCTCGCTCCACGCCGGATTTCTCCGCCGTGATGGAGAGGATGCGCCGCATCCGGGCCCGGATCTCACGTCACGATTCGGCGGCGCGCTTTCAGGACCTGGGCGTCGATGTGTTCATCGGCTCCGGACGGTTCACCGGGCGCGACACGGTTGCGGTGGAGGGTAAGGAGTTGCGATTCTCCCGGGCCGTGATTGCCACCGGCGCCCGGGCCGTGGCGCCGCCCATCGAAGGGCTGGCCGCAGCCGGTTTTCTCACCAATGAAACGGTCTTCAACCTGACTGAGCTTCCCGCGCGCCTGCTGGTTCTCGGCGGCGGGCCGATCGGCTGCGAGCTGTCCCAGGCCTTCCAGCGGCTGGGCTCGCGCGTAACCATTGCGGAGATGTCCGAGCATTTTCTGCCGCGGGAAGATCCTGAAGCCGCGAAGATACTGGCCGACTCGCTACGCCGCGATGGAGTGGATGTCCGCCTGCATACGAAGGCCGTGCACGTCGCGGTGAACGGGGGGGTGAACGGGAATGAAAAGCAGGTGCATCTGGAGGCAAATGGCAGGACCGACGTGGTCCCGGTGGACGCGATTCTGGTGGGAGTGGGCCGGGCCCCCAACGTGCAGGGATTGGGTCTGAAGGCAGCGGGAGTGCATTACGACGCGAGGAAAGGCGTCCAGGTTGAGGAGACCTTGCGGACGAGCAATTCGCGAATATACGCCGCGGGTGATGTTTGCCTGCCCTACAAATTCACTCACACGGCCGACGCCACCGCGCGCATCGTTATTCAGAACAGCCTGTTTCTCGGAAGAAAAAAATGGAGCGCGCTGACGATTCCCTGGTGCACTTACACGGACCCGGAGATCGCTCACGTGGGAATCTATGAGCGCGAAGCCGGTGCCCGGGGAATTCAGGTTGATACGTATCACGTGCCGATGAGCGAAGTCGACCGCGCCATTGCCGACGGAGAGGAAGAGGGCTTCGTCAAGGTTCACGTTCGGAAAGGAACGGACAAGATCCTGGGAGCCACGATTGTCGCCCGCCATGCCGGGGAGATGATCAGCGAAATTACGCTGGCGATGGTGAACGGGGTGGGCCTGGGTTCCATCGCCAACGTCATCCACCCCTATCCCACGCAGGCCGAGGCGATTCGCAAGGCCGGTGACGCCTACAACCGCACCCGGCTGACTCCGCGCGTCCAGGCGCTGCTTGGCCGATGGCTCGGCTGGAGCAGGTCTCTCTGAGCAGCGCTGCTACGTTTGGGGTGAAATGTGGAGTTTCGTCAATTCCCGGCGACATCCGCCACAATCTGCTTCGCCATCTCAATGCTGACGCCGCAACTGGAATCGTGAATCCGGCACTGGGAAATGGTGAACTCACAGCCGCAGGTGCATTGCTCCTCGTTCATGCGGCGCAGCGCGGCCTTCTTCTGATCGGCTGAGAGGCCGGTAAAGTCCACACCCGGCAGCTCCGTCGCATTCCGGACGTTTGTCAGCAGCACCTGTCCGGTGTCATCAAAAGTTTCAATCTGTGCATCGACGGGCTCGCCAAGCAGCGCCCGAATCTCCAGTTCGTATAACGCCGGGTCGGGCAGGCCGATGTGCTTCTGCACCACGCGGCCCCGGGTGTCGAGCACGAACGTCGTGGGCAGTCCGAAGATCCCCCCGAACCGGTCCTGCAACTCTTCCGACGCCATGGCTACCGGGTAGTTGATCTGATATTCGGTGGCGAACTGCCGGACTGCTTCCGGTGAATCCTGATCCGTCGACAGGCCCACCACCAGCAACTGATCGCTGTATGCCTCCTGGAGCCGGATCAGCTCCGGGATCTCCGCCCGGCAGGGCGGGCACCAGGTCGCCCAGAAATTCAGCAGCACCACGCGGCCCAGCCAGTCGGAGGAGTTCAGCGGACGGCCGTCCAAATCCTGAATCGATATCACCGGGGACGGCTCCGGATTCTTCACAAACCGGATCGTCCGCACCGCGCCGCCCGTTCCCGCCGCAGCTTCGCCTGACCCCTTTTCGAACCGTTGAATGTCCCGGACACCCAGAACCACGAGCAGCGAAAGTGCGATTCCGCCAGCCAATAACAATGCCAGTTTCGTTTTATTCATCTCGTTTGGGACTCCCTGAATCGAAGAATACTTATTGAAAATGACGTCGCCACCGGCGGAAAAGGTGCAAAGGATTTCCCCTCCCCGGCCCTTCCCCCTTACAGGTCCGGTTACCGGTCGAACAGCCTTTGGATCTCCACCGGGTCCATCGTGCTCTGCAGCGCCAGCATCAGCAGAATCCGCGCCTTCTGCGGGGAAAGGTCGCCGGCGAACACCGCGCCCAGCTCCTGCAGCGTCTGCCCGCCTCCCTGGAATCCATAGACCGGCATCACCCGGCCGTTCGGCACTCGCGTCGAGATCACCACCGGGACTCCCGCAATGATCGCTTTCTGGATCGCCGCGTACATGGGAATATTCAGGTTGCCCATGCCGAGCGCCTGAACCACTACGCCCTTCGCTCCGTTTTCAACGGCGGCGCGGATCAGGCCGCCGTCCGCGCCCGCATACATCGCCACGATCTCCACCGTCGGCAGCTCTCCGGCCTGCAGCGTGATGTTCTGCCGCCGGGTCGGCGCCCGGTGGAATACAATCCGGTCCGCGTCCGCCCGCCCCAGCAACCCGAATTCCCCGGACTGGAATGTTCCCACGTCCGACGTATGGGACTTCCTCACTTCGCGCGCCGCGTTGATCTGATCGTTGAGAACCACCAGCACTCCCTTTCCCCACGCCTCCGCCGACAGTACCGTGCGCACCCCGTTCCAGAGATTTCTCGGTCCGTCGAAATCCCGCTCCGATGCGTTCCGCTGCGCCCCGATGAGAACGACGGGTTTCCGGGAGTCTACGGTGAGGTCCAGAAAGTAGGCGGTCTCCTCCAGCGTATCGGTCCCCTGGGAGATGATCACGCCCACGATCCCGGGATCGGCCAGCGAACGGACCACCGCCGCGTGCAGTTGAACCCATCTTTCCGGGTCCATGTAATCGGAGGGAATATTGGAAAAGTTTTCGACCGTAATCCGGGCAATCCCGGCGATCTCGGGAACCGTTGCCAGCAACTGGTCGCCGGATATGGCGGGCACAGGCGCGTTGGTCTCCGGATCGAGCTTCATCGCGATGGTCCCGCCCGTGGCGATCAGCTTGACGGTGGGAAGCTGTGCCGGCAGTGTCGCAGGCATTGCCAGCATGGCGAGCCACAGCAGCAGAACATGGCGGCAAATCCACCGTTCCCTGTTATGCGGTTTCATCACTGCAATCTCTCCCGTTCCGGTGCGCGATAGCAACTTCGCGTCAAACCCCATCCGGTCCCGGGAAGCCGGCAGCTTTGCCGACCTGCCCGGCCTGCCACAGGTGCCGCCGTTCGTGCGCCAGCATGATGGCGAATAGCTCACCCAATCGAAACTTCCATACCGGGATCGCGGGATGCCGTGCCTTGGTCTTCCACAAGTCCAGACCTCCGGCTTTGTCGAGCCGTTCCAGTATTCTGTCCTGGTAGGCCAGGAAGCGCGGTCCGATCTCTTGCCACCTTAAATCCCTGCCGGGCGAAACACGTTTCGGAGCTTTAAACTTCCTCTTCGGCGGTGGTTCGATCGTATCGAGCATCCATTTACCCAGCCAGCTCCGCCGCGCCCCTCCATTCTCACCCCGCTGGCCTGCCTGGATCGAACGATCCAGATGGGGAAGAAATGCGGCCGCAGTAATGTTCAGGTGGTCCAGGCATTCACCCATCGACCATTTCCCCTCCTGCGGCTGCCAGGAAAGTTGCAATGGACTTTTGCCGGCGACCAGCTCACGTGCCTGTACTTTGATGCTCTGCACCTGCTCTCTCAGGTCTTCCAGCTCCTGAGTCATCCTCGGCCTCCCTATCGGACTCGTTCCCCGCCGGACCCGCTCGAAGAAGCGAGTCGCGAAAAGCAATCCTCCATTCTTTTGGAAGAATAACACGGAGCGACTGGCTCGATTCTTTATCGAGCCCTATCTATCCCTGTCAGGCGAGCACGCGTCCCTTTTCATTTGTTTTACTCTTCCATCTGAACTATCCTCACCTCTATCCCTTATCCCTGCCAGGCGAGGAGACTATGCGAAATCATATTTTAGTACTGACATGCATCATCGGGTGCGGTGGTGTTTCCCTTCAGACTCGGTCGCTCGCCGCTCAGGAGTCCAATTACCGCCAGCCGGCCTGGGCGTCGGTATCGGAGGCGGATTCCGGGCAGATCGAGACTTTGTCCACCGGGTACAAGAGGTTTCTGGGGCATGGGCAGCACGAGCTGCGGGTCGTCGCGGAAGCCGAACGCCTCGCGCAGGCGCAGGGCTTCCGGCCCGTCGAATCGTTGGAGAGTCTCAGTCCCGGCGACCGCGTTTACGCGATCAACCGCGGCCGGGCGATGATTCTCGCCGTCATCGGCCAGAACCCGCTCACGGCGGGCTCCGTCCTCGTAGCCTCCCACATCGATACGCCGCGCATCGAGTTGAAGGCCAACCCACTCTATGAAAGCGAGGGGTTCGCGCTCTTCCAGACCACCTACTATGGCGGCATCAAGAACTACCAGTGGGCCAGTGTCCCGCTGGCGATGGTCGGCCGCATCCATCGCAGCGACGGCAGCACGCTGGACATCACCTTCGGCCTCGACGGCGAGCCCTATCTCGTCATCCCGGACCTGGCCCCGCACGTGGACCGCGACTATCGCGAGCGGACACAGCAGGACGTTCTGAAGGGCGAGGAGCTGGACCCGGTTGTGGGGAGCCGCCCGGACGCGGATGGGTCGGTAACCGGCATGGTCGAGTCCGTGCTCCGGGAAGAATATGGCGTGTCCATGGAGGACTTCGTCAGCGCGCAGTTGGTTCTGGTCCCCGCGCTGCCCCCGGCCGATGTCGGCTTCGACGCCAGCATGATCGGCGGCTTCGGGCACGACGATCTGCTCTGCTCCTTTGCGGCTCTGCGAGCGCTCTTTGATACCCACATGCCCGAGCGCACGGCGATGGTCTATCTGGCGGCCAACGAGGAGGTCGGCAGCCACAACGTCATGGGCGCCCGCTCCACTTATTTCGCGGACACGCTGCTGGCGTTGCAGGAAATGCGGTCGGGCCAGTCCGTTTCGTTGCGCGACCACCGCTCGGCAATGGTCTCGGTCCACGCAATATCGGCCGACGTTACCACGGGCGTCCACCCCACGTTTGCCGACGTCCAGGAGAGCACGAATGCCGCCAGGCTCGGTGCCGGAGTGGTCCTCAAGCGCTATGGCCGCGGAACCGATCCCACCTCCGAGATGCTCGCCCGCGTGCGCCGGGTGCTGGATGACAACGACATTCCCTGGCAGACGCACACCTACAAAGTCGATGTCGGCGGCGGCTTCACCTTGGGCACCTACCTGAGCGATGACGGCATGGATACGGTCGACATCGGGATTCCCATCCTCGCGATGCACTCCACCTGGTCGCTGGCCTCCAAGGTCGATCTCTGGTCGCTGTACCGCTACTTTCTGGCCAGCTACGCCCAGTAGTACATTGATGGACAGCCCCTGCCTTCCGTCCTGCTGATCTCCGGCCCAGATGAGAAGACGGAACCCGCCTTGTACTGTAAAAGGGTCCCCCCCATGGAATTTCCGCTCCGCTTACCGTTGCCGCAGGTTCATGTTAAATATCCCTAGACTATTCGGAGATTCTGCCGATAGTTTCAGATAGGGATGCGACCTCTACAGGCGTGGACCAGCGCTAACTGATCTCAGGAGTAGATAACGAAGATGTCCATACCAGTTCATGAGTCGCCCGCAGGTTCGAACAGGCCTCCTTCTCCCTCCGGGCAGGACCTGGCGGCCGGGGGGGGGGGGCTGTCTGACGTTACCACCAACAAGTTTTCATTCCGGCGGCTGATCCAGCAGATCCTGTTCATTCTGGCTACCCTGGCGGCCATCCGGTACCTTGCCTGGCGCGTCTGCTGCTCATTGAATCCCTATGCCCTCTGGTTCTTTTATCTTTTCCTGGTCGCCGAAATCCTGGGTTTCATCGAAACCGCCCTGTTTTACTTTACCGCCTGGCACCCGCAGCATCATCGTCCCCGCCCGCCGCTCGCCGGAGGCACAGTCGACATATTCATTACCACATACAATGAGCCGCTCCATATGGTCCGGGAAACGGCCCTTTGCGCAATGAACGTGAACTATCCCCACAAGACCTATGTTCTCGATGACGGCGGCCGCAGTGAAGTCCGCGAGATGGCCGAGGAGCTGGGCTGTGAATACATCGCCCGCACCTCGCGGGAACACGCCAAGGCCGGCAACCTCAACAACGCTCTTCAGTACACGCAGGGCGAGTTCATCGTCCTTCTGGATGCCGACCACGTACCCACCCCGAACATCATTGAAGGCACTCTGGGCCTGTTCTCCGACCCTCGCGTTGCCATCGTGCAGACCCCTCAGGATTTCTATAATCTGGACTCGTTCCAGCACCAGACCGACTGGAAGCAGGAATACTCCTGGCAACAGCAGGAACTGTTTTTCTCCGTTGTTCAGCCCGGCAAGGACTACTGGAACTCCGCTCTGTTCTGCGGCAGCCCGGCTGTCGCCCGCCGCGCCGCCCTCGAAAAAATCGGCGGGTTTGCCGTCGGTTCGGTTACCGAAGACTTCCACACGGCCCTGAGGCTGCAGGATGCCGGCTACCGTGTCGTCTACCACAACATCACCGTGGCGCGCGGTTTGGCCCCCCAGACCTTCAATTTTTTCACCGGCCAGTGGCTCCGTTGGGGACAGGGAGCCATGCAGATCCTTCGGCAAGAGAAGCCTTTCTCCCGAAAGGGCCTGAATTTTGCCCAGAAGCTCTCCTTTTTTCCCTCCGTATATTTTTACTGGATGTCCTACCAGAAGGTCGTTTTTCTGTTTACCCCGATCTTTGCCTTGCTCACCGGCATCTTCCCGTTGCAGGCGGAGGTAGCGGATTTCTGGAACTACTTCGGCCTCTACTTCGCGTTGAACCTCATCGCCTCCGTTCTGGTCTTTCGCGGTTTCAAGAGCTTGCTGCTCTCCGAGCAATTTACCATCATCAAGCTGCACGTCATGATGAAGACGCTGTTCGGCCTGCGGAAGCGTGAGCGCCAGTTCCAGGTAACGCCCAAGACCGCCGGAGCCAGTTCCGGCTGGGTCGAAGTATGGCCGCAACTGGGCATTATCGGTTTTGCGGCCATCGCCATCGTGGCTGGCATCAGGCACCTCCAGACACCGGATTCCTTCCGGCTCTGGGCCACCGGAGTGAGCATGTTCTGGGCCATTTATTTTCTTGCGATCACCCTGCCGGTGGTCCGCCGGGCGATGAAGAAGCACGAGGACCGCTCCGCATACCGGTTTGACCGGAACCTGGATGTTCCGGTATCGTTTCATTTCCCGGAAAGCCCCGCTTCCGAACGCCAGGAATCCTACGCGCGCAACATGAACCGTCTCGGCATTTCTCTCACCCTCTCGGAGGCGATTCCCGTCGGCACTCTCGTGGATCTGGAACTGCACCTTCCAAGTGGTAACATTCTAGCCAGGGCCCTGGTCATGAACAATCATGTGTTGGATCTTGGGAAGCAGGGCAAGCGGGTGATGAATGGCATGAAATTTGAACAGATCACGGTCGAGGCCATGGACGCCATCTCGCTGGATCTGTTCCAGCGGATCGCGCCCCGCAAGGGAAGGATGCTGCATCTGACCTCATCCACCCAGGCGGACGATTTCACGATTACCAGGACCTAGAGAGAATCCATGTCCGTTTTCATCCACATCCGATCCCGTTGGCTCCTCGCCGCGTTGTTCCTCTGCCTGCTCGTCCCCTCCCTGGGCCGGTCTCAGGAAACAGCCGAGTTGATCCGCCAGGGCAACGATCTGCTTGGCGAACAGCAGCCGGGGCAGGCACTGGCTCGTTTCCAGCAGGCGCTGGCGCAGGATGCTGGCAATCTCGATGCCCTGCGTGGCGCGGGCCGGGTGCATGAATGGCTGGGCCAGTGGCCGGAAGCCATCGAAGCCTTTCAGCGCGTCGGAGACGCGGAGACCGGCGATGTGGAAACCTGGTTTGCGCTGGGCCGGATCAACAGCTGGGCGGGAAATCTCGACCGCTCCCATGTCGCCTACCGGCAGGCCCTTTCTCATGCTCCGGACCGCAAAGACATCCAGCTTGCCTACGCCGAAGCGCTCAGCTGGCACCCGGAGCGCCGCAGGGAGGCCATTGCGCTCTACGAACGGATCCTCTCCCGCACGCCGAACTCTATCCCCGCCCGCGCCGGTCTTGCGCAGTCGCTGGCCTGGAGCGGTGAGATCAGCCGCGCCCGCGATACGTACAACACGGTCCTGCGAGAGGACACGGAGAACATCGTCGCGCTGGTGGGGCTGGCCGAGATCGCCCGCTGGAACATGGAGCTGGAACGCGCAGGCCAACTGATCGCAGCCGCCGAACGCTCGGCTTCCGGCGACCCGCGCGTGCTCGTTGCCCGCGCCGAGCTCGACACTGCCGCTGAAATGTACGCATCGGCGCGCCGTGGCGCCCGGCTTCTCATTTCTACGGACCCGGAGGCCGCCCTCCGTTTCGAGCAGCAGATCGACCGGAATACCAGACCATCCTATCAGGCCGGTTTTCAACTCCGCCGCGACCAGAAAGTCAGCGCTCCGAACCGGCTCAATTACAACTCATACTCTTCGCAAATTTCCTTCGCCACCAGCGCGCAATCCCGGCTCACCGTTTTCTATGACCTGCCCTTCTATCACGGCGCCGGCAGCACCAATGGCAACCTCTCCGGCCTCCGCTGGCAGTTTCGTCCCAACCTGCGAGCCCGCGGCCTGCTGGAAGCCCGGACGGAAGCTTCTCCCGGGCGTCCGAACCGTGCCAGTGGCCGGGCACGGTTCCAGTTGCAGGCCAACGACTGGGCCCGCATCGCCTTCGAGCTCGATCGCCGCCTCGTCGATGACTCGCTCCACTCGATACGCGGATCATCCATCAACGGAGCTTCTGCCGGCCCCGCTTATTCCAACATAGCGTCGATGCAAACTTCCTTCCGCCTGATCCCGGCGGCTATGGATTTCTACTGGAACATGGGCGGCGGCTTCTATGAGGGCGTTCAACTGGACCGCAACTGGAAGACGCAGATCGACCTGGGCCTCGGCAAGATGATTCGCAATTCTCAGCCCGCTGTTCGCGTCGGATACGGCTTCACGCTTTTCCAATTCAGTCAGGATCAGAGTTTCCTTCCCGAAGATGCCGCCCCCTTGAATCGCACCGGCGGATACTTCAGTCCCGACCTGTTCACCAATCAATTTGGAATTATTGGATTGACTGGCCAGTTCGCCGGTACGGGGGAGTGGTTGCTGGAGGGCACGCTCGGTGTGCAGCAGGTCCGCGACCGGTTTTCCGATTTTGGCGATAGAAGGCTGAGCAGTTCCGCCCGCGCTTCGATCAAGTTGCCGCTCAATCCCGGCACCCACCTGTTGTTTTTTTATGATTACCTTGGCGCCGGCAATTCCTTCCGCCGCCACATTGGCGGCACGGCTCTTCGGTTTACCTTTTGATTCTCCCCTTCGCTACGGCACCGTCACGGACCCCGAGGTCTGCTGGTTGGCCGCCGCGTCATACTCCCAGCCATTCTTGCCGGCCCCATCCGCCACACAGGTAAACGTCAGTCCGCTCAAACTTCTCACGGAATCGGAATAATCCGTCGCCATTCCCGTATCGTTCGTTGTAACGGAGAAAGTATCGCCAGTCGCTCCCGTCCAATGCCCGCTCACCGTGGCCCCGGCCACCGGCGCCCCGAACGCGTCATGGATAAAGATATCGCAGCGCGCCTGAATGCGCGGGGAGCCGCCCTTCTGGTTCAGCTCCACATCGACCCGCTCCACGTGCAGCAGGTCGGCCGCGCTGTTTCTCACATTCACCGTTACGAACGGGCTGGCCTGCTGGCCGCTGGTATCGGTAGCCGTCACCGTGATCTTCCGCTGTCCGTCCGCCACGTCCAGCGTATCCAGCTGCGCGGTCCACACGCCGGAGTTCACATCGCCGCTCGTAAGCGTCATCGGGAACACGCCGCCCGAGTCCATGCGGTAGCTGACGCTTGCTACGCCCCCCGCGTCACTGACGTTCGCTGAAATAGTGATGATGCCGTCCACCGTCGTGCCGTCCGCCGGGCTCGTGATCGCCACCAGCGGCGGGGGATCGCCCGGCGGAGGAAGCTGACCACCCGAGGCGAAATAGAGAGCCGTCATCACCCGCAGGAACATCGCCTGCTGGTTGATCGTCGGCTCGCTGTAGAACCACTCGCCCGTGTCCGTGTAATCGGGAACGTGGTTCCCGTTGCGGTCCGTGGCTCCCGGAACCACCACGCCCTCGATGGGACGAGCCGCCGTACCCCGCCAGTGCGGCGTTCGCGTATATTCCGACACCTGCTGCGTTGCCAGCCAGGACTCCCCGAACGGGTTGCGCCCGAAGATCCATGCCATCTGATTTACCGCATAGTCGTAGTAGCGACGGTCCCCGGTCTTCTCGTAAACCCACAGCGCGTCGCCAGCGCTCGATGCCGAGTTTTCGTTCTGCCCGAAATCGCCGTAAAGCCACTCGTCGTTCATGCGGTAGGCGTTGCCAGCCTGCGATTGAATGCCCGCGTCCCACCGGCCCCTGAGCAGCGTAACGATCCGGATGCGGTCATCCTCGTTGGCGAATTCGTAGTACCGCCTAAGCACGTAGGACTGCTGGTAGTCCCACGAGCTCGGGTGCGTCCAGTCGCCCGCCGCCAGGTGGTTCCGCACGTGCTCGTTGTAATAGTCGATGAACCGCTGCCCGGGATTCCGGCCCGCCGCCACCTGCGCCCGGTGAAGCTCCAGAGCGCCCAGCGTCAGCCCGATCTCAACGTCGCCAAAATAGAGCCCCCCGCCATAGACCTGCGGCTTCACCTGTTCCTGATGGGCAAACGCCCAGTCCCAGGCGCGAATCGCGGCGTCCAGGTAATTGGCCTGCCCGAACACGCGGTAGCCCGCCGACCAGGCATAGGCGGCCTTCGCCGTGATGTCGGCGTAACGGTCCGTGTCCAGTGGCCGGTCATCGTTCGTTCCGATATCGTTGTCGGTCTCCAGATCTGGCCGGCCGTCGAATGCCGCCGAATAGCCGTTGAAGACCCGTTCGTAGACCGACCCGTCCGTGTGCTGCATCTGGAGTATCCAGTCCAGTGCGGGTTTTGTTACCTCCGGAATGTCGGCAACGCCGTTGTGGTCATCATCCACCTGCCCCCAGTAATCCGGGTACTCCTCGTAGGTCAGCAGTAGTAAATAGGCGGCCCAGGGGGTGTTGCCCATGTATTTGTTGTAGTCCCCGGCATCGGACCATCCGCCCGAAACATCCAAGTGTCCGCCGGGCAGTTGCAGATAGTTATGCTGGATCAGGCGGGTGTCGCCTCCGCCACGATCCTTGCGCGCCGCCTGCCGCCCATCGTCCAGATGATCCGCACCATGCCCCCCGATCGTCCCGTCCAGCGACCGCCAGCTATAGGGTACCCCGGAGAGTTGCACCCGGAAGAACTCCAGCGGGCGCATGCCCGCCACGTCGTAGACATCCAGGCCCACACGGAACGGCGCCGAAGCCATCCCGTTGCTTTCCACCCGGTAGCTGCCAGCCGGCAGCTCCACCGCGGTGAAATCCAACAGGTAGGTGTCTCCCGTTGCATCGTTGCCCACCCATCCGCCCGGATAGTGCATCGCTGCATTCTGCGTGCTCGTGTAGACCGCCGTGCCCGTCGTTGCATCCACAACCTGGAATGAAGCCTGCACCGCCATTCCCTGCGGAACCCCAAGAACGGCGGCCTTCCTGTCGCCCGGCGCAAATCCCAGCTGGCTCGTCCACACCGCGCCGTTCGGGCCGGGGTTCTGCGATCGTGCGATGAATCCAATCACGGACAATAGAACCGCGGAGAGAAACAGGACCGCCACAGAGGTTCTCATCCCAGCCGTCGATCGGAAAGTTCGTATCGGATAGCGCATCGGATTTGTCCTTCTTGTTCCCGGAGTCGCTCGTGGACAGGCGTACTTCCGGATGCATGCTGGCGGTCGAGCGTCAGCGCGAATGTCCACATGTTCGAGGAGTATTCAATCACTTCCCGCGTCCTGGCACAAGAGGTCCCAGGACGTCTAATCCGCCCATTACTACCGGGCTTTTCGCGGCAGGGCGGGGAACCGCTCCCTCTGTCCCAGGGACAGACCAGCTGTTCGGGCGCATCTTTTTAGTCGTGAGGTCAGCCGTCAGATCAGCCTTCAGGCCAGCCGTCATGCCGGTCGCGGTTTCTGTTGTTTCAGAAGGAAAACCGGAGTGCGAATTGAATCTGCCGCGAGGTCGTTGCCGTTCCGCCGATCCGCGCCGCATTGCGATTCAGTCTTCCGCTGGACCCGGTAAACACGGTGCGACTGCCATTGCGCGGGTTCAGGTTTGTGCGGTTCAGCAGGTTGAAGAGCTCAGCCCGGAACTCCACCCGTTTCGTCGAATCGATGGTGAACACCTTTTGCAGCGACACATCCATGTTGAACACCCAGGGAGCCAGCAGTGTATTGCGACCCGCGTTACCCACGGTGCCCGGCGGAGGCGGCGAGTACGCGCAGAGATCAAAGTACATCTCGCGGGTCCCCAGCGGCGTTCCCGGCGCGATGGCGTTGTCTCCTTCCCCGCATCCGGCGGAAGTCCCGGAGGTCGGGTTGTTGCTATGTCCGGCGACCAGGTTGGGCCGACTGGCGGTAAACAGGTACCCTTCGGTCCTCACGTTCGCCGCCGGACTGAAGGGCGGCCCCGAACGGTTCGACAGAATCCCCCCGATGCGCCAGCCGCCGAAGATTCCGCCCGGCAGTCCCGAGTGCAGCCATCGTTTCCCGCTGCCGAACGGCGGCGAATAAAAGAAACTGGTCGCCACGCGGTGCCGCAGGTCAAAGTCGGAAAGCCCCCGGTCCAGCGTCCGGTCCAGTCCGTACTGGCCGCCGAAGAACCGGATCACTGAATTGTCATCCACCGATTTGCTGAACGTGTAGTTTGCCCGCCAGGAGATGTCGCTGCCGAACGAACGGTTCACCGATGCCTGGAAGGAGTTGTAGAACGACTGCGCGTCCGAGGTCATGAACCCAATATCACCGAATGCCGGATTGGTGCGGTTGTCCGGCCCGCCCGGCTCGAATGGCGGGAAGAACAGCGTTCCGTCTTCCAGACGCTGCGGCACGGGAAACAGGTTGATGTTATAGCCGCGCAGCAGGTGGATGCCGCGGGCCCCCACGTAGCCGGCCTGTGTGTCCCATCCGCTCATGCGTTTCTGTATCGCGAAGTTGTAACGCAACACGACGGGATTCGATATCCCGTTGTAATCGAACGACCGTGCCAGCAGCGGCTGACCCTGAGCGGCCGCCACGGCGTCGAACACGTCGCAGGCCACCGGATCGGTCCCCTGGCAGGGATTGAAACTGCTCCGCGTTACGATCTTGTAAAAGGGGACGGTGTTTTTTTGCTGCTCGAATATATACTCCAGCATCTGGTCGTAATAGACCCCGAACCCGCCCCGCAACACCGTCCCGCCTCTCCCCGGGGACCAGGAAAAGCCGATGCGCGGGGAAAAATTCAGCAGCGACGGATTATTCCCCAACGCCGGGCCGATTCGCGTATCTGTATCCCGCACCGGGTCCAGCAGGTAGGCTGATTTTCCATCCTTCTCCTTTATCAGCGTCATGAACTCGTAGCGCAATCCCAGGTTGAACTGCAACCCGGGCCGAACCGTTACGTAGTCCTGCAGGTAAAATCCATAGAGTGTCTGCCGGTAGGCCCGTTGGTTGTCCGAGCCCGGGAGCGTTACGGTCAGCCTCGCGGTTCCATCCGCGCCGCCTCCGAGCAGACTCTCCAGACTGCCGAAGGACCACGTCGCCGGTTGCTGAAAGCTCGTGAACACATCCCACCGGTAGCGATGCGCATGGACGCCGAACTTTATCGTTTGCCCCCCTTGCTCCCAGATCATGTCCCCCGCGTACTGGAACGAGTTCATCGTCTTGCCCGCCGGCAGGAAGGGCGCCGGCCCGAAGCTGGTAATGCCGCTGGCGGAGATTTGTCCGAACGTCGGTGCCGTCGGTGTGAAAAACAACTCGCGGGGTATGTCGATGAACGACACCAGATCATCCCGGTCCACCGGCCTGGTGTATCCGAACCGGAACGAGCCGAGAAGCCGCGGGCTGAATACATGGCTCTCCACCAGCGTCAGGTATTGTTGCCGGGACTCGGTGATCATGTTGAACAGGTGCGTGGACTGCGGCGAGTGGCTCGACGCATCGTCAAGCGTATACCGCACGAAAAACCCGTCCCGCTCGGAAATCTTGTGATCCACCCGCGCGGTGAAGTAGCTCTCGTCGGTTGGCAGAAACTGCGACGCGCGATTCTCCCCCACTCCTGCCCGGTCGGTTGGTCCTGAGTTCGGAATCGGATACAAATCCAGATACGGCACTACCGCCGGATGCACCGGCACCGTGGGAGTGCCGTCCGCGCCGGGAAAGCCCGCCCGCGCCGTCGGGTCCGGGAAGAAGTTCACCGCCGTCTGTGTCAGCCGGTCGCGCAGCCACTCGAAGCTCGTCATAAAATACGTCGTATCGCTTCGCAACGGCCCGGTAACCGTAAATCCGAACTGGTTGCGCTTGAATGGCGGTGGCTCGGGCCCGGGATCGAAGAAGTTCCGCGCATCCAGCTTGCTGTTGCGCAGGTATTCGAACAGGGTGCCGTGGAACTGCTCCGACCCGGACCGCGAAATGGAGTTCAAGACCCCGCCGCTCCCGCGCCCGTACTCCGCGCTGTACTGCGTGCTGAATACCTGCACCTGCAGAATCGCATCCGAACCCAGCTGCACACCCGCCGCGCTGCGCGGCACGCGGTTGTCCGAATCCATCACATTAGTGCCGTCCAGCAGGAAATTATTCGATGTGGATCGCCCGCCCGCCACCGTCAGGTTGCCGCTGCCGGTGCCCCGGGATGCCGACCCGCCGAATGGATCGCTGATCTGGCTCTGCAGCGTCGCCAGCTGGCTGTAGCTCCTTCCGTTCAATGGCAGTCCCGCCAGTTGCGCCTCGCTGATCCAGTTCATCGACGCGGTCTCTTCCGTGCTTGTAGCGGCATCCAACGACATGTTCAGCTCTCTTGTCGGCAACTCTCCCGCCGGGCCATTGCTCAGCTCCACCTGCTCCACCCGCGTGGCATATCCCTCGCCGGACACCTCCACCCGGTACGCTCCGGTCTCCAGTCCCGGAATCTCAAACCTGCCTGCGGCGTCGCTCAGCGCGGCAACGGTTGTTCCGCTCTCCCGCCGGATCGCCCGCACTGTCGCGCCCTCCACGGGCGCTCCAGTCGGATCGGTTACCCGTCCCTCGAGAGTAATTCTCCGCGCGCCATCCTCCTGCGCCCGCACCGCCACGACGCCGCCAGTTGCGCAAACCATCTGCAGAATAATTGCGAAAATAATCCTTCTTGCCATTTTCCGTAACCAGCTCACCTGCACCTCTCCATCAGCAAGAACTATTTCCAACGGGGCCGAAGCCTTCACTGCCGCCAGTTTTTAGACTTGGTATCCACGCAATCGGTTTCCAGAGCATCCACTAATAATTTATCCATTCTGAGCCACCCGCTTCCCTGAGTAAAGCTCCGCGCGCCCGCTCCCTTCCGCCGACCGGCCGCCGAATCCTCTTCCACACCCCGGCATCCTCATGTAAGCTGGCTCCGGAAATCGATCGTCGCCGGCCGCACAGCGCGGTCATGCGACACCCTTGTTGGAGGATTGTTCACGCCATGCAAAAAACTGCCATCCTGTTCACCGTTCTTTTTGTCCTCACCCTTGCCGCCTGTAACCAGACGCCCCCGGAGCCTCCGGCCACAGGCCCCGAAGATGCCTGGGACACCCGCGCCCCGCTGCTCAGTCCCACCTCTGAGCATGCTGTCGCCGAGCTCGACGGCAAGCTCTACGTCATCGCCGGCAACACCGACGGCGGCGGCACCGTTGCCGATGTCGAGATCTTTGAGGCGGCCACAGACCGCTGGACGCTGACTAACCCGCTGCCTCTCGCCGTCAATCACAATATGGCCGCCGCGGCCAGCGGGAAGATTTACAGCTTCGGCGGACAGGCCGCCACGGGCACCGACAGCCCCTTCGTCGACTCCGTCTTCGATTATGACCCGGTCATGGGACAGTGGACCTCCCGCGCCCCCCTGCCCGAGGCTCGCAGCGCCGGCGGGACCGCCGTCATCGACTCCGTCATCTACGTTGCCGGAGGCCGCCCTCCGCGCGGCAATGACTCCGCCTCCTACGACCCGGCCACCGATACCTGGACCAGCCTGCCCGACCTGCCTTCCCAGCGCAATCATCTCGCTGTCGCTGGCATCAATGGCAAGGTCTATGTTGCCGGAGGCCCCTCGGTCCCGGCTCCGCCGATCCCATGACGGATGTGCTGGAGATATTCGACCCCGTCGCCAACGAGTGGAGCGAAGGCGCGCGCATGCCCGTGGTACGCGGCGGCATCACCGGCGTTGTCGCCAATGGGTGCCTGCATGTCTTCGGCGGGGAGGGGAACCAGTCCGCCCCCGACAAGATGTTTTCCCAGCACGACGTCTATAACCCGGTCGCCGACTCTTGGACCAGCCTGCCCGATATGCCTGTCCCGGTCCACGGCATTACTGGCGGTGGCTTCCTGAACGGGCTCATCCACCTGCCTGGCGGGGCGCGCGGACAGGGCGGCCGCGACCGCACGACGCTCCTGCAGGTCTACAAACCGTCCCAGACCTGTGAATAGCGCCTTGTGAATAGTGTCTTGTTATGGTGACTTGTGATGGTGGACTTCTGAAGGGGACCTGCTCCGGCAAAAATAAAATTATTTGACCGCCTCAGACACTTATCGCTGCATCGAAGGCGGAGTGGGGCAGGGGCAGACTTGCGGCGCTATGTCCTCAGAAACAGGCAGGCGAAATGGAAAACGATTGGAAGTTGATCGGCCTGCCGGCACTTCCGCTATTTCGTGGAAGTGCCGGGCCGGTCTTAACTTGAGTCCGTCGGGATATCCCGGTTAGTTGCAGAAGGCAGTGTCCGGGGTTAGTCCATCCCAGACAAGCCCCTCCGCGGTAACATCATTGACAACCGTCGTGTAGCAACCCCAGGCAGCATTCGGAAGGATGAATTGAACGTCGCCCTGCGAATTTGTTGTACCGGTAGATTCCCAGAAATCGCCTGTAAACAACCATTCCACCAGAGTGATGGAAATGTTGGCGCCATCAATGGGGGGACCGAACTCATCGCTCACGCTCAGTGTCGTCAGCAGGTTGGTCCCCTGCATCGCGTAAAAGATGGAGTCGACTGTGAGCATAGTGGGAGCCGACGGCGAGCCGATGTCGATCGAAATATTGGACCGGACACGATTCCCGCCCGCGTCGGTAACGGTGGCGGTGATGACGTGCGAGCCGTTCGTCAGCGTCGTAGAGAAAGACGCGCCGTTTCCGATCGCCCCGTCCTTATTGGAGGTCCAGATCAGTTGTGCGGAGATGTCTAGCTGCTCCGGATCGGTCGCTGTGCCAGTGAAGTTGATGGTGTCTCCTGAGTTGAATGTCGCGCCATCGGCGGGTGAGTCGATGCTGACCTCAGGTGGAAGATTAGGCGTCGGCGGTGGCGCACCCAGGGCCGAAGGCGCCCAGATTATTCCCTCGCGCTCTAGGTCAAACGTATAGCCAGTGACGGCGGAGTCCAGCGGCGCCGTACCCACCCGGTCCGCATTGTCGCGAATCCGCATGCGGGCATCTTCCGGCAACAGGGTCTGGCCAGCATACAGTGCCTGCTCCCACATCAGAGCCACCACGCCTGCGACATGGGGTGATGACATGCTGGTGCCCGTTAGCCTTTCCGTCTGCCCGCCTGGCCACGTGGACAGTATCCCGATTGTTTCCACAAAGCAGGTGCCCAGATACTCGAAGATGTCCTCGCGTGCTTCACCCGGCGCGGAGATCGTCACCCCGACGCCGCCCACGAATGCTCCATTGGTGGAAAAATAGGACTCCGTATCGGCCAGAACGTTCAGTTCGCTGGCGCAGGGGATGAACAGGTCGTCATATCCATATGAGGCCGTCCACAGCGGGCGTGCTCGCCACGGCGAACACTTCCGGATAGCTGCCCGGTATCGTGTCGGCGACCTCCATGGTCGAGTCGTTGCCGGCCGAAACCACCACGCTGATGCCAGCGTCATAGAGCGCCTTCACAGCCAGGTGCATCGGATGATCGGGCGTATCCTCCGGCGTGCGCGGCCTGCCGAGGCTCATATTGATCACCCGGATCGGCGGGTCCACCAGGTTCGCGTTCGCGGCGATCCATTCCAGCCCCGCTATCAGGCTTTCGTCGCTTGCCACCACGCCGTACAAAGGGTCCGGCTCGAAAACGTTCACACAATAGATGGTCGCTCCCGGAGCCACACCGACAACATCGATGAGGTTATCCATCGCGGCCACGGTTCCGGCGACATGCGTGCCGTGGCCGTGAATATCCTGGCAGGTCCCGCCCAGCGCGTTGAAGGAATTCACTCCCACTACTTCCGGTTGCACCGGCAGGTCAGGATGGCTGAAGTCCACCCCTGTGTCCACAATCGCTGCGCCCACGCCCGCTCCCGTCCAGATCAGGGGACCCGGAGCGGCGCCGATGCGCTGCACGCCCGTCGGCACCACCTGCGTGCTGGCCGGCGCGGCAGTGGTGGTTGCTTCCGCAGGTCCCGCATAGCCGGACGGCCCCGCTCCGTTGACTGCGTTCACCCGGTAGGCATAGGCCATATCCGGCGAAAGTCCGTTGTCTGGATAGTAGACGGCGTCCGCCCCGGTCAGACCGACCACGGCGAAATCCCCATCCGAACACGTCGCCACCGTTCCCTCGCACCGCTCCACTTCAAAGCCGTCCTCATCCGGTGAATTGTCCGACCAGCTCACGTCGATCCGCTGATGCGAGACCACCGTCAGCAACAATCCATCCGGCGCGGCTGGCGGCGTCTGCGGGACATTGTCGGTTGTCGCTTCGGATGTGTTGGAGTACTTGGAGGTGGCCGTGGCCGTGTATGCCTGTACCCGGTAGCCGTAGGTCATTGCCGGGGTTAGGCCCGTGTCGTTGTAACTGGTCGTGTCGGTAGGGACCTGAATCAGAAGCGAAAAGTCGCTGCATCCGGCGCCCATGCACCGCTCAATCGTGAACCCATCTTCGTTGTTCGATCCGTCATTCCAGATCAGAGAGATTTCGCTGGAGGAAGTCGCAGCCGCCGCCAGTCCGCTCGGCGCCTTGGGCTTGCCGCCACCGCCGCCTCCTCCGGTATTTCCACCGCCACCGCCGCCACGACCGCCGGGTCCTCGTCCGTTGCCCTGGTTCAGATAGAAGTTCCGACTGGAGACGACCGACATCACGCGCGGATCGTTCCGCAGCCGTGCCATCGCCGCGTCGTTTCGAACGAAGACCGACACCGCATCCGAGAGCGTGAAGTTCATTCTTACCGTTGCTCCGGCTCCCTGCGCCACCGCCGCTCGTTCCGCCGCCGGTGTGCCGGGCCGGAACGTGACGAGATACACGCTGGCCTGCGCCTCTGGCCTGGCTGTGGGGTTTTCATCCGTTCTCGGAACGATCTGTGCCGTAGCGCTGGCTGCCAGCCAGGTTGCGAAAATCATGAAAAGCGCAATTCGGATTCTCGATCCCAGATTTCTCGAACGACTCGGGCGGATTTCTGCCATTAGTTCGTACCTCCTCTGCGGTTCAGGGATCTCAGAGCGACCCTAAGAGCTTAACAAGGACAATGCTAGCGATCATTCTCTGCCGTTACAATAATCCTATGGTCCCATTTACTCCTGGGACAATGAGTACCAGTCATAGACCTGTAACAGAGTGAGATATAGATGATCCCAGCAAAAAACAGGGTGGAAGAAAACGGAAAGGGAATCAATCAGCCGGGATACTGTCCGGTGATATAGGACTCCAGTTGACGGATCGTTTGCTCTTGTTCCGAAATGATGGCCTTGACCAGATCGCCGATGGAGACCACGCCTGCAATTCCCCCCCCGCTCAGAACGGGCAGATGGCGGATACGCTTTTCGGTCATGAGCCGCATGCACTCATCCACCGTGTTTTCCGGGGCGACGGTGATGACCGGAGTGCTCATGATCTCCCGCACCGGGGTCTCCCGCGACGACTTTCCTTTTAGCACGACTTTTCTGGCATAGTCGCGCTCCGAGAGTATTCCAACCAGCTTGTCGCCATCGATGACCAACAACGCGCCCACATACCGAACTGCCATGATTTCCATTGCTTCGTAAACCGAATCACCGGGCGAAACGGACCAGACCACCGGAGACCGTTTTTCGATGATGGAGCTGATCGGGTCTACGAGCTTCATGGGCGAAACTTCCTGTTTCTGGAACCGCTGCCGGGATATTACGCCCCGGTGGTGGCCAAGTCAACAGAATTGGAAGCGGTGAAAAGGGGTCGGTCCATTGGGGAAGATCGTCTCTCCGGAGTTCCGGAACGGCTCGATTTCATCAGCCCGATCTCTTAAGAATGCCGAACGGTCCGGAGATTGCCAGACATGGTCGGACATGACGGGAAAAGGCGGGAATAACGCCGTGCGCCCCCGGTATTAGCGGTGAGACCGACGGCATTGGTCCGGAGGGCTAGTCCTCAGGGCAGGGTCAGCGCCACCAGCTCGCCCGGATGTCCTTCGTCGCCGACGGCGACGACGATATATTGCTTCCCGTCATGCATGTACGTCATCGGGACTCCGGTTGTAACGCCGGGCAGCTCCACGGCTGCGATCAGCTCGCCCGTCTGTTTATCGAGCGCCTGCAGGACCGGGTCGCCGATCAGGTGCCGGTCGACTCCGGCGAACAGGAGTGTCTCTGTAACCAGCATGCTGGCAAAGACCGGCTTGCCGGTCTTTGGAATCTCCAGGCCCGCCAGCGCCGGGTGATTGCTCACCTCCTCCGGCGTCTCGCCGTTGGGAACCATCCAAAGGTGCTCGCCCGTGTTCAGATCGATCGCCGTAATCCGCCCCCAGGGCGGCTTGACCAGTGGCAGCCCCTGCGGCCCCTCCAATACGCTCGTTGATTTGATGTAATTCATATCGGAGATGGGGCTGGACTCCAGAGCGACGAGTGTCGGATCGGTCTTCGAGCTGACATACAGGACGCCGGTCGCGGCATCCAGCGCGCCCGAGTTCCAGTTCGCTCCGCCGGTGAAGCCAGGAACGAGGATCGTGCCGCGCTTGCCGTCCGCGCCGTCCTTGAGCGACGGCGGGGTGTACAGGGGGCCGTAACGATAGTGCGAAGCGATTTCAATCGCCTCGGCGCGCAGCTCGGGCGTGAAGTCGATCAGGTCATCAATGGTCAGGCCCTGCATGTCGTAGGGCGCGGGCCGGGTGGGGAATGGCTGCGTGGCGGCGGTGCGCTCGCCGGGCACATCGGTCTGCAGGACGGGACGTTCCTCGATCGGCCACAGCGGCTCACCCGTCTCCCGGTTGAAGACGAACGCAAAGGCCTGCTTGGTGATCTGGACCACCGCCTTCACCGTTTTGCCATCCACGTTCAGGTTCCCCAGCATCGGCGCGGCAGGCAGGTCCGAGTCCCAGATGCCGTGATGCGCTATCTGGAAGTGCCAGACGCGCTCGCCCGTTCGCACGTCGAGGCAGACCAGACTCTCTGAAAACAGATTATCGCCCAGCCGGTGTCCGCCGTAAGAGTCGTTCGTTGCCGCCTCCACCGGGATATAGGCGTAGCCCAGTTCCTCGTCCACCGATAGCGGCGCCCATGCGCCCGTGTTGCCCGTATAGCTCCAGGATTCGTCCTCCCATGTCTCGTGCCCGAACTCGCCCGGCATCGGAATGGTGTGGAAGATCCACTTCCTCTCGCCGGTGCGCGCGTCGTAGCCGCGGATGTGGCCCGGCGCGTTCGCCCGGGATGTGGGCCGGCTGCCGGGCAGCAGCGCCGCGCCCACAATCACCACGCCGTGGGAGACGATCGGGGGAGAACTCGACCCGATCGTGGCTTCGATCAGATCCACGTCCCGGTCCAGCCCCTGCTTCAAATCCACGATCCCGCCAGCGCCGAAGCTGGCGACCGGCAGACCCGTCTTTGCGTTCAGCGCGACGAGGTGATAGCCGGGCGTAATGAGGTAGATGCGCTCGTCCTCACCGTCCGCCCAGTAAGCCACTCCGCGACCGGAGTTTCTTCGCGGTGCCTTCTCCCAGCGTTCTCCCTCATCCATCCGGTAGATCCACAGCGTTTCGCCCGTGGCGGCGTCGATCGCCACCGCGGTTCTCCGGTATCCTGCCGTGGCGTACAGCACACCGTTCACCATGAGCGGCGTGACCTCGTAATCGAACTCCGGGAATGGCCCGAAATTATCTGTCTTCCAGCGCCAGGCGATCTTCAATTCACGGACATTGCCGGCGTTGATCTGTGCGAGCGGGGAGTACTTCGTGGAGCCTGCGTCGCCGCCGTAGTAATGCCACTCGCCTCCGGTCGCCCCCTGTTGCGCACCGGCGGGATGGGCCGCGAACAGGGCAACCATCAGCGCCGCAAGAAACAGGGAGGCTGCACCTGCTGGCGAATCTGCCCGCCGGGATCGCCGATTCTTGCCAGTGCCGTTCGATTCCATCTCTCGATTCCTTCCGTATTCAGTCTGTGATCGCCGAGCGCTGGTCTGCTCAGGTGGCTGATATTTTGCACCATGTTCAGTGAGAGAGTCTAGTTGCGAGAGTCCAGATGGAAGGGCCCGTGTGGATCAATCGAGCATGGAGGAGCCCGAGACGTTACGGGGGCGTCAGGGGTCGGCCGCGGAGGATCGCCCGCAGGTCCCACGGCCAGGGAGGAGGCTGGGGCGGGGTGATCAGCGAAACGGCGACGAGCACCGCGGTACTCACTACCAGGCAGGGAACCACGGGCATGAATCCGAACAGCCAGGATGCCGGGAGCATGGGGAACGGGCCGCCGGGCAAAAGGAAGAGCAGGAGGGTTCCGGCCGCCATCGACGCCAGCGCTCCCTGTTTTGTGCAGCGCGGCCAGTAAAGGGCGCCCAGGACAACGGGCAGCAACTGGACGTAGCCGGTAAAAGCATACTCGCTGATGCGCAGGATGCTGGCCGGCTGCTGCAGGGCAAGCCAGTAGGTTAAGCATCCGATCAGAACAATGAACAGTCTCCCCGCGCGAAGCTGGCTCTTGTCGTCTCTTCGTTGACGCCAGCTGAATGCGCCCGCAAAGTCGCGGGTAAACATCGTGCTCAACGCCAGGATCTGGGCGTCCAGGGAGGACATGATGGTGGCGAAGATGGCTGCGACGCCGAGCACGATCAGAATATCCGGAAGATAGCGGGTGATCATCATCGGCATGATGGCGTCCGAAGCCTTCCCCTCGAGTCCTGGTACGGCCAGCGCGCCCCAGGCGCCGATCATGACAACCGGAATCCATCCGGCCAGAATTGCGAGGGGGAACAGCGTGCAGGTGGTGCGGATCGAACGGTGATCCCGCGCGGCGAGCAGACGGATGAAGACATGGGGAAACATCACCACCGATAGCGGCGGAATCAGCATGAAGCTGAACCACAGTTTGGGCTGGAAGCTGGGGACCTGATCGCGCGTGAGCAGATGGGGCTGTTCGGCGGCCAGTCGCTCGGTGAGGGAGCCGAGGCCGCCCATCTCCGAGGAGATCCAAAAGAACGCGACTGCCAGAAAGCCCAGAAACAGCACGCCCTGGAAGACGTTTACCCACGCCGTCCCACGCAGTCCGCCCAGCAGAACGTATATAAACACAACGATCATGACGAGCAGTCCGCCGACCCAGTAGGGGACCAGGCCTTCGGTCATGGATTCAAAGGCCAGACCGCCGCCGGTAACTCCGAGAACCAGATACGGAATCGTGTAGAAGGTCAGCAGGGCGAACAACGTCAGCGAGACGGCGCGGCTGTTCCAGCGGGCGCCGAACAACTCCGGCTGCGTCATGTAACCGTAACGTTTGCCGAGAATCCAGCAGGGGTAGCCGACCAGATAGAAGAACAGGGGTGTCAGCAGGGCCACCGGCGCCGCCACCCACCCGTATATTCCGATCCCGTTGTGATAGGAGGCGCCCGGGATGCCCATCATGAAGAAGGCGGTCATGTTCGTTGCAAAAACACCGATGAACAGTGCGAAGGCGCCGATGCCGCGGCGGGCGACGAAAAAATCCTCGGGAGTGCCGTAGGACATGCGGTAGCTGAAGGCCCCGATGCCCACGAGAACTCCGAAATAGACGAACACGCCGAGCAGAACGATCCATCCGATTGTCATGATCGCGCGCCTGTGTCGGGATCGGCCGGCTCACCGGGATCGGAGGAGAGGGAAGGGAAATGGCCACGCCCGGAGACGGACGGGCCGGGAGGGTCCATCTCAGGAGGGTCGGGCCAGACCCAGCGGCCCAGCAGGTACAGCGCGGGGATGCACAGAACAGTGAAGGCGGCGTGGTACCACAGAGCTACCGGGGCCCAGCCCCACAGCATCGGTTCGATGCGGTCCCAGAACCAGAAATCGTGGTGGAGCGCGATCAGAGTCAGTATGAATAGCCAGGCAACAGCGGGCCGCCAGTGCAGTGTCGGTGGGGTCATGGGTGGTTTACGCTCCGTTAACGGGATTCCGGGGAGACCGGAAATCAATTCAAGAATGCGAAGGAAAATACCATCTTCGTTCGTCATGCGTGCCGCGGATTCCGGCTGCTGGCGCAAGGCATGATTGTAGCACTCCACTTGCTACACAGTCCGGCCTCGTAACGGACGGGTAGTGCGCCAAAACAGTGTTTCCGTCTGGCTACCTTGCTTTGCTTCATTGTGTTGTGTGCATCTATCAAAGCCAAGGGGCAACGCCAGAGGGCGATTCACGTGCCGCATCGCGCAAAAAGTGGTGCGGTGAACCGGGATTCTCTCAGTGACATGACGGAGCAGCCTTCCAGGAGAATCTGGAGGACTAGCATTCGGGCAAACCCCGTCTGCGGCGGCGGGGGCCAATGGCCCTGCCGAAAAAGTTGTTCCACAGCATCGAACTGTATTGTAAACTCTCTCACGGGAAGACGGATCATTTGACTTCCACTCGTCCACCCCGGCTACGGAAACAGGCATCCAACCAGTGGGTCCGAGAACATGGAAGGAACCCATTCCACCCGCATGGGAACCGAACGTATGCGTGCCGTCAGTGCGGTACGCTTGCGGGACAGCCAAATCAGGGGAGGAGAATTTAATGAAGAGAGCCTTGTTGGTAGCAGCTCTATTGTGCATCGGGATGGGAGGCTGGAGCCAGGACGTAGACGTCGCGGCGAAATTGGGCTACCCGCAGATGATCGTTTATAACGGGAAGATCGTCTCGATGAACGATGCCTCCTTCACACCGGAGGTCGGGACGATCGTACAGGCCATGGCCATCCGGGACGATAAGATTCTCGCGATGGGCAACGATTCGGAAATACGCGCCCTGGCGGGTCCGCAGACCAGACAGATTGATCTGAAGGGCCGAACCGTAGTCCCCAGCTTCATTATGACCCATGAACACCCGACCGATTGGGCATTCATAGAACCGCGCGGGTTTCAGCATGTGTTGCCGAACGATGATGAGATCATCTCTCGGTGGATGCCGAACCTGCCCGCGAGGGAGCAGATGGCGCAGTTTGACTCTGTGCTGACCGAGGCCGTCCAGAAAGCAAAGCCGGGACAGTGGATTCGCATTATCTTCAACTGGGGCCCGGACTATGAATGGGCCTCCGATATGGAGGTGTTGTTTCCCAAGAGCATTACCAAAGAGTATCTGGACCAGTTGTCGCCGGATAACCCCGTTACCGTGAAGGATGGATTCATCGGCACGGTGATCAACCAGATGGCTATTGAGGAGTTCCGCAAGGTGCGCGAGGATCTGGATTTTTACACCACCGGCCGCCGCGGAGCGGAGATGGACCCGGAGCGAATCCGCCGCGCCGAGCGTACGGGCAGACTGGGCCGTCCCGTGGACCCGGATGCCATGCTGCGGGGAAAGGTGCCGCTGCTGGCTGACATCCTCGGGGCACAGATCGAGCTATGGTCCAGCTACGGCGTCACGACCGTCGGGTCGGGACCTTATTCGGCCGCGAATTTGCAGGCGCTCCATCTTCTGGATCAGCAGGGCCGCATGCGAGGCCGGTTCGGCTGGAGTTATCAGGGGCCTAAATGGGATATAGAAACATTGCGCGTGATTGCTGGAACCCAGAAACATGGCACCGACCATCTGTGGCTCATCGGCGCTTTTAGTGGTTCTGGAAGCGGTTGCATGACGGCGCCGATGCGCCAGGACTGGATCGATGAAATGAGGAAGGAAAATCCTGCCTATACGGGTGAGTCCCGATGCACGTTTGCTCCCGGCACCGAGAGCCGGGAGATTCAGGAGCGCATCGTGGAATCCGGAATGCGGCTCGCCGCCATCCATACGGGCGGGGATAAGGACATCGACTACTTCCTGGATGCCATCGAAGAGGGCAGCAAGCGGGCCGGATTTACCCTGGAGCAGATCCGGGCCAAGCGCCATGCCTTCGACCACGCCGCGGGAGCGCCGCGCCCCGCCCAGATCCCTCGCATCAAGAACCTGGGCATGATGGTGAGCATGATCAACACGATCCTGTGGGAAACGCACCGTGGCGCCTCCGAGATTGCCAGGCAATACGGGCTGGAGTACACGAATTGGGTGGCGCCGCGCAAGAGCGTGACGGAAGCAGAGATTATGACCGGCTTCGAAATTGACCGGCCCCTGCCGCACAAAGTGTTTTTCTTCATCACCAAAGGCATGAACCGCTACAACGACCGCGACGGACGGGTCTATGGCCCGGGTGAGCGGACGGACCGGATTACTCAACTCAAAGCACTGACGGTGTGGGCCGGTTATTACATGCTGCGGGAGGACCTGCTCGGCACGCTGGACCCGGGCAAGTACGCCGACTTCATTGTTCTGGACCGGGATTTCTTTACGATTCCGGAGGCGGAAATTCCAAGGACCCAGGTATTGATGACGGTCGTTGGAGGGAAAACGGTGCACTTGACTTCTTCTCTGGCAGGGGAGATCGGGATGCAGCCGGTCGGTCCCACGACGTGGAAGGAACCCATTCCAGATGGTTGGGAGCCGAAGGGCTGGCAGTAAGAGCTGGCGTGTTCGTACAAGACCTGAATTTATCATTCAAGGGGGGGGGATGTTTCGCATATCAGTCCTGTTAATAGCGATAGCCTGGAGCGGCGGTACAGCATGGTCGCAGCAGGGAGAGGTCGCATCGAAGCTGGGTTATCCGCAGATGATCGTCTATAACGCCAAGATCGCCACCGTTGACGATGCATCCTTTACGGCACAGGTGGGCACCATCACTCAGGCGATGGCGATTCGGGACGGCAAGATTCTTGCCACCGGAACGAATGCTGAGATCCGGGCTTTGGCGGGACCATCGACCCAGCAGATCGATTTAGCGGGGCGGCTGGTTTTGCCGAGCTTCATCATGACGCACGAGCATCCCACCGACTGGGCCTTCCAGGAACCGAGGGCCTTGACTCATGCTCTCGCCAATGAGGATCTCATCGTTCACAAATGGATGCCCGACGTGTCGCCCACTGAACAGTTGGCGATGTTCGAGCCTATGCTGAAACAGGCCATCTCGGAGGCCCGGCCGGGGCAATGGATTCTTCTCAGCTTCAACTGGGGTCCAACCTATGAGTGGGCGAAGGAGATGGGAGTAGCCTTCAACAACAGCATCCGGAAAGAATACCTGGATCTGCTGGCGCCGAACAATCCCGTAAAGATCAAGAACGGGTTTATTACCTCCGTGATGAATCAGATGGCGCTGGATGAGCTGAAAAAGGTACATCCCGCCCTGGAAGTCATCAACGAAAATGAAAAGCGAGGCTACGGCTTCAACCGCCCGGTGGAGCCGAACGTCATGTTCCGGGGACGGACCGACCTGCTGGCCGGGGTGCTGAAAGCGGAGTTGGAGCACTGGGCCAGTTACGGCGTAACCACCTTTGGATCTTCTCCCTATGCTACTCACAACTATCAGGCTCTTGCGTATCTGGACAATCGGGGAGAGATGCCGGGACGATTCGGCTGGGGTTACATCGGTCCGGACTTCAGCCTGGAGACGTTGCGGTACCTGTCGGGCTCGCTCGGGCACGGGACGGACCATTTGTGGCTGGTGGGGGCGTGGGATTCCTCGGGCAGTAACTGTATGAGCATTGAGTCTCGGCCGCAGTGGGAAGACATGAGAGCTCAGTTTGCCTATGGCGGTGGCGGAAACGAGTGCAACTTTACTCCGGGAAGTCCTGGCCGGCAGACGCTCTCGAATATCGTAGAGAGCGGCATGCGGGTTGCCACCATGCACACGGGCGGGGACAAGGACATCGACTATTTCATGGACGTGATCGAGGAAGCCAGCGCGAAGGCCGGCCTGACCAAGGAGCAGATCCGCGCCCGGCGTCATGCTTTCGATCACAATTCCGGCGCTCCCCGTCCGCAGCAGATTCCGCGGATGAAGGACCTGGGGATGATCGTCAGCCAAATCAATACCGTCCTATGGGAACCTCAGAGAGGAGCCACTATGACGGCTGCGCAGTACGGTGTGGAATACACCAGCTGGGTTACTCCCCGGAAACTTGTGACCGAAAGCGGGATTCCAAACGGTTTTGAGATCGACCGACCCATGCCGTACCTGACCTACTTCCTGATTCTCAAAGGGATGAATCGCTTCAACGACTTCGACCAGCGGGTTTATGGTCCGGACCAGCGCACCGATCGCGTCATCCAGTTGAAAGCTCTGACTCGCTGGGGCGCCTATTATCTGCTGAAGGAAGACAAGATCGGAACGTTGGAGCCCGGTAAGCTCGCCGACTTCATCGTGCTGGATAAAGATTTCCTGACGGTTCCAGAAGATCAAATCCCAACGATCCAGGTGCTCATGACTTCAGTCGGCGGAAAGGTGGTTCACCTGGTTTCATCGCTGGCCGATGAGATCGGATTGGCCGCTGCCGGGGCTACTACCTGGACGGAAGAATTTCCCGAAGGCTGGGGCCCTCCTTCTTCCATTCCTTGTGGGCACACCTGCTCTGAATAGTAGTAGCCTGAGCAGGAGTCAAGCAGGAGAGTGTGCAGCAGGCTGATCAGAAAGGGAAGTAAACAGATGAGAATGAGAATGATTGTAGTTCTTGCTCTGGCAGGCTGCGTGATTTTCTCCGGTCGCAGGGCATTTGCAGAGGGAATCTTCGCCGACATGGTGATCTATAACGGGAAAATACTGACCATGGACAGCCCGGATCCGGATAGCTTCTCCATTGTGCAAGCCGCTGCCATCTATGATGGAAAATTTGTATTTGTGGGGAGCAACGAAGAAGCTCTCGAATACGCCGGCGAGCAGACGAGTAAAATCGATCTGGCGGGCCGTACAGTGATGCCGGGCCTGGTGGAGACGCATGATCACATTCAGGGCTACGGCAGTCACTTTTTTCCCAATGGCAGGTCGCCTGCAACCGACCCCTCCCTTGCCTGGACGAACCATACGGAAGGGCTGGCTCAACTGCGGACAATCGCCTTGCAGAAGAAGCCGGGGGAATGGATCTCGACCGCGGTCCGGGGAGGCATGGGCGGCGATGCGGGTGCGGTGGCGCTTGCCCTTGCGGTGAAGAATGGCCAATTCACCCGGTCCGAGTTGGACACGGTTACTCCCGATAACCCACTTCGTATTGCAAGCGTATTGCTGAGCCCTACTGGAGATAGTCTGGTAAATACGCTGGCTCTCGATATGCTTCTCGACCGCCATCCGAATATTCCAGGAGTCCACCGTGACGGACAGGGGGTTCCCACCGGATGGTTGAGTGGAGTGGCTGACAAAACCGTGGAATATGAGTTTTATCCACCTACGCCACCGGAGATGTTAGGGCCATTTTACAAAATGGAGATGGAGGAAATTGCAGCCCAGGGTATTACGACAGTCTCGACCCGGCTGTCTCCGGACGAACTGGGAGGATACACATGGCTCCGTGCCCGCGGGGAGTTGCCGGTTCGGATGGCCTATTCGATGGAAACGGGAGCTCGAACGCAAAACCCCGCTGCGATAATCTCTCGCATCTATGGCATCCAGTCCGGATCGGGAGACGCGATGTGGGGTCTGGGTGACGACAGGCTGTGGACCATCGGGCTGTCACCCATCAGCATCGACAGCGTTCCGGGTATCGCGGGATCTTGCATCAGCAAGACATATCCCCGGGAAGCGCCAGATTTCCCACTTTGGCTCCATCAGTTATACGGACCGAACGGCTTGTGCCGTCTGTCGGATCCCAACTACCGAACGGTGGATGAACTGAGAGCCGCGGCGAAGTACGGGTTCCGAATCGTCGGTATGCATACCGGTGGAGACCGCGGGATCGACGAATTTCTGGATATCATGGAAGAGCTGACCGAGCAGTATCCGGATGTGGCCGAACGGAGGTGGGGAGTAGACCATTGCCGGTTTCTTACGGATGAACATGCGCGTCGGGCACAAAAGCTCAACCTCTTTTTCAGTTGCGGTCCCAAGTATGTATACGCGGGAAAGCAGGGAGATATCGGAGCCTATGCCGTCCTTTACGGGGAAGAGATAGCGGCGGATGTAGTGGTTCCAGCGCGACGACTGCTGGATCATGGCCTGCGCGTGACGATGGAATTGGACCAGCATGGGTTTTACCCCTTTCTGGCTATCGAAGTGCTGATCACCAGAGAAGATATAAACGGTAAGGTGTGGGGGCCGCAGCAGAAGATCGGCAGGAGGGAATCTCTTTATACCTATACCCGCTGGAGTTCGGAATATGTTCTGAAAGAAGATGTGATGGGCAGCATTGAAACAAGGAAATTGGCCGACTTCGTTGTGCTGGACAGAGATATCCTCACAGTACCAGAGCAGGAGATCGGCCAGATCGATGTTCTCCTGACCGTGATGGATGGGGAGGTCGTCTATTCAGACCCTGTCTTTGCGAACAGTGTGGATCTGCCCATTGTTGGGTATCAAGGCAGCAAGGCAGGATGGAAGAGGGGCATACCAGCGGATGCACAGATTGGGCGTTAAGTATTTCCAAATGGGACTTCCGGGGCAGGAAGATCGAAATGAAGCTGTATTTGCGCCGCGGATCATTTGTCCAGGCCTCTGTACCGCTTCTTTCACTGATAGAACATCTGCTCCGATATCCCACTTTCCGGACTAGTCCCGCTGCCGGTATCTCCACTTCCATCTGCTTCAGGACCTGCTCGATCTACTCGACCAAAAATGGCTTCTGCTTCACGACAAATACCCCCACAACCCAATGATGATGGGCATTCCACTCATTCAGAAAATGCTGTAGGTTTACCGGGGGGCCAGTTGAGTTGGTCAAACTCCCCCTCGAAGCCTTGGCGACCGAGCCCTTCGGGAAAGCGGTCCGCGAGTAGTTCGATGTCGCCCAGACTGGAGCTCAGCGGAGGAAGAGGCAGGCGGATATTCCGGACGAATGCAACGATATTGTAGCCAATCTTTCGCATATGGATATTTCTGCAATCCAGGCCACACAGGACCAGATTGTAGAGGAGCAGACCGGGAAACCAGACGGTTACGTGCCCGGAGACCACCTGAGTCTTGCCGGGCGGTACGCTCAGCAACAGCCAGCCGCCCGGTTGCACCAGATCCAGGCAACGTTCGAGAAACCAACCTGGATTCCGTTGATGCTCGAGAATGTGGGCGGCCCAAAGGGCATCGAAGCGTTCCGAACTGGTATAGGCCTCAATGGAACTTTCGTGCAAGGAGACACCCAGAGCCTCTAGTTCCGCCCTCACCGGGCCATTGAGGTAGCGGTCAAAATGCATTCCCACAGCGGTCACGGTGCATCCGGCTTCGGCAAACCGCCGGCTGGCTTCGCAGCGCCCTGCTCCCAGATCAAGCACCCGGTTCCCCGGTTCCAGCACAGACACGGCGGCTTCCAGGATTTCGGACTGACCTGGGATCTGGAGTGTGAATTGTTCCTGTGGCCCTTCCTCATCCAGGAGAAAGAACATGCCGGTTTCCCGCACGAATTCGCGCGGCATGGTGGATACACTGCGCAAGGTCTCCGCAGTGTGGTGATCATAGAGTAAATGGTGCCGGCGGAAAACTTCCCGCCAGTAATCCACTTCCCTGCAGTTTACGTGATGCGTTCCCGGTTTGCCCGGTGGCGCGGCAGTGGAAAACACGTACTTTCCCTGCCGAAACAACGGCATGTAGTTTTCCTGGAATCGCTCCTCGACGTGTTCCAGAAACTCCACCGACCAGACCAGATCAAATCGCTCCTCCAGGTGGAGAGGCCCCTTGGTAAAATCATGGATGATCAGATCGGTAGAGCCCAGGCCGGACAGCTCCCGGACCTGAGGATCACCGTCAACCCCGAGGGCTCGCAGACCTTTTGCTTTGGCCAGACGAACCATCCCTCCGGGTCCGCAACCGATGTCCAGGATGGACCGGATTTGAAACTTGTCAATGAGGTAATCCAGAACGCCCTCATCGATGTGGGAGACGTTACAATGGCCTCCCAGATGTGGAGGGGTGGCGGGACTATGGAGTTTCGCCGGAGCAGATTCTATACACTCCTCCCGGATTGCTAACGCATGGGAGCGTTGCTGCTCATCCGCCGAGTCAGCGCATAGATCGAGGAAGGGGAGCGCCTCGGACGGGCGTCCCAACATTGCCAGTAAAACGGCCAGATTCAGGGCGGCTTGCGAATCCGCCGGATTCAGTTGGAGCGCGCGCCGGTAGCCCTGTTCCGCCAGCCGGTAGTCGGAACAGGCCGATTGGACACTCGCCCAGTCATTCCACCGCTCGCTGGTTTCCTGCTCGTATAATTAGCACCCCAAGAGGTGGTATTCACGCCCGCGCGTTCTTGTGGGACCTTCCAGGAGAAGGCCCCTGGGGACCTGTGTTTCCGGCATTTCATTCCTCCCCATCCGGCAATTGTTACCCACGCCAACAGGCAACCTCGGGCAAGCAGGAGCTGTTGCGATAGAGCCATTACTCGATTAGCACGCGGTGGGCCATCCGAAGGTTTTAGAAAACTAGAAAAACTGCTGCCCGGCACTGTAGACCGGATATAGTTTTTTGGCCCGGCGCCGGAGACTTTGACTCTATTGGAATACCAGTTCCAAAGCTCCAGGCTGTGATATGAACTACCGTTGCGATTGATTGGATCGTGCAACGATTCGGGCAGTGGAGGCGGCGCAAGCATGTGTCCACTCAGCTCGAAACAGAATCTCGAGTCGAGTGAAAATTCGATTACAACAGGATCATGGGAGAATCCTTGGAGCATACGAACAGGAGAGAGAAGAGGAAGTTGCACCCCGTCAGGGCTTGTTGGACAGGAAGAGAGTAATGATACAAGGTAATGTTGGTGACTCTTCGTAGTAGCTGAAAGGAAAGAAGATGAGACAACAATCAGAGGAGAGGGCGGTCGAAAAGGCTGTCCGTGATATCCACCGCAGGACGCGGCACAAGTTCGGCCCGGAAGACAAAATTTCCATTGTATTGCAGGGACTTCGCGGCGAGGACGGCATCGCGGAGATGTGCCGCGGCGGGGGGCTGCGCCCGAACCAGTAGTACCGCTGGAGCAAGGAGTTCCTGGAGGTTGGCAAAAAACAGCTTGCCGCATACCCGCAGAAGCCCCATCACGCCATGACGCAGGGGCAGACCGAACGCTGGCGCTGGACTCTGAAAGACTGCATCCTGCTCAGCAACTATTACCTGCAAGGGGACCTGGAGCGACAGATCGACACCGAATTTCTCCATCCCTTATTCATTCAAAAGCTTTCCCTTTTGAGGCGGTAATTATGAAGTTTACAACTCCTTTATTTCCAATACTCAGATTGCTGTTTCCGGCGCACCCTTTTTCAAGTGGTTCGTTCCACTTCGGTCCAATTACAACATCACCGCTCTCCTAAAACATCTCCGGGAAATAATAAGTAAGCACACTGTTCAGGCGCATGTCCGCCACGATCAACTCCTTGTGCTTGGGATCCAGAACCACCCCACGCGGCTTTTTCATGATCGTTTCCGGTCCGCCGATCTTCCAGCAAGGCGGCACGTCCCCGTCATCATGAATACTCCAGACGCCAACGAAAACGCCATCCGGCTCCTGTTAGTTCATCACACCGGGCTGCGTCGCCACGATCCAGCCTCTAGGGGAATAGACCTGCAATTGATTGATCCTGTACATCTCCGTCTTGGGGCCCATGATGACAGCCTGTGGCTTGGCATTCCCGCCGTCGGTGCGATTGAAGATCAAAAAGCCGCCATTGTGGCCCGAGTGAGGACTGAATCCGACCACAATCAGGTTGTTCACCGGGTCGACCGCCAGAGCCCCCGCCGCGCGCAACTGTGTATCAGACCCTTCCACCACCCGGATCGGTGCCACATCTCCTTCCGCCTCTCGGGGAAACACCAGGATTCCGTCCCGGTTGGGAATGAGAATTTCATCGTGCACCGCATCATATCGAATGTCGTGCATCGTGCGAGCCAATAACGTCTTTTGTCCCGCCAGTACGCGGGTGTGACCCGCCAGAGATTTTGTACCAACTGATGTGAGAGAGTTTACACCACAATCTGAGGCCGAGAAACCGGTTTCCCGACAGGGCTATAGGCCCCCGGCGCCGGGGGCCTATAGCCGAGCGCCGAGTGGGGTCTTCTGGTGTTGTACTGCTGCCGCCACTGTTCGACCACCACCTGGGCCTCTTTCAATGAGTAGAAGATCTCTCCATTCAGGCATTCATCTCTTAGCTTCCCATTAAAACTTTCGCAGTACCCGTTCTCCCACGGGCTGCCAGGCTCGATATACAAGGGCCCTGTCCCCAAGCTGGTCAGCCAGGTGCGCAATTGCTGCGCCACAAACTCCGGACCGTTATCCGAACGAATGTGCCCCGGGATGCCCCGCCACAGCATGACATCGGACAGAGTCTCGATCAGATTCTGATGATTCAGCCTCCGCTCCACTCGCAGGGCCAGACACTCGCGCGTGTACTCGTCAATCAGCGTCAGGATCTTCAGCAGCCGGCCATCATGCGTTCGCGCACTGACGAAGTCGTAGCTCCAGACTTGATTCGCCCGCTCGGGCCGCAGCCGGATACAACTCCCATCGTTCAGCCACAGCCGCCTCCGGGGATGCTGTTTCTGCGGCACTTTCAATCCCTCTCGCCGCCAGATCTGCTCCACCCGGTCGCGCCCCACCGGCCATCCCGCGTTCTGCAGCAGAGCAGTTATCCTGCGGTAGCCATAACGTCCATACTGCTCGGCTAGCAAAATGACCGCCCGCGTCAGTTCATCCTCATCGGCTCGTGGCGTCGATTGGTATCGTTGCGTTCCTCGCCATTGCCCCAGCAGCCGGCAAGCGTGCCTCTGGCTGATTCCGTACTGACTTTCAGCCCGCTCTACCGCACAACTCCGCCGCTCAGGGCTTAGAAGTTTCCCTCTGCCACGTCCTTTAAGATTTGCTTCTCCAGACTCAACTCCGCCACCAGCCGCTTCAGCCGCGTATTCTCCTTCTCCATCGCCTTCAGCCGCTTGGCTTGCTCCACCTTCAGTCCGCCATATTCTTTCCGCCAACGATAGTACGTTTGCACGGTGATCCCGGCTTCCTTGCACGCTTGCGGTGTCGTCTTCCCGCTTGCCACCGCCACTTCAACCTGTCTTAACACCGTTACGATCTGTTCCGGTTTGTACCTCTGCATCGGCATGTTCAATACCCTCCTCCATGAGATTCTCTCTCACTTCAGCTGGTACTAAAATCCCCGGTCAGGTCAGTGGAGTTACACCGGCATTGAGTGATATTGCCACGCTGTTTCAGACGTTGAATGTGCAACTGGTTCCTGTAGGGAAGGTTTCCTCCCCTTATTCGGTAATCCTTACATCCACTGGTGCCGGTTTCAGCCCATTTGCTGGATCCATGTCATTGCTCTACCGCATCCGTACCAGCCCAACCGGAGCAGGCGGTATCCTAACCGTTCAAGCGACAGGGGATTTCAGTCCTCCAGGTGGCACAACGATATCCAGTGGTGGTCTTACATTCACTTGTTCAGGAGCAACACTCGGCACTCCGTGCAGTGGTGTCAACACCGTCAATCTTGCGTCCCAGGGAACGGTGGTTACCATTCCTCCCGGGACATGTACGGGCGGCGGCAGTCCCTGCAGTACCGCCGACCCAAACACCGTCAATATGGACTTCCAACTGGCAAATGATCCTTTAGCTCAAACTGGCACTTATTCCGCCGTTTTGACCTTTACGATCTCCTCCATGTAAGCGGCGAGGATCGCGCAGCCATGAATAGAAACCGTATCCCAATTTCGCTAGAAAATCTGAGTCAGTCTCGGATTGTTTCCTCGTCTCTCACTTTTCTCATCTTCTGGCAGTGCATGACTTTGCCAGCCTTTGCGGCCACGCGCATCCACAACGAGGCCGCCACTCCGGCCACGATCATGTTCATTGCTTCGGATCCGGATCTGCCGACTCCTGGCAGCGTTTCGGCGACCATCGACTTCAGAACGACAGGCGGCCGAAACGATCGAAACTGGCGCGTGGATATGCAAGCGACCAGCGGTCCGAACATGACCAATTGCCCCAACACGATCCCGATCAGCGAAGTCCTTGTAACCTGTACCAGTGCCGTGTCAGATAATGGTGGGACGGCATCTTGCGCTGCACCTTTCGCTCTTTCCGGGTCCACCACCACGATTGCATGCGGTCTGGAGGGGAAAGGGAATGCTTCTCCATACCAGGTAGTTCTCACCTTTGAATTCCAGGACAGTTGGCAATACATCGATACCGGCTCAGCTTGTGCTGTAAATCTGTCCTATCAAATTTTTGCCGAATATAAGGATAGAACGATGAAAACAAAATTTCTTTTCTTGCTCATGACAATTTCGCTGGCAGTTCTGGCTCACGCTGAACTGGGACTTGCTCTGACACCTATGCGCGTCGAGATCAGAATTGCTCCCGGCTCCCAATACACCGATAGCCTCCGATTGACCAATGACGGAGATGATCCGGTCCGCGTCCGCGGCGATTTACTCGATTTCTTCATGGATGAAACCATGACTCCGCAGTTTGCTCCGAGGCTGGAGCAGGAGATGCAGTTTTCCTGCCGCAACTGGCTTCAGGTGAATCCAAGCGAACTCGATATTCCGGCCGCCGAAAACTTCCGCGTTCGCTATACGCTACGCGTTCCTCCCGATACGCCGGAAGGCGAATACCATTGTGGCGCGGCATTCGTAACCATGCCTCCCATCGATCCGAATCGTGCTCCCATGGGAATGCAGATTGCCGTGCGCGCTGTCTCAGCATTTTACATCTTCGTCGGCGACCCGGTCAGCCAGCCGCAGTTCAAGGATCTTTCAGTTCGTAGTCGTCCGGATGGGACCTGGGAAGCTTTTGCTGTGTTCGGAAACGACGGACTGCGGCATTTCAGGGTGGACGGATTCGTTGAGGTTCAGGACGAGAATGGACTGGTCGTGGACCGTGTCGAATTTCCTTCGATCCCGGTCCTGCCAAAACGAAACCAGAACTTTACGATCAAACTCAATGATTCTCTTGCGCCGGGTGCTTATACCTTGTGGGCTCAGGCCGATGTCGGTTTGCCGGAGATCCTGGAAACGTTCACGAAAGTTGTTATCGAATAGTCAGGATTTTGGAAATTGGTGAAGACTAATTTGTAGGCAGACTTTTATGTTGCAGGCTTTATGGAAATGGAGATGGCTGCTCCTCTGGCTGAGCTGGGTTCCCCTGGCTTCCGGTCAAATGGTTGTGGCAACGACGAACCCCGCCCGGCTGGGTTCTGGCAGTTTATCCGTATCCTTCCAGAGCTACTACAACCGACGGAATGACGACACGGTTTCCAACCTTCACGGCAGTGCGGTTTCCCTGAAACATTTCTTTCCCCGGTGGGGCTAATTGTCTCTTCACGTCGAGCCATTGACTTCTACGGGAAACTTCTCTTTTGGAGAAAACCGTCTTGCCTGGGAGGGGCTCCCGTGGATGGGTCGGCACTGGGATTTCGCTTTGGGTGATTTCCGGCATGATACCGCCTTGGTGGAAAGTCCGTTTTCCAATCTGGCGCTTCCACAGTTGTCGCTGCGCGGAGTCCGCAGCCCTGCCCGGACGGACAAGTGGACCACTTCGGTGTTCGCTGGTGGGGAGACACTTTCACGGGGCAACCGCGTGCCACTTCGATTGCGGATACCACAATTCGCTCTCGGAGCGGAAACGATGTTACGGAACCCTGAAGGATTTCAGATAGGCGTCCGATTGCTTCATTTGACTTCTCCCCCGGAACGCGTATCCGAGCAGAGAATTTTTTCCCCACAGAATCGACAAATCATTGCCAGCACTTCGCTTTCGACGCAGGTGACTGTCAAGCTGAACTCGAAATTGGAGTGGTACTCCGAAGCGGTGCTCGGGCGGATCAAGACCCTGGACAGTTTCACCGGAAAACGTTCCCCTCTTTCTTACGTCTTCGGTCCCGTCTTTCAGTCCGACCATCTGACTGTCCGAGCCAACTATCGAAAACAAGGCTCGGGATACCTGCCCGTACTGGGCTACTTTCTTGGCGACCGGCGGGGTCCTACATTGGATGCCACGTTGCATCTGGGTTCGCTTAGCCTGACCGGCAGCTGGCTCCAGACGCGGAACAACGTGGATCACAACCCGGACAGCACGGATTTCTTCAGTCGCCAGGCGGGCGGGGGATTTAACTGGAGGCTTCCCGCCAGGTTCTCTTTGAGCGGGTCGTTTTCCCAAATTGGGTTGGAATCCCGCGCCCCGGAGCTCGGTCTGCGGGAGACAGGCAACCGGCTTTATCAGATCTCTGTCAACCGCCCCATATCCCGCCATAACCTTCGCACCAGTTGGCAACGATCGGAGATTCACGTCGAAGGTACCCGTCAGGTTATACAATCTGTCGAAATGGAGGATAACTTCACCTGGATGCGTTTCACCGGTGGCGGTGCCGTTCGTTGGCAGTCGGTCAGCGGAGGTCAGGAAAAGGACAGCCTTTTCTATCGGGGGTCCGCGCAGCTCGGACTGAGAAATTTTTCCTTGTATGGGTATTTGGAGCAGGGCAAGGATATTGTCAATGAATCTCTGTTTTCCACCAATATTGTCAGCACCTCCGTGTTTGGCGTTTCGTGGAGTAATCCCAGAACGGTTAATCTCCGGCTGGAGGCATTCCGGTCCAACCTCAACACGGTGCTGAATCCTGAGAGCATTTTCTTTCTCGGATCCAACGGACTTCTTCCCGACAATATCTTGAACACTTCGAATAACTGGAGTCTCTATCTCCGCATGACCCGTCAGCTTGGCTGGGGCGAGCCGATGATCTTTGACCGCGGCGGCGTGTTTCGAGCCGAGGCTCCTCTGACAGGCACCCTGGCCGGCTACGTCCGGTTGCAGACCATGGGAGGTGAATCTGGAGCCTCTCAAGTCTGCCTGGTCTCCGATTTCGGTCACCGCGTGATGACGGATGAAAACGGGCACTTTCAAATTCCCGAGATACCCAAGGGTCTCCGCTCGGTCAAATTGGATCTGGATCGCTTGCCCGCTGACCTGAGCCCGGTTGGATCTGAGAAAATCGAGGTCGCGATTCAACCGGATCAACTGTCCCGCGTCGAGTTGGAAGTTGAGCCGCTGCAATTTTTTGAAGGGTATGTCAAGGACGATGAAGGTAATCCTCCAACCGAAGGTGCTGTTGTGAGATTAACTCCTGGCGAGCGCTTCACGACCACGGACCAGGAGGGTTGGTTCGGGTTTTTCAATCTACCGGAAGGGGATTACGAAGTTGAATTGGTTGCTGACAGACTTTCCGAAAAAGTGCGTCCTGACTCTCTTCGCAAGCTACAAGTTCTCCTACGGTATGGAATGTTTGTCGATCCGGTCTTGATTACATTTCAGCATTTAATACCGCAGCCCAAGCCCATCCGTAAAGTCCTTACAGCGGACCGGAACGTGAAGCAGCCTCTTCGTGCGCCGGTGGTGCAGCGATCCTCCGGCGGCCGTCGTGTTATCACATCTACGGATGGTGAGAATGACTCTCAGGCATCGGCAGAACCTTCTGTCAAATCCAAACGGAATACAATCGTCGCATCCACCGCGGTGGACACTGCCCGTTCTGTCAAATAATCACGACCTTCCTACCGGCGCAGCTCTACGAAAATTCAATCAGGCGGAATTAATGAGCGGTTTTCTTCTGTCGAGTGGAAGGTTTCTTCCTGCTGGCTATCGCGTTTCGTCGCGATACTCCGCCGTTCGCTCTTCTGGATTGTGAGCCGGCTGACTGTTGCTGGAGGAATTGTTGGTAAGGATATCCAGCTTCTCGACAGTCTTTTCTTCGGATTGGTCCGCACTCCGATCCATCCGGGTCCAGCTTTCCGCTGATTTGGCCAGGATATCGAGGCCTTGCCGGAACTGGTCCAGGCTGATCCCCTGGCGGAAGCGGACGCCGGTGATCCCTCTTCTGCGGAACTCGTTTTCCAGCATCGAAAGAGTCGTGTCGAAGACCGACAGTTCGTTCAGCATCACCCGATGACCGGCAAACCCCAGAATCAGTTCGGAACTTTCCAGCAGCAGTGGGCTCAGCGCCATGTATGCGGACCGGATGGGTTCTTCGGCAAGCGGATGGTGGTGCGTGTAGAGGGTGACGATTTCGTAAGCCCGTTGCAGGCTTCTTGCGAAGGCCAATCCCTGTTTCCTGAGTTGGTGTGTTTCCATCGGCCCTTCCCTGCTGTATTGTAAGTGCCCTATTTCAAATTGGAAGAACATTATCTGGACGGGAAGGACGGATGTGCCATTTCCGTCATAGGGGCTACAGGATGAGTGGTTCCGGATTCGCTGACCAACCCGCCGACTGGACGCCGTCGCCCGGCCCGTTTATAATCGGTCTTTTGCACCAATGGGTAGACTGATAGGAGGATGGATGGAAGGGTCCATGAACCTGAAGAAGACGGTCAATCTGCCGAAGACCGATTTTCCGATGAAGGCCAATCTGCCCCAGAGCGAGCCGCGTCTGCTCGAGCGCTGGGAGAGCGAAGGCCTCTATGACCGGATCCGCGAGCAGCGGGTGAGCGCTCCGGTTTTCACGCTCCATGACGGGCCGCCTTACGCCAACGGCAACATCCATCTCGGCACAGCCCTGAACAAGATTCTGAAAGATTTCATCGTCAAGTCGAAGACCATGGCGGGGTTCAACGCTCCGTTTGTGCCGGGATGGGATTGCCACGGGCTGCCCATTGAAATCAAGGTGGACCAGAAGCTCGGCGCCAAAAAAGCCGGGATGCAGCCCGGCGATATCCGCCGCGCCTGCCGTGAATATGCGGCCCGATACGTCGACCAGCACCGGCGGGATTTCAAGCGTCTCGGCGTTCTCGGCCGTTGGCGGGACCCCTACCTCACCATGTCAGCCAGCTACGAAGCCGTGATTGCCGGGGCCTTCGTGGATTTCCTCGACAAGGGATACGTCTACAAAGGCCTCAAACCGGTCCACTGGTGCATTCACTGCCGCACTGCCCTGGCCGAGGCCGAGGTGGAGTATCACGATCACACGAGCCCGTCGGTCTGGGTGAAGTTCCCCCTGCGGTCCGATCCGGCGGAGTTGTCCGCGAACCTGGCCGGACGCCGGGTCAGCGCGCTGATATGGACGACCACCCCCTGGACCCTGCCGGCCAACAAGGCGCTTTGTTTCCATCCCTCCATCGAGTACGCTGCCGCCCCCACTGGCTCGGGCCGCGATGACGAAGTGCTGATCATTGCCCAGCCGATGATGGCGCAGGTGGCCGGGAAGCTCGGGCTCCAGCTCGGCAGGCCGCTGGTTACTCTGGAGGGCTCCCGTCTGGAGCGCGCGGTCTTCCGGCATCCGTTCCTGGATCAAGACTCGGTCGGCGTGCTGGGTACGCATGTAACGCTGGAGCAGGGAACCGGAATCGTGCACACCGCTCCCGGTCATGGGCAGGACGACTACAAGGTGGGCGAAAAGTATCACCTGGAAACCTATTGTCCCGTGGACGGGCGCGGGCGATTCGCCGAAGGCCTTCCCGAGTATGAGGGCAAGAGTGTCTTTGAGGCCAATCCCATCATCCGCGATATGCTCCAGGCTCGCGGCTGTCTGCTGCATGCAGAGGATGTGGAGCACTCCTACCCGCACTGCTGGCGCTGCCGCCGCCCGATTATCTTCCGGGCCACGGAGCAGTGGTTCATCGGCATGGATCAGCAGGATCTGCGCGAGCGTGCCCTGCAGGAGATCAAAAAGGTGAAATGGATGCCGGAGTGGGGCATGGAGCGCATCTCCAACATGATCGCCACCCGGCCGGACTGGTGCATCTCCCGCCAGCGGGTCTGGGGCGTTCCCATCGTCGTTTTCTACTGCACCTCCTGCGACCAGATGTTCACCGACCGCGCGGCGCTGGATCATGTCGTCGAGCTCTTCGGCAGGGAGACATCCGACGTCTGGTTCACGAAATCTCCGGCCGAGCTGCTGCCAGATGGCACGGCCTGCCGCAAGTGCGGCAAATCCGAGTTCCGCACCGAGCGCGACATTCTCGACGTCTGGTTCGACTCCGGCTCCAGCCACCTGGCCGTCCTGGGCCATGAAGCCGGCTTGTCCTGGCCGGCCGATCTCTATATCGAGGGGGGCGATCAGTACCGGGGCTGGTTTCACAGCTCTTTGCTCGTCGGCGTGGGCCTGCGCGATGGCTCGCCCTACCGCCAGGTCGCCACGCACGGCTGGGTGCTGGATGAGAAGGGGCGCGCGATGTCCAAGTCGCTCGGCAACGTCATCGAGCCCCAGACGATCGTCAAATCCCACGGCGCCGAGATTCTGCGCCTCTGGGTGGCGTCCATGGACTACCGGGACGACCTGCGCATCTCCGGTGAGATGCTCACCCGTCTGTCGGACTCCTACCGCAAGATCCGGAACTGCTTCCGGTTTCAGCTGGCCAACCTCTATGACTTCGATCCCGTTACCGACCAGGTGCCTGTTGCCCGGATGGAGGAAGCCGACCAGTGGATTCTTCTGCGCATGGCGCAGTTGGTGGAGACCTGCCGCAAGGCGTATGAGGAGTTTGCCTTTCACCGGGCCTATCACGCCATCTACAACTTCTGCACGGTCGATCTCAGCTCTTTTTACATGGATATCACCAAGGACCGGCTGTACACGGCCGCGGCCACGAGTCCCGGGCGTCGCAGCGTGCAAACGGCCCTGTACCGCGTCTCCGATGCCTGTGTCCGTCTGATTGCTCCGCTGCTGTGCTTCACGGCCGAGGAGGTCTGGAGCTATCTGCCGAACCGTCCCGCTGATCTTCCCAGCGTTCACATGGCCAACCTGCCGGAGCAGGCCGAGCTGTCCGGTGAACTTTCCCGGTCGCAGATGGATCGTCTGCACAACTGGGACCGTCTAATGGTTGTGCGGGATGACGTTTTGAAGGCGCTGGAGACGGCCCGGAACGAAAAACTCATCGGCAAGGCGCTGGAAGCCCGGGTGATGCTCTCTGTGGAGGGCGATTGGGGACGCCTGTTGACCGATTATGAAGCGATGTTGCCCATGCTGTTCATCGTTTCGCAGGTGCGTTTAACGCAGGAGCCTCTGCTGGCTTTGCCGGATGGACAGGTGCCCGGCCTCGGCATCTCGATCCAGAAGGCCGAGGGCGAAAAATGCGAGCGGTGCTGGAATTATTCCGTGCAAGTTGGAGATGATAAATCATTTCCGACGCTGTGTGAGCGGTGCAGTCCGGTCGTCCATGCGATGGAATCTGCCAGTGTCTGATATTTCAACAGGAGTTTTCTTTGGGGCGTAAATTCTATTTTCTTGTCGCTGCTCTCGCCCTGCTCCTGGACCAGGGGACCAAGCAGTTGATCCTCGCGCGGCTCTCCGAATTCTCTGTTCTGCCTGTCATCCCGGGCTTTTTCCGGCTGGTTCGTGTGGAAAACCGCGGCATGGCCTTCGGCATGTTTTCCGACTCCTCCTCGTCCTGGTCTCTGTTTCTGCTGATCCTCATCTCGGCCGCCGCCATCGGTTTTGTGGCCACCATGATCTGGAAGATTGACGCGAACGAGCGTCGACTGGGCGTCGCGCTGGCACTGATCCTGGGCGGGGCCGCTGGAAATCTCCTGGATCGCCTCGTCTACGGACATGTGATCGACTTTCTCGATTTTTATCTGGCCAGCTATCATTGGCCCGCGTTCAACGTAGCCGACTCGGTCATTCTGCTGGGCGCCGCCACCCTCCTGCTGGATCTGTTTGCCGAGCGCCCGGCGGCCCATCCAACTACCTGATATGTATCCGACTCTGCTCGAACTCGGTCCCATCTCCCTGCCGACCTATGGCGTTCTGGTGGTCCTCGCCCTGCTGGCCGGGCTGACCATGGCGGGCCGTCTCGCGGCTCGCGAGGGGCTCGACCGGGAGAAGATCTACAACCTCGGAATCTATCTTGCGCTCGCGGGCATTCTCGGCTCCAAGCTGGCTCTGATCGTTCAGGAATGGGATTACTACCGCCTGAACCCGGATCATCTGTTTTCTTTCGCGACCCTGCAGTCGGGCGGAATTTTCTACGGTGGTTTTGTGGCTGCGACCCTCACCGCCGTCTGGTACACGCGTCGCTCCCGGTTATCTTTTCTCCGGCTGGGGGACGTGTTCGGCCCTGCCGTCGCGCTGGGGCTGAGCATTGGGCGGCTCGGCTGCTTTTCGGCGGGCTGCTGCTGGGGCGAGACCACCAACGCGCCCTGGGCGGTAACTTTCACCAACCCGGCCAGCCATGCGAACGTCGGCGTTCCGCTCAATGTGCCGCTCCACCCCACGCAGATCTACGAGTCCATCCTGAGCCTCGGGATATTCCTGTTTCTCTACACCCGGAAGAAGAAATTCGACGGCCAGATCTTTGGCTGGTATCTCATTCTCGGCCCCGCGGCCCGGTTCCTGGTCGAGCTGTTCCGGCATCACTCGGAGGAGTCCTTTCTCTGGGGGCATCTGGTCTCGGACGCCCAGGGTGTCAGCATCCTCTTGTTTGCCGCCGGTCTCTGGGTGCTGTGGCTGGGACCCTATCGCCGCCGCGCTCATCTGGCGGCCAGCCATTCCTGATCCGCACAATCCCGGGCCTGATCCGCGCAATCCCGAGTCTGATCTGCTCAATCAAGGTCCTGCCGCCGTGCGACAACGCTTCCCCGTCTCCGACGCTGACCGCAACAAGCGCCTCGATATATTTCTGCACGAACGGCTCCCGGATCTGAGCCGCTCCCGTATCCAGCAACTTCTCGCCGGGGGCAACGTTTCGCTTCCCGGCACGGAACTTCTCAAAGCTCTGAGGCCGGCCAAAGCTCTGAGGCCGGGATACCGTCTCCGGGGAGGGGAAGTCGTGGAGATTCACCTTGTCCCGCCGGAACCTCTGCAGGCCGCCGCCGAGCCCATCCCGCTCGATATCCTCTATGAGGACCGCGACCTGGTTGCGGTGAACAAACCGTCCGGCATGATCGTCCACGCCGGCGCCGGGGTCCGGTCCGGGACGCTGGTCAACGCACTGCTGCACCATTTCCAGTCGCTTTCGAGCGTAGGCGGCGAGTTGCGGCCGGGCATCGTTCATCGTCTGGACCGCAACACCTCCGGGGTGATGCTGGTTGCGAAAAATGACCTGGCCCACCGCAACCTTGCCGCGCAATTCGCCAGCCGCACGACGGAGAAAACCTACGTCGCGCTGGCGCACGGCGCCGTCCGTCAGGATCAGGGAACGATTCTGGCGACCATTCGACGTGACCCGGTCCGCCGCATCCGGATGGTTGCGCGGCCCGAAGGCGGCCGTCCAGCCGAGAGCCATTACCGTGTCCTGCGGCGATTCCGCTGGTTCACCCTGCTGGAGGTCCGCATCGTTACCGGCCGCACTCATCAGGTCCGCGTGCACCTGGCCTCCATCGGGCACCCGGTCGCCGGAGACACGTTGTACGGAGCCCCCGCTCTGGTTTCGTCCCGCTTTCTCCAACCCGCCTCGATTCCAGCACCAGCCGCCACCGTCACCCTCAGCGCATCGGGGGCCGGGAGTAAAATTCCAACCCTGCGGCGGAATTTTCTCCATGCCGCGCGCATCCGTTTCCAGCTTCCCTCGACGGGCGCGACCCTGGAGGTCCGGGCGCCGCTGCCGCCGGAGCTGCACGAGTTCCTGCATCAACTGATCCCGGCCGACGCCTGAACGCCGGCCGCCATTTTCCTGCTGTCCCTACCTCCATACGTCCGCCACCGACACCGTGGCACCCGTGCCACCCTGGCTCCGGTGGTATAATTTTTTCAATCATGCCCGACGACGTTCCACCCACTACTTCAGGTCCCGCGCCACGGACGCCCGAATCCGGTCCAGTCATTCACGCTCCGGCCAGTGGCACCCCGGTCATTCGCACACCAGTCATTCACACAGAAGACCTTTGGAAGACCTATCAGATGGGTGGCCAGCAGTTGCATGCCCTGTGCGGCGTCTCGCTGGAGATCCACCCGAATGAATACGTGGCCATCATGGGCCCTTCTGGCTCGGGCAAGTCCACGCTGATGAACCTGCTCGGCTGCCTGGACACGCCCACCGCGGGCCGCTACCGTCTGGCCGGCCGGCTGGTGAGCGAGTTGGATGATGAGGAGTTGGCCTATGTACGCAATCACGACATCGGCTTTGTCTTCCAGACCTTTCACCTGCTGCCCTGCGCCACCGCGCTCGGCAATGTGGAGCTGCCGCTCGTCTATCGGAGCCTGCCGCCGCGTGAGCGCACCGAGCGCGCCAGCCGGACACTCGGTCTGGTCGATCTCGCCGACCGTATGGGGCACCGTCCGAACGAGCTCTCCGGCGGCCAGCGCCAGCGCGTCGCCATCGCCCGCGCTCTGGTGAATGACCCCTCGATCCTGCTGGCCGATGAGCCCACCGGCAATCTGGATTCGCGGACCGGCGCGGAGATCATGAAGCTCTTCGAGCGGCTTCATCAGGATGGCCAGACCGTGATTCTGATCACCCACGACCAGGAAGTCGCCGCGCATGCCCGCCGCATCCTTCACCTCCGGGACGGCCGCATCGAGCGGGACGAACGAGGGGGCTGACTGCTCCGATTCCCGGCGCTTCGCGATCCCCGCCTGTGCGGAACTTGTCTCCACCCGCGCCGCAGGGTTATCATCTGGAATTCGACATTCATTCGTGGGAGAGAATATGCCTGAGGAAGTAATCAAGCGTCAGTTCGTGAACTTCGTTTTTTTCAAGGTGGACCCGGCTTGGCGCCGGCTGCCGGAGGCCGGCCGCGAGCGGTCGAAGGCCGAGTTCGCCAGGGTTGTTACGGAATGGTCGCAATCGGGCCGCATGAACGTCCTTTCCTACTCCACCATCGGGATGCGCCGGGACACGGACCTGATGCTGTGGCGCATCTGTTATGGGCTGGAAGAACTGCAGGAGATGACCACGGCCCTGATGGCCACCGAGCTGGGTGCGTACCTCACCACGCCCCATTCGTTTCTCGCCATGACGAAGCGCTCCACCTACATCATCGAGCACGAGCACGAAGGCCAGGTCGACTCTCGCGGCGCCCTCCGGCCCGGCCAGTTCAAGTACCTGTTCGTCTACCCGTTCGTCAAGACGCGCGAGTGGTATCTGCTGCGGATGCCCTCGCGACAGGGTCTGATGAACGACCATATCACCGTGGGCCACAAGTACCCCTCCGTGAAGCTCAACACCACCTACTCGTTCGGCCTCGATGACCAGGATTTTGTCGTCGCGTTCGAGACCGACAATCCGGGCGACTTCCTCGATCTCGTCATGGAGCTGCGCGAGACCGACTCCAGCAAGTACACGGAGCGCGACACGCCGATCTTCACCTGCCTGTTGAAGGACGCCAAAGCCGCCGTCGACACGCTCGGGTAGCGACTCGGCACGATGCCGACAGCGGGCACGATGCCGATGTGATGCCGGTGCAAGGCCGGTGCGATGATGATGCAAGTATTGCCCCGCAGACGGGAGCAAGGGAGCCGGTATGAAAAAAGTTGCCGTGAAACGGCCCGCCACCAAAGCCGGGAAAGCCACTCGCGCCCCGGCTGTGGGGAAGCCCGGGAAAACAAAGGCTCCCAAGGCTTCCACAAGTCAGGCCCAGAGTCGGGCCACCAGTCGGGCCGGGAAGAAATCGGCAGCCACCGATCCGGCCCGTGTGCGCAAGCTGCTCAGTCGCCTCACTAAGGCCTATCCCGATGCCAAGTGTGCGCTGCTGCACTCGAATGCCTTCCAGTTGCTCGTTGCCACCATCCTGTCGGCCCAGTGCACCGATGAGCGCGTGAACAAGGTAACTCCCCCCTTGTTCAGGAACCACCCCACCCCGAAGGATTTCGCCGCCCTGCGCCCCGAGGTGCTGGAGGCCGAGATCCATTCCACCGGCTTTTTCCGCAACAAGGCCAAATCCATTCTGGGCGCCGCGCAGAAGATCGTGAACGAGTTCGGCGGTAAGGTGCCCCGCACCATGGAGGAGCTGCTTTCGCTTCCCGGCGTCGCCCGTAAAACGGCCAACGTGGTCCTCGGCAACGCCTACGGATTATCCACCGGCGTCGTCGTCGATACCCACGTCCTCCGCATCTCGCGCCGTCTGGAGCTTTCCGCGCAGAAGACGCCGGAGAAGGTCGAGCAGGACCTGATGCGGATCATTCCGGAAAAAAACTGGATCGATTTCTCTCACCAGATCATCTTCCACGGCCGCCGCTGCTGCACGGCCCGCAAGCCCAACTGTGCCGAATGTCCGGTGGAGCAGATGTGCGCCTCGCCGGACAAGACCCTATAGACTCTGAACCTGTATTCCACTTCCCGGCGTCCATTCTCCAGCGTCCATTTCCCGGCCTCACCCGCACAGGCGCCGCGCCCACAGGTGTCGTGGCGGTCGATGTCGCGTAAAAAAAACGGGACCGGCTCCATTTACTGGACCGATCCCGTTAAAAAAATATTTGTTATTCGTTTTGGCTTATTTCGCGGCCTTCTTCTCGCGTTGTTCGCGCAGCAGCGCCTTGCGGCTCAACCGGACCTTGTTGCCTTCGATGTTCACTACTTTCACCAGCACCTGATCGCCTTCCTTCAGCTCATCCTGAATATTCTGGACGCGATGCTCGGCCACCTCAGAGATGTGCAGCAGTCCGTCGGTTCCGGGGAAGATCTCCACGAACGCTCCGAAGTCCACCAGCCGCACCACCTTGCCCAGGTACGTCTTGCCCATCTCCGGCACCGCCGTCAGATCCTTGATCATCTGGATGGCCTTGTTCGCCGAGGTCTCGTCGGAGGATGCGATGTTGATCTTGCCGTCGTCCTCCACGTCGATCTTCACTCCGGTCTGTTCGATGATCGAGCGGATCATCTTGCCTCCCGGTCCAATCACGTCGCGGATCTTATCGGTGCTGATCTTCAGCGTGTAGATGCGCGGAGCATAGGTGGAGATGGCCGTGCGCGGTTCCGGGATCGCGGCTAGCATCTTTTCCAGGATGCGCAGCCGTGCCCCCTTGGCCTGCTCCAGCGCCTGGGCCATGATTTCTTTCGTGATGCCGCCGATCTTGATATCCATCTGCAGCGCGGTGATGCCCTCTTTCGTTCCAGCCACCTTGAAGTCCATGTCGCCATAATGATCCTCGGCCCCGGCGATGTCTGTCATGATGGTGTACTTGTCGCCTTCTTTCACCAGCCCCATGGCGATTCCCGCCACCGGGGATTTGATCGGAACGCCGGCATCCATCAGCGACAGCGTGGTCCCGCAGACCGTTGCCATCGAGCTCGATCCGTTTGATTCCAGAATGTCGGAGACGACGCGGATGGTGTAGGGGAAATCCTCTTCATCCGGGATCATCGGCAGCAGCGCGCGCTCGGCCAGCGCGCCATGACCGATCTCCCGTCTTCCGGGCCCGCGCAGGAAGCCCACTTCGCCCACGCTGAACGGCGGGAAGTTGTAATGCAGCATGAACCGCTTGTGCGCGGCGCCCTCCACCAGCGGGTCCATTCGCTGGACATCGTCGGAGGTTCCCAGCGTCGCCGTTACCAGTGCCTGCGTCTCGCCGCGGGTAAACAGCGAAGAGCCGTGCGTGCGCGGCAGCAGCGCCACCTCACAGGTGATCGGCCGGATCTCGTCGCTCTTTCGCTTGTCCGGGCGCTCGTGCTTTGTGAGCAGGTTCTCGCGGAAGATCGTCTCCTCCAAGCCCTGCAGAAGCTTTGATGCCGCCTTGGCCTTGTCGGCCTCTTCCGCCGGGTAGGAGGCAACCAGTTCCTTTTGCAGCGCGCTCATCAGATCGCGGCTCTCGATCTTCGCATGTTTGGAGGTGTCCAGAACGTCGGCCAGACGTTCCTTCCAGTTCGCCACCACGGTGGCCTTCAGGTCCTCATCCACCACCGGCGCTACGACCTCGCGCTTCTGGATCTTCATCTCCGCGAACAGCTCCTTCAGTCCCGCGATAATGGTCTTGATCGCCTCGTGGCCTTCCTGGATCGCCTCATTGACGATCTCCTCGGAGACTTCCTCCGCTCCGGCCTCCACCATCACAATGGCTTCCTCGGTGCCCGCCACGATCAGGTTCAGCTTGCTTTCACGCTGCTCGGCGTAAGTCGGGTTGATGATCATCTGCCCTTCCACCAGCCCCACCCGGACCGAGCTGACTGGATTGAAGAACGGGATGTCGGAAAGGTACAGCGCCGCTGTTGCGGCCAGCATCGCAATGACGTCCGGATTGTTGTCGTTGTCGGCCGACAGCACCATCGCGATCACCTGTGTTTCGCACTGGAACCCAGCGGGAAACATCGGACGCACCGGCCGGTCGATCATCCGGCTGGTGAGGATCTCTTTTTCCGAGGGTCGGCCTTCCCGTTTGAAGAATCCGCCGGGGATCTTGCCTGCCGAGTATGTATATTCGCGGTAGTCCACCGTCAGCGGGAAAAAGCTGATGTTTTCGCGCGGCTCCAGATTCGCCGTCGCCGTCGCCAGCACGACCGTGTCGCCGTAGCGCACGAACGCAGTTCCATCGGCCTGCTTGGCCATCCGTCCCACTTCAATCGTTACTTCCTGTCTTCCCAAGTTAATACTTTTCTGATAAACCATTGCTCCTCCGAGCCAATGCGAGGGCGTATCGACGTCCGTTGCCCGCATCCTTCTGCGGCAAGCCGTGCCGGTCCCCTCGCTGCATCTGTTTTTGGATTAAGAAATGTGAGGTATCTTCTGTTACCGGTGGGGTAAGTCCCGAAAACCGGAGAAGCGAACTTCGCAGGGAATTCATTTCCCCGCGCTCGCTTTTCATTTGGTTCCGACTGTCCGGTGTTAGCTTAGCGGACTGACTTTCCATTATGGAACGCCGGGTTTGCCGCTTTGTCGCCGGTCTCGCCAATCGATCCCGGCCACTTTCAATCCTGCCTGTCGCCGGTCTCGCCAATCGACACCGGCCACTTCCAATCCTGCTTGCAACTTGCTTTCCCGCAGCCGTTCGCGGCCCGGGCCCATTCTATCGGCGAAGTCCAAGACTCTTGATCAGATCCAGGTAGCGATCCTGGTGCCGGTCCTTCAGATAGTCCAACAGGCGTCGGCGCTTGTTCACAAGCATCAACAGCCCCCGGCGGGACGCATGATCCTTCTTGTGCGTCTTGAAGTGCTCGGTCAACTGAATGATCCGCTCCGTCTTGACGGCTACTTGCACTTCCGGTGAGCCGGTATCGCTCCCGTGGACTCTGTATTTATCTATAATCGGCGCCTTTTCCGCGCTTGCCAGCGGCATTCCGTCAATTACCTTTCATCTCGTTACAGTACCCAGACAACGTAGCACACTCTGGAATGTCCTGTAAAGCAATCCACCCGCGCCGCCGCGAGGCTGATTGCTACGACGTCAGATCCACCGCCCGCGCAAACGTACAGGCGGGAATTCGCAGCAGTTCCTTCAACACCCGCGGTTCCACCACGCCGTCCACGTGCACCACCGCCACGGCGCTCACCTGTGCCTTGGACCGTTTCCAGCGCGGCGCCGGCTCGCGGCCCAGCGAGAAGTTGGCGATGTTGATTCCGCGCTTATCCAGGACCATGCCGATCCTGCCGATCACGCCCGGGACATCCTCGTTCTTCATCACCACCAGATGCCCTTCCAGGGGACACTCCAGATTGATGTCGTCAATCTTCAGGATGCGCGGATCGTTGCCCGGCCGCACGGCTCCTTCCACCGACGACACCTGCCCGTCGCTTTTCACCTCCAGCCGGATCGAATCAGACGACTGTGTCCGCTGCGTCCGCGCCTCCTCGATCCGGATGCCGCGGGCCCCGGCAATCGCCATGGCGTTCACCACGTTGGCTTTTTCGGCCAGGATCTGGTTCAGCAATCCCTTCAGCGCCGCGTTGCGGATCAGGTTCGTGTTCATCTCCGCCAGCTTGCCTGAATACCGCACAATCACCTTCGACGGCGCGCCCGGCGCCATCTGCGCCAGGAACATCCCCAGCCGCTCGGCCATCTCCATGTAGGGTTCCATCTGCCGGTACTGCTCCACCGGGATCGACGGCATGTTCACGGCGTTCTGGATCACCCCGTTTTTCAGATAATCCCGCACCTGCTCGGCGATCCGGTAGCCCACGATCTCCTGCGCCTCGTGCGTGGAACCCGCGATATGCGGCGTCAGAATTGCCTGCGGCAGCCGGTGGAGCGGGGAGGCCTTCAGCGGCTCGTTGCGGAACACATCCAGCGCCGCCCCGGCGATGTGCCCGCTCTGGATGGCGTCGGCCAGCGCTTTCTCGTCCACCAGTTCGCCCCGGGCGCAGTTGACGATCCGCGCGCCCTTCTTCATTTTCTTCAGCGTCTGTTTGTTGATGAACCCGTCGGTCTCCGGCGTGAAAGGAACGTGGAGGCTCAGGTAATCCGAGCGCGCGAGCAACTCACTCACCGAGACCATTTGCACGTTGAGATCCTCGGCCACCAGCGGCGGCACGTAGGGATCATAGGCGATAATCTCCAGCTCGAATCCGCGCGCCCGCTTCAGCACTTCGGCGCCGATCCGCCCCAGCCCCATCAGGCCCAGCGTCTTGCCGCGCAGTTCGCGTCCCTCGAACAGCTTCTTCTCCCAGCGTCCCGCATGCATCGATTCGTTCGCCCGCGGCACCCCCCGCGCCATCGCTAGCATCAGCGCCAGGGTATGCTCGGCCACGCTGACCGAGTTGCCGCCCGGCGTGTTCATCACCAGCACGCCCTTTTGCGTCGCCGCCGCGATGTCCACGTTGTCCACGCCGATCCCGGCCCGCCCGATCACCCGCAGTTTCGGTGCCTGCTCCAGCAGCGCCGCGTCCACTTTCAGCGAGCTGCGGATCAACAGCCCATCTGCGTCCTTCAACGCCGCGATGGCTTTGTCGCGCTGTGGCTCCACCTCCACGATCTTCCATTTTTTTTCTTCCCGCAGCAGGTCCACGCCCTTGCGCGAGATCTTTTCCGCCACCACAATTTTCATCGCCGCTTCACCCACCCGTATACGTTGTCGATTCCCATGGAACCCTCAGAAACTCTTGATGGTAGTCCACCCACCCCGCATTGTCAAAAACTGCCACTTTCGTCCGCGGGCTGCCAGAATAACGAAAGGAAGAAGAGGACGGAAGTCCCACTTCCCGCTGCATAAATCTTTTTCCACCGCCCACCGTCACATCTGGCTAACTACTCTGTTGACCGTGGGAAGTTCTGATCGGTTGGGTTATTTGGTTGGTTCAGGAGCCACAAGGTCTGGCATCGGCTTGCCCTGGAACAGCATCATGCAAGGCTTCGCCAGCCACCGTGCCCAGCGGTTCGCGCTGCGCCGCCGCGCGCTGTCGGTGGCGATGCCGGTATTGGCATACATCTGCCGGTAGAGTTTTGATACGAAGATAAACGCCAGCCGGGACCGGACCGATTTCACGCAGTTGGACCGTTTCCATATCTCTCCCAGGCTGTAGAATTTGTCCCACACGCCTTGGGTCCGCGCCCGGATCTCATCGGCCGACATGGTCGGGTGCGGCGTGTACATCTTCGGCCGCAGGTGCCCCGGGATCAGCCAGTACCGCGTAACCGGGATGCCATTCACCCGCTGCACATCGTCGCCCACGCTTTTCTCCCAATTGATGAAATCCACCGTCCCCGGAAACGGCGTCATCATCACGAACTGTGCGACAGTAACTTCCGCGCGCTTGGCCATCTCCCCGGTCAACTCGAAGGTGCTGGCCCGGTCGGTCGGCAGCCCGAAGATGAACGACCCCAGCACGTGCACCCCGCGCTCCTTGAAGACCCGGAGCCGCTCGGCCAGTTTGTCGCCGGCCAGGTTGAAATCCTTGTAGATCGCCTTCAGCCCCTCTTCCGTTACTGCCTCCACGCCCACCAGCGCCCCGCGGATATGAGCCCTGCGCATCGCGTCCAGAAACTCCAGGTCCTCGGCGGCCTCCATCGTGATCTGCGTGAAGAACACCAGATCGGAAGGCAGTTGCGCCAGCCGGTCCATCAGTTCAAACCGCTGTGCCCGCAGTTCCTGCAACTCGGCCAGACGCTGGGGATTGTTCTGCCGCTCCGCGTTTTCGATATCAGTTTTCGTTACCGGATAAAAGTTGTCGTCGGCCAGCGCGATGAACCGGTACCCCATCCGCCGCAACTGCACGATCTCATTCACCACCGGATCGGACTCACGCTGACGCGGCGCCTGCCCGTCGGTCCGCCACACCGAGCAGAAGGAACAGTGTTTCGGACATCCCCGCACGGTTTGCACGGAAGCCCACATATATTTTCCCTTTGGCGCCAGTTCCCAGCGCGCCGACATGAACGTTCCCGCCTCCAAGCGCCCGCCTTCGTAGACCCGCTCCGGGGCGCCCGCCGCGCACCCGGCCAGAGCCTTGCCCCAGGCTACGTCGCCATCGCCCTTCACCACGGCATGGGCCCCGCCCAACTCGTGCGCCTCGTCCGGATACAGCGTCGCGTGGATGCCGCCGAACACGACCCACGCTCCCCGCTCGCGCATCTCACGGCCCAGCTCATAGCCGCGGTACGCATTGGCCGTGTGAATCCCGATGCCCACCACGTCGCCCGGCCGGACTTGTTCCATGTCGAGCGACTCCAGCGTCTCATCTGTGATCATGGGATCGCCGTACTCGGGCGGCGTCGCCGCCGCCAGCACGTAGAGCCAACGTGGTGTTATCACTCCTAGTCCGAATGCAATCTCGCTGGGATTAATCAAATGAACGCGCAATATGGAACCCCTCCTTGGGAGCCGGGAGAAACCAGCGTCTGCATTCCATGGTTGGGGAAATCACTTCCAGGGAGCGCTATCGCCGCCGTGATTGTAACAGACCAGTTCCTGCATGCAAGCATGAACCGCAGAAATCCATTGTACCATTCGCCACCCCGTCTTCGCCGTCAGGGTAATATTTGTTTTTGCAACACGCGCCTTCTACGCTAAAGTCTGAACGGCAACCGGAGGACGATGGGTTGAACCGTTGCAGTTGGTTTCACCAGCGTTCGCGCCCAGTAGTAAAGTCTGAACGGCAACCGGAGGACGATGAGTGGAACCGTTGCAGTTGGTTTCACCAGCATTTAGTAACATGCCGGACTAAAATGCCGCACGGGGAGTCGCGTGCTGGTGTTGCTTTGAAAGGGCTTGTTGCTCTTCGCTATCCGCCGCCCGTCCCGGTTCGCTGTAAATAGTTGCAGGGCAAACAGTTATGTTTATTCGACCCAGGCCGGATAATAAGATCGCCTTCGGCGCCGAACTCTCCTCCTGCACCTACCGGCTCACCCTGGCCCGCTACGCCTCCATCGCCGGATTTCTGAAGCGTGAAGTCAAAGCGGCGGACCAGCAGCTCGATCTGCTCGACATTGCCTGCGGTGAGGGCCGCCTGATCCTCTACGGCCCGTTTCCCGGCATCGCGTTCCACGGCATCGACGTTCGCCCCACCAGCCTCACCCAGGCCCGTGATCGCGGATACAAGGCGGTTGTCCAGGGCAACATCGTTCACGGCCTGCCATTCCCGGACCGCGCCTTTGACATCGTCGTCTGCAGCCACATCCTCGAGCACCTGGAATACCCGGATCAGTTTGTCTCCGAGATCGAGCGCGTGCTGCGGCCCGGCGGCCTGCTCGTCGTCGGTGTGCCCATCTGCGTCTGGTGGACCCGTTTGCTCCGCATCCATCTGGTTCCGCGTCTGAATCCGGAAAAGCGCCCCGAGGTGCTCAAGAAGCGATTCGGCCACCTGCACTTCTTTACACTGCCGTCGCTCAAGTCCCTGCTGCGCAATTTCCGGATTGAAGATATTCGTGGCTTCCGGTTCCTTTCCGCCGGCCGCTATCTGCCGCTGGAGGACTGGCGCTGGTACTACAGTCTCAACGCCGCCTGGGGCCGCGCCTTCCCCCGACTGACGTCAGAGGTCAACGTCATCGCCCGCAAACCCTCCATCTGATCCCCCGCCGTGCCGGGAATCCTGCACGACCAGGACTCTGCAAATTACCTACTGCATCGCCGACGCATCTCCGCCCCGGGTCTGATCGTTACCGCCGGTCGGAAATTGCCCTGGGAAATCCTGTGCGTCAGAAAACAGGAATTCACGGTTTCTTGGCGGACTCGACAGGTTCGGAATCTTCGGAAAACTACAAAAACCCAGGCGGATTGACCAGGACCGCCTGACCCGGAGATGACAAGTGCACCGCCGCTATAAGGGGAGGACCTGCGGTGGACGAATCGACGCGAAAACGGAGGGGGCAAGTTCAGTTGCAAGGATCGAAAGGTCTGAAGATTCCGGGTATTCCGAGGATTGCGGGGATTCCGAACCTGTCCAGGGTCAGGCTAGGGCCAGTTTAGGGCATGACGCGGTGCCGGATGTAATTCACGGCGACGATTGGCGATTGCACGCTCATCTGCATCACGGAACCCAGGACTGTCAGAAAATTGTCCACCACCGTGGGCCTGCCAGAAGCAGTCATGCCCGGCGGCGGAGGCGGTGCATCCATCTCTTTGTTTTTCTTTGGCTTGGCTGAAATCTTCCTGGCTGCGGACTGATCGGGTCTCGCCACCCTGGTTGCCTTACCGATTGCGGAGGACGCTGCCACCGGCTTTTTCGGCGCCGCCATTGCTTCGCCGGTCTCGATCGTTCCCGCTTCCAATGCGTGCTGGATACGTCCAACAATATTCTTTGCCGTTTTATACTGCACCTCCAACGGCTGCCGCAATTGATTCACCGACAATGCGCCGCCCGCGTTCGAGACCAGATCGATCGCCGTAAACCATTTCTTCAGAGGAAGATGGCTGTCATGAAAGATCGTTCCCGTGGTGGGGGAGAACTGGTGCCGGCACTCCTTTTCCAGGCACTGGAACAGATGCCGTACCTTCCCGGTTTTTCCCTTCGTCTGAAACCGTGAAATCCGGTCATGTCCGCAAACCGGGCAGCGCACTCCGCCGGGCCACCGAAGGTTTTCCAGATAGGCGATACACTCTTGTTCGGTCTGTAAACCGGCTGCCTGCTTCAAATCAATCAGGGTCATTCCAGCCTCCTGTCTGCCCGCGATTATACAAGCAGTTACGACGGTTATCCACAACGCATTTGAATGAATCCCAAAAGTGAATCCACCTCCGGTCCCAATCCGGTTACCGCATGCTACGGATTCTTCGAGCCGGCTTTGATCTGATCCCATGCCCAGCTGGCGTGTTCCTGAATCAGGGGGTCTTCGTGCTGGGCAAGTTGCTCCAGGATGGGCAGGAAATCCCGATTGCCGGAGTTGCCCATCGCCACGGCCACGTTCCGTAAAAAACCTCTGTATTTCGCTCGTTTCATGGGACTTGCCCGAAACGCCTCCCGGAACCCGGCTTCGGTCATCGCCGCCAGCTTTTCCAGTGGCGGATTAAATGCGGTAGTGCCATCGATTTCCTCGATGGTCGATTTTCCGGAGCTTTCATGATCGCCGGAGTTTGCAGGAAAGAATGGTCCGGGGTTGAAAGGGTTCCAGTTGCGTCATTAACGGTTTGTTATTCCAGGGGCATACATCCTGGCAGATGTCGCAGCCAAACACGTGGTTGCCGATCCGGTCCCGGTATTGATCCGGAATCGCGCCCTTCAACTCAATGTTGAAATAGGAGATGCATTTCGTGGCATCTAGCTGGTAAGGCGCAACGATTGCGTCCGTGGGGCAAGCATCCAGACACCGCGTGCAGCTGCCGCAGCGGTCCACCGCGGGCGCATCCGGTTCCAGGTCCAGGCTGGTGAGGATCTCTGCCAGAAAGAACCAGGAGTCGACCCCCTCATGAATCAAGCAGGTGTTCTTCGCCATCCAGCCCAGGCCTGCCGACCATGCGAGGGCACGTTCCAGCAGCGGTCCCGTGTCGACGTAAACCTTGGCATCGAAAGGTTCGGGTACCTGTTGACGCAGCTCCGTCAGCAGCAGTTCCAGACGCTCCCGCACCACGTCATGGTAATCGGTTCCCCAGGCGTAACGGGATATCCCGCCCCTCTCCGGGTCCGGGCAATCGATAGAGCGGGGAAGGTCTACATGATAGACCATGCCGACGCAGATGACCGAGCGGACGGTGGGCAGGACCAGGGCCGGATCGCGGCGTTGGAACCTTTTCATGTACTCCATCTCGCCCTGGAAGTCCTTTTCGATCCAGGTAATGTAGCGGTCGCGATTCGCCGGGTCGAGCTTGGCGGGTGCGATGCCACACAGGTCGAAGCCGAGCCGTTCGGCCGCCGAGACGATGAAGGTTTTCAGTCGCTGATTGTTCATCACAGGCTTGATTTTATTGACGAAGATGCATTTCGATTTGATGAAAATTCTTACAGGGAATCAGGACCCGGACACACGAATTCACGCTATGATCATCACGAATACAAATCCGCGAATTTCTATGAAGTATGCAATTCGCATGATGCGGCCAGTTTTGAGTTCCCCCCATTCAACAGCGTATTTTCCCCGAATAGCCTTAAAAAATCACATTTTAGACGAATTAGCTTCAGGAATCTTTCCATGAGTCGCCTATAATAGCCCAGTTTACGGATACAGGCGTATCAGTCCATCCGGTCGCTGCGACCGGACAACAGACGGGCTAAATAACGGTAAACCATGAGTCGGCGAAACAGCGGACTGTAAGGGAATGAGCAATCGAGACAGCATATTTCGAGGAGAAACGCACACCGATGCATAAACCAACAAAGTATCTGGATAAAGGGATCACTGTGGCCGCCAATGCGGCTTGGAACACCATTCAGTTTTTCAATCAATACAAGCCGAACAAGACCTTTACGCCAAAATGGTCGGAAAAGCCGCTGTTGAAGTCCTACCAGAAAACGAAGCCGACGCTCGGCTGGCCGCGCCAGACCGACTCGCTCTGCCCGGTGTGCGTGCGGGAAGCCCGCAAACGCATTTTGGATGGCGACCAGGAAGTCTCCACGCTCGTAAACGAGAAGGTGGGTGAAATCAAAGCGACGATTCTGGAGCGCGACGGCAAGATCATGATCGAGAAGGATTGCCCGGAGCACGGGCATTTCGAGGACGTCATGTCCATTGACCCGGAATTCCTGACGCACATTGAAGCCATGTTCCCGGGCCGCGACATCCAGGCGCACAATGACAAGGACCTCCACAACCATGGCACCAGCACGATCAAGCATGGCCGCGGAGCCGTGCTGACGATCGATCTGACGAACCGCTGCAACATGATGTGCGACCCCTGTTTCATGGATGCCAATCAGGTCGGGTTCGTTCATGAGCTGACCTGGGATGATGTGAAACAGTTGCTCGACAATGCCATCAAGATCAAGCCGCGCCGGCAGATGTCCGTGCAGTTTTCCGGCGGCGAGCCGACCATCTCGCCCTACTTCCTGGATGCCTGCGCCTATGCCCGCAAAGTCGGCTACAACAGCGTGCAGACGGCGACGAACGGGATCGAGTTTGCGCAGAGTCCTGAGTTTGCGAAGAAGGCATATGAAGCAGGATTGCGGTATGTCTACCTGCAGTTTGACGGCATCGGAAACGCCGCGAACGATCATCGCAGAGTCGGGAACCTGTTCGATGTGAAGCTGAAAGCGATTGAAAACTGCCACACCGCGGGAATCGAGATCATTCTGGTTACCACGCTGGTAAATGAAGTGAACAACGAGCAAGTGGGGCCGATCATTCAGTTCGCGCTGGACAACCCGGATAAGATCGCCTTCATCTCCTTCCAGCCGGTTTCCTTCACTGGACGGGACGAGGAGATCACCGATGAGCGCCGCTTGCGCCAGCGCTACACGCTTTCGCACATGGCGCACGATGTGAAGCGGCAGACCGGCATGACGGAGCCGACCCGGGATTGGTTCCCGCTATCGTCGATGGGTAGTTTTGCGGATCTGGCCGACCTGATTCATGGTCCCGAGGAGCAGTGGGGGCAGGTGAGTTGCAGTTGCCACCCGAACTGCGGCGTGGGCACGGCGGTCATGGTGAACAAGAAGAACAAGGAGTGGGCTCCGGTACCGCAGTTCCTGAACGTCCCGCAGTTGTTCGATGACATGCGGACGATCACCGACTCCGCGCGCGGGAAGTTCTTCTCCAACCTGCAGATGGGTCTGGCGATGTGCAGGAACTTCGATCCCTATCAGGCGCCACCCAGCCTCGGGCTGGCCGACATCTGGAAGAAGATCGATAAGTCGCTCGGGCTGACCGGCTCGGATTATGGCGTGGGCCTGGAGCGCCGGAAGGATCCGTGGAACTTCCTGTTCATCGCGGGAATGTGGTTCCAGGATCTGTGGACCTATGACTTCCGCCGGACGGAAATGTGCGTAATCCCCTACGCCACGCAGGAAGGTGAGATCTCCTTCTGCGCCTACAACACCGGTGTGGGCTGGAGAAATATCATCGAAAAAATGCACATGACGGCGACGCTGACCAAGTGGTATGAGGACAAGGGACGGCATGCCATCTATGCCGGAGGCAAGGCGGTTCCGCTGGCCGACGAGGAGCACTCACTGAGGTTGAACACCGAGCACGTCGAGCGGGGGCCGCAGATCTCGGAAGGTCCGCAGAATGCGCGTCAGGAAAAGATGGCGTCAACCGAAGAGCTTCAGAATCGAGAGATGATGAAGCTCTATCGTCAGCATGTGTTGAAAGAAGAGACAGTGAATCTGGTCCAGATCGGATCTGCGCCCAAGCCGAAGGTCGATGTAACGGAAGACGAGTTGGTAGCAGGCGACTAGGACCCGACACCATCCGGGGTAAGAGTTTTCGGGCAATGGTTCTGGTAGAATATCCAGGGCCGTTGCCCGAAAGCCATTTCAGGGGACAGGAAGGGCAGTTTTCCGGGTTCACAGCCAGTGCCCGCGTTGCATCACGGTATGGTTGCATTACGGATGGAAGGGTCAGAAGATGCCGATCTACGAATATATCTGCGAGGATTGTCGCAAACCATTTGAGAAGCTGGTGATGCGTGCCAGCGAAAAGATCAGTTGCCCGGATTGCGGGGGCAAGCGGAATGCGATGCAGTATTCGGTGGTAGCTGCGCCGGGCCGCCGCGGCGATGGCGGGTACTGCGAAACCGGTGGCTCCACCGGTGGCGCCACGGGTGGCGACACTAGTGTTGGTGGATGCGGCGGTTGCTCTCCATCGGGCTGCGGTTGCCACTGAGATTTGGACGGGGTCCCGGGATGGCGCGAAATGAGTTTCCTCCGAAAATTGATAGTCGTAATCCTCATCCCAATTTCCGAGAGAACCCATCGGGCGGTTAGCTCAGTTGGTTAGAGCACCTGCCTTACAAGCAGGGGGTCGCAGGTTCGAGTCCCGCACCGCCCACCATTCATAATAAAAGACTTAATTGAAAATAAACGGCCCTGAGAATGGCCCGTTTTTGCTTTGGGGTAACGCCAGGGGTAACAAATCTGGGTTGCTAGGAACAAATTGCACACCGCCGCGGCGCTGTTGCATGATTCAACCTTGGCGCGAGTCAGGCCGTTTTCCCAACCGCTCATTCATGACACCACGGCGTAGGACTTAGGACTCCCGAGCTCGGCCATCCGGTTGAGGATGTGACACCCAATCGTGGCTTCTCTCCTTTGCGCGTTGCTGTTCCTCGCCTTCAGGCTTCCTCCGAGCACTGCCTTGTATCGGAAGAACGCGTTCTCAACGCGCGCCTGCTGACGGTAGCCCGACTCCTTCTGCCACTCTCGTCGTCCGATCTTACGAATCCTCTGAAGAGCCGCTTCTCGTTGCGCCCACGGGCCGTCCGTGGGCCCCGCATCCACCGCACAGCGACGAGGGGGGATCACGATCACGACGTCCTTTGTACCGGCCGCGCCGACCCGATCGTAGATCGACCTGTGGTCGTAGGCCCCGTCCGCCGTGAAACGCCGGATGGGAACCTCGATCTGGTCGAGCAGATCCGGCAGGGCGGAGGCGTCGTCCCCGCTGCTCGTCGTGAGTTCGGCCGCCACAATGAACCCCTCGTCATCCACTCCGATGTGCAGCTTTCGCCAGTCCCGGCGTTTCTTGGATACCTTGTACTTGTGCGCGTTCCACTCGCTGCAACCCAGGATCTTGAGCCCCGTGGAATCTACGATCAGGTGGATCGGGCCGTCGTGGGCTCGGGTTAGGGGCGGCACATCAACTATTTGGTTCCGGCGCGAGAGTGTGGTGTGGTCCGGAGCCTTGAGGTCGAGGTCCATCAAGCTGAGCAGAGAGTCCAGGAAACCCTCGGTCTGGCGAAGTGGCAGGCGGAAGACGACCCGCAGCGTCAACGCGGTCAAGATCGCGAGGTTTGAATACCGCCGCTGGCCTCCCCGGAGACCGTTCTTCGCCGGTATCCACGCGGCAATCGCCTCCTCGCTCAGCCAGATCGTGACGTCGCCGCGGCTCCTGAGGCCACGTTCGTATTCCCTCCAGTTCCGGATTCTGTACTTCGTCTTGTACTTGCGGTTGACTCGGCTCGACTTCCCTGCGGCCATGACGTTGCCCCCCTTGATCTCCATGATGGATCGGGACACCCAGCCATTGCTAGCGTGGGAGCCGAGGCTGATTCATGCACCAACGCAGTTTCAGATGTTCGGCGTCGAAACGTGCTCCTTTCTTCCAGACGATCCAAGTGATCGTCGCAATCTTGCGTGCCACGGTGAGTCGAGCCAGCGCAGGCTTCATCCCCTTGGCCAGTAACCCTTCGTAATACTCATGCAACAATCCAGTCGAACCGCTGGCCTGCATGGCCGCGCTCTTGAAGATCCATTTCAGATCATGGTTGTGGTTCTTATTCAGACCCCGCAGCGCCACCGGTTTCTGGGAACGGCGCAGTTGCCCATCCACGTAACGGTATTCCCGACTACCACGTGTCTCGATCGCCAGGCCGCTGTAGGCCCATAGTTGCCGCTTCGTCCGGAACCGGTGTGGGGTCTGTAGCAGCGCGATCAACACCGCCGCACGGATCGGACCGATTGACGGAATCTGGCGCAGCAATTTCGTCGCTCCATGCTTGCGGCTCTCCGCCAGTAGATCCCGGCGCACCGCCTGGCGTAATGCTTGCAGCCCGTCCAGTTGCTGATAGAGGAACTCAGCCCGACAGCGCACACCGGCTTCCGTGATCTTGCTCAACCATTCCGAACGATGTCGCGGTGCGTAGACTTGCGTGCCCGCGCAGGCAATACCCCAGCTTCGGTACAATGCCTTCAGCCGATTCATCACTCGCGTGAGATCTTTGCTCACCGTCAGATAACTCCGCGACAGCTCCTGCAACGTGCGTAGACCCTTTTCCCCATGGTAGACCGCCGAGAGCGATCCATTCCGCAGCAGTTCGGCCAGCTTCCTCGCATCGATCCGGTCGCTCTTGTTGCCCGATTTCAGCAACGCATTCTTTCGCGGATCGCACACGATCAGCTGCGACACGTGAGGCCGCAGCAAGTCATACAGCCAGGCAGCCCAGGTCCCCTCTTCCAACGTGACCTGCAAATCCCCCTGCAGTCCTTGGAGGAACTGCACAATCGTGGCTGCCTTCGTTTCTACGATCGTCTCCATCACCAGCTTGCCCGAAGAGTTCATGACCGCAATCGTTATCGCTTCTTGGTGCACGTCCATCCCGATATACTTTGTTCTATCCATTCAGGCTGCTCCTTTCGATAGGCGTTAAGGTTAACGCTCGAAACCTATCGCACTAGGGGCGCCCTTTTATAATGCGTGTAGACCTATCCGCCTCGCAGGATTACTCTATACTTCGCCGTTACTCAGGAGTAATCGCCGAGGACGGGTCCGATGGGGGTGCCTCTGCTGGGGGAGCTCTTACGGAAGCGGGGGAGAATCATCTGGGCTTTTTTGCCTGGAGCTTCGGTCTCCAAACCCCTGGCTCTTCCGGGCGGCGGCGAGCAGTTCTCAGGCGATCGCTTGCCTTGAAACTGCCTTCGTCCTTATCGCGGTACAATTTCCCCCGGCCGGGTCAATTCGCAGTTTTTTATGGGAATCTGCCACAGATATGGGTTGATACTGTCGACTAAGGCTCTCCGGGCAAGGCCCCAAAACTCTGAGGTGGATGGCGGTGCCGCGTCCCGCCTTCATAGGCGGCTGCAATCCTAATAAGCACTGGTTCGCCGAAGGCCCGACCCAAGAAGTCAATCGATACAGGGAGAGCAATGGGCTTAGCTCCAACGAGATCGCCTGCCTTCTTGCTCCCATCCTCGTCTACAATTGCAGCTCGATCATAAACCTCCTTGGTAAAACCGGCAGGAACCGAAATCGCGGGCAGTCCAGCGGTGGCACTCAAACGCCAGGCCAGGGGCTCCCTAAAGTCAAGTACTCTTTCGACTGTTCTGATATATTCCACGCCATCAATGGTTACGGTGGAAGTGTCAGAGACGGCCTCCAGAACTCTAGGCTCAACCGGAGCCGCCAGGATCGGCGCAGGGACGGTTTTCGTCGGGTAGACTAGAGCATCTAAGTTATGGTCTGCCATCACTTTCAAAACTAGAGCTTGCAGGACAACCCGCCGAGCGATGCTCCCCCTAATGTCCAGTTTCGTAATCGGAGTCTTCAGGATGAATGGCGAGTTGTCTTGCTTCTTTTTCAGCCTCTCGGAGCGTACCATTCTCGCCTCTAACCTGGACTTCGACGAGAGTGTTACACCATCAATAGGAGGGTGGTTGTAAAAAGTGGAGTTCTCGATAAGGCTCTTAATGTCCTGAATGGCACTGTCGCCTCGAGCCTGCAGATAGTCGTTCATCGCGTATTGTGATTCGCCACTGGCGGAAGTATCAGCCTGAACAAGCCAGCGTAATGTGGCATTCGGAGGCATCAATTCTCTATTCCGAGAAATCGCAAGAAGTTTTTCGATGTGACCGGTCCCTGGAATAAGCTCTTCGAATGTAGACACCAAAGGTTTGGCGTCAAGCGAGGGAAGCAACTCAGCAATTGCATCTTTAAATAATTGACCATCGGGACCGGGGTCAACCAGCACAGCGCCTAGACGCACCAAATCGGCAAGGGCCTCATTGGCGATTCGAACCGAGTCTTCATCAGCCTTAGTGAAGGGTTGCATAAATTCACGAATGACTCCGATTTTAAGACCCTCGAGGCTCTGTCGCTCAGCGAAGCTAGGATACGGCTCTCGCGGCATCTGCCCCACACTAGCTGCCGTTATTGGGTCTTTGGGATCGAACCCAGCGATCACGCCCAGAACGACCGCTGCGTCCCCAACCGTGCGACAGAGCACTCCCGGTCGGTCCCGGGTCAGAGATGCGGGGATCAGTCCATGCCGGCTGACCAGACTGTGCGTCGCCACAATCCCGACAAGGCTGTTGTTCGCGGCGGGGTTGCGAGCTGAAGGGCCAGTTTCTTCCGCAATGGCGCACATGACCAGATTGGCGGCCACGGCTGCGCCGGAGCCTCCACTCGATCGGCCTGCACTGCGGGTCGTATCGTAGGGATTGCAGGTCGTTCCACCGAGGGTACTGCGGTCTCCTGAGGCGTATTCACCCATGTTTGCTTTGGCCAGAATAATAGCTCCGGCTGCGCGAAGACGGGCAACCACTTCTGAATCCTGAGGTGGCCTGTCATTGGCATAATTGGCAGCGGCACCGCTCGTTGTGCGCATATTGCGGGTATCGAACTGATCCTTAACCGCAAACGGGATGCCATGAAGTGGCCCGCTCAGCCGGCCGGTCCTGGCGAATTGAGTATCCAGAGCGAGTGCCACCTCCAGCGCATCCGGCATGGTTGGGTCGATATCAACAGGATCGGTGGTAGAGCGCTTGCCTCTTAGATTCAAGGTCATGAGGGCATTAATCTGTCCTGCATTTGCAACCGGTTGGATATCCCCCAGTTGAAACCCGGTGGGGGGGTCGACGGCACCTTGGACGCAGGTCTGGTTATACGCTTCGATTCGCTTCAGGTAGAATTCAACGAGTTGGGTCGCCGTGAGCCGCTTTTCCTGAAAAGCCCGGTGGACATCTTTGATGGTAGCCTCCAGAAGAGTGGTAGTCTCCTGCGGGTTGAGAAGCGAACTCGCCGCCGCATTCTGATAGGAGAGTATGAAAACGACCGGAATGACCCAGCACCACGACGATAGGGCATGGACCAGAGCACAGAGAGAGACGTGATTCCTCGACATGACCACGAACGATCGCTTCAACGTTTTCAAACCCATCCCGAATTTCTCGCCGGCCATTTTCCTACCCTCCAATCTGGCAGATCCCTTCATTTTCTGTTGCACGTGTGCTTCTTGCCGATACTCTAATGACGAAGCCGATATTTTGTACCAGTCGTTGTGAGAGAGTTTACATCACAACCTGGGACTGTGAAACTGGTTTCCAGGGCTTTGTCAAGTTAAGGCAGATTCAGACAGAATTGCCAGATGAAATCATCAGTCACATCGTCTGGCCGTATTCGGCCGACCATTCTCACCATGAGATAACCGATAAACAGCCACTCTTAGGGTCCAAGACGACGCATTTTTCCTGCGGCGGGTAGACAGACGTACCTAACCAATGGGGGGAGGGGGTCGGAGGGCAAACAGGACACCCCCGGTGGGGGTCTCGCAGGGCTGTGCTGCCTGGCTTAATCGAATTCATACTCCAATCCCCGACCAATCAATGGCAAGACCTACAAACCAGCACCTGCCAGAATCACTAGATTTCATAAGGGCTTGTTTGCCTTTCCCCGGATAGGTCCTCACTAGTCGCGAAGTCCTATAAAAGGGGATGTCAAGAAAAAAGACCTCCCCGGCCACCGGAGAACACGGAAGTTCTCGTGCATCCAGCCCCCCCCGGTACGTTCGGCTCGTGGTCCTGACCGTTCTGGCCTTTCGTGTTGCGACCAGCCGGCATGCTTCCTCCATCCCAGCAGTTTCATCTTTGCGGTTACGACGACGCCCTTGGTTTCCCGAAACCGGCAAGCGGGGTGGTTGCAGAGTTGGCAACCATGGTCCTATCGGAGACTCGTGGCCTATAGCTTTCTTGGGTTATCCGAGGGGGCATAGAGTGTTTATAGAGACTCGGTGCCGGTGGCACACAGGGCCTAACTACGCGATGGATGCTCTCCCTCGAACCCGAGCGTCTCAAGAACCCATTGGGCACCGCCGGAGACGATCCAAGTGATCGTCGCAATCTTGCGTGCCACGGTGAGTCGAGCCAGCACAGGCTTCATCCCCTTGGCCAGTAACCCTTCGTAATACTCATGCAACAATCCAGTCGAACCGCTGGCCTGCATGGCCGCGCTCTTGAAGATCCATTTCAGATCATGGTTGTGGTTCTTATTCAGACCCCGCAGCGCCACCGGTTTCTGGGAACGGCGCAGTTGTCCATCCACGTAACGGTATTCCCCACTACCACGTGTCTCGATCGCCAGGCCGCTGTAGGCCCATAGTTGCCGCTTCGTCCGGAACCGGTGTGGGGTCTGTAGCAGCGCGATCAACACCGCCGCACGGATCGGACCGATTGACGGAATCTGGCGCAGCAATTTCGTCGCTCCATGCTTGCGGCTCTCCGCCAGTAGATCCCGGCGCACCGCCTGGCGTAATGCTTGCAGCCCGTCCAGTTGCTGATAGAGGAACTCAGCCCGACAGCGCACACCGGCTTCCGTGATCTTGCTCAACCATTCCGAACGATGTCGCGGTGCGTAGACTTGCGTGCCCGCGCAGGCAATACCCCAGCTTCGGTACAATGCCTTCAGCCGATTCATCACTCGCGTGAGATCTTTGCTCACCGTCAGATAACTCCGCGACAGCTCCTGCAACGTGCGTAGACCCTTTTCCCCATGGTAGACCGCCGAGAGCGATCCATTCCGCAGCAGTTCGGCCAGCTTCCTCGCATCGATCCGGTCGCTCTTGTTGCCCGATTTCAGCAACGCATTCTTTCGCGGATCGCACACGATCAGCTGCGACACGTGAGGCCGCAGCAAGTCATACAGCCAGGCAGCCCAGGTCCCCTCTTCCAACGTGACCTGCAAATCCCCCTGCAGTCCTTGGAGGAACTGCACAATCGTGGCTGCCTTCGTTTCTACGATCGACTCCATCACCAGCTTGCCCGAAGAGTTCATGACCGCAATCGTTATCGCTTCTTGGTGCACGTCCATCCCGATATACTTTGTTCTATCCATTCAGGCTGCTCCTTTCGATAGGCGTTACCTTCGATACTGAAAACCTATCGCACTAGGGGCGCCCTTTTATAATGCGTGTAGACCTATCCGGCAGGCAGGATGACTCGCCACTACGCCGTCAGGATCTATGTTGCCTGATCGCGTGGCGGTCAAATTCCGAGATGCCGATCAAGATGTAAAAAAGTGGTGGTCCGCTCGTGGGCAGCTAGGGGCTGCTTTTTGCACTGATGAGCCTGGCGAGGTTCTCTCCTAGCACGTCTGCTGCCTCCCCAGCTGACAAGCCGAGCTTTTGCATGGCCATAATCTGCTCCTCGAAAACATCGCTTCTCCACCCTCGCGGAAACACGCTCGAGTCTGTGCCGAAGAGCACTCTCTTGGAACCATAGATGTCCAGGGCGCGTGCAAACACATCTCGGAGTGTGATTCGAAGGGCCTGCGTCTTGATCCAGCTATTAGAGGAAGAGGTATCAAGGACTACATTGGATACTTGAGCACCGAGGAGCAGAACCTCTCGAAAGAAGCCACAGCCAAAATGGGGTATCTGGAAGGTGATCTCAGGATACCTCAGTGCGACGCCATGGAGGTCTATCGGGTTTGCGAAACGGAGGTCGAAAGGGTTGCCAACCCCCAGCCGATCACGAAGGCCCAACCGCAAGAGACCGAAGTGAACGAAAGCTAAAAGACCCGAATCCCGCACGGATTCAAGGGCGGGGCGGATGACCTCGTCAGAGATTCGGTAACCATGCATTGCAGGGAAAAAGGCTGCGCCACGGAGGCCTTTATCTCTCATCTGTGTGATGATCGCACTACAGTTTGGTTTGGTGGGGTCTACCATGGCGTAACCAATACCGCTACCACCGAGAAACTTTACTGCATCTGCAACCTCATCGCTCTCGCCGGGGATGGATCCCATGAGAACTGTGGACGCTATGCCACGCTTTACGATTTCCCGTCCCCACTGTTTCGCAGCAGCATCGCGCTTTTCAGGGATCTCCAGACTCGTCTCCCGAGCCAAGCTCGATACCAAATCTGGGCCGGCCAACCGCCCAGGTGGGGCCAACCCCGCCATGGTCTCGAAAAATCTGCGAGTAAACAGGTGAGCGTGTGCGTCGCGAACCGTTAGTTCACCCCACGGGGTTCGCATACTGTCCTTTCTCTTGGGTGCCTCCCGTCGATTTTCGCAATAACTTGTAACGGTGACTCACCCCACGAAAAGGTCTTTCCCGCGGCCGAGCATGAGGTCGCGGAATTAGTTCGTCAATTCGCATAAGGCCGGCTGATCGGCGTTGGCGGTATCCTGGCGCGGTAGGCAGGTTGGCCTTGCGAGTCTTTGAACAAGAACACCCCTCCGATGCTTGGTGAACTGCCTTGCCCACCCAAAAATGTAAGTGATTCACTATCTACCGTCCCCTCGGTTGAGTTTCCTCCGACGGACGCTCGATAGGTTCCAGACATAAATTCAGCCTGCGGTGTCAAACGTAGTGCGATACTCATTTGTGCTGAGTCGTGCCCGTCCGTGAACTCGATTTCAGCTTTTACGGAGTCACCCTCGCGCACTCCGTAAACGTGCCCCAACTTCAGTGGAAGCGAAACCGATCGCTCGTTCTCAATGCGCTCGAATTGATATTGAGAATTAGTACAACCTGCACCTATCAGATAAATGAATGCACCTAACAAATATTTCATCGTTCTCAACGGCATTTCGAGAGACTACATTACTGAACCGCTCTTGTACAGACCCTGTACCCGGTCAGGCCAAGTTGGACAGGAAGGGTGGAATTGATAAGGTGGAGTTTTTGGCTCATCGTAGAGACTGAAAGGAACGAAGATGAGACAAAAACAAGACGACCAGAGGGCGGTCGAGAAGACCGTCCGGGAGATCAAGCGCAGGACGCGGCGCAGGTTCAGCCCGGAAGAGAAGATCCGCATCGTATTGCAGGGACTTCGCGGCGAGGACAGCATCGCGGAGCTGTGCCGCCGCGAGGGGCTACACCAGAACCAGTATTACCGCTGGAGCAAGGAGTTTCTGGAGGCGGGCCGCAAGCGGCTGGCGGGCGACACAGAACGCGAGGCGACCAGTGGCGAGGTTCAGACCCTGCGGGAGCAGGCCGTGCAGTGTACGTGGTCAGATGATTTGGGACAGAGGGCGTAAAAAAATAAGGTAGCGATCTGGCTCCTCTGGGTTGATGTTAGGCTGCCCTTGTTTGGAAGTGCAACCGTTTTCTTAAAGCCAAGGTTTTCTCTTTGATGCGATTGCGTTTTTGCAGGATGGCACTGCCTTGTCCTGTAAAAACGTCGTAGGGTGTCAGGTTGTTCAGGCTTTCATGGTATCGGTTTGTGTTGTAGTGGCGGACGAAGGCGTCGATCTGCCGCTCCAGGTCTTCCGGCAGGTAATAGTTGTTGAGCAGGATGCGGTCTTTCAGAGTCCGGTGCCAGCGTTCGATCTTGCCCTGCGTCATGGGGTGATAGGGTTTGCCGCGGGTATGCGGGACGCCGTTTTCTGCCAGCCAGGACCGCAACTCGGATGAGACGTAGCACGGTCCATTGTCGCTCAGGAGGCGAGGTCGGTGCCGGACGCCTACGCGGTTGAGGCCAGTGGCCGTCAGCGCATCCTGCAGCGTGGCCGAGACATCCCTGGCGCCCATGGTGTTGCACAGCCTCCAGGCAATGATATAGCGCGAGAAGTCATCCAGCACCGTGGACAGATACAACCAGCCCCAGCCCATAACTTTCAGGTAAGTGAAGTCTGTCTGCCAGAGCTGGTGGACCGCTGTGGTTGGGTTGGCGAACCGTTCCGCCGCTTTCAGAACAATAAAGGCTGGTGCGGTGATCAGGTCATAGCGTTTCAGGATGCGATAAACTGTCGATTCCGAAAGGTAATACTGCTTCTGCTCCGTAAACTGCACCGCCAGCTCGCGGGCCGACAGGTCGGGCTCGGCCAGTGCTAACTTCACCAACTGATCGGTGATCTCCTCCGACACCTTGTTCCAGACCGGGCCGGGATCGGGCTTTTTATCTTCCAGACCATCAAAGCCTTCCGACACATAGCGGTCGTACCAGTTGTAAAACGTCGATCGGGGAATGCCAACCTGCTGCAACGTCCGGCGTACCCCCAGGGAAGATTGCTCCACCGTGCGGATGATCTCCAGCTTCTCCGAGGCAGGGTGTCTCATATACCGTCCTCCCCATCCCCGATCACACTTTTTTTCAGCAGACGGTTTTCCAGCATGGCTTCGGCCAGGGCCTCTTTCAGCTGCACGGCCTGCTCCCGCAGGGTCTGAACCTCGCCACTGGTCGCCTCGCGTTCTGTGTCGCCCGCCAGCCGCTTGCGGCCCGCCTCCAGAAACTCCTTGCTCCAGCGGTAATACTGGTTCTGGTGTAGCCCCTCGCGGCGGCACAGCTCCGCGATGCTGTCCTCGCCGCGAAGTCCCTGCAATACGATGCGGATCTTCTCTTCCGGGCTGAACCTGCGCCGCGTCCTGCGCTTGATCTCCCGGACGGTCTTCTCGACCGCCCTCTGGTCGTCTTGTTTTTGTCTCATCTTCGTTCCTTTCAGTCTCTACGATGAGCCAAAAACTCCACCTTATCAATTCCACCCTTCCTGTCCAACTTGGCCTGACCGGGTACAATTTTCTCCTGGAAGAAAAATGGTTTAGGTATTGCTAAAAAACTCAAATCCGCTGGGAAGCAATTCCACCGGTTCTGCTGCTACTGCGGCAGGAACTTCGAGACGTACGGAGAATTGCGTCCGACGCCGGTTCCCTGCCGGCGGAAATGCCCGGATGGGCCTTCGCCGAGGAACTCGGAAAACCAGGCTTCATGCTCGATCTCTTCATGAAGGATGGCGAGGGCCAGGTCGTAAGTGCGATGATCCTTGCCAGCGGTCATATTACAGACGGCGGTGTAACCCGCGACGGCGCAGCGCTCGGCCTTTACCAGGATGTTCAGCATGGCTTTGACGTCAGTGGGGTCGGGAGGAAGGGATGCCGGGGGGCAGGCGGAGATGTTATGAAAGTCCACCATGTCAGGCGGCAGCTGGCCGCCGAGCTCGTAGATGCGGGGAACCAGGGCTTCAAAATGATTGCGGTCCTCAATCCGGGCGTCTTCGGTGATCTCTTTCAAGCCCTCGCCGTCCAGGCCGATGAGGTTGACGCGAAGGATTGTGTAGTAGTAGAAAGTGGTGAGTTCGGCCGCGGCATTGGCGACCAGCAGTTCGAGCAACTTGTCCACATCGACTCCGGCTTTTTCTACCATCTGTCTCGCTACGATTGCCATTTTGTGATCTCCTTTCTCCCGCTAGGGAGAGGGTTGATAGGTGGTGTGGAAGGATAGTTGACTTCTCCCAGGATTACAGGTTGGTCGCAACCTGATTCGAGTTAACTGTTCGCCGCGGCGGATTTCCGTGCGGGCAAACGGTTGCGTTGCTTCTTCTGGCAGCCGGGGCAGACGCCTAGAAATTCCATGCGGTGTTCCTGCAACCGGCAGGACATCTCTCTGGCCACCTTGCGATCCAGCTCCTGCTGATAGGGAACGGCAACGTCTTCCAGAGCGCCGCAGACCGTGCAGGTGATGTGGTAGTGGCGATGATGCCGCGTCTCATAGCGCGCGGGCTTGCGGCCGATCTTGCTTTCAATCAGCAGGTTCTGGGAGAGTAGTATCTGGAGGTTGCGATAGACGGTGCCCAGGCTGATGGACGGCATGCGCCGCCGCGCCGATCGGGACGGTAAAAGGCACAAAGGGAGTTTCCTGTACCCGGCAGAGGACGGGTCCGAGTCTAATAAAAAATCTGACAAAAATGATGGGATGAAACAAGTGCGATCTTATTTTTTAATGGGAATAGTACTGCTGTTGGCGGCTGCGCGGTTAACGGCGCAGGAGACCGGCGTGCAGGAGCGGCGCGTGATGCGGGCGCTGCGAATGGAAGCGGAGGACCGGATCGAGCTGGATGGCGTGCTGGACGAGGCAGTCTGGGAGAGGGCCGAGCCGGCCACCGATTTCATCCAGCAGGACCCGGATTTCGGCGTGCCGGCGACAGAGAGGACGGAAGTACGGATCGTCTTCGGCAGGGAAAACCTCTACATGGGCGTGATCTGTTTTGATTCCAAACCGGAGGAGTTGCATGGATACCAGAGAAGGCGCGATGAGTTTCTCTCGGCCGACGACCGGTTCATGTGGGCGATGGACCCTTACCTGGATGGCCGGAGCGGGTATTTCTTCGAGATCAATCCGTCGGGGCTGATGGGTGATTCGTTGCTGGGCGGGGCGGGGCAGAACAACCGCCAGTGGGACGGGATCTGGACGGCGAACGTGCGCAAGACGGATTTCGGCTGGGTGGCCGAGATTGAGATTCCGTTCCGGACGCTGAACTTCGACCCGCAGGCGCCGGCCTGGGGCGTGAACTTCCAGCGGACGGTGCGGCGCAAGAGTGAAGAGAGCCTCTGGACGGGCCACGCGCGGAACCAGGGGTTGCGGCGGATGTCGAACGCGGGGTTGCTGGAGGGGATCAGCGGCGTAACGCAGGGCAGGGGGATCGAGCTGAAACCCTACGCCCTGGGGACAGCGTTTTCGGCGCCGGGCCGGAACCAGGAGGGAACAACGTATCAGGGAGACGTGGGGCTCGACATCTTCTATTCACCGACTCCGCGGCTGCGGACCAACTTCACCCTGAACACGGATTTCGCGCAGACCGAGGTGGATGACCAGCAGGTGAACCTGACGCGGTTTTCCCTGTTTTTCGACGAAAAGAGGGATTTCTTCCTGGAGGGGCAGAGCTTCTTCGGATTCCATTCGCTGGCCGAGGGTGATCCGGACACGCGGGTGATTCCGTTCTTCAGCCGCCGGATCGGGCTGAGCGAGAACCGCGAGCCGCAGAAGATCGATTACGGCACCAGGCTGACCGGGCAGGTGGGCAAGCAGGATATCGGGATCATGCATGTGCGGACGGGGCCGCTGGATGAGGATGCCGGGGATGAGTTTACGGTGGCGCGCGTGCGGAGGAGATTGCTCTCCCAATCCTATGTGGGCGGGCTGATGACGCGGCGCGACCCGCGGGGCGAGGGCCCGGCGGCCTACACGCTGGGGCTGGATGCATTGTTTGCCACGCGGACGTTTCTGGGCTCCGAGAATCTGGAGTTGGGAGCCTACGTGCTGGGCGCCTCGAACAAAGCAGAGACGACGGGAGACAACTACGCCTACGGGGTGGACCTGTCGTTTCCCAACGACCTGTGGTCGGGGGCGTTCAGCTTCAAGCAGGTGGAGAGGAACTTCGACCCGGATGCGGGATTCGTTACGCGGCGGGGTTTCCGGCGCTACAACCCGGAACTGTTTTATTCTCCGCGCCCGGAGAACCACCCCTGGATCCGGCGGTTCTCCTTCGGCGTTCTGCTGGATTTCCAGACGGATCAGGAGAACCGGCTACTGACGCGGAAACTGGAGTTCAAGACCTTTGAAATGAACACGCACGCCGACGACAGCTTCTTCAGTCTGATCATTCCGACCTTCGAGCGGCTGGAGGAGGATTTCGAGATCAGCGAGGGCATTACGCTTCCGGCCGGGGCGGAGTACAACTTTACGCGGATGCAGATCCAAGGGCGAACCGCGAACCGGCGCAAGGTGGCGGTGCAGGGAACTGTCGAGTTCGGCGACTTTTTCTCCGGCACCCGGCAGGACTACTCCTTCGGCCTGACGCTGCGGGCGCGTCCCGGGGTGATCGTCTACAGCGAGGCGGAGTGGAACCGCGTGCAACTGGCCGAGGGAAACTTCCAGACGCGGACCTATCGGCTGACCCCGGAATGGCAGTTCTCTCCGTGGAGTTCCTTGGTAAACATCTTCCAGTATGACAATAAGAGCCGCGTTCTGGGATGGCAGTCCCGCTTCCGGTGGATCATGAAGCCGGGCGACGATCTCTATTTCGTCTACACGCAGAATTGGATGGACGATCCGGCGCTGGGCCTGGAGACGCTGGAGCGGCGGGCAGCCACAAAGTTCATCTATACGCACCGCTTTTAGGCAGACGGGCGCCTGGGTGGGTGCCGAGGTTGGTGCCAATGTTGGTGGAAGCAAAAGCCGCCGGGAGGTTACTCGCCACCGTCTGGAGAGGCAAACAGGGGGCGAGCCTCGAAGACCATTGTTCCGTAGGCTTCCCCCGCCTGATAGGACAGCGAGAGCCTTCCCATCAGGAAGCTGAAGCTGTTGACCCCGGCCATCTGCTCCAGAAACCTTTCTTCCACGAACATCGCGTCTCCCAGGCAGAGGTTGTCCGTTGTCTCCGGCGGGGAGACCCGGATTTGGCCCGGAAGCGGGCCGCGAGCCTGGAGGCTGGCGCGATATTGATTGCAGCCGGCCGATCCGGATGCGGTGCCCTCATCGAAGGTCAGCGTAACAGGAGGGGTTGCCGGGGCGGACTCGGAAAGATAGTCCCACTCGCTCAGGACCCACTGTCGGCCAGTGATGGATTCGGGTGTGAGACGGCCGAAGTCGGTCGGGGGACGCGATTCCCGCAGTATGCCGCCGTCGAGTTCCCAACTGCGCCGGACCAACTCGCCGGGGCAGCACAAGCTGTCCTCCGGACCGGCCTGAACGAGGTCGAGGAGGATCTGCCGGTCTTCGATCCTCATGTCGCGAATCTGCGTACGGTCGCCGATCAGGGCCGTTCCCGTATTCCGCAGAGCCCCATCCACCCTTTCGATCACTGCAAGCGACAGCAGTTCACCGGTTCCGGCGCCGCGGCCGGCCAGGATGGCCACCCCCTCCTGAGAATCGGAGGCGTTGAGCTGTCCCACAACCCGGGAATTCGGGACGAGAAAGACCACGTTGCGAATCCAATCTCCTGCCCGGAAAGTTTCCCGCTCCCATTTGCCGTTCTCCAGGATGATCTCCCCGGCGGTGTTCGGCAGGCCTTTGTAGGTGGCGTTTTCCATCTCCTCCTTTGAGGGTGGCGGCGGTGTGGGCGTAACCGTTGCGAGGGGTGGAGATGGTTCGGGCTCGGAGGCGGTATCGCGGCAGGCGGTGGAAACCAGAGCAAGAACCAATAGCGGCAGACAGAGGCCGGCAGTGCGGATGGAGTTCATAGGCGGCTCGTGGAGACCGGATGGCAATCACCGGATGACAAGGCGGAATGCCAATCGATCTCCGGTTCAGAATGACTGCAACCGCCCGGCCCGCGCGATGGAACCGGCCCTGCGGAGACGGGCGGAAAAAAGTCTTCGATTCGGCGACCATTCTACAGGAAAAAGTGAAAAATGGAGGGAAGAGGGCGGGGAGCCGGACCGGTCACAGTTTTGTAAACAAGATGAATGATCCCGGAATCCGCATTGCCGCGTGCCGATGGCAGGGTTAGGCTGATAAAGGGTTTGTATTCTAATTTTGCCGAATCTCAGGGGGCCTTCTGGTCCCGGGAGAGGCCGGCTGGGCCGGGAAGAGTCGAAACACGACCAGGGGAGGAATTCATGAAATCTCAAGCAATTGGCGAGCTGCAGCTCCGGACAGACTCACGGATGCACGGCCGCGTGCCTGTTGACAGCAGGCGGGTGGCAGGGATCGCGATGAGCCAGGGGCGCGGGGCGGTCCTATGTCTGCTGGGCCTTCTTGCCATTGTGGCCGGGATGGCACTGAATCCGCAGTCTGTAATCGCTGGTGCGGTGCGCTCGAATCCCGGTTTTGAGAGCAACCTGATTCCCCGCAACGACGATGGCTCCACGAATTCGGCGGTGCCGCTGGGCTTTACGGTGAATTTCTTCGGGTTGGAATTCAGCGAGGCGTTCATCAACAACAACGGAAACATCACTTTCGGCGATTCGCTGGCCACTTTCACTCCCGAAGGCCTGGTGGCCTCTCCGCTGCGGATCATCGCTCCGTTCTGGGGGGATGTGGACACGCGGGCCTCAGGCTCAGAGCTTGTGAAATACGGCCAGGACGTGGTCGATGGCCGACCGGCGTTCGGAGTGAACTGGGTGAACGTGGGCTACTTCGGCAATCATGACGACAAACTGAACAGCTTTCAGCTCGTGCTGATCGAGCGCTCCGATATCGGGCCGGGAAATTTCGACATCGAATTTAATTACGACCGGATCGAGTGGGAGACCGGCGATGCCAGCGGCGGCAGCGGCGGGCTGGGCGGGACCTCGGCCTCGGCGGGCTACTCCAACGGCAGCGGCAAGCCGGAAGATTCCTTCGAGATTCTGGGTTCCCGGCAGAATGGCGTATTCCTGGACTCCAGCCGGTTCGGGCTGATTCGGCGGAGACTGAACAGCGAGGTCCGGGGTCGGCTGGTATTTTTTGTTCGCGACGGGGCGGTGGAGTGTACGTTTTCCGTGTTGTCCATCGATGAGCCGTTCCCGTGGCAGGGTGGAGAAGGAGCTGTGCAGGTGGCGGCGCCGTTCGACTGCGAATGGACCATCACCAATAACTCCACCTTCGTGGCGATCGAAGGGGAATCGACGCGCAACGGAAGCGCCAACGTTCTTTACACGGTGGCGGAAAACCGGGGGCCGGCGCGGAGTGCGACGATAACGGTTGCCGGAGAAGTGATTCTTGTGCTGCAGGACGGACTGCAGACGATACGCGCCAACCCGGTTGTGGTCAATCTGTCGACGCTGGACGGCGTGTTTCCCTCCCGGGCGGTTCTGCGCGTAGAGGCCATCGAGGAGCCAGTGACATGGGTGGCGAGCATCCGCATGACCGATGGCAGTTCGGCCTATGACCTGCGGTTGTCGCCGAACTCCGGGGTTGCGACACTGCTCGATCCATCCTTGCTCACGATTGATCTGGACACGGGAATCCGTCCTCCGACCCCAGCAGTGGCGGAGATCACGTTGACCGATGTTCAATTCAATCTCTCGATCAAGGTCCCGGTCATCCTGGGCTGGAGCGAAGTGGGTCCCCGGCTCCGGGTGAGCCAGAGTTCCGTAGTCTTCCAGGCCGTGCAGGGCGGCGGTACGCCTTCCCCGCAGACATTGAGCGTGATGAACGCAGGCGAGGGAGCGCTGGGATGGTCGATTCCGGCCGAAGCAGTGAACGCGGCGACGTGGCTGAATGTGTCCGCCCTGTCGGGCACCGCCCTCGCGGGACCGTTCGGTATCTCGACGACGCAGCTTTCGGTGAATCCCTCCGGATTGGGCTCGGGGACGTACCAGACCCTGCTGCCGATCCATTCGGCCGAGCCATTGGATCAGCCGCAACTGGTGTCGGTTACGCTGCAGGTGGCCGAGTCGGACAGCGAGGCCTTCGCGGCCCTCTCGCCCCGGGGTATGGTCTTCCAGGGTTTGCCCGGCGGTTTGCTCCCGGTGGCATCGCAGCGGTTGGAGGTGAACAATCTCGGCGCGGCTCCGCTGACCTACCAGATTACTCCGGGCACCGCCGACGGGGTGGACTGGCTGCAGGTGTCTTCCCGAGGGGGCGTCGCGAATGCCGGAACCACCGGGGTGGATGTGTCCGTGGATACGGAAAACCTGAGCCCAGGCATCTTTCGCGGCGGACTCGACGTAACGTTTTCCGACGACGAAGTGCAGCATGTACAGGTCCTGCTGGTGGTGGAGTCCGAGAGCGGGAATGCCTTCCGCCAGACCAGTCCCTGTGTTGCCTCCGGACTGGAGATGGTTCCCACCACAATGGGCAACGGCGCGGTCTTTACGTCCTCCTATCCGGTACCATTGCTGACGCGGCTGGTGGATACCTGCGGAGATGCAATCAATGACGCAACGGTGCTGGTGGACATCGACTCCGACACGATTCGGCTGGAGGCGTTGGGGAGCGGGCTTTACAGTGCGATGTGGACGCCGGGGCTTTCCATCACCTCGCTCGAGGTCACCTATTCGGCGCTGCATCCTGCATACGGTTTGAATCAGAGCACCTTCGACATCTCCATTACCGATCCCGCGGGGCCGCTGACGCTGCCGGGCGTGCGGACCGATGGCGTGCTGGAGGCCGCAGGATTCAGCCCGGGCTGGCCGCTCGCGCCAGGCGGAATCGTCTCCATCTTCGGGTCCGGGCTGGCCGCGGAGGACAACGTTGCGACCACGCTGCCGCTGCCCAGAGAGCTGGGCGGCGTCCGGGTACGGGTTGGAGACGAATATGCCCCGCTGTTCTACGCCGGTCCAACACAGATCAACGCGCAGGTGCCCTATTCCGCCCGGCCGGGCGAAAGCATTTCGATCGTGGTGGAAGCCAACGGGCAATTCAGCGCGCCGCAAAGCTTCCTGGTTCTTCCCGTTCGGCCGGGCATCTTCCTGGCCAATGGAACGATAGCGGCTCTGGATGGAGAATCGAGAGTGATTACCTCGGCGAATCCGGCTCGCATCGGCGGAGTGCTGCAGATCTTTGCCGCGGGGCTGGAACAGACCTCGCCCCCGGCCGAGACCGGAGCGGCAGCGCCGGCATCCTCGACTCTCGGCTTTCCGCTGGAGGTTTCTATCGGAGGCGAGAACGTGCCGGTAACCTATCAGGGGCTGGCGCCGGGGCTGGTGGGCGTCTACCAGATCAATGTGCTGCTGCCGGGATCGATCCCGGTCGGCGATGAAGTGCCGGTGGTGATTACGCAAAACGGTATGACCAGTAACCCGAATTCCAGGGTGATCATCCCGGTGCGCTAGTCCGGGAGCGGCTCGGCCGGACGCTGACCTTCCAGGTTCCGGGAGTCGCCGCCCGGAACGGCATTATCGATGGCCAGGAGATCGGTGTGGACCCGGAGACCAAGCCCTATCTGGACGCCTTCTGGCTGCCCAACACACCGGATCGGGCGGATGGGTCTGCTCAGTTCATCTCTGGTTTCTCTCAGCCCACCAACCAGGATTTTGTGATGGGCAGGGTCGATCACCAGCTTTCCGATTCCGACACGCTGTTCGTCCGGTTCAACTTCGACAGCGCGGACCGGTTCGTTCCAGGTTTTAGCGGAATGAATACGGGGGAGCTTTCGACGACGGAAAGCCGCTTTAGCACGGTTGAGCACACGCGCATCTACTCGCCGCAGTTGATCGGCAAATCCCACATCTCCTTCAATCGCACGTTGATTACAGCCACCGATCCGGTTCTTGAGGGGTTTGGCTCGATCCCGCAGTTCACCTTCAGTGCAGCGGACGATGTGATCGGCCACATCGATATTGGCGGCGGGTATAAAGATTGGGGTGGAAGAACCTTCAACCCCAAGAAGCATGCCCAGAACCTGTGGGAGTTCAAGGAAGATTTCTACTACAGCGCGGGAAATCATTCCTTCAAGTTCGGCGGAATGTTCGAGCGGTTCCAGGCCAATGTGCGCTCGGACTTCAACGTCAGCGGCACCTTTAATTTCAGCAGCCTGGAAGATTTTATGCTCAATGATGTGGCCGGCTTTACGGTTACCGAGCCCGGTTCGGATAACATTCGCGGCTGGCGGCAGAACCTGTTCAGCTTCTACTTGCAGGACGATTTCAATGTGAGGCCGGGCCTCACGCTGAATCTGGGCCTGCGGTACGAAGCGGTCTCGTCACCGACGGAGGTGAACGGCAAGGTGGCGAGCATTCGCGACTGGAGCCGTGCGCAGGAGGGATTCGGACCGTCCTCGGGTCACTTCTACACCGTCAAGAACACGGAAACCGACATCGGAGACCCGTATTTTGACAACCCCTCTCTGGCGAACTTCGCTCCCCGGGTGGGATTCGCATGGGACCCGTTCCAGGACGGTAAGACCGCCGTCCGTGGCGGCGTGGGAATGTTCCATGATCAGATTCTGCCTCACGTCCACATCTTCCTGGGAGCCCGTGTCGCGCCTTTCTTCTCCGTTTCGGATCTTAGCTCCGGGGACGCCCTTGTCCGGGAGGCTGGTGGAATTGACTTCCCCAACGCCTTCACCACACAGACGCAATTGCTGGGGGGCGTCACGCCGCAAGTCGATCTGGTGCAGCACTTTGTCGATCAGCCCACCGTCTATAAGTGGAGCATGGATGTGCAGCATGAGGTCGCCCGGGATACCACGGTGGATCTCGGCTACTCTGGAACCCGCGGGACGAATCTGTGGCGTGGCGCTCTCCAGTTCAACACCCGTCCGGCGATTCAGAAGGATGGCAGACGGTTTGTCCTGATCCAGGAGCCGTTCCCCAATCCGAACTGGGGCCGGATGAGGGTGACCAAGACCGATGGCACCTCTATTTACCATGGATTGCGGGCCAGCCTGACCAAGCGCTTCAGCCGTGGCTTCCAGGTACAGACCTCCTACACTTGGTCCAAAGTAATGGATGACAGCACCAGCACGTTCGGTAGCACTGATTTCGGCGCTGCCGATCGTCGTGGGTACCGGGGCGAGAAAGAGTATGTGCTTTCCAGCCTCGACCTCCGCCACAGTTTCTACACGAATTTTGTGGTGGACATTCCCAGCGGAAACCTCACCGGGGGCGCGCAGAAGGTGCTGGGCGGCTGGAGCATCAGCAGCATCGTCCGGCTGAATAGCGGACTCCCCTTTAACCTTGCAGGAGACACGCCGAGGGATGGGGCTTTCCGCGAGCGCTATGTGGATGGGCCCTCATTGAACCTGATCTCTGGGGGCGATCAGAATCCCATTCGGGAGCAGAATCCGGATGAGTACTTCGATGTGGAACAGTTCACCTGGCCGGGCGCCGTAGTAGGTACGGTTGGTTCGCAGTCCGACCCCAGGGGGTTAGCTATGGGTACAGTCGAGCGGAATACCACGATTACCCCTGGAGTCGCCAACGTGGACCTCACCTTCCTGAAGGACACACCTCTGTGGGGTGAGAGCAATGCGCTGGAATTTCGGTTTGAGCTCTTCAATCTGTTCAACCGTCCGAATTTTGGGACTCCTGCCAGCAACCTGTTTACTAACAGAGGGGGGCGGCGGAGCAACGCGGGACAGATTACCCGCACCAGAACGACGTCGCGGCAGATCCAGCTGGCTCTTCGCTTCGTGTTTTAGGGAAATAGGAGATACGGTGGGCCTCGGCGTGAAAGGGGCCACTGCTAGATAACCAACACTGCGGGATGAATGGGGTTCCCCTCGTTCATCCCGCATTTTTTTGCAGGAAAATGTCGATTCGAGAAGCTGGCTCCGGTAAACTTTCACCGTGCCGGGAGGGTAAATGACGCACGATCATGAAGGGGAAACGTGTCTGGAGTGTGCCTTATCCACCGCACGCTTGCAGTCGGTCTACGACCGGCTCCCGGAGGGGCTGCAGCGGAAAGTCCGCTCCGCGTTCTGGTTGAACCAGGTGAACCAGCCGGCTGCGGCCGCCTATTTTATGGGACTGACATTGCTCACGGACTGGCGGCTGGGCGCATTGAACTTTTTCTCCTGGAGCGATTGTGAACTGCATATGAAGCGGTTCGATCAGACTCACCGCGCCTGGCTGACGCGCACCGAGATGATGATGGGCCAGGGCCCCGAGAGGGTATTATCCCCGATGTTGTCACGTTCGCTTCCCGAATACGGTGTGCGGATTGATTCCCTGCTCTGCGCGGTGGAGCGATGCCTTTCCAGCAGGGTTCCCTCACCGGTTGCCTGTTTTCGTATTCGCGTCCCTTGACTGGGCGGATGTCCCGTTCAGACTCTTCGAGCATTCCACTGGCGCGGTTCCTCGTGGCAGGCACGTTCTAAACCGCGAGGCATCCCGTTGGGACCCGTAAGGCCGGGCGATTCGAAGCTGAAATGCGGCAAAAGAGGGAACACCTCGACTGCGTGGAACCATGATATGATTCGTACAACACGCATGTATACAGGGAGCTTTGGTTATGGGAATAGTTTCCGAGGAATACCCGAACGACACGATTCTGCAGAAATTGAAGAGATTTGCGGCCCGGCATGGAAGAGAAGTCAAAGTGGCGGAAACAAATGGCCGGATCGTGGGTGCTCAGGTGTTGGTCGAAGAGGTTTCCACGGAGAAACTTCAGGAAGACTGGCGAGTCTTCGATAGGGAATAACGCACGGTCTCCGGCACTTTTTCCGGGAAAGCTGTCCGGATTGAATTGCCTGAACCGGGCCCCCTTCATTCCGCGTTGCCGGAACTTTTCTTATCCGAAACAGTAGAGCATGCCGTCGCGCGATCCGATCACCACTCGGCCGGCGGCGATCCCCGGAGATGCGGTGAAAGGCGCCCCGGCGTCGAATTCCCATTGCTTCTTGCCGGTTTCGAGATCCAGCATATAGAACCGTCCGTCGTGGGAGCCGACATACACGTGGCGCCCGGCGACGGCAGGCGAGGAGTCCACCCGCGCGCGTGTGGCAAACGTCCAGAGGGGGATTCCGGTGGACGCATCGAACGCGCGCACCATCTTATCCCTTCCGCCCACGATGACCAGGCCTCCGCTCAAGGCGGCGGAGGAATAATACGGGAATTGCCGGTCCGGATCGCTGTAGCGCCAGACCACCTTTTTCTCCCGCAGGTCGAGAGCCAGCACCTCGTAATCGAATGTGCCGAAGTAGGCCCGGTTGCCATCCAGCGCCGGGGAGGCGGCCGTGTAGGCCCCCGCGTCGATTTCGTATGCCTGCTCGCCGTCGGCGATGCGGATGGCGCGGAACTTCCCGTCGCATCCGGCGATAAAAACAAGATCGTCCCGCACGGCAGGCGTCGCATGCACTGGACCTTCGGTCGGCAGCTTCCAGCGAAGTTTTCCGGTTCGCGCCTCCAGCGCATAGAGAAAGTTGTCGTAGGAGCCGATGAGAACCATGCCGTCCGACACGACCGGCGAGGACTTAATCTCCGCTTCGGTTCGGAACCTCCACAAAGGCTTCCCGTCGCGGGCGTTCACCGCATGGAGCGTGCCATCCAGATCGCCGATGTAAACGGTCCCGGCGCCCACGGTGGGCGAGGATTCTCCGACGAAGCTTCCCGTTGCGTATCTCCACCGCAGCGCCCCCGAAGCCAGGTCCACGGCGAGAAGATCTCCATTACCCACGCCGACATAGACAACTCCGTCCACGATGGCAGCCGACGAATCGATGCTATCGCCCGCTTCATAGGTCCAGAGCAGGTTTAGGGAATCCGGTGGCGTGCTGGCCGCGACACCCGTCATCCGGGGATTACCGCGGAATTGCGGCCACCCGGCGGGTCTCTCATCCGCTGTCGGCTGGCTGGTTCCGGTGCCGGCGGCGCTGGCGACCAGAAGGAATAGAAGCAGTTTTTTCATCAGACCGCTCATCGGAACGAGTGGGAACGAGTGGGAACGGGAAGGTTACTCCGCTTCCAGTGCGAACAACTCGTTGCGGTTGTTCAAGAACAAAGTCCCGTTGGCCGGGACCGGAGTGGAGTAGACCGCGCTGCCCATGTTCATCTCCGCCAGAACTTTCTTTTCCTTGCCATGCTGCAGGACGACGACATCGCCATCCTCATCGCCCAAGTAGAGCTTGCCGTCCGCCAGGAAGGGGGACCCCCAGATGGCGGCAAAGGTATCGTGCGTCCAATAGGGTTCACCGGTCTCGGCGTCGAGGCAGTGCAGGTACCCGGCGAAGTCCGCGATGTAGACCAGGCCGTCCGCGATGGCGGCGGTGGAGATGGAGCGGTAAACATCCTGGTAATGCCAGATGCGTCCGCTCTCGGTAATGTCGCCCCGTTTCGTGGCGTCGATGGCATAGAAGTGCCCCACGCCGACGCCGTGCTCGGGGTCCTGGCCGTTGGCGATGTAGACGCGGTCATTGTGAATGACGGGCGTTGCGATTACCTCGTTGCGCGTCCGGGGCCATTCGGAATCCTTCGGATTGGTGTCAAACTCCCACAGCTTGTTCCCCTCCAGGTCGTAGCCTCGCACCCAGCCGTCGCCTTGTGCCGATACGACCTGAACGGCGCCGCCGATTTCTCCGACCGTCGGTGTCGACCACTGGCCGTGCAGGATGCGATCCTCGACCGAATTATCTTCCCAGACCAGCGCGCCCGTGTTCTTGTTGATGGCGATGATCGACGGAGCCAGGGGCGAGGGTATGTTGACATGGCTCTCATCCTGGCCGTTGGAGGTGCTCACAAAGATGAGATCGTCCCACATCACGGGCGAGGAGTTCGACAGGTTGTGCGGGTAGGAGCCGACCTCTTCCATCATGTCGAAGGCCCAAATGACGTCTGCGTCAAACTGCCCCGTCAATTCTTCGTCCTGTACCTCCCCGTCGTTCTCGTTGTCGCGAAAGCCACGGATATCCAGACACAGCACGACGCCGCGGTTGCTCACATAGTAGAGCCGCTCGCCCTCCACCAGCGGGGACGATGCAACGCCTTGATAGGGCCAGTCGTTGGCCCGGCCGGCCGGTAGTTTGGTGTGGGTCTGCTGCCAGAGGAACTCGCCGTCGGATTCGCGGAAGGCCATCAGGACACCGCGATCGCCGGGCTGGTTCTCGTCCCGCACCAACTCGTTGTTGGTGCCGGCGAACACCACTCCGCCAGCCACCACCGGGTTCCCGTAACTCTGTGAACCCAGCTCCGCCACCCATTTCACGTTCTTTTTCGTCTTCACGTCCCACGTAACAGGCAACCCCTTCATGTTGGAAACCATGTTGCGGTCCGGCGTGCCGCCCCACATGGGCCAGTCGCCCGTGCCCGGTTCCGAGGCCGCAAAGTAGCTTGGAATGGCGGCAACGATGCACAGCACACAACTCAGAATCCCTAATTGACGCATGCCCGTCATGTCTCGCTATCCTTTCCTCTGACAGGAGAATCCATCACCCCCTGCTTGCCGGGGGAAGAAACCTCCTCTTGCTTTTATCTGTTTTCCGTCAACCGCAAGTTATCCAGAAATGCACCAAACTCCGCGTTGAGGTAGAGTCCCGGGGCCCCCTGGCGATTCCCGATCGGGTCCGCATGGTCGATCATCCAGTCGGGCGGCTCGGCCTCACCCACTGCCCAGGCCTTGCCTTGCACCCGGACGCTGCCGTCCGTCTGGTTCTGGACGCGCAGTTTCAGCCGGTACCAGGTGTCCGGGCTCCATTTGAACGGGAGGGTTACCGTGCGCTCGATCTCCGGCTCCCACGGCTCCAGCTTTAGCTTCTGGGTCGTTCCATAGAGGACCAGTGAATACCGCTGCGCGGTGATGCCGATGTCGGCCATCTGCCGCCGCTGCATGGTGGCGCGGATGTCTGCTTCAAAGGTGTAGTCGGACCAGTCCGAGGGGCCGACGAATGTCCGAATCCTCTTGAAGATGTTGCCGAGAGGCTTTTTCTCAAGCACCTTTTCACCGTCCAGGGTCGCAACGGAGACTCCTCCGGCCACAACGTTCACCCAGCCGGGCGGCGCGTCTCCATCCGTGTAGGAGTCGAAGGTCTCGGTCCAGGGCAGCGGACGCACGACGCGCACGCGGGATTCTCCGCTGAGCCCGCCGGCCGTTGCACGGATCACTCCAGCCTGCTCGGCCGGGTCGACAGCCGCCGTGAACGCGCCGTTGTCAAGAGTTCCCTTCAACTCTTCTAATACCCATGTGGCGGCGGCCTCCTCTCGCAGGAACAGGCCTTTTTCGTCAAACAGCCGGACGCGCAGCTTCGCCTGTTCACCCGGCTCCATCACCATCTCCGCCGGAACCACCTGCAGGTGTGCCGGAGCGCCTTCCCCGCGCGCGACCGGCTCGTCGACGGCCCAGCCGGTGAATTGTTTCGGTTGCCGCGACCCGATGGCATAGACGGCGTCGCTGGAAACAAAAAATATCCTGCCGCGCGAGACGGCGGCCCCGCCCAGGATCTCCTCCGGCGTGCCTTCGGAGCCGCAGCAACTGTTCGTGCTGTCGGGCAGTTTCACCGCGCTCAGGATCTCGCCTCCGCTTGGTTGCGGTCGGATGATGAAGAACGTCCCGCCGTTCGTTCCAACGTAGATCTTCCCGTCGGCCAGCACCAGCGGGGCCCTCTGCGCCGTGCCGAGCGGCAGCGACCACAGTTCATTCCCGTTCCGGATGTCCATGGCGTGCAGGTGCGAGCCGTTGTCGATCTGATACAGCGTGCTCCCGTCGGTTACGGGCGAGGAATAGCCGAACTGGACGCCGCGGACGGCCCACTGCGGTTCCCGGATCTCGCCCCGCTTCGATCCGTCGATCGCCGCGGCCATCCCCAGTTCGTTGCTATTGAAGTTCTCATCGCCGTGCGAGATGAAGACCGAGTTGCCGTGGGCCACCACGCCGGTGTTGATGCCTCGCTTGGCCGCCATGTAGCTCCAGAGCTTCTGCCCGGTCTGCGGCAGGATGGCGTGGACGCCGCCGTCGCCGAGGCCCGAGATCAGCATCCGCACGCCGTCGATGGTGGTGATCAGATGCGAGGGGTATGCGGTGTCGTAGGGCCGGCTTCCCGGGCTGGCAACGTAGACGATCTCGCCGGTGCGCTTGTCGAGCGCGATGAAACGAAAGGTGCGGTTGGAGTGGGCGCCCCAGTTGGAGACCGGAGAGCAGACGATGACCAGATCGCCATCGATGAGCGGAGACATCGTCCGGCCGCCGTGCGTGGTGAAGGCGGCGTACTCCTCGCCGAAGGCGTGAGACCAGAGCAACTCGCCGTCCGGGCTCAGCGCGATCATCTCCGCGGCGCCGCTGAAGGCATAGACGTTGCCCGTTTCCGGGTCCGCCGCCGGTGAGGACCACGCGATGCGGTGAACCGGAACATCGCTCTGATAGAGGTTGTACTTGTATTCCCAGACGACGTTTCCCGTATCCGCGTCCAGCGCCATCACGCGTTCCTGCATCTCGGGGCCGCGTTCGGATGCGTTCTGCACATAGACGCGGTTGCCCAGCACGATGGGAGCCGAGCGGCCCCCGTACGGCGCGCGCCACAGGAAATTCTCCCCGTTCAGCTCCCAGCTCTCGATCAGGCCGGTTTCCTGCGATACGCCGTCCTGGGTGGGTCCGCGCAGCTCGGGCCAGTCGCCCAGCGCGATCTGCCGTTGTGCCCAGGCGTCCGGCGCGCCGCCGGTTACAAGGAACAGGACAATGAAAAGAACAGTCTTTCTCGGCATCAAAACCTCGTATCTCCTTCCTTCATCACGCCTAATCTAAAGCCTTCCTAGCGCCATTCGAGCGCCATCCAAGCGGAAGTGGGTCAGACATTCATAGCTCTCTTGCGGGGTGTCTCACCGCTCCCCGATGTCGTAGCTGGCCAGCGTGCCCTGGTTACGAAGATAGAGCTTGCCATCACTGACCACCGGGTGCGCATAGCTGGGCCAGCCCTGATCCTCGATCTCGAACCGGCCTTTTTCGTTATAGCCGGCAGGGGTTGCTTCCACCAGGCCGGCGACATATTTCTCGCTCAAAATATAGAGGTTGCCATCGGCGTAGGTGATCGACCCTTTCCCCACGCTCCGGTCCCGCCACATCATCTTGCCGGTGGCAAATTCCAGACAGGTCAGGATGGAATTGTTGAATCCATACAGGTAACCATCTACCAGCACGACGCCGCCGTGATGATTCTGCATCGAGCGTGTGAAATAGATTTCCCGGGCCTGGACCTTGCCGTCCCGCGCCGCCAGGTCCAGCAACGCGGCGCCCGTACCGTAGGCCGATGAGTAGAAGGTCTTGTTGTCGTGAAAAACCGGCGTGCTGACGTTGGCGGTGCGGTTGGCCACGCGCGGGTAGCTCCACATCAACTGTCCATCGGAGGCGCGAACGCCCACCCCGGCTGCGGCCGTCAGCGTAATGTAGGTTCGGACACCCTGGACGTCGGCGGCGATGACCGAGGCATAACCAGCCTCATCACTCAATTCATTGCTGGTCCAGATGGTCTCACCCGTCATCTTGTCCAGGGCCACCATGCCCGCGCCCCTGCCACCCGGCGTTGCTATCACCCGGTCTCCGTCCACCAGGGGGGATTCGCTGATGAGCCACGGGATGTTCCGGCCCCCGAAGTCGTTCAGGATATTGCGCTGCCAGATCACGTCGCCATCACCGGCCCGGAGCGCGGCCAGTTCCCCGTTCTCGGTCATAACATACAGCCGGTCGCCATCCACAGTCGGCGTGCCTCTCGGTCCGGGACCCTGACCATTCCTGTGGCCCGGCCCCAGGGCTTGCGACCAGATCATCCCGCCATCGGAACGGTTCAGGCTGGCCACCGTACTCTGGCCGCCGATCAGCGACTGGACATAGATGCGATCGCCCTGGATCGCCACTGATCCGTACCCGGCGCCCAGGTTCAAAATCTCCCATACCAGGGGTGGTCCCGAGGCGGGCCACTGCTTCCTCAGTCCGGACTCTCCCGAAAGTCCGTTGCGTTCCGGCCCCCGCCACTGCGGCCAGTCGTCGCCCCGGATCAGCTGGCCGCCGGCGGCAAGCGTCATCGCAACGGCGAGCAGGGGGATCAGGATGAAGGGGGTTTTTACCATCGAGAAGCTCCGCACAATTCGGGGTCCTGAGGGTCTGCTGTTGGGCTGTGCAAATGGAATCCCTGTATGCTCCAGCCCCGGTCCGGGGCAACTCCCTCCACGATTGCGGGGCAGGAATACGTTGCCGGTTTTCACTGTCTAGCATAACATAGCACTCGTACCATTCTGGAGTGTTCCGATATGTTGATGCGGGTCCTTGTACTGGCGGTCGTCTGTTCCAGCGCCCTTACCGCCGTGGCGCAATCTCATCGTGCCTCGGTTCGGGGACAGGTCCTGGACCCGACCGGCGTCGCCATCGAGTCCGTCAAGGTGCTGATTACCCGTGAGGCCACGGGCGAGTCGCGCACAGCCATCACGGAGGCCAGCGGCTGGTTCCTCGTGGCGATGCTGCCGCCCGGCGCCTATCGCATCGAGGTGGAACAACCGGGATACAAGAGATTCCTGTCGCGGGTTGCGCTCCAGGTCCATCAGGACCTCCGGCTCCGCATCCCGTTGGTGCTGGGAGAGATCACCGAAGAGGTCTTCGTCACGGCTCCGCTGATCCCGCTGGAGACCGGGACGTCGGCGCTCGGCACGGTGATTGATGGCCGCCAGTTGGCGGGCCTTCCGCTGGACGGCCGCAACTTCCTGGAGCTTGCACTGCTCGCTCCCGGTGCGGCCCCGGCGCCGCAGGGCTCTGCCAGCTCCCAGCGCGGCGACTTCGCCTTCAGCGTCAACGGCGCGCGAGAAGATATGCACAGTTTCCTGCTCGATGGATTCTATAACATGGACCCGAAGCTCAACACCCCCGGCGTGCGGCCCCCCATCGACGCCATCCGCGAGTTCGCGGTCCTCACCGGAACCTACGATGCCTCCTTCGGGCGGAACGCCGCCGGCCAGGTGAATGTTGTGACACAGTCGGGAACGAACGCGATGCACGGCACGCTGTACGGATTCTTCCGGACCAAGGTTCTCGATGCCCGGAATTTTTTCTCGCCCGATAGCGAGCCTGCGCCCGATTACAGCCGCGCGCAAACGGGGGGCTCTTGGGGCGGTCCCATCGTGCGCAACCGGACATTCTTTTTCGCCGACTACGAGCATACGCGCTTGCGGGAAGGGATCACCCGCCTCACCAGCGTTCCCACCCTCGCCGAGCGCAACGGCGATTTTTCCCGGAGCCTGCTGCCCGCCCCGCTCGATCCCTTCACGCGCCAGCCGTTCCCCGGCAACCGCATCCCGGACCAGTTCATGCATCCCACTGGCCGGGCCATCGCCGCCCTTTACCCGGAACCGAACCGCCCGGCGCCTCAGGCAAACTTCGTCTCTTCTCCCACGCTGCGCGACGATGGGGACCTGTTCGATCTCCGGGTGGACCACCATTTCGGCGAGCTTGCCACGCTGACCGCCCGGTACAGCTTCAACGACCAGCGGCTGTTCGAGCCCTTTGCTTCTTCGGTGAGCGTGCCCGGGTTTGGAACCGATGTGGCGCGGCGCGGCCAGAATTTCGGGTTCAGCATCACGCAGGGATTTGGGTCCACGCTCATCCACGAGGCCCGCCTGGGCTACGGCCGGGTCGCCATCGGCGTTTTGCAGGAAAACCAGGGCCACAGCCTGAACCAGGAGGTCGGGTTACCGGAGATCTCCTCGAACCCGCGGGATTTCGGCTTGAGTCAGATCACGGTTACTGGATTCTCCCCGCTCGGCGACGAGTTCACCACGCCACAGGAGAGCGCCATCGACTCGGTGCAGATCGCCGACACGCTCACTTGGGCGGGAGCGGTCCACCTGCTCAAGGCCGGCGCCGAGTTTCGCTGGAGCGGGCAAACGGCATTCCGCGACGTGCAATCCAGAGGCTTCCTCAACTTCTCGGACCGCTACGTTACCGGAAACGCGCTGGCCGACCTGCTGCTCGGCTTCCCGCTGGTTACCGGCGGAGCGGTCCTGGACAATCCGCAGCGCCTCCGCGCGCCGGCCTGGAGTGGCTTTGTTCAGGACAACTGGCGCCTCGGCCCGCAACTGACCCTGACCACCGGATTGCGGTACGAATACGTGGCCCCGGCTTTTGACGCCGAGGACCGTGCCAATCTCTACGACCCGTTGACGCAGCAACTGGTGCGCGTTGGGACGGCGGGAATGCCACGTGGCGGATACGAGCCGGACCGCGACAACTGGGCCCCTCGCATCGGTCTGGCCTGGACGCCCGACGGGGCCGGCCGAACGGTTCTGCGTGGCGGTTATGGCATCTACTACAACCAGGGCGCCCTGGCTACCGGCGAGGGTCTCTACTTCAATCCGCCCTTCTTCGACTTCAGCCTCTTCGTCCCGTTTGAAGGCATCCCGCCCGTTACTCTCAACGATCCCTTTCCCCAGTCCTACCCGGTCTCGTTACCCGTTTCCGCAACCGGATACCAGCCGGACCTGGAGACCGGAATGCTGGAGCACTGGAGCGTGAGCCTCCAGCGGCAACTGGGCCGGCGGCGAACCGTGGAAGTCGCCTATGTCGGCACCCGTGGCCATGATCTGATCGCCGCCCGCGACCTGAACCAGCCCCGTCCGAGCGCGGTCTTTCCCAACCTGCGGCCGAATCCTCTCTTCGACGACATCACCATCATCGAATCCCGAGGCTCGTCCCAATACAACGCTCTCCAGCTCAAGTTGCAGCAGCAGCTCGACCATGGGCTGTCGCTGCTCGCCGCCTATACGCTCGGCAAATCAACCGACGACGCTTCCGGTTTTTTTTCCAGTTCCGGTGACCCGAACTTTCCCCAGGACAGCAACAACCTCGCTGCCGAGTACGGACGCTCCGGTTTCGACCTGCGCCACCGATTCTCCGCAAGCTTTGCCTGGGAGCTTCCGTTCAGTTCCATTTTGAGCGACACGGAGCTGCACGGGATCCTCACGTTCCAGAGCGGCCCGCCCTTCACGGTCGCGCTGTTGCCCGAGGTCGATAACAGCAACACCGGCCGCTCCACGCTCGGCTTTGGAGCCAACGACCGCCCCCATCTCGTGGGCGATCCCTCGCTCGGCGATCGGTCTCCCGAGCGATGGTTCGACACCGCGGCCTTCGCTGTGCCCGCATTCGGGAGCTTCGGCGATGCCTCGCGGAATATTCTGGATGGTCCCGGCCGCCGGAACTTCAACCTGGGGATCCTGAAACATATTCCGATCGGGGTGGGGGAGGCGCGTCTTCAGCTTCGCGCCGAAGCCTTCAATCTGCTGAACCGCACGAACCTGCATCTACCGGACGCCTTTGTCGGCTCTCCCACATTTGGGCAGGTCCTGTCTGCCGAGAGCCCCCGGAGATGTCAGTTCGGCGTGCGGCTGATCTTCTGATCTGTATTTTTGATTCGTGGGTGATTTCTAATCGTCGGTTCGCGAACGCCGAACGCGCCGCCGGAGTCCTACTCCTCGGCGATGCAATAGAGATACTGTGATCCACGCAGATAGATCTCTTTGTCGATCAATGCGGGAGAGGCATCGAAGTCATCGTCCAGATGGTTTTCCGCCAGCACCTCGTAGGCCGGGCCGTGGCGGATCACCAGCGTGGTTCCCTCGCGGCCCGTAAGATACAATCGTTCCCGGGCGGCCACCGGGGAGGAAAAGACGTTGTGGATTGCCGGGAGGCGTTGGCGCTGGTAGTGCGGCTGGCCCGTTCGGACGTCAAAGGCCGACAGTATTCCCGAGTTGGTCTTCAGTAAATACAAAATGCCGTCGTAGAGCACCGGGGAGGGCACGTAGGGCGTGTCGCGGTCCAGCGACCAGACGATTGCATCGGTATCGGTGATGTCGCCGCGCGCTCCGGCTAGCCGGATGGCCTTGAGGTCGTTGCCCCGGAAGCCGCTGGTGGCGACCAGGATGCCATCGGCGAACACCGGCGATGGGATCGGGTTCATGGTCAGGCCATCGCTCTCCCAGACGATCTCACCCGTCTCCAGATCGTAGCTCCGCAGCCGTTCCATACCCGGCACGATCACCTGCGCCCGCCCGTCCTGCTCCACAACCAGAGGCGTGGCCCAGCTGTCGATCTCGTCCCGCTTCGCCCTCCAGAGTTCCGTGCCCGTCCGCTTGTCCAGCACCACGATGAAGGACTGCCCGCCTAGGTGATCCCAGACGACGACCAGACGGTCTCCGTAAAGCGCCGGCGTGCTGCCCTCTCCGAACTGGCTGCGCTGGCGTTTGTCGCCCAGGTCTTTCTCCCAGACCCGGTTGCCCTCCATATCGAATGCGTAGATTCCGAACGATTCGAAATAGGTATAGACATGCTCACCGTCGGTCGCTGGCGAGGAGGAGGCCCATGTCCCATTGTCCTGATGCGAGGCCTCGTGCGGCGTGGCCTCGGTTGCGATCCTCTCCCAGAGGACGCTGCCGTCGCGCCGGTCCAGCGCCATCACCATGAAACGGTGGGGAATGCGCGGCTCCACTCCGCCGCGTGGCTCGTGCGCCTCCGGGCCGGAGACGCCCACCGGCACGGCTGTCTGCACGAAGACCCGGTCTCCCCAGACCACCGGCGAGGCCACGCCCCGTCCGGGTATCTCCACCTTCCACCGGATGTTCTTCGACTCGCTCCATTCAACCGGAGGATCGGCGGTCTCCGACACACCGGTGGCATAGGGACCCCGCCACTGCCCCCAGTTCCGCTCCTGCTCCGGGGTGGGATCGGGAGGCGACGAGAAACCGGCCAGCACTCCCAGGCTGATGGCAATGATCGATGCTCCGAGCATGCTGCTTTTCATCCATTCCTCCCTGTGCATCCATCTCTCCCTGAGCGAATGATGCTCCTTAGTCCGGCAGCTCCTCGTGCTGCGGCTCCGGCAGCCAGAAGGATGCGATAAACCCCACCAGGTAGACGGAAAAAGCGACGCATGCAGCGACCAGTGCGATTTTGGTGGGCGCAAAGGAGCGGTCGGGGGTGATCGCCAGCGTGGCCGTTACCCATGCGAACGACGTGCCGATCAAGCGACCGCCGATGTTGGCGGCGAAACTCTCTCCCGTGCCGCGCAGATGGAGCGGGTAGACGCGCGGAAGATAGTTCCCCCAGAAGCTCAGTTGTCCTATGGTGAGCAGTCCCGCGAGGAACAGTCCGGGATAGAGCCAGGTGACGCTGTTTGTCGCCAGTACGGCGAACACCACCGGCATCACAATCAGTCCCGGAACCTGGAACAGGCGGATCAGTCGCCGGCGGCTGGCGATTCGGACGACCAGCAGCGCCAGCAGTATCCTGCCCAGCATTCCTCCGAACTCCTGGGACTTCGTCAGGTTCGCCGCCATCGATTGGATGATTCGTCCTGCCTCCGGCGGCGACATACCCTGAATCATCGCCCGCACCTCGGGTAGTCCGGGAACGATCTGCGGAATCTGCTGCAGCGCGCCGAACGCAGCACCATAGCCCATCGCAAACATGATCGTGGTTACAATCGTCGTCCGTCGCAGTTCCGGCGCAAACAACGCCCGGATGCTGGGACGTTTCAATGTTCCGGCCGCCCGTTTCTCCTGCCAGATGGGGGATTCCGGCAGGAACGGACGAATGATGATGAGCGGAATCGCCGGTATGATGCCCGACATCAGCGTATATCGCCATGCCGCGTGGGAATCGTGAATGCTGTCGCCTATTCCAAACCAGCTGATCTCTGGCAGGCTCGCGGCGTAGGCCACGCACAACCCGTTGACTGTAGCCACCATCAGCCCGCCGATGGACGAAAACGCCTGCGTATATCCCAGTACCTTCTCGCGGCGGGCCGGTTGCGGAAACGATTCGGCAAGCCACGCGATGGCGGCGACAAACTCCACGCAGACGCCGATGAAAACCAGGCACCGCAGCGCCAGCAGCATCTCCACCGAGGTCGAAAAGCCGGATGCAAACGCCGCAACTCCATAAAGAAGGATGCTGTATGTGAGCACCCGCCGCCGCCCGATCCGATCCGTTAAGTAGCCGCCCAACAATCCAAAGATGCCGCCCGCAATCGCCGGCAGATAGAAGAGCCGGCCCACCCACATCTGGAACTCCGGCGAGCCGGGAGCGGCGCCGATCAGATCCAGCAGCGCCGGCCGCACGATCAGCGGCAGCATGAGGATTTCGTAGATATCGAAGGAAAAACCGATGACCGCTATGAAGCAGATCAGCCACTGCTGCGCCGTCAGAGGTGATGGGGCGGTGCCTGTGTTGCTGTTCGTCATGATTGCTCGATGTTATTCCATTGTCCCGGCGTGCGGGCACAATGAACTCCTTTCCTGCTCGTGTGGAATCCATGGGGTGCTCGGGAAGGCTTCCACGCCCGGCTATGAACCGGCCGTCCGCAGCGCCCGGAAAATTCTGAACAGCTCAACCTTGAAAAGCTCTGCGGGAATGTTCGTCCGACCCATCGTCCCCACTCCGAATACGATCCAAGCGGATGGCGGACACCGGCGTCGGCAGGATCATGGTATCGCGGATGCTCGCGCCACGAAACGTAAAAACAATCGAATCGCGAACCAGGGAGCAATGAAATGCATCCGAGCAGTGAACCGCCACGGAGCCGGGAGTGCGTCCGAACAGCGAAACGCGAGGACAGTTGCATTCGATGTCCCTGCCGGACATCGTGCGCCCCGGGAATGTATGTCCGGCATGGAACTTTCTCTGCTTAGGCCCTGCTTTGGCGGTTGCATTGGCCGGGACGGGGGCCGGGAGGGAGACGGGACTGCGGGGGAGGGGACGAAATCTCTTTTCGCAACCGGACCCAATTCCTTATACTAAGCAGATGCAAATCGCGGATTCGAATTCACAGGTGGACAATAAGGCCCGGGCAGGCGCAGCGGGCGAGGCGCTCGACGCCTGGGTGCGCGAGGTGGTCGATTGGCATTTCGATCCCGCCAGCGGTTGTCCTTTCTGGCTGAACTACGCCTCGAAACTGGGATGGGACCCCCGGCGCGAGATCAAGGTGTTTCAGGACCTGAAGAGGTTTCCCCCGTTCGAGGATGAGTGGCTGCGCGGCGGGCCGGTGGAGCGCTGGGTCCCGCGAGGGCTTGCCGGCAAACCCGTCTACGTCTTCGAGACCGGCGGCACCACCGGCATCCCGAAGACGCGCATCAACTGCCATGATTTCCGGATCGATTACGAGATGTTCAGCAAGACGTTGCCGGACGAATATTTTCCGAGAGGCTCCAACTGGCTGATGATGGGTCCCACCGGTCCTCGCCGCCTGCGGCTGGCCGTGGAGCATCTGGCGCAGGTTCGCGGCGGCATCTGCTTTCTTGTGGACCTCGATCCGCGCTGGGTCATCAAGCTGATCCAGAAGGGGTGGAGCGAGCATCTCCAGGCCTACAAGGATCATGTCATCGATCAGGGTATTACGATCCTTCAGGCCAACCACGACATCCGTTGTCTGTTCACTACGCCCAAGCTGCTCGAAGCACTTGCCATGCGGCTGGAGACCATGGGCACCACCATCCGCAAGATGGGCATCACCGGCATCTTTTCCGGCGGCACGGAGTTCACTCCGCAGTGGAACCGGTTTGCCCGCGAGGAACTGCTGGACGGAGCCTACTTGACCCCCACCTACGGCAATACCATGATGGGTCTGGCGGCCAGCGCCCCGAGCGGCCCGGAAAACGGCTATAAGATCGCCTATTACCCCCCTCATCCCCGCGCTGCCATCGAAGTCGTGAACTTGGAGGATTCCGCGTCCGTCGTGAATTACGGAGAAACCGGCCGCATCAGCATTACCACTCTCACCAAGGAATTTTTCATGCCCGGTTTTCTTGAGCGGGATGAAGGCGAGCGGGAGCCGCCTTGTGATCTCTACCCCTGGGATGGCGTCAGCGGCGTCCGGCCCTACCGGGGACTGGCCGCCACGACCACGGTGGGAGTGTACTGATCGGGAGTGAATTGAATTGGAGTGTATTGAAGATGCTGGAGATTCCCGTACTCCGCTGGGGACAGCCCTACCAAAGCCTTGAGGTGGACGAGGTCGTGCACTTTCTGACCGGCGAGCCCATCGCAAGGGTCGGCCGGGCCAACAGTGGCCTCATCCATCGGGACATGCGCAAGGCCCAGCGCGCACGAGACGTGCTGGCGGAAATCCCCATCGACGAGCTGATCGAGAGAGTCGCCCGCGCCGGGGAGCTGTATGCCAGTGGCACGGTTCCCATAGGCGACGGTGCGCAGACGCCGGATGAGTTTGTCCGCGCACAGTCGGGCAGCACGGGGCTGCCCGAAAATATGTGCCGCGCGAATATGCAGAAAAACGCTTTCGTGCTGGCCGAGATGAAGAACATCCTCGCCGCGCTGACCCGTGGACTGGACCTGGACGTTCTGACGCGCGGGCACGGGGAGGAGCGCGGCGTTCCCATCAGCTATCAGGCTCAGAGCCCCGTGCTGGGACTCGTCCTGCCATCGAACTCGCCCGGCGTGCACACACTGTGGCTGCCGATCATTCCCCTGCAGGCCGGGCTGGTGCTGAAACCCGGGCCGCAGGAGCCCTGGACTCCCTATCGCATGGCCGGGGCGTTCTTCGAGGCGGGCATTCCACGCGAGGCCATCTCGATCTATCCCGGAGAGGGCGATGTCGGCGCGGCGGTGCTGGAAAGCTGCGGCCGCAGTCTCATCTTCGGCGGCACTCCCACCGTCGACCGCTACCGGGGCGATCCCCGCGTGCAGGCGCACGGGCCGGGCTTTTCCAAGATTCTGCTGGGGGACGACCAGGTCGATCAGTGGGAGAAATATCTGGACGTCATGGTGGAGAGCGTGCTGCTCAACAGCGGCCGCAGTTGCATCAACTGCTCCGGCATCTGGGTCAGCCGTCACGGCCGCGAGATCGCCGAGGCGATTGCGCAGCGGGTCGCGTCCGTGGAGTCACTGCCCCCGGAGGACCCTCAGGCCGCGCTGGCCGCCTTTACAGTCCCCGGCGCCGCCGATGCCATCTCGCAGGCGATCGATGCCGATCTTCAGGTGCCCGGCGTTACCGACGTAACCGCCCGGCACCGTGACACCGGCCGCGTCGTGAAGCAGGGCCGGGCCGACTACCTGCTTCCCACGGTGGTCCATTGCGACTCGCCGGATGCGGCGATCGCTCGGAAGGAATACATGTTTCCGTTCGCGACGGTCGTGGAGTGCCCCGAGGAACGCATGATCGATGCAATCGGCCCTACGCTGGTCTGCAGCGCAATCACCTGCAACGAGCAGTTTCGCGCCCGGCTGCTGCGAGCGGTGCATATCGACCGGTTGAATCTGGGTCCCGTCCCGACCACGAAGCTGAACTGGATGCAGCCGCACGAAGGCAACATCGTCGATTTTCTCTTTCGTGCGAGGGCGTTTCAAACGGCTCCGCTCTCTGCCTGACGGTGCCCGCCCTGGGGTCCTCCAGCGGCGCAACCGATTCGCGCCAGGAAGCGTAATCAATCTGCATGCGGATACTCTCCATCACGGCCGGGGCTGCGGGGATGTATTGCGGCAGTTGCGTCCGCGACAACGCGCTGGCGGCGGAACTGATTACCCAAGGACACGATGTCACGCTGGCGCCCGTCTACACGCCCACCCGCACCGATGAGCCGAACGTCAGCCGCCACCGTGTCCTGTTCGGCGGCATCAGCGTCTATCTGCAGCAGTATTTTTCCCTGTTCCGGCGCACGCCCGGGTTCCTGGACTGTCTCTGGGACGCGCCCTTCGTCATCGACGCTTTTGCCGGCCGCGCCGTCTCACACGACCCGCACCTGCTGGGCGGCCTGACGGTCTCCATGCTGCGCGGCGAGCAGGGTGCGCTCGGCAAGGAGTACCGGAAATTGCTCGACTGGGTGAGCCGGGAGCCGGTTCCCGACATCATCAACCTGCCCAATTCTCTGCTCATCGCGCTGGCGGCACCGTTGGGCAAGGCCTTGCAGCGACCGGTTTGTTGCACGCTGCAGGGCGAGGAACTGTTCATTCAGGGGCTGGACGAGCCGTACCGGCAACAGACGATCGATCTGATCCGGGGGCAAGTCCGGCATGTGGACCGCTTCATCGCCGTGAGCGAGTATTGTGCACGGTTCATGGCGGAGTATCTTGCCATTCCGCACGAGAAGATCGTGGTTGCGCCGCTCGGCATCGATCTGGCGGGCTACGAGCGCCGTGAGCCTGGAGTGGAGGATGCCGCTGGATTTCGCATCGGCTTTTTCGCGCGCGTTGCGCCGGAGAAGGGACTGCTGGAACTGGCCGAGGCTTATATCCGGTTCCGCCACCGCCCCGGCGCGGCCCCGGCGCGGCTGGAGGCCGCGGGCTTCCTGGCGGCCCGCCACCGGGAGTATCTTTCCGGGGTCCGCCGCCTTCTCGATCGGGCGGGGTTCGCAGAGGAGTTTACTTATCACGGAGAACTCGACCGCGCGGGCAAGCTCGCGTTCTTGCGTGGCCTCGACGTTCTGTCGGTTCCCGCCCCCTGCGACGAGTCCAAGGGCATCTTCCTGCTGGAGGCCATGGCTGCGGGCGTTCCGGTGGTCGAGCCGCGCCGGGGCGCCTTTGTCGAGATCGTCGAGAAAACGGGTGGCGGTGTTCTGGTGGAACCCGGTGATCCGGACGATCTTGCCGATGCTCTTTTCCATCTCTGGCAGGACCGGAAAGCTCATGACAATCTGGCGCAGTGCGCCTTTCAGGGCGTACGGAACCATTACACCGTGGCTCAATCCGCAACACGCTTGCTGGAAATCTACGAGAAAGTGCTGAGGTCATACGCAGTTGCTGGAAGTATCGGGAATTAGCAAACACTACCCGGCGCCGCGGGGGTTGCTCACGGTGCTCTCTGGTGTTACGTTCTCGCTGGAGTCGGGAAACTCCGCCGCGATGACCGGGCCCTCGGGCAGCGGGAAAAGTTCGCTCCTCTATATCCTGGGCGGACTCGAGCCGCCTTCGGCGGGGACGGTCCGGCTCGGCGGCCGCAATCCCTATGAGCTGACCCCGCCGGAGCTGGCTGGCTTCCGGAACACCCAGATCGGATTCGTCTTTCAAGATCACTGTCTGTTGCCGCAGTGCTCGGTGCTGGAGAACGTCCTCGTGCCCACGCTGGTCGCGAATGCCGGCGAGGAGGATCCCGCGCCCGATTTCACCGCCCGAGCACGGTCGCTGATCGAGCAAGTGGGGCTGGAGGATCGCATGGAGCATCGCCCGGGGGAACTCTCCGGAGGAGAAAAACAGCGGGTGGCGATTGCGCGGGCGCTGATCCGGGCCCCCCGGCTGGTGCTGTGCGACGAGCCGACGGGTAATCTTGACCCGGCGACGGCCGGTGCGGTCGCATCGCTGCTGCTCGATCTCCACCGCAGGCAAAACAACATTCTGATCGTCGTGACGCATAGCGCGCAGCTCGCCTCCCGGTTTTCCCATCGTTTCGAGGTCGCGGGCGGACGATTGATTCGGGCCGAGTCGTGAGCAGCGGATTGGAATAACGGTGTTCCCCGCCGAATCCGGGCGGGGGATGCAACAATGTAGAGCTTTTATGAAGCTTCGTCATCTTGTCCTCGGGAGCATGAAATACTACTGGCGCACGAACGCCGCCGTCGTGCTGGGCGTGGCGACGGCTGTCGCCGTGCTGTCCGGCGCGCTGCTGGTGGGCGATTCGGTGCGTGGCAGCTTACGGGATTTGGTCCTGGAGCGGATCGGCAGAACGGATCAGGTTGTCGTATCAGCCGGGTTCTTTCGCGAAAGTCTTGCCGGGGACCTGGGAGGAGATCCGGAGTTTCCAGCATTCTTCGACGGGATCTGCCCCGTCGTGATGGTGCAGGGTTTTGTCAGCGTGCAGGGCGGCGGCGGTCGTGCCGGCCAGGTGCTGGTTTACGGGGTGGACGACCGTTTTTGGCGGTTCCACGGCATGGACACGGTCAGCGGACCGCGGGACCGCGACGCGCTGATCAGCCCAGCTCTCGCCCAAGAGCTGGGCGCGGCGGCGGGAGCCATGATTCTGGTCCGGGTACAGAGTCCGACCGACGCTCCTCTGGAATGGCTGCACGGCCGCAAGGATGATCCTGGCCGGACGCTGAGAGCCACGGTCGGGGCCGTGATTCCCCGCCACGAACTCGGCGAGTTTTCCCTGCAAGCGCGGCAAGGTGATATCCGCGCTGTCTTTCTGCCGCTGCCCCTGCTCCAGCAGAGCCTGGAGGTGGGCAGCCGTGTCAACACTCTGCTGCTCTCCGCCAGCCCGGATAGCACGGCACCTTCTTCCGCGGCCCTGGAGCGGCTGGTGAGAAGCCAGGCCCGGCTGGAAGACTTCGGCCTGGAGTTGCGAGTTCCCGAGTCCCGGGACGCATTCTTCCTGGAAGCCGAAGGCGGATTGCTGAATGACGCCCAGGCGAATGCGGCATTGGATGCGGCGCGCGAGGTGGGTTTGGCTGCCCAGCCCGTGTTTACCTACCTGGCCACCGGCCTCGGCAGCGGGAATCGGGAGATCCCCTATTCGGTTGTAACCGCCATGAATCTCCCCGAGCTCTCCGGTCCCGATTCCATGGTGTTGAACGATTGGGCGGCGCGGGATCTTCAGGTCGCGGCCGGCGACCTGGTAACGATGGAATACGACGTGTGGGAGGAACCCGGCCGCCTGGTTGCCCGGAGCAAGGAATTCCGCATCAGCGGAGTGGTCCCCATCGATCCCCGCGACCGCGATCTGGCGCCGGTATATCCGGGCATCACCGATTCGGCGACGCTGTCTGGCTGGGACCCCCCATTTCCCATCGACCTGCGCCGGATCCGCAGCATCGATGAGGAGTACTGGAAAATCCACCAGGCAACTCCGAAAGCCTTCATCCCCTTTGGAGTGGGCGAGCAGCTCTGGCATTCGCGATACGGCTCGATGACGGCGATCCGGTTCACCCTGAATCAGGGGCAGGACCAGGGGCAGGATCTGGAGACGATGCGCCGTCTCTATGCCGGGCGTCTGCGCGGGGAAATCGATCCCCTGGCGATGGGCATCGCCGTGCGCGACGTACGCGCGGAGGGTCTGAGAGTTGCCGGCGGCGCAACCGATTTTGGGGCTTATTTTCTCTACTTCAGCTTTTTTCTGGTGGTGTCGGCGTTGCTGCTGGCGGCGCTGTTTTTCCGGCTCAGCATGGAGCAGCGCGCTGGCGAAGTGGGGTTACTCCGTGCCGTGGGATGGAATGTCCCGGCTGTCCGCCGGTTATTCCTGCGGGAAGGGTTTTGGTTGTCCCTCGCGGGCGCGGGCGCTGGCGTGCTGGGAGGAATCGGCTACGGCTGGGTAATGATGACCGGGTTGCGCACATGGTGGGTGGGAGCCGTCGGGACGACTGCGCTCACGCTGCACCTCTCGCCGGCGTCGCTTGCCGGAGGTGCGCTCGGCGGCGTGGCCGCATCGATGGCCTGCATCTGGCTGTCGCTCCGCAGTCTTTCGGCTGTTTCCGAACGCCGCCTGCTGACGGGCCAGATTCGTTCCGAAACGGCGGATGTCCTCCGAGGCCGCAGAAAAGGCGGATGGCATTCCATTGCCGCCGCGGGGCTTGCCTTGCTGGGCGCGGTCCTGATCGCTTCCGCTGCTGCCGGACTGATCGAGCGGGCCAGCGCGTTTTTCAGTGCGGGCATGGCGCTGCTGGCCTCCTGTCTGTTGCTCTCCGCTCTTTGGCTCGCGCAGCCGGCGAGCAATGGGCTGGGGGGCCGGGGCTGGGCATCCCTGGGCCGGCTGGGTCTGCGCAATGCGATGTACCGTCCGGCCCGGAGCGTGGCATCGATGGCCATGATCGCTTCGGCCACCTTCATTCTGATCGCGGTCGACACGTTCCGGAAAGAGGACTCTTCGGTCCCGGCCGGCCGCTCCTCCGGAACCGGCGGTTACTCGCTGCTCGTCGAATCGCTGCTTCCGCTGGTTCACGATCCCGGCAACCGCGAAGGGCGCGAGATGCTTGGCCTTGCCGGTTTCGATCAGGTAACGATCGAGCCATTCCGTGTCCGGCCCGGAGACGATGCCAGTTGTCTGAATCTGTACGTTCCCAGCAATCCCCGCATCCTCGCTCCCCCGGATCGCTTGATCGAACAGGGGCGCTTTTCGTTCCGTTCCTCGCTGGCTTCCAACGGCGGGGAACGTGCCAATCCCTGGCTGCTTCTCCACCGGGAGGAGGCCGATGGCGCCGTTCCGGTCATCGCCGATGTGAATTCGATGACCTATGTGCTGCACCGCAAGCTTGGCGAAGACATTGTATTCACGGCCGGGGATCGCGAGGTTCGGCTCCGTCTGGTGGCGGCGCTGGAGGACAGCATCTTTCAGGGAGAGTTGCTGATGTCGCAGACAAATTTCCTGCGGCTGTTCCCGGAGCGGGAGGGATATCAGTTTCTGCTCGTCGAGCCCGGTTCGGGTCCTGGCTCAGGCCAAAGTTCAGGCACAGGATCAGGTCCCGACGAGCAGGTCGCGCTGGCCATCGAGGAGGCGCTGGCCGACTTTGGCGCCGACGTCCGGTCCACGGCCGGGCGGCTGGCCGAGTTTCACCAGGTCGAAAACACCTACCTCTCCACCTTCCAGATGCTGGGCGGACTGGGACTGCTGCTGGGAACCTTCGGGTTGGGCGCCGTCCTGTTGCGAAATATAATGGAGCGGCGGCGGGAGCTGGCGTTGTTGCGCGCGCTCGGCTACCGGCGGGCGCATTTCTTTGCGATGGTGATCGCGGAAAACGGAGTGGTTCTGCTGAGCGGTCTGTTGATGGGAACTGTCTGCGCGATTCTTGCCATCCTGCCGGCGTTGCTGGAACAGAGCGGACGCCTGCCCGCCCGCTCCCTGGGGTTGCTGCTGGGCAGTGTCCTGGCGGCCGGACTGATCGCATCGTTGGCGGCCACGGTGGTGGCGCTTCGTTCTCCGCTGCTGCGCGCGCTGCGCTCGGAGTAATCGCTTATGCCTTTTTGGGGAACTGATTCGTTGGAAGTCAAACGGGCCAGGAAGTTTGCCCGTCCCGTTCTGCCAGCTCTCCTGGCGGGACTGGTCCTGCTGACCACCGTGCCGGCCCTGCTGATCACCGTGCTGTCCGGGCAGGACGCCGCGCCGCGCAAGGATTCAGGCGGCGTGCGGATGATCGGCGTCGAAGGAGAGGGCGCCCGATATTGGCCGCGCTGGCGTGGTCCTTCCGGTCAGGGACTCGTGAGCGGCAGCGGCTATCCGGACAGTTGGTCCGGAACCGAGAACGTTCTCTGGAAAAAACCACTTCCAGGTCGCGGAAACTCATCTCCCATTGTCTGGGGCGATCGCATTTTGCTCACCACTGCATATGAGGGAGGCAGGCGGGTGTCGCTGCTTGCATTCCGTCGCTCGGACGGCGCGCTGCTCTGGGAGAGTTTCGCTCCCGAAGGCCGCGCCCTGTCCTCCCATCAAAAGAATGGCCATGCCTCCGCGACGCCCGCCACCGACGGTGAGCGCATCTACGTCTCCTTCGGCAATCGCGGGCTGGTCGCCTTCGACATGGACGGCAAAATAGTCTGGCAGCAGGACCTCGGATCCATGGAGGCCTATCACGGCACGGCAGGCTCGCCGCTGCTCTACAAGGACCGGATCATTCTTTACCAGGATCAGTACCGGGATTCCTTCATCGCGGCATTCGATACCAGCACCGGCCGGCTACTGTGGCGGACCCGGCGGGACGCCCGGGTGGGATGGGGCACCCCCATTGCGATCCGCGTCGCCGGACATGATGAGATCATCGTCCACGGCCAGCGCAAAGTGCAAGCCTACGACCCGGACACGGGGGAAGAACTGTGGTCCTGTAACGGGAATCTTACGGAGGTGATCCCCACGCCGGTCGTGGGATACGGGATGGTGTTTTGCCCCTCGGGCCGCGCCGGACCCACGCTCGCGATCCGGCCCGGCGGCAGTGGCGATGTTACCGAAACGCATCTGGTCTGGTCCAGTCCGCGCGGCTCCCCGTTCGTTCCCTCACCCATTCTCTATGGGAAATATCTTTTCATGGTGAATGACATGGCGAGCATCGCCACCTGTCTCGATCCGGTTTCGGGGCGCACTCTGTGGCAGGGACGGCTGGGCCGTCCGCGGCGCGAAGGGTTTTCCGCCTCGCCCGTCGCGGTGGATGGCAAAGTCTTCTTCACGAATGATGCGGGAGAGACGTTCGTGCTCCGCGCCGGCCCGGATTTCGATCTGCTGCACACGAACCGGCTCGGGGAAACCACGCTTGCATCGCCCGCCCTGGTGGAGGGGCGATGGTATTTCCGGACCGCGCGCAACCTGATCGCCATCGGCCGCTGACCGGACTTCGATATCCGCGCGACCGTAGCGATTCGTCGCCTGACGGCCGGGTCGAGAACCCGCCGCGACCTGCGACGACCCGGCTAGTTCCAGGTCAGTAGCGAAAGCGTTTCGACATCCTTCACCAGGATGCGGTTGCCGGAAAACACCGGCTGCGTCCAGGTGTCCGTGTCGGCGACCTTGTACCGGCGAATCTCTTCGAAGGCCTCCTGACTGCGCCGGAAGACGATCAGCTCGCCGTCGTCCTCCAGGCTGAGCACCAGATCGCCGGTTCTCAGCCCGACTCTCAATAATGATGCGTTCTCGGCCTGGCGCGGCTCGGAGAGCCATACCGTTTCGCCCGTCCGTGGATTCAGGCTGAAGTACTGCCCGCTGTTGCGCGTCGACAAGCTGAACAATCGGCCTTCCACGATCACGCCGTTGGTCATGCGCATGGTAACCCCTTCGTTCTCCCACACCTGTTCCACGCTCCATCGCTCTGCTTCCTTTTTGGCGCGGATGGCGGTCACGGGCTTCTCCCGGCTGGAGATGATGAACAGGTCCTCAAAGCGCAGCGGCGTCATGGAGTTCGTGAAATTGGAGCTTACATAGGGATACTCCCAGAGCAACTCGCCGGTAGCGACGTCCAGTCCCACGATCTTGCCCTGCGAATTCGTCACGATCTGCCGCGTGCCTTCCAGCTCCACCACGATCGGCGACCCGTACCCCGGGGCATCCCCGTCCCAGCGCCACTTCACATCGCCGGTGTTCACGTCGAATGCCGTCAGTGCCCCCACGTTATGCCCGCCCACGTGGAATATCACCGCACCTTGTTCTACCACGGGAGAAGAGGAATGCGTCGTATAGTACAGCAGGGGTTTGGATCCCGGTTTCTGCCACAGGATTTTGCCCGAGGCCGCATCGAAGGCGGTAATAGCGCCGGCCATCCCGATCGTAAACAGTTTGCCGTTGCTGAAAACCGGTGTCGATTTCGGTCCGGGCCCGTGCCCGGCGGCGGAGCGGTTCATCGTAAACAGGGCCGGATACGTGGTCTCCCACAGAATCTCTCCCGTTGCCAGATCCATCGCCCGCATCACTTCGTCCTCGCCTTTGCGCGAGAACATGTAGATCCGCTCGCCCACGATCAGCGGCGTGGCATAGCCTGGGCCCACCTCCAGCGTCCAGTGCCGCGTCAGTTGGTCGGGCCACGTCTGCGGCGGCGTGAAGTTTTCGAGCGTCCCATCGCGGTTCGGACCGCGCCACTCCATCCAGTCCTGCGCCCCGGCCGGCGCGGCCAGCGATGTAGTGGCAGCCAGCAGGACGATGGCTGTGAGCCGATGATCGATCCATCTCATAGCGTTCCTCTCCATTCCTTTCCGTTCGCGGCGTTTCGCCCTGCGATCGGGACGGGCCGTTTCTCGCTGATCTGCTTACTCCCCGATTGCGGACAACATGTTATCAGAGCGGATGAACAATCGACCCTGCGAAATCGCGGGTGAGGCCAGTTGCCGCGCAGTGATCTGGTTGCGGGAGAGGATCTCCGGCGTCCGGCCAGCGGCCAGCACCACCGTCTCACCGCCTTCGCTCAGCAGGTAGACCTTCCCATCGCCCGCCACCGGCGAGGCGCTGTAGACGCCCCCGATGCGCTTCTGATGGACGCGTTCGCCCGTCTCGGCGTCCACCACCGTCAGCACTCCTACGTCGCCCACCATGTAGATCAGTCCGTCGTAATAGACCAGGGAAGAAACATAAGGTGCGCCCGTATCGGCCCTCCACAGAACGTGGCTGTCGGCAATATTTCCCCGGCCTCCCGGCCGGATCGCCATGTAGGGTCCGCTACGGTACCCGCGGCTGGTGTAGATCACGCCGTTGTGAGAGACCGCCGTGGATATAGGGAACCGGTTCGGGTCGCCGATATGCCAGAGCAGCTCTCCCGTCGAGGCGTCGTGGCCCCTCATGCCCAGGTTGGAATTCACCACCAGTTCCGCGGGGTCCGTCGTCCCGATCAGTTTCGGCGTGCTGTAGGAGATGGTTCCTTTCTCCCGGTCCTGCTTCCACCGGACCGCTCCGGTCCGCGCGTCCAGCGCCAGCAGGTAGGACGCCGCCGGGTGGTAGGAGAGCAGGATCACGGAGTCCTCGTAAACAACCGGCGAGCTTCCGTGCCCGTGATTGATGTTCAGCATTCCGTACTCGTCGCCCAGATGACGCTGCCATTGGAACTGGCCGTTCATATCGAGAGCGAAGATCTGGCCCGTGCCGAACCATGCATAGACCCGCTCGCCATCGGTAACCGGGCTGGCGGTGGCCAGGTTGTGCTTCTCGTGAACAACGGGCAGGTCCCCTTCGGCCGCCATTTCGTATTCCCAGAGCTGGCGCCCGCTGGCGCGGTCGAACGCCGTTACCAGGAAGGAGACTGATTCCTCGTCTGCACTTGGGTTGATCCCGCCCAGCGGCCGCTCGCCCGCGGAAGCCGCGTCGCCTTGCTGAAACAGCCGCGGACCCGTCCTCCACGCGCCCCGCCCCGTCTGCGAGGTTACGAACACCTGATCCTTCCAGACGATGGGAGAGGAGATGCCCATGCCGAGGAAGCTGGTCTTCCAGGCGATGTTTTCCGCATCGCTCCAGCTTGCAGGCAGTCCGCTCTCCGGCGACACGCCGTTTGCGGATTCACCGCGCCAGTTCGGCCAGTCCTCGGCCTGCGCCGCGAAGCCGAGTGCCAGAAACAGGGCCAGAAACCGGGCAAGAAATAGGGTCTAGAAAAGTGCAGTCCTATGCATCGTTTACCTCCGTGGTACCTCCTGGCAGCACCGGGCAGCACCAGGAATTTTATTGTAAATTCCGCCCGCCGGATCCGGCAACGCCGAATTGCGGACATCATCGAGGGACCATCTGCGCCTGTCCCGCGCGTTCACCCCGATCCCGCCGGCGGCTTTCACGCCGACGGCTTTCAGGCCGTTGGACGGAAGTAGAGAACCAGTGCCGCTCCGATCGACGCCAGCACGAAGCCCAAGTAGAGCATCGGGTGGATGGCCGACTTGGGAGGATGCACCGCCATGGCGAGCGCCACGTTGACGATCGGAGCGCCGCCAAAGACCAAGGGCATTACATAGATCGGAAGTCCGCCGGAGCGAAACGCCCAGATGATGCAGGCGGCGCCCGTAGCGCCCAAAGCCCCGGCGGCCAGCGCGATCATCAATCCCTTCTTGCTGAAACCGGAGAGCCCGCCACTGGCGCCGAGCGTGGTTACCGGCACGATGATGCCGATCAGGAAATACGAGACACCCACGCAGAGCAGCGCCTTCAGCGGATTGCCGAGCTCGGCTTGGCCTTGATGCAGCAGGACCCCGTAGGATCCCCATGCCAATACCGCTCCCGCCACGAATATCATCCAGACCATGTACTTTGGCCTCCTCTGGTTAAGTTGAACGCAACCTCGTTATGTGGAACGCAACTGTCGATTGGTCGAACCCCACCGGACGTCCATGAAAATCGCCCCTATTATACGGGACCCCGCCCGCTGGCAATCAAGTGAATTGGATCGATGCCGGGTCGTCCTGCTGCCATGGCGGGTGTTCAACACGACATCTTGGAGGACATTGAGCATCGCAGTCGAGACGCGGGGGTGCTCCCGCAAACTAGTGTTGTGAATTACCGCTAATCTTTAACTAATAAATGAACTTATTCAATATTTTCCACAGCCCAGAATCTCCAAGACCGTATTTGTCAGCAACGTGTTGAATAGTATAGAGTTATACTGACTCTACCAACAGTGAATTGCGGAGGCGCCAACACAATGAGTTTTTGGGAAGACTTGCCAAAACCAATACTCGTTCTCGCTCCGATGTCTGATGTGACTGATCCAGCTTTTCGACGCATCATTGCGAAGTATGGCAAGCCAGATGTTCTGTGGACAGAGTTCGTCTCGGCAGATGGGCTTTTCTTGGGTGGTTATGATGCTCTTGTAAAGGATCTGGACTTTACACAGGCAGAGCGGCCGATTGTAGCGCAATTTTTTACTTCTAATCCGGATATGATGCGCAAAGCTGCATCACTTGCAAAAGATCTCGGCTTCGATGGTATAGACATAAACATGGGTTGCCCGGATAGACGCATTGAAAGGCGAGGTGCGGGGGCAAATTTGATGAAATATACCGAACTGGCACAATCCATCATTTGCGCAGCAAAGGAGGGAGCTGGCGGTGTGCCTGTATCTGTAAAAACTCGGCTGGGGTGGAATGATAACGAGCTGGAAACTCTTCTTCCAGCGCTTTTGAAAGTGAAGCCAGCTATGATTACCATACATGCGCGGACCCGCAAAGAACTGTCCCTGGCACCCGCTCGATGGGAACTCATAGAGCGTGCCGTGCAGATTCGTAATGAAATGGGGAGCAATACTCTCATCTTTGGAAATGGTGATGTTCGTTCAGTCGCTGATGGATTACAGAAAGCAAAGGAGACCGGTTGCGATGGAGTAATGATCGGTCGCGCAATTTTTGGGAATCCGTGGCTGTTCACAAAACATTCTCCGCAGATTCTTCCCAAGGACAAAATAGAAGTGTTGACAGAACATACGAAACTGTTTGAGCAATTGATGCCACACAAGAACTTTTCCGTAATGAAGAAGCATTTCAAAGCTTATGTCGCAGGATGGGAAGGGGCAAAGGAACTTCGAATGAAATTAATGGATGCGAGAAACGCAAGCGAGGTAAAGTCCATTAGCGAGCGATGGCCCTGGACCGACTCGCCGTCAGGTTCGAGGATCCTCAAAGCAGCCGCTTTCGATACCGGCATTGCCTCATCCGACGGCATCTGATATGCCAAGCGGCACCCTCGGTCAAACAACCCCGATTTGTTACCCCTGCCGTTGACCCGCCAGAGATTTTGTACCAACTGATGTGAGAGAGTTTACACCACAATCTGAGGCCGAGAAACCGGTTTCCCGACAGGGCTATAGGCCCCCGGCGCCGGGGGCCTATAGCCGAGCGCCGAGTGGGGTCTTCTGGTGTTGTACTGCTGCCGCCACTGTTCGACCACCACCTGGGCCTCCTTCAATGAGTAGAAGATCTCTCCATTCAGGCATTCATCTCTTAGCTTCCCATTAAAACTTTCGCAGTACCCGTTCTCCCACGGGCTGCCAGGCTCGATATACAAGGGCCCTGTCCCCAAGCTGGTCAGCCAGGTGCGCAATTGCTGCGCCACAAACTCCGGACCGTTATCCGAACGAATGTGCTCCGGGATGCCCCGCCACAGCATGACATCGGACAGAGTCTCGATCAGATTCTGATGATTCAGCCTCCGCTCCACTCGCAGGGCCAGACACTCGCGCGTGTACTCGTCAATCAGCGTCAGGATCTTCAGCAGCCGGCCATCATGCGTTCGCGCACTGACGAAGTCGTAGCTCCAGACTTGATTCGCCCGCTCGGGCCGCAGCCGGATACAACTCCCATCGTTCAGCCACAGCCGCCTCCGGGGATGCTGTTTCTGCGGCACTTTCAATCCCTCTCGCCGCCAGATCTGCTCCACCCGGTCGCGCCCCACCGGCCATCCCGCGTTCTGCAGCAGAGCAGTTATCCTGCGGTAGCCATAACGTCCATACTGCTCGGCTAGCAAAATGACCGCCCGCGTCAGTTCATCCTCATCGGCTCGTGGCGTCGATTGGTATCGTTGCGTTCCTCGCCATTGCCCCAGCAGCCGGCAAGCGTGCCTCTGGCTGATTCCGTACTGACTTTCAGCCCGCTCTACCGCACAACTCCGCCGCTCAGGGCTTAGAAGTTTCCCTCTGCCACGTCCTTTAAGATTTGCTTCTCCAGACTCAACTCCGCCACCAGCCGCTTCAGCCGCGTATTCTCCTTCTCCATCGCCTTCAGCCGCTTGGCTTGCTCCACCTTCAGTCCGCCATATTCTTTCCGCCAACGATAGTACGTTTGCACGGTGATCCCGGCTTCCTTGCACGCTTGCGGTGTCGTCTTCCCGCTTGCCACCGCCACTTCAACCTGTCTTAACACCGTTACGATCTGTTCCGGTTTGTACCTCTGCATCGGCATGTTCAATACCCTCCTCCATGAGATTCTCTCTCACTTCAGCTGGTACTAAAATCCCCGGTCAGGTCAAGGGAGCCTCGTGGCGCACGATTGCAGCTGAGTTGGGAGTGGGGGTGGGAACTGCAAGGGCGCGAGTCTCAGGCCGTGCGGAAAACCCCTCTGCAACCGTGGAGACCGGAGGCTGATTCTAATGCGCTGGACCTACCTGTTTCCACTGTGCGAAAAACAAGTGTTTTCAGAACAGCCTGTGGAATAGTCAGCCCGCTGCGTAGACAAGAACCACACCGAACACTGCTGCGGCCAGTGACCATATGCGGATGACGCCAGTCGGCATCCCCAACCACCAGTCAATGAAACTATCGAAACGCCGCCTCCCGATGAATGGTATAACCACCCCTGCTACCAGTGAGATGATCCCGATTATCCTGACCACCTCGGGCAACCGGCAACTTGGCGCAGCGATGATGAATCCTACTCCGAGAGCAATCCGAATCAGCGCGGCAGACCAAAGTCTCGATGCTCCCTGCCAGCGTCCCACCAATGAGATGAATTTACGCGGGTTCACCAGACCGATCAGTCCAATCAGAACTATCAAGGCTCCCACAATAGTGACCAAAAGTGTCATTCGCTTTCCGCATCCTCCGACACAACCGCTTCGCCTTCGATCGTGCGCGGATGCTCCTCGGAGCGACCATCAACGTTCAGAATGTTCGCGGTCGCTTTGATTTGGATGCTTTGGGAAACTGTAACGTCGACACCGGTAGATCCCTCCGGCAGCTGAAACATGGGAACCCGGGGAACCTCCTCGCGTTCCTGGCGGCCCATCAGTCCATCAATTGCGTCAATTCGCTCCAGGGCCTTTAAGCTCACCATCTTTTGCTCGTCCTGTTCTGCAAGTTCTCTTAGTCGCCGCGCACGATACTCCAATGGCACTTCCCTCTGAAGCAACGCCCTATACTCCTGTAATTTATCCTCAATCTCCGCAAGAGCCGGTTTAATTCTATTTCGAGTCCTCTGCACGCTCTTGGTGGAGCAGCCAACTATCTCTGCGATTTGAATGTCAGTGAGCTTGTCCGGGGCAGATAAGAGCGACGTAATTTGCATCCCGCGTTTCTCGGCCCTGCTCATAGCCAACCCGGACACTTTTGGACTCGTTTGGACACTCATCATGATCTACTGAATAATATCTCATAAGCTGCTTTTTTGCAAGGAGTTAGCGGACTCGCGACTGACCACTTTTCGGGGGTGTTCCAATGTCCAGTTCTCTGTCTCGGGAAATCATGTCGGTGAGTAAGTTATGATCCCGGTATTCTCACTTTTTGGCGCTTGATAAAGACCGTCTGTGAGTTCATATTGGAGGCGAACTCGACCGGACAGGAAGACTCGGCGTTTTCAGAGCCTGCTTAACAACACTCGATTGCGGAAGGACTGGATGGCGTGGATGAACCGGCTTTCGGGGTGGATGAAAACCTGGGTAAGTCTATAGCCCAACCCGGAGCCTACAACCACTCCCCCAGGTGGTAATGTGCCATGTCTCACCTCCACTGGTACAAAATCTCGGCCTAGTCACCCCTTGTTCCCATCATTCAATCTCCTCACCGAAATCATAATCGGCCTCGAACCGGAAGTTCATTTGCGGCCCTACGGCCGGTAAACTCAGTTCGCTTGCGAATTCCTCTCGCAGGACAATCGTTTTCCCTCCCAATACCGTCATCACAGGGAAGACTGTCGGTATCTCCTCCACGGGCACCGTGAAGTAATCCTTGTTAAAAACCACAAAATCCGCAAATTTACCTGGTTCCAAAGTCCCTATTTCCTCTTCCTTTAGTACGTAATAGGAAGGCCACACTGTGGACATCTTCAGCAGGGTAACGCGGTCGATTGCTTCCTCGGGAGCGACCAACTCGCCCCGCACATTCTTCCTGGTTATCAACGGCAGCACCTGGGCATAGAAGGTCGGCCCCTCCCCGCTTTCAACTCTCAGCTCCGTCTCGGCGGTTGGCATCACACCTCCTTCGATGATGCTCTTGATCGGAGCGATTCGGAGCGATTCGGTTGGCTTTGTCCTTCCCGTAGATCGCCAGCCATGGCGCGCTTCGATTGATGGTCGTCCCTCCACAACTGAGGATCCAGCCAAAGCTTTTCATCCGCGGAAGCTGATCCTTGCGCGGATAGAACCCACAATGATCGGATGTCACCCGCAGGGACCGCATAGTATCCAGTGTAATATCCGGGTTTTCCTCAATCACCTGATTCATGATATCCATCACGTAATCAACAGCCTTGTCTCCATAGGCGTGGTTCACAACGAACCGATAGCGCGCCCGAAATGCCGTAGCGATTGTCTCCCAGTAGGAATTTCCAGGTTGGACCCTGCATTTCTCCTGCGCTTTGAATTTTGCCGGCGCCTCCATGGTCGTGCACATCCCTCCACCAGGGGCACCGTCGATCCCTCCCAGCGTCAGACCGATATTCCAGAAGTACTTGTCGCCTAGGCCGGACAGGTTACCAACCCGCAGAAAGCAGCCGGTCGTATCTGGTTCCACTTGCTGACATAGGCGATGAGCAAAGGCATACCGCATCGGCATCCGTTTTTCCCGAACCAGTTTCATGTAGGCTGGCAACATGCGCAGGCCATACAGATGGGAACTGAACGTGGTGAACCCGGCAGCTGCATGGTGCTTTAGGGCATCTTCAATCACATCCGACAATTCGCCCAGATGGCGATCGAAGTAGCGGTCCGGAATCAGAGAGCGGCCAATCACCGTTCGGGATCTCATGGCTAGTTCTTCGTTTTCCACCGTGGGTTCAATCGCATAGTATTTGAGAAAATCATTCATTGCTGCCGTATTCCAAATGTCGCTGCCGATTGTGACCGGAAAGTCAGGCGCCAGCGCATCCAGTTTTTCCCTCGTCATAATGCTGTCTCACAGGTATCGATACGCCGATGCCGGTCCTATAAAAGGGGATGTCAAGAAAAAAGACCTCCCCGGCCACCGGAGAACACGGAAGTTCTCGTGCATCCAGCCCCCCCCGGTACGTTCGGCTCGTGGTCCTGACCGTTCTGGCCTTTCGTGTTGCGACCAGCCGGCATGCTTCCTCCATCCCAGCAGTTTCATCTTTGCGGTTACGACGACGCCCTTGGTTTCCCGAAACCGGCAAGCGGGGTGGTTGCAGAGTTGGCAACCATGGTCCTATCGGAGACTCGTGGCCTATAGCTTTCTTAGGTTATCCGAGGGGGCATAGAGTGTTTATAGAGACTCGGTGCCGGTGGCACACAGGGCCTAACTACGCGATGGATGCTCTCCCTCGAACCCGAGCGTCTCAAGAACCCATTGGGCACCGCCGGAGATGATCCGGGGGATCGACGGACTCTTTACCCGAGACGCTCAAGCTGCTTGCAGTTTCAGATGTTCGGCGTCGAAACGTGCTCCTTTCTTCCAGACGATCCAAGTGATCGTCGCAATCTTGCGTGCCACGGTGAGTCGAGCCAGCGCAGGCTTCATCCCCTTGGCCAGTAACCCTTCGTAATACTCATGCAACAATCCAGTCGAACCGCTGGCCTGCATGGCCGCGCTCTTGAAGATCCATTTCAGATCATGGTTGTGGTTCTTATTCAGACCCCGCAGCGCCACCGGTTTCTGGGAACGGCGCAGTTGCCCATCCACGTAACGGTATTCCCCACTACCACGTGTCTCGATCGCCAGGCCGCTGTAGGCCCATAGTTGCCGCTTCGTCCGGAACCGGTGTGGGGTCTGTAGCAGCGCGATTAACACCGCCGCACGGATCGGGCCGATCGACGGAATCTGGCGCAGCAATTTCGTCGCTCCATGCTTGCGGCTCTCCGCCAGTAGATCCCGGCGCACCGCCTGGCGTAATGCTTGCAGCCCGTCCAGTTGCTGATAGAGGAACTCAGCCCGACAGCGCACACCGGCTTCCGTGATCTTGCTCAACCATTCCGAACGATGTCGCGGTGCGTAGACTTGCGTGCCCGCGCAGGCAATACCCCAGCTTCGGTACAATGCCTTCAGCCGATTCATCACTCGCGTGAGATCTTTGCTCACCGTCAGATAACTCCGCGACAGCTCCTGCAACGTGCGTAGACCCTTTTCCCCATGGTAGACCGCCGAGAGCGATCCATTCCGCAGCAGTTCGGCCAGCTTCCTCGCATCGATCCGGTCGCTCTTGTTGCCCGATTTCAGCAACGCATTCTTTCGCGGATCGCACACGATCAGCTGCGACACGTGAGGCCGCAGCAAGTCATACAGCCAGGCAGCCCAGGTCCCCTCTTCCAACGTGACCTGCAAATCCCCCTGCAGTCCTTGGAGGAACTGCACAATCGTGGCTGCCTTCGTTTCTACGATCGACTCCATCACCAGCTTGCCCGAAGAGTTCATGACCGCAATCGTTATCGCTTCTTGCTGCACGTCCATCCCGATATACTTTGTTCTATCCATTCAGGCTGCTCCTTTCGATAGGCGTTACCTTCGATACTGAAAACCTATCGCACTAGGGGCGCCCTTTTATAATGCGTGTTTAGTAATCTGGAAAATCGCAGGTGTAAACGCGGTGCGAAAATGCTAGCGAATTACGGGTTTAATCACCTTTCAAAAGGGGTCGGTTGAAAACGATAATTCGGGTATTGAAAAGAAAGGAGTTACCAAGTCCGAAAACACTCTTGCAAAAGCTAAGGCTTTTGAAAGGAATTGGGATTTCGACTGGACCTCGTGGTCCGGGGAAATCAGATGGCCCGATTTGTGTGCCAGGATGCAAGGTCATTGCTCGTTTCCTGTGGGCAAGCGTTCTTTCAGTTCCGCGAACCAGTTCAATGCGAAGTTTATTTGGGTTGCACCGGTTTGTGATTCGACCGGCTCCAGCATCAGGGACCGCAGACCGTCCAGGCTAACATCGTACCAGGGAAAGGTCTTGCGTGTTGGTAAGTACGGTCCTTCAAAGAGCAGCTGCGGCGTTCCCAACGTGAAACCGGACACTGTGTCCACGGCTATCGCGATCATCCTGTTCCCACTGCAGTAAAACAGTTCGCCTCCTTGCGGGTTCCAGGCCGCCTCAGTGCCTCCGTAAGCCGAAATCTGCCACTTGCCTCATGGATCCGGATAGGGCTGCATATACCCTCTATCCGGCCTGACTCGGTCGAGACAAAGGCCAGCCAGCGCCCGTCCGGCGAGAACATTACCGCACTTTCATCAAGCAGTGGGTCTCAAGAAGCCTGAAACCCGCTATTTCACACGCCAATCTGCGCGGGAGGATCACTTGCTAGCACGACTCTCAGAAATAACATTGACATGTGCTACTATCTGTTATATACAGCCAATGTAGATAATTGTGGGCATTGCAGTGCTTTATAGGTGTGAATTTGAGATGGTGATTTTTTGCTCTCATACCCCATCTCGCTACATGTAAGGATGAATATCACTTAGGTTGGTTACCACAATGTTAAGGTTAAAAACGGTTTTGAGCTGTATTGGAATCGCGTTGGCTGGGGCCGGCTATCTGCAGGCAGCTAGCCAGGCGTCATCGACCGCCGCTTCCTCGTCCCACCGCGCTCTTGTCAATCGCTACTGCGTGGTCTGCCACAATGAGAAGTTGCGTACGGCGGAACTTTTGTTGGACAAGACAAACGTCGAGAACGTCAGCCAAGACTCGCCGTTGTGGGAAAAGGTGGTGCGGAAACTGCGAGCCCGTGCGATGCCCCCGGCCGGTATGCCGCAACCGGATAAGCCCACCCTCGACTCCTTCGTCAGATACCTGGAGACTGAGCTGGACCGCGCGGCTAATGCCAATCTGAACCCCGGCAGGCCAGCCGACCATCGCCTCAACCGCGCCGAATACACCAACGCGATCAGGGACCTGCTTGCCGTTGAAATTGATGGGGAATCACTTCTTCCCGCCGACATTGCGAGCTATGGCTTTGACAATGTCGGGGATGTTCTCTCGGTATCGCCCTTGCTGATGGAAAGATACATGTTAGCGGCAGGGAAGATCAGTCGCCTCGCCATTGGAGATCCCACTCTCCGTCCGACCGATGCAACGTACTCAGTGCCCAGGCAGTTCGTGCAAGACGCCCGCAGTAGCGATGACCTCCCGTTCGGGTCGCGAGGCGGAATTGCGATTCGCCATACGTTCCCGCTCAACGGCGAGTACATCATCAGGATCCGACTGCAAAGAAACAGCGACGGTTATATCCGCGGCCTCGCCAATCCGCATCTGCTCGACGTCCGCCTGGATGGCGCACGAGTCAAGCTGTTCACGATTGGCGGCGAGCGCCACGGCAGGCCGGGGCCGGTCTATACGCGCCAGTCTCCCGCATATAGGGGAGACCCCGAGCAAGTGGGATACGAGTACACCGCGGATGATGCATTAGAAATCCGTTTATCGGCTAAAGCGGGTCCGCACGTGGTTGGTGTCGCATTTCTGAAGGAAAACTTGAAACCAGAAGGTGTATATATGCCGCCGCACTTATTGGGTGACATAGAAAAGTATAAAGGTGGTGATCCAGCTTTGGACAGTGTCATCATCAAGGGACCCTACGACGTAACAGGGTTAGGGGAGACACCCAGCCGCCAAAAGATTTTTGTGTGCAGCCCAACCCGCAGCGAGAACGAGGAGCCCTGCGCCAGGAAGATTCTTTCCACACTCGCACGTCGCGCTTACCGGCGGCCTGTCACGGATGCCGATCTACAGGCATTGATTAGCCTTTACGAGACCGGCCGGAGCAAAGGCGACTTCGAGGCAGGAATCGAGATGGCGCTTCAAAGAATCCTGGCAGGACCGGAGTTTCTGTTCCGTGTTGAAAGTGATCCTGAGAACGTCGCGCGGAATACCGCTTATCCCATCAGCGACGTAGACCTGGCCTCTCGGTTGTCGTTCTTTCTTTGGAGCAGTATCCCCGACGATGAGTTATTAGGCCTGGCCGAAAACGGTCAACTCAAAGATCCGGCGGTGCTGGAACGGCAGGTACGCAAAATGCTGGCCGATCCCCGCTCGAACGCTCTAGTGAGCAATTTTGCCGGACAGTGGCTGTACCTGCGAAATTTGCGCCGGGTGTCGCCGGATACGAGAGAGTTCCCCGATTTCGACGACAACTTGCGTGAGGCCTTTCGGATCGAGACGGAGCTTCTTTTCGAGAGCATGGTGCGGGAGGATCGTAGCGCGCTGGACTTGCTGAACGCTGACTATACGTTCGTCAACGAGCGTTTGGCTCGGCATTACGGGATTCCGGATATTTTCGGTAGCCGCTTTCGGCGGGTAGCATTGAATGATGAGAACCGGAGAGGACTGTTGGGCCAGGGCAGCATCCTGACGGTGACTTCGTATGCCACCCGGACCTCGCCGGTTGTCCGTGGCAAGTGGGTACTGGAAAACTTGCTAGGTATCCCCCCCCCGCCTCCGCCCCCCAATGTTCCGGCCCTGGAAGATAAGAGCAAGCAGGGCAAACCCCTCACGATGCGCCAGCAAATGGAACAGCACCGTGCGAATCCCGCGTGCGCAGGCTGCCACAAACTGATGGACCCGATCGGCTTCGCGCTGGAAAACTTTGACGCCACCGGCAAATGGCGAACCATGAATCGGTTTGGCGAGGCAAACACCCCTATCGATCCGTCAGGGATGCTCTACGACGGCAGCAAGTTTCAGAGCATGGTGGAGTTTCGTCAGATATTGATGAGCCATCCGGACCAATTTGTCCATACAGCCACTGAAAGACTTCTCACCTACGCCCTGGGCCGAGGGGTTGAGTATTACGATGCTCCGGCCATCCGCAAGATCATGCGGGAGGCCGCTGACAGCGACTACCGCTGGTCGTCGCTGATCTTAGGTATAGTCAAGAGCACTCCATTTCAGATGAGGAGGTCAAGAGAACTATGATGATATTCAAGAAGGCCATCCCCCGCCGCACATTTTTGCGCGGGGTCGGGACAACGTTGGCATTGCCGCTGCTGGACTCGATGGTCCCGGCGTTCGCAGCGACAGGTGACACGGGAGTAAAACCGAAGCTTCGTCTCACAAATGTCTATGTTCCAAACGGGAGAATCATGGGTAGGTGGACACCGGCAACGGACGGCGCCGCTTACGAACTTACTCCGACTCTGGAACCACTAGCTCAATTTCAGGATCGATTTCTGGTGCTGAGCGGATTGAATATCAAGGCCGCTGATGCACGGCCCGGTGAAGGCGGGGGAGTCCATGGGCGCCCAGCAGGCGCGTACCTGACGGGCATTCACCCCAAGCCGCAGGGAGTGCTGGGGATCTCAATGGACCAGGTCGCTGCGAAGGAATTTGGAAAGCACACCCAACTGGGGTCGCTTGAACTAGGCCTGGACTCCAGCGACTATGTAGGCGGCGCTGACGGGAACTATAGTGCTTTTTACAGCAACACGATCTCATGGCGTAGTGGCACGACACCGCTTCCGATGGAGATTAACCCGCGCGCGGTATTCGAACGCATGTTCGGGGACAGTGATACCGCTGACCCGGAGGAGCGTCTTCGCCGAATCGAGAAGAACCGCAGCATTCTCGATTCGATTACCGAAGGTGTGAATCTCCTTTTAGGGGGAGGTGGTACGAGCGACCGCATCAAGCTCACCGAGTATCTCGACGCCATTCGTGATGTTGAGCGGCGCATCCAGGTAACTGAGAAGGTAGGTTCTTCTCCGGGACAAACCTCCTACGGGGAGCAGCCGGCAATGGAGCGGCCCGCGGGCATCCCCGCAGAGTATGCCGAGCATGCCAAATTAATGTTTGATTTGATGGTGCTGGCCTACCAGTCCGACATGACTCGCGTTATCACTTTCATGATGGGCCGAGACTCGACCGACCGGTCCCACCGCGAGATCGGAGTTGCTGATGGGCACCACGCGCTGTCGCACCATAAAGAAATTCCCGAAACTATGGAGCAGGTGGCGAAGATCGACCTCCATCAAATTGAGCTGTTCGCGGATTTCCTAGAGAAGATGCGATCCACGCCAGACGGCGATGGCTCCCTGCTGGATCATTCGATCATTATCTACGGCAGTAGCCTGAGCAACGGAAATTATCATTTTCACAACGATGTGCCAATCCTGTTAGTGGGTGGGAAAGCGGGCCAGATCAAGGGAGGACGTCACATTCGGTATCCAGGTCTGCCGTTGTCGAATCTGCACTTGGCAGTGCTGGACAAATTAGAGGTTTCCGCGGAGGGCTACATTGACAGCGAGAACAGCGATGCCACAGGAAAGCTCGAAGGTCTCTCCGTGTAGATCCCGTGAGGGGAACATCCTGTTCATAAATCAATATAAGGAGAAAGGGATATGGGCGTCAGTATTAAAGTCCTGAGTGGCTGCTGGATGTTATCTCTGCTAGCGGCCAGCCTTACCGCCGCCAGCGGCGATCTGCGGCTCGTAGAGGCGGTCAAGATGGGCAACAAGGAAGCGGTGCGTTCCCTGTTACAGGATCATTCTGATGTGAATGTGTCCCAGCCGGATGGTGCGACGGCGCTGGCTTGGGCGGCCTACCAGGATGATCTGGAAACGGCAGAGCTTCTGATTCGCGCCGGGGCCAATGTGAATACGGCGAACGATTATGGCGTTACTCCTCTCTCGTTGGCCTGCGCTAGCAGGAACGCATTTATGGTCGAGAAGCTACTAATGGCCGAAGCGAACCCTAACGCCGCCCTGTGGACCGGAGAGACAGTGCTGATGACATGCGCGAGCACGGGCAATGTGGAGGCGGTGAAATTGCTGCTGGCCTACGGAGCAGATGTAAACGCAAAGGAACCCCGGCAGGAGCAGACGGCTCTGATGTGGGCGGTGGCGGAAAAACGCCCGGAGGTCGTGCGAACACTGGTTGAGCACGGAGCGGAAGTGCAAGCCCGTTCGAAGTTCATTCCCACAGTTGAGCCGTTTACTATGTCCTGTACCCCCGAGCATCCTTGCGAGTACGGCGGAACAACTGGGAACACTTACGAACCGACCGTTCGATTTCGCAGTTCGACGGGTGGTTTCACGTCTCTGCTGTTTGCCGCCCAGCAGGGCGATGTAGACTCTGCACGGCTCTTGCTAGAGGCGGGAGCGGACGTGAATGATGCCACGCCAGATGACGGCAGCGCCTTGGTGGTGGCAAGCGCCAGTGGCCATGAAGGGGTGGCACTACTTCTGCTGGAGCAAGGTGCAGACCCGAACGCCAAGGACGGCTATGGGATTACCGCTTTGCACTATGCGCTGCACGAAGGAATGCTAACCATCAGCAGCTACAGATCCAGACCTACCGACCGTTTCGGCTGGTTGCGGCCCAACATGCCGGCATTGGTGAAGGCGCTCCTGGCCCATGGCGCGGATCCGAACGCTCGAATCGAGAATGATTTCCCGCCTTATGACTACGGGCTCATTGCCCGCTCCAACGGGAATAGTCTGCCCCAAATCAGCCTGGTCGGCGCAACGCCATATTTCCTGGCGGCTGCATCCGGCGATGTTGGCAATATGCGCTCCCTGGTGGAAGGGCGAGCCGATCCGCGATTGGCGACGGCGGAGAGGACGACGCCGCTGATGGTGGCTGCGGGGTTAGCCCACGAGCGCAGGGACCGCTGGAGTGAGGAAAAGGAAAAGAGCCTGCAAGCCGTCAAGCTGGCGGTGGAGTTGGGCGCCGACGTCAATTCAGCCAACATAGACGGTCGTACGGCGCTGCACGGCGCAGCAGACATGAGAGCGAACGCGATCGTACAGTTCCTGGCGGAAAAGGGCGCTAATCTAGAGGCGAAAGACAAGTATAGACAAACGGCGATGACTATCGCATTGGCCGACCCCGAGGGCTTAGTGTATCGGGTGCTCGGAAATGCCCAGCGAGACTATAGTTTCCGGGAGTTCGGTCCCCGGGACGAAAATAAGGAATTGGCGGAGTTGCTTATCAAATTGGGCGCCACCCCATTTGCGGGCACGTTTCGAGATCGCTCGGGTGAGTAAAACCCAGACGGACAGGCCGGCACCAGCTCTATGACGAGATAGTGAGTACTCCCCTCGTCCTCAACCCCATAGATATGCATAATGTTTGTGTGATTCAGGGATGCTAGTAGGCGCGCTTCCCGGTGGAAGCGCTCCTGCAATTAGGGCTGGTCGGCACGATGCGATAGCAGGGCTTTGATGGCGACAGTGCGGTTCAGGCGTGTATCGGTGGCCTGATAGACCTCTCCCATACCACCCGAGGCAATGGGGTTGAGGACTTCAAACGGCGCTGTTGCACGAATCAACCTTGGCGCGAGTCAGGCCGCTTTCCCAACCGCTCGATCATGACACCACGGCGTAGGACTTAGGACTCCCGAGCTCGGCCATCCGGTTGAGGATGTGACACCCAATCGTGGCCTCTCTCCTTTGCGCGTTGCTGTTCCTCGCCTCCAGGCTTCCTCCGAGCACTGCCTTGTATCGGAAGAACGCGTTCTCAACGCGCGCCTGCTGACGGTAGCCCGACTCCTTCTGCCACTCTCGTCGTCCGATCTTACGAATCCTCTGAAGAGCCGCTTCTCGTTGCGCCCACGGGCCGTCCGTGGGCCCCGCATCCACCGCACAGCGACGAGGGGGGATCACGATCACGACGTCCTTTGTACCGACCGCGCCGACCCGATCGTAGATCGACCTGTGGTCGTAGGCCCCGTCCGCCGTGAAACGCCGGATGGGAACCTCGATCTGGTCGAGCAGATCCGGCAGGGCGGAGGCGTCGCTCCCGCTGCTCGTCGTGAGTTCGGCCGCCACAATGAACCCCTCGTCATCCACTCCGATGTGCAGCTTTCGCCAGTCCCGGCGTTTCTTGGATGCCTTGTACTTGTGCGCGTTCCACTCGCTGCAACCCAGGATCTTGAGCCCCGTGGAATCTACGATCAGGTGGATCGGGCCGTCGTGGGCTCGGGTTAGGGGCGGCACATCAACTATTTGGTTCCGGCGCGAGAGTGTGGTGTGGTCCGGAGCCTTGAGGTCGAGGTCCATCAAGCTGAGCAGAGAGTCCAGGAAACCCTCGGTCTGGCGAAGTGGCAGGCGGAAGACGACCCGCAGCGTCAACGCGGTCAAGATCGCGAGGTTTGAATACCGCTGCTGGCCTCCGCGGAGACCGTTCTTCGCCGGTGTCCACGCGGCAATCGCCTCCTCGCTCAGCCAGATCGTGACGTCGCCGCGGCTCCTGAGGCCACGTTCGTATTCCCTCCAGTTCCGGATTCTGTACTTCGTCTTGTACTTGCGGTTGATTCGGCTCGACTTCCCTGCGGCCATGACGTTGCCCCCCTTGATCTCCATGATGGATCGGGACACCCAGCCATTGCTAGCGTGGGAGCCGAGGCTGATTCATGCACCTACGCCGTGTTCGACGGCAAGCCCGTCTTCGTTCACGAGAATTTCGCGCGGGAGTATAACTACCGTCCCGAGGGCGCGCTGGTCTCGACGTATCAGGAGCTGATCAAGCGACGGCCGGTGGAATAGGGCCGGGTGGGAGACCGGACCGGAGATTGTTCACAGTGCTCCCCCCTGTTCACGGGCTAATGTTTTCGAGCTATGGATTTGCAGGTGTCGGCGCAACGGATTTGCAGTAAGATAATGCAAGCGGTCGGCTATCGCGCGAGTCCCGGCGCCGGCAACGGCCTGGGGAGCCGGGTGCCCAGCAACCGGGTGGCCGGCAAAAGGAGAGTCATTCACATGAAGATCGATCTGCTTTCCTCAGGGGTTCGGTCAGCCAGCAGGATGCGGCCGGGGTCCGTGAGTTGCGTGCGAACAGCGGCAATAGGGACAATGTTGAGCGGGTTGCTGGTGCTGCTGGCCGTGGCGGGTGGTTTCACGCGGGCCCAGGCGCAGGAGGTCCGGATCAATGTGGGCATCACGTCCGCGAAGCCGGGAGATCCGATCGATATTCCCATGACCTTGTCCGGGAGCTCCGACGTTGAAGTGAAACAGCTCACGGCGCGCATCAGTTTCCCGAAAGATATTCTCTCCTATCAGGATGTCGAGACCGCGCTGGCCGCCGAGCTGGCCGATGCCCTCGTGACGGCGGAGGTGCAGGAGCATCCCGACCGGCGTTCCCATTCCGTGCTGGCGCTGACCGTGGTGGGCCAGAACCCGGTGAAGCCGGGCATCATCGCATACCTCAAGTTTCGGGTGGCGCCGGACGCCGTGAAAGGCGACATCAATCTGGATCTGCTGGACTCAAGCGCCACGAATCCGGATGGAAGCCAGATGGAACTGGCCGAGGGGGATGGCGGCTTGATTACCCTGTTTGGCCTGGATGAAGATATTCCCGTCGTCGGCTGCTTCTTCTTTACCCACTAGAATCCACTTCGTGGGGCACTGCGTGCCGGCTAGTAGTTCGCAACGCCCCTGCGGGGCAGCTCACTTTGGTCATGAGAAGTTGAAGCGCCAAGGACTGCGTGAAAGCCCGGTGGGGTTGGCTGAATCGATGGGGGATCTGGCCCACACAGCGGGATATCCCGCGCAGCACAGCTTGTCCCCCGGCCAAAGCAGATCAGCACCACCCAATAAATACAGTCAGTTAGATCAGCCCCCCGTGATGGCAATGGAAATGCCCATAGTAGATGGAGGATGCCCGAAGGGGAGTGTTCCAGTCCCGCCACTGGGAGCGGGACCCCGCCATAAGTGCGCCGTCCCTTCGGGCATCTCCTTTCTTCCCATCCAATACTCTGAGCCCACCCTGGACGTCCATCGAGAAGACCAGCGGTCCGACCGGGCGGCTGAGGGGTCGGCTGGGGAAAATGCAACAGCCGTGGGTTCCCACGGCGGGCAATGACCCGGTTGCTGGGCTATATAACACCGGAAATCAACCTGGCCACACCCGGAGCGGGATCAGTGGCCGGAAGAAACTGATTGTTATTCAATCTGTTAGCAGGCGGTACGGGTGGCAAATTGTGATGGGCATGTGGATTGCCCTCGTAAAGTTCTAAAGAAGCGAATACGGCAGGAAGTCCGAAATTGTATGCAGACGAATTGAAGGGAGTGTCCCATGGAAACAACAGAGAGAGAATCAGGGCAGCCGAAATCGCTGGAGAACGCGCCGGCAGCGACACAAGGGGGTAATCTGCGGGTACGGAACCTACTGGCTCCCGTTGATTTTTCGGAGTTTTCAGAACTGGCCTTTCGCTACGCGGCGAGCCTCGCCTATCACTTCGGCGCGCGGCTGTATCTGCAACATACCGTAGAGGTGCCGGTCAATGTGGCGATGGGGAATGTGGAGCCTGTTGCGGTGCAGGACGCCTATCAGGCAGAGGTCCATGTGGAGGATAACCGGTTACAGGAGATGGCCGAGAGGGTGGGAACCGAGGGGCCGGATGTGGTTCGGATCCTGAAGGAGGGTGATCCGTATACGGATATCCTGAAGACGGTGCGGGACCAGAGAATCGATCTGCTGGTCATTGGAACCCATGGCCACAAGGGATTCAACCGGCTGGTGCACGAGGCGGCGTGTCCCGTGCTTGTGGTCTCCAGACCGCGGAAGGCGCTGGTAACAAGCCAGTCGCCGGAGCCGGTTCCGCTGAAGACGATTCTGATGCCGACGGATTTTTCCGGCAGTTCGAACCGGGCGCTGGTCTATGCGCTGCGTTGGGCGGCCGAGTGGGGCGGGAAGTTGATCCTGCTGCATGCGGTGGAAGAAGTTCCGCGAGAGCAAAAGGGCAGAGTGGACCCGTTTCCCGAGTACAATCCCGTCTTCGAAGAGAAGATCGCGCAGGCATGGGATCAGATCCGGCATCTGGTTCCGGAAGGCGCGAAGAAAAACTGCGAAATTGTTTATGAAGTCCGGCACGGCAAGCCCAGGGGAGAGATCGCGCATGTGGCCAGGGAATAGGACGTGGACCTGATCGTGATGGGAGCGCGCGGCCACGGAGAGACCACGCTGCCGTGGGGGTCGAGCAGTTCTGCGACCGTGCGCGAAGGTGAATTTCCCGTGCTGGTTGTCCGCCAGTTGCTGGTTTAGCATCAATACCGCTGGTTTAGCATCAATGTCGCTGGCATAGCATCTATGCCGCTGGTAATAGGATAGATGTCCGGTCGAGCGTTTGGATGGATGGTGAGGCCGGGAGGCGTGGCAGCCTGCTTCCCGGCCTTCGCCTTTTGGCCACAGGTCCGGACAGGGCCGCGGCGGTGGACATTGCGAGATTTTGGCGGGAGCATTGCGGTATCCAGGCGGGGGCAGGTCAGTATGAATTGGAAAATAATTAGGGAACGGGGGTGGTTTGCAATATCTGCTTTCATCGATTTGCTGGCCTGTGGTAATCTCCATTCGTTTAATATCGTGCCGTTTCTAAATACAGAAAAGCGGGGCATTCATTTTGCCAAGCATGGCCATGAGTTTGGAGCGCAGGATGAGTTTGAGTACGAGCGCATGGCTGATGAATTTGTAATGGGTCCGATTGTCCTGCCAACGGATGAGTGTGTTCGGGAGAGTGGTGGGGATCGCGTACGGTTTAATCCATTTTCCCATTATTTTGGTGCGGCTTCTACGAATCCAAGATTTGTGAGGACATTTTACATTCCACGTGCTGAATGGATTAATAGCCACGGCGGAAACTCTGGCTTTTTATCGTTTTCTTGGGTGCCGCTGCCTGAGCTATCCCGACGGAAGCGGCAGTCCATCGATCCGCCCCAACATACTGGCAAACAACCGCCGCGTATGAATGTGGCAGAGTTGATTTATGAGCTATTGGTGTCCAGTTTGCAACTTCGCCGGACTTCCTGACCCTCCGGCTAATTACGAAATCTGCCCCTGTTGTGGGACTGAATTTGGTAATGATGACGCTCAATTCAGCCATAGGGCATTGCGTGACTCTTCCCATCCCTGCGCTGTTTGCCAGCACGGAGCTTCTGTGGCTAATACCCGGTGCGGCGAATCGGCTTCTGCCCTCCAGGGGTGCCCATTGGTTCTTTGGTAATCCTCCACCAAATTGGAGCGCCTACTTCCTGACCCTCCGGCTAATTACGAAATCTGCCCCTGTTGTGGGACACGCTCAAGACGACTTCTGGATGCTGGGTCTGGATTTGAGAGTATTGGTGGGGTGATTGCAGAGGAAAGTCTCGGGAGCTTGTCCATTAACGCAACCCCAGCACAGCATGCTGAAGCCGAAGTATTTGCAGCATAATTATGCCAAGATTACTTACATTTCTTCCTTGTGAAAGAGTCGCATTTGATGCGAAGGACAGCACCACAACCCTGATAAGCATATTTCAGGGATTTGAAATAAGTGCGGAGAAAAGCACAGAGATTACAAAAGGGACTGAAGACACCGAGCCAGAGAAGGTGACAGCGATACCGCTTCGATGGGCGATATTTTCTCTATGGAAGGGAACTGATGATGAGGTGGGTAGATCATATGAGCAGGTTTGCGAGTTGAATACTCCCAGCGGGAAATTATCATTTTCTATCAATATGCGCTTCAAAATGACTAAGGAGTTCCAGCGAAATACATTTAATATCACTAATTTTCCGATTGTGGAGAGCGGGGATTACATTGCGAAAACTGCCCTACGAGAAGTTGGAGAAGATGACAAGGTAATGGATCAAGTGCTCATTGAGGCTTCATATCCGATCAGGATTACACATAAAGAATTGGCAGAAACCGCACAAGCGTGATATGTTTCAACCGTGAAGAAGGAAGAAAAAACGCCCCCGAAAAAAAAATCAGCCCGCGCCCGTTTGTGCAGTCTGACTTCCATAGGCTTGTGAAGAAAGCTATTCAGGCGCCCGCCGCGAAACCTGCTCCAAAATCGACTTAAATATCAAGTTCCCCTGATCCCGCCTGTTGTACCTGCAAAGTGTATTCATCCAGATAATGCTGCAAATAATCTTTGCTGACAGAATGACACACGCCACCGATGCCCCGTTTTGCTAAAGACCAAAACCCGACAATAGTATTGGTGTGAACGGTCCCGTAAACGTAAACGCCAGAGGCCGGAAGCGTGAGCCACTCCCGGTAACGTGTGTGTGTCGTTGCGTTCACCGATTGTGGAGAAGGTAAAACCAGCGATCCCATGATAAAATGACTCCTTTCCAGCAGGGGTGCGCCGACCGGGCGACCCCGAATCGCGCAGGGAAAGGCGGAAAGCGGAAAGATGATTGCAGCGGGTTTGACAGGCGGGATTGGGGCCGGTAAGTCCACGGTGGCGGCGATGTTCAGCAAGCTGGGCTCGGTAGCGATCAACTCCGATGAGATCGGCCGGAGCATGATGCAGCCCGGGACGGTGGTTTACGACCGGATCGTCAGCGGTTTTGGCTCCGATGTGGTGGATGCGGACGGGCAACTGGACCGCGCGAAGCTGGCCAATATCGTGTTCAATGACATGGAGCGGCTAAAACACCTGAATGCGATCGTTCATGCCCCTGTGTTGCGCGACATCGACCGCCAGGTGCAGATGAACCGTCAGCGGGACCCGCAGTCGGTGGTCCTGGTGGAGTCGGCGGTTCTTTTCGAAGCCGGGCAGCACCGCAGGTTCGACAGGATTATCGTGGTCTGGTGCAGGCCGGAACAGCAGGTGGAGCGGTTCATGGCGCGGACCCGGATCTCCGAGGCAGACGTCCAGCGGCGCATGGCCGCGCAAATGCCGGGGGATGAGAAAAAGGCGCTGGCCGACTTCGTCATCGACACGTCGGGCAGCCTGGATGAGACCGAGCGGCAGGTGCGGGAAGTCTATTCCCAGCTCCAGGAACTGGCGGCACAAAAGCCGAAGACGGTCCTCTGATTCCGGAGCGGATTCTTCCAGGGTAGCGGAGCAGCGGCTATTTGCGGACGAAGGGCCGGAACCCGTCCTGCTCCAGAATGCGCTTTACGTTTTCGGCTTCCCCGGCGGATTCATAGGGTCCCACCACAACGTGAAAGAGTGTATCGCTCGCGCCGGATGTAACGAGCACGGGCAGTCCCTTTTCCTTCATCAACGCCACAAGGCTTTCAGCATCCTCCTGACGGGTGAGGGCGGAAACCTGGACCAGGATGCCCTCCGGCGGGGCTTGCACGGTGGCCAGTCCGGCTGACTCGTCCGGCGCCGTCGCCGGGTTCTCCAGACTCGCCTGCGGGTTCGAATCCTCCACGCTGTTATAGAACTCGAGATCGGTGTCGGTCGTTTCCACCGGAGCGGTGGTGGTGCTGGAGCTGGCGAGATTGCCGCCGCCGGAGCGGGGCAGATACTCCGGGGCCGGCATCGCACTGGGCTTGCCGTCCGCCTGCAGCGGCTCCAGATCCGTCTCGGCAGCCATCTGAGCCGGAGAGGCCGTGTTCTTCCCGACAACGTAGCCAAGCGAGAAGAAGACCCCACACAGAATGGCGATCACGAAAAAAATCCCCAGAACCTGGCGATTCTCCAATACCAGCTCCAGCTGGCGGTCTCCATTTTTCGTCATGTTGCAAAACTCCCGCTGATGATTTTTCCCAAGCCCTGTAGGTTCTCAACTCAAGTCCGGCCCGGTCGGTGGCTCAGTCATGCCCGGTCCGCGCGATCAGGCGACCGGATTGCCGGGACTGGCCGGCGCCGCAGGTTTCTGGCCTGAAGCAGTTGTAATCCTCTCGAAGATATCGATTGGAAGAGGGAAGACCACGGTGGTGTTCTTCTCCACGCCGATCTCGGTCAGCGTCTGCAGGTACCGCAACTGAATCGACACGGGCTCCCGCGCCAAAACGGCCGCCGCCTCGCCCAACTTCACAGCGGCAGAGAGTTCGCCGGCCGCATGGATGATCTTGGCCCGTTTCTCGCGCTCGGCCTCGGCCTGCTTGGAGATCGCGCGAACCATCTGCTCGGGAATCTCAACCTGCTTGACCTCCACCTTGGAGACCTTTACGCCCCACGGCGCGGTGTGCTGGTCCAGGATGGTCTGCAGCCGTTCGTTGAGCTTCTCGCGTTCGCTGAGCAGGTCGTCGAGCTCCACCTCGCCGATGACGCTGCGCAGGGTGGTCTGAGCCAACTGGCCCGTGGCGTAGAGATAGTTTTCCACCTCGTTCACCGCCTTGTTCGAGTCGATCACGCGGAAGTAAACGACCGCGTTGACCTTGACGGTAACGTTGTCGCGGGTGATGGTGTCCTGCGGCGGCACCTCCATGGTGATGACGCGCAGGGAGATTCGGACCATCCGGTCAATCGGCGAGAAAACCAGGATGATGCCCGGCCCTTTGGCGTCGGGAAGCAGACGGCCCAGTCGGAAGATGACTCCCTTCTCATACTCCGAGAGAATCTTGATGGAAGAGAGCAGGTAAATGCCGACGATGACGAAAACAATGGTTCCCAGCGAAAATGGCATGGGGTCAGTCTCCTTTGTTGGTTCCCGGTTGACTCTCCTGCATGGGGTGCTGGTGTGAGTCGGACGTCTGTTCCACCTCCAGCTTAAGGCCGCCCATGCGTCTTACGCGAACCAAATTTCCTTTTGGAACTTTTCCTGCACTGGCATAAGCCTCCCAAAGCTCGCCGTGAACCAGGATCATTCCCCGCGGCGCAAGGTCGGCTTCCACCGTTCCCAGCTCACCGATCATGCCGCCGGCTCCGGAGGCAAGTTTGAAACTGCGGGAGCGCATGACGAGACGGAGCAGGAAGATGGTAATCAGGGCGAAGGGGATGGCGACCGAAAGCGCCGTCGTCAGCGAGACGGTGCCGCCGGGAAGCCGCGTGTTGATGAGCATCAACGCCCCCAGGATCATGGACAGAACACCCCCGGCGGCCAGGATGCCGCTGGTGGCGAACTGGGCCTCCAACACGAAAAATACGATGGCTAGCAGGATCAGGGCGGCTCCGGCCCAGTTGACCGGGAGCAGCGATAGAGCGAACAGCGCCAGGATGAGGGCGATGCCGCCGGCGACGCCGGGAAAGATCAGGCCGGGGTTGGAGAACTCGACGTAGAGTCCGAGGATGCCGAGGATCAGCAGGAGGAAGGCGATATTGGGGTCGACGATGCGGGAGAGGACCGTCTGCCGGAAGGATGGCTGGTAGATCTCGATCATCGCTCCGGTGAGTTCGAGGGTTAGCTCAGTGCCATCGAAGCGCGTAATGGTCATTCCGTCGAGGGTTTCCAGCAGCTCGGCGCGGTTCGCTGCAACCAGATCCACCAGCTTGCCTTCGAGCGCCTCCTGCTCCGTGAAGGATTTGCTCTCGGTCACTCCCGTTTCCGCCAGCTCGGGGTTGCGTCCGCGATTGGCGGTGATGCTGCGCAGGTAGGCCGCCGCATCGTTGACGACCTTTTCGTTCATGATCTCATCCATCTGCCTGCCCATCATGACCGGATGGGCGGCGCCGGTGTTCGTGCCCGGAGCCATGGCGGCTACATCGGCCGAAAGCAGGATGAAGAAACCGGCGGAGGCGGCCCGGCTGCCGCTGGGCGCAACGTATACAGCGACCGGGATGGGGTTGTTGATGATCCGCTCGATGATCCGGCGCATGGAGGTGTCCAGGCCGCCGGGGGTCTTCATCTGTATGAGGATGAGCGTGGCGTCCTGGGCCGCGGCGTGGTCCATGCCGGCAAAGATGAACTCCGCCGAGATGGGATGGATGACACCATCGATGTGAATCTCCAGTATGCGGGGCGTCGGGGCGTCGGCAGTCGGAGCATCGGCGGTCGGACCGGGGGTGGTTTGAGCGGGGGTGGTTTGAATAGAGAAAAAGCAGACACAGCAGAGCCACAGGCTCAGCACAAACAACCTGGGCGTAGATTTCTTTCCCCTCCCCAAGGCGGGTATCCAGCTACCGGGCAACCGCACGAGCATTCTGATCCTCCTTGAGCTTCATGGCCTCGGGGTTCGCAGGGTCCAGAGCCAGAGCCGAATCGATGGGGTCCAGCGCATCATCCGGTTTTCCGAGCGCGAGATGAATCCGTGCCAGCAGAACGAAGGCTTCAGGAGACTGCTCCCACTGCAGGGAGCGGGTAACCGCGTCCAGGGCGTCATCGTTCCTGCCGGTGCGGAAGTGCATCTTCGCCAGCTCCAGGTAGGCGCGGGCGTCCTGTGGATTGTAGTCGATCACCTGTTGCAGCTCCTGAATGGCCTGCCGGTCCAGGCCCTGCTTCAGATCCTCCATGGCATTGGAGAAGTGCAGATCGATATGTTCGGATTCACTCAGCCGGGCGTGTTTCAGCTCCTCCTGAATCTGCATCAGGCGGCGGAGGTGGCGGAAGCTGACGCCGTCGTACTCATCCCTGGGTTGTTCCAGGTCCCCGAGCTGGGTCAGGTCGGATTCGACCACGGCGCCGGCCAGCAAGCGGGTCTGCTGCTCGGCTTCCCGCGCGCGGCCCAGCTTGCCGAGGCAGTCGATCAGAATGGCCCGCCGGGAGGGGGGGAAGGAACCATTTCCCTCCAGCGCGGCAAGCAGATGTTCCGCCGCCTGCCCGAAATCATCCCGCTTCCAGTAAGCGTATCCGAGATTGAATTGATAGTCGCGATCCGTGGGGTCGCTGGCGACGGCCTTTTCGAAATAAAAGATCGAGCCGGGACGGTCCGACCGCTCCAGCGCGATGCCCAGGTTGTTGTAGAGCTCGTCGAGCGGCAACTCTTTTTCCACGACCCGGAAGGAGGCGGCCGCGCGGTCATACTGCGCTTGGTAGAGATAGCTGAGGCCGAGGAAGTAATTGGCCTCCAGATAGTCCGGGTCCGGGCTGCGGATCTTGGAGAGCCAGAGAATGGCGGTCCGGTAGTCGTGGTCCTTGTAATAGATCATCCCCATTGCAAAGGCCGGCTCGGTAAAGCGGGGATCCAGCACGGAGGCCGAACGCAGATACTGGATCTTCTGGTTGCGGTCGCGACTGAGGAGGCCGCGAATGTAGCTCTCGAAGGCGTCCAGCCGGGGCCCGTTGCGGTGGGACACGTACTGGGTGCGGGATACCGGGTAGTCCGGCCTCAGCTGATTCTGGATCTGCCAGGCAAGGCTGGCCTCCAGCTCCAGCAGGCCGGGGAGAGGGCCGGACTCGGTGATCGGCTTGCTCAGTGTCGGCCCTTCCATGTTGAGAATCTGCGCCGTGGCTGTGAGCACCCCGTCCTGATATTCGTAGCGGCCCAGAATCACATTGTCGGTGTCGAGCAGTTCGGCGGCCTTGTAGATCGTGGCATTGCTCAGGATGGTGGAGTTGGAAACGCCCAGGATGTCAAAGGCCGCGGCACGTTCCCGGCGGTCCACCACGAGAAACTGCGCCGAGTTCAGGTGGTTTGAGAGCACCTCGACGAAGCTCTCGCCGATCCAGTCCAGATTCGGGTCCCGCGTCTCGTTTTCAAACGGCAGCACCAGGCCCACCCGCGCCTGCGCGTGGAGGAGGCCTGTGGTCATCAAAAGGCTGAGAAGGATGCCAAAAAAAGTCTTCATGATTCTGTTGTCCGAAACATCTGGCATTGCCTGTCATTATAGCAAAGTCGATGGAGGGTGTGGCGCCGTGCGGCTGGGTCAGGGATGTTCCTCAATGCGTTCCCGCGATCCGTACATCCCGGCCAGGTACTTGCGAAACTCCGGATTCCGCACATTTTCGACCCAGGCCGAGTTCGCCCGATACCAGTCGATGGTGCGGCGAAGGCCCGCCTCCCAACTGCTGGCCGGTTGCCACTCAAGCTCACGGCGGGCTTTGCCCGAGTCCAGCGCGTAGCGGAAGTCATGGCCGGGCCGGTCCGTAACATACTGGATCAGACCGGCGGGCCGGCCCAACAGGCCGAGTATGGCATGAACGACCTCCAGATTGGTGAAACGCTCCCCGCTCCCGATGTTGTAGACCTCGCCCGGACGGCCGTGGCGCGCGGCCATCTCCAGGGCGCGGCAATGGTCTTCCACGTAGATCCATTCCCGGACCTGGGCGCCTTGGCCGTAGACGGGAAGCGCCGAGGATTCCAGCGCATTGGTCGTCATCAGCGGAATAAATTTTTCCGGGTACTGATAGGGTCCGTAGTTGTTGCAGGCCCGGGTGATGATGACGGGAAGCCGGTAGGTCTGAAAGTAGGAGCGGGCGACGAGGTCCGAGGCGGCTTTGCTTGCGCCATAGGGGCTGTTGGGCGACAGAGGCGTCTGCTCGGTGAACTCGCCCTCGGTGCCGAGCGCGCCGTAGACCTCATCCGTGCTGACGTGGATGAACCTCGCCACTTTGTTCCGGCGGGCGGACTCCAGCAATTGCTGCGTGCCGAGAACGTTCGTCCGCATGAATTCGCCAGCCGACTCGATGCTGCGGTCCACGTGCGACTCGGCAGCGAAATGAAAAACAAAGTCGGAGCCGGCCATCCATTCGTCGAGGCCGGGTTCGCAGATGTCGTGGCGGATCAGTTGGTGGTTCGGCGAGAGTCCTTCGAGGTTGGCTGGGTTGCCCGCATAGGTGAGCTTGTCCAGATTGATGATTTGATCGTCCGGATGTTCGCGCAGCCAGTACCGAACGAAATTGGACCCGATGAATCCCGCGCCACCCGTTACCAGTAATTTCATGCCGCTGTCCTGATGCCTGCCCTATTGCCTGTTTTATGCTTGTCCTATTGAAGTTCATGGATGAAGCCGAAGTCGCCGGAGGAAGCCCACGAGGCCGGCCCGACTATGACGAATTCGATTCTGCCGACGCCGCCGGGCGCGCTCCCTTGCGATGAAGATGGTCGTTCGCCCTACTGTTCGCGTCATCGGGTACGTCCATGTTCACGTCAACGTTCGCGGCGTTTTTCACGTCGTTGGGTACGAGGCCCCGGCGAAGCGGGGCGGGCTGGCCCGTCAAGTCCCGCGCGTTGTGCGTGTAGCGGAGATGCTCCAGCAGGCTGGCCGGGGATCCCGTGACGTCCTTCCAGTCATTTCCGTGCTCCCGCGCCCTCTCCTCCAGGCTGAAGACCAGCTTATAGAATTTCTTCAGCGGCAGGATCCCGTCGATGCCGCGAAGCTCGCAGGGACGATCTCCCCCGGGAAAAAGGAGGTCCACGGCGAACGAGAAGCTGAGGCCGGGGCCGGAGCCGGAGATGGCCCGGGCCGTTCGGTCAGCCCCGTCGGGGACTGGCTGGTCCATACACTCCAGATATATCCGCACGGTCTGCGGGCCGTCGCTTGTGCCGAGGCGCTGATAAGCGATGAAACCCAAGTGGACTGCTCCCTGTGTGTCTTCGAGCCGCTGGGCAAATGGCCTGACAATGGGGTTTTGCCAAAAGGAAGTCTAGCACAGATGAGCCATACCCCTCGGCAGGCTTGACTGATGTGGAACCGGCGGAGTGGAAACCGTTGGAGTTTCCCGTGTCCGGGTCTATAATCGAAATATTGAGATGCATAGATTTCCTCCAATCTTTTTTGCCCTTGTACTCCTGATTCCAGCGGCCGGGGCGCAGCAGGACCCGGTCGTCGCGCAGGGCGACACAGAGCCCATCCGCGTGGTGGTGGATGAGGTTACGGTCCCCTTCATCGTTACCGACAAGGACAACCGGCTGATTACCGACCTGAAGCGGGAAGACTTCGAGGTTCTGGAAGAGAAGGTCCCCCAGGAGATCACCGGCTTCTCGCAGGAGACGGATCTGCCTCTGCGGGTCGGCCTGCTGGTGGATACGAGCAACAGCATCCGCGACCGGCTGGACTTTGAGCAGCGCGCCGCCGCGGACTTTCTGCGGACACTGATTCGCCCGGGCAGCGACAAGGCGCTGCTCGGCAGCTTTGACAGCATGGCGGAGTTGCTGCAGGATTTCACCGACGATCTGGACAAGCTGATCGGGGCCATCGAGTTGCTGCGTGCCGGAGGCGGCACGGCTCTCTACGATGCAGTCTTTTATGTCGTGCGCGACCGCCTGCTGGTGGAAGCCCCGCTCAACTCGGAGTTCCGGCGGGCACTGGTCGTGCTCAGCGACGGGGAGGACAACCAGAGCCGTTTCTCCCGTGCTCAGACCATGGAGGTGGCCCGCCGCGCCGAGGTTCTGATCTACACCATCAGCACAAACGTCCGGGGCATCCGGATGCCCGGCGACAAGGTGCTGCAGGAGTTTGCAAGGGAGACCGGCGGACGGTTCTTCCAGCCCTATGGCTGGGAGGATCTGGACGACGCGTTTCGGGAGATCAGCACCGAGTTGCGCAGCCAGTACACGCTGGGCTACCGCCCCTCCACGCCCCGGGACGGCGAGTACCACACGATCGATATCCGGGTGAGCAACAAGGACCGGAAAGGGCTCAGGGTCCGGGCGCGCCGGGGTTACTTCGCCACCTATCCCAGAACCACGCCGCCGGTCGTCGCCGCCCCGGAGTAAATTTTCCTCCTGAATGGAAATTGACCGGAACCCGACCGGATAATGATAGGAACTGGACCTCGCTGATTGTCCAGCGCCCGGTTGCTTGACCGGGTTTCCCCTCTCTCGTAAACTGGGAATCACCAGACGCCATGCATGTCCACGAGCCACGTACGGGCACGGTCCTGAAGTACTCCATCTTCCTGATGCTGGCGCTGGCGGTGGCCGAAGCCGTGGCCGGTTACTGGGCCGGCTCATTGGCCCTGCTGAGCGATGCGGGACATAACTTCACCGACTCCATCGCGCTCGTGCTCGCCTGGGTTGCATTCTACTGGCAGGCGAAGCCCGCCACCGAGCAGAAGACCTACGGGTACGGCCGCGCCGGGGTGCTGGCGGCGTTCGTCAACGCGCTGGCGCTGGTGATTCTGGCTCTCTATATTTTTTATGAGTCCTATCACCGGCTTCTGGAACCCCACGAGGTGAACGCGCGGTGGATGATTCTGGTTGCCGGCTTCGGCCTGGTGATCGATACGGGCGTCTCCATCGCCCTGCTACGGAAGGCGAAATCCGATCTGAACATCCGCACCGCCTTTCTGCACACGGCAGCCGACGCCGTCTCTACGGCCGGCATCGTCGTGGGCGGCCTGCTGATTCATTGGACCGGCCGGCAGGAGATCGATCCCATTCTCAGCTTCCTGATCGGGGGACTGATCTTGTGGAGCAGCGTGGGCATCATCCGCGAGGCTCTGCATATTCTTCTCGAAGGGCTGCCGCGCGGCATGAGACTGGATTCGGTGGTGGCGGCGATGAGGCAGGTGGCGGGCGTCGAATCGGTTCACGATGTGCATATCTGGAGCTTGGGAACCGATACGCACGCGCTGAGCTGCCACGTGGAGATCGACGACATCCCCGCCTCGGCGGCCAGCCGCATTTTGAGAGAGCTGAATCAGATGCTGGAAGGCCAATTCCGGATCCGCCACACGACGATTCAGTTGGAGCACCGCCCTTGCGACAACCACACGGCCTGCTATGTTCCGGAGACTGCTGGGGCCTCCCGGCTGGGAGGCGACGGTTGAAAGTTGCCCCGCCTGGGTGATGGGGTGCTGATGGAGCCTGGTGGAGATGGTTGTCATGCGGGCAGGCTCCCGCGGTGCGGCGCAGCTATGGATATCCATTGCCGCGACAATGTTCTTGGAAAGATTGGTGGGAATGTCCGTCCCTGTTCTGCAATTACTTGAATTTCCCGAACTGCTCGCCCTGGTAGCCGGCTATGCGCAGAGCCCGCTGGGCGGCGGCGCCGTCGCCGCTCTGTTGCCGGGAGATCCGCCCGAGGTGGTCCACCGCCGGCTGGGACTGGCCGGCGAGGCGATGGGATATTTGCGCCCCCAGCAGGGAAAGCAGACCGCCAGCGCCAGTTCGGAGTCTGGTTCGGAGTCCGGGTCGCCGCCGCCCGTCTCCTTTGCCGGACTGGTGGAGCCTTCCGCGATCCTGGCCAAGCTGGCCGTGGAAGGCTCGGTTCTGGAAATCTCCGAGATCCTGGCGCTGCTCCATCTGTGCCGGTCAGCCACGGAGATTCGCCAGTCCATCGGACCGCTCCGCCGCCGGTTTCCGGAGCTCTCCGAGGTGGCCGGAAGGCTGGCCGGCTTCCAGCCGCTGAACAAGCGATGGGCGGGGAAGATCCTGCCATCCGGGGACCTGGATGACGGCGCGAGCCCGCAACTGCGCCGGATCCGGCGCGAAATCGAGCGGCAGCGGAGCCACATTCATTCTTCCCTGCGCAGCCTGCTGCGGCAGGTCTCCGATGAGCCTTCCCAGCAGGAGGAGATCATCACGATTCGCGGCGACCGCTACGTGATACCCGTGCGGGCGCAGAAAAAGAGTCAGATGAAAGGCGTCGTTCACGGCGCCAGTTCTCGCGGCCACACGGTCTATGTGGAGCCTCTGGAAACCATCGAGATGAATAACGATCTCGTGCGTCTGAGGGAAGAGGAGATTCGGGAGATCCACCGCATTCTGCTGGAGATGACGGCGTCGCTGCGTGAGCGGGCCGGCGAACTGGGAGTGGCCCGCGAATGCCTGGCCACACTGGATTGCGCGTTTGCTTCCGCACGTTTCGCGCGGGAATACGACTGCGTGATCCCGAGTTTTCATCCGGAACCGGACCTGCACCCGGATGAAGCCACGCGCCTGGAGTTGGTGGATGCCCGCCACCCCCTGCTGGAGCATCTGCTGCGGCGGCGCGGGGAGAGTGTGGTTCCCCTTTCGCTGGCTCTGGAGCAGGACGGGCGCATGGTGGTGATCAGCGGGCCGAACACGGGCGGGAAGACCGTAGCCATGAAGACGGCCGGGCTGCTGGCATTGATGGCCGTCTCCGGATTGCCCGTTCCCGCCGCGAAAGCCGAGCTTCCGTTTGTGGACCGGGTGCTCGCCGACATCGGCGACTCGCAATCCATTGAGGAAAGCCTGAGCACTTTCTCGGCCCATCTTTTGAACATCGCGTCGATCCTGAATGAGGCCACCGGGTCTTCGCTCGTCCTGCTGGATGAGCTGGGTTCGGCCACCGATCCGGAGGAGGCCGGGGCGCTGGCCGTGGCCGTAGCCGACCGGCTCCGCGAGATCGGGTGTTTCACCATCTGTTCCACGCACCACATGGCGCTGAAGGCCTTTGCCACGAATACGCCGGGTCTGGTCAGTGCGAACATGGGATTCGACGAGGAGCAGCTAGAGCCAACCTACCGGCTGCAGATGGGTCTGCCGGGCAGCTCCAGCGGGCTGGCCACCGCCGAGCGGCTGGGGTTGCCCGCAACGGTGATCGAACGGGCCCGGCGGGCGCTCTCCGCATCCCACCACGATGTGCAGCAGTTCATCCTCCGGCTGCGGGATGAATCGGAACGTGCCGCAGCACTCGGACAGCATCTCGCGCAGCGTCTCGCCGCACAGGAAAAACGGGAAGCCGAGTGGGCCGCCACCGAAAGCCGCAGGGAGACGGAGCGCCGAGAGGCCTGGGAGCGGCAGTTGGAGACACTGTCCCGCAACCTCGCAGAGCGTGCCGAGCAGAAGCTCCGGGAGCTGGGCGCGCAGGGTCCCCGTTCTTCCGGCGCGCAGCAGGCGAAGAAGAAAGCGGCGCAGTGGGCGGCGCGGTTTCAAGAGCAGGCTAGCCGGGAGATGCGTCAGACGTTGCAGAGCCATTCCGGCAGAGGCGACGGGGCCGTTCCATCGCCCGTCCCGGCCGAGGCGGTATATCTTTCCAGAAAGATCGAAGTGGGCGATCATGTGAAGCTGAAAAGCCTGGGGCGGGCCGGCGTCGTCCGGAGCAAGACCCCGGATTCGTTGGAGGTGGAGATCGGCTTTCTGCGCACCCGCGTCCCTTATGAGGATGTCGAGGAGATCGTCGCGCCGTCCCCGCGTGCTCCGGCTTCAAAACAGACCGGCATTCAGGTGCAGATGGAGGAGGCCGGCGAGCGCGCCCTCACGGAGATCAATGTGATCGGCGAGACGGCCGAAGATGCCCGCCGCCGCGTGGACAAGTTTCTCGACGATGCTTGTCTTGCGCAGCTCTCCCGCGTGCGCATCGTACACGGAAGCGGGAAGGGAATTCTGCGGAACTCGCTCGCCGGGATGTTCACCGGGCACCCGCAGGTCGAGAGATTTTCTCTCGCCAAACAGGAGGAGGGCGGCGGCGGTGTTACCATCGTCGAGCTGAAGACCTGACCACGAATACGCCGGGCATGCCCGGCCGGGCAGAGATGAATCATGGCGCTCCCAAACGATTTTGCCCAGCACGTCAAATCCGTCGCCGACATCGTTCGCGTGATCGGCGAGACGGTGCGGTTGAAAAAAAGCGGAAACAACTGGACCGGTCTGTGTCCCTTTCACCAGGAGAAGACCCCTTCCTTCAGCGTCCACGCGACGCGGCAGTTTTTTAACTGCTTCGGATGCCAGGAGCATGGCGACGTTTTCAGCTTCATCATGAAGACCGAGAATGTGGACTTCCCCGAGGCGTTGCGTCTGGTCGCGCAGAAAGCGGGCGTGCCGATCCCGGCCGATACGCCGCGCGGGCCGGTCTCTCCCGAAGCCCGTTTGCGAAAGGGTCTGGGAGAGTTGCACGAGCGTGCCGGGGCGTTTTACCGCCGTCAGTTGGCCGGTCCCGAGGCCGCCAGTCTGCGCGAACTGATCCAGCGCCGGGGAGTAACCCACGACTCGGTGGAGGAGTTCGGACTGGGATTTGCGCCCGCCCGCGGCAACGCGCTGGCTGCATTCCTTTCCAAGGAGGGTTTTTCTGACCAGTTGCTCGAAGCCAGCGGGCTGGTTCTGCGGCGCAAGACCGGCGGATTGTTCGACCGCTTCCGCAACCGTTGGATTTTTCCCATCGCCGCGGAGAGCGGCAAGCGGTGGCCTTCGCGGGCCGCGCTCTCGGCGACGATCAGCCCAAGTACATGAACTCCCCCGAGACGCCGCTCTATTCAAGAGTTTCGTGCTCTATAATCTGGACCGCTCGCGCGA
>CAXVYQ010000003.1:0-471756 GCA_963662495.2 Terriglobia bacterium
CAACTCGAATAGATTTGGATCCATACTTTCCAAAATCTACATCGCGCTCCTCTCTCGGATTGGAAGGAATTCTACCATGCATGTGAAGGTGCCTAGCAACCCCGATTTGTTACCCCCAGCGTTACCCCAAAGGGGAAACGACCCGTTTTCAGGGCCGCCGCCGCGTAGCACGGGCGTAGCACGAAGCCGATTTGAGCTTTATTGCTCAAACCGGCTGATGCTACAAAACGCCTTTGGGTAAAGGATGAAGATGGTGAGCACGGAGGGAATTGAACCCACAACCTTGGGATTAAGAGTCCCCTGCTCTGCCAATTGAGCTACGTGCCCCGGGGTGAGTTTTTCATCTTACATCATATTCCTCCCGAATGCACAACCCGTCCTGCCGAATGCACAACCCGGCGCCGTCGCACGCTCACCAGGCGCATTCGTCTCTGCCGGAAGCCCCCCTCGGCCCGGCTGCTACTGCACCGCGATGGTAAAGGGCGGACTGGTCTGGCCTCCCACGCTGATCCTTACCGGCACCGTTTCGCCCGGCGCAACCCCCTCCGGAACCACGGCATTCACCTGATAGAGTCCGGCGAATCCCGGCGCCAAGCCTGCGAAGGGCACCGCCGCTGCTACGCCTCCGATTGTAACCGACACCGAATTTACCGTTAATGACAGCGGTGAGGACGGCGCGGTGCCGGCGGCCAGCACGGGCGGGTTCACGGCTCCGAGTCCGGAAGAAAAGATCTGGACCACCTGTCCTCGTTGCGCCGGATTCTGCGCCGAATTGGCTGAAAAATCCTGGTTCAGAGCGGCTCCCTGACCGGTCCCCTGCTGATTGTTCGTAAACCCGGCCGGCAGCGTTGCGGCAAACCCCACGATCTCCGGCACCGACGCCTGATTTCCGCGCTGCACCGTCAAGCGATGTTCCGCATTGACGGAAAGTCCGTAAGGGGCAATCGCATTGATCTGCCCCGGGCTCACAAACAGAAACGGCAGTGCCTGCTCGCCGATCCACACGGAAGTGCTTCCCAGTTCCGTCGGCAGCGGCAGGGCTTGGGCTGCGAAAACATCGTCCGCCAGATGCAGTCCGAAGATGGAGATCATGCCACCCGGCGCCGCCGCGGTAAAAGGTTCGAAGCTGGCTGCGCTCACCACGCCGTCCGCACCCACCTGGGGCACGGCCGCAATGGCCTCCTCCTGGCCCTGCAGTTCCGCGCCGCCTTCCATCCCGCTCGCCTCCAGCGCCGTCAGGGTTATCGTTACCGGGGAACTGCTGCTCGTCGGCTGCCACGTCCCACTCCAGAAACCGTCCCCGGTCGAACGCAGCGCCAGCGCCGGATCGGAGTTGGAAAAAGCCGCCACCACCGTTCCTGATACCAGCGGATCGCCGCAATCATCCACAATCAGCGCTTCCATGGTAACGGGCCAGCCGGTCCGAACCGTGAATTGCGCGCCCGGAGCCGTGAAGGAGGGCCAGAGTCTTTCTGGCGCGCAACCGGCCAATCCGGACCGGCCTGTTTCCCGGACCGTCCCCGTGCCACTCGCGTCCCCTGCGCTCCCTGCACCAATGTCCGCCAGGATCACGGTTACCGGAACGGGGAAGACATTTCCATCGTCGAAGATCACCGTCAGAAAATCCTCCACGATCCCGGCAGCCATCCCGGCCGTCTCCGGCAGCACCTGGATCACGACCTCACTCCCGGCGGGCAGAACGCCGCTGTTGCGGTCCAGCCGTAACCCGGCGGAGAGCAGGGCGCTCGTGGCGCCGATCGTGAAGGTCCGAGCCTGTGGTGTACGATTCGCAAGAACCAATGTCTGCGCCTCCGGTATCGGTCTGCCGGCCACTCCCGCAAAAACCAGCGCGCCCGGCCGGACCACGGGGACGGGACCACTCCCGGGCGGCAGCACTTCCAGCACCACCGTGATCGTCTGCGGTGAGTTGATCGCCTGGCTGGACTCGATGAAGACCTGCCCGTAATAGGTGCCCGGCTCCAGGCCTGCTTGGCCGGCAATCACAGATATCTCTGCTGGCTCTTCCGCCGTGGTCCCGCTCGCAGGTGTTGCCTGTAGCCAGTTTTCAGGGCCACTGAGAGTGCTCGTCCGAACGCTCCAGTTAACTTCGCCGGGCCCCGTGCTCCGTAGTTTGAACCGCTGTGCCGGAATCGTGGTGTCCGGTCCCTGGACGCCGGTGAAGGACAAACCTCGCAGCGATACGGTCAGGGCTGGGTCCGTTCCGCTGATCACCATCCGCACCGGCAAGGGGACCCGTTCGTTCGTCGTGGGACTGAAGAACTCCACCGTGCCCCGGTATGTTCCCTCCGGCAACCCGGCGGGGTTCGCCGAAATCGTTGCCGTTCCCGTACTCGACAAGCTTGCCGTGCCGCCGCCATCGGTTGCGCTCAGCCACGGTTCCGCGGAACTCGTCGTGCTGGAGGACTCGTACATCAGGGACCCGCCCCCGCCGTTCAGGAGATGGACTGGAGTGGATCGCCCTGATTCTCCCGGCGAGAAATGAAACGTCAGCCGGTCCGGCAGGATACTCAACTCCGCCTCCCCGCTCTGCTCCACGAGCATCTGAACTGGCAACCGCAACACGCTCGGTTCCGCCGTGGAGATTGTTACCGTTACCGTCCCGCGATACGTTCCCGCTATCAGGCCCGCCGGGTCTGCTGTGATTGCAAACGTTGCAGGGGAAAATCCCTGGGTCTCACTGGCGGTGAGCCAGCTCAGTCCGAAATCGGCCAGGGGGGAAACCGTGTAAGCATGCCCGGGCGAGGATGTAAACAGGACCACGAGCTGCGACTGCGGCGCGGAATCCTGTTTCCCGCGGAAGAACAGTTGGGCCGGTTGCAGTGCGGAAAAGGGGGTTGTGCCGGCCTGCCGCACGATGAACTGCCGGTTATTCACCACGATGGTTCCGGTGCGTGAGAGGGCGTCGGCGTGGGCATTCACGGTGTAGTTCAGGGTTCCGGAAGCTGTTCCGCCGGCAGGTCCCATGAAAGTGAGGAAGGGGTCCTGGGTCGTGGCGGACCAGTCGCAACCCGGCTCGGCGATCACGCCGATGGTCCCGGCGCCGCCGCTGTTCGGGATCAGGCGCTCTCCGGGAGAGAGGCGGACATCACAGGTGGCGACCGGGGCGCCATCGAAGGTCAGGTTGTCCAGTCCGAACACGGCGCGATCACCTGTGATGATAAATGAGATCCGAACCCGCCCGACCGGCGTGCCCGCGTGAGTGAACCGGGCCTGGGAGAAAAACTGTTCCGGATGCATATCGACATGAGTGATGTTCAGCGCCTCTCCCGTCCCATCGAACAGTTCCACAGTGAAGCCGGGAAACAGAGGAAGGATTTCGTTGACCACGACGCTGAATTCCAGAATGCTGGTTGGAGTGTTGAAATCGATGGTGAGAATTCCCGCCGAGGGTCCTGTCAGCCGCGCTCCCCGCATCAGGGACGCTTCCTGCTCCCGGGGACCGTCCGTGGTTCCGTAGATGGCTTCGTCCAATGCGGTTCCATTCACCGTGAAGCCGAATGTCGCGCCGGCCAGGCTCACGCCGTCAGCCGATTGCGGCGCCAGCTCGTCAAAGGTCAGGTTCACCAGCTCGGCGCGGCTCGTTCCGGCCGCTGCAATCCATACCAGAAACAGGAAGATTCTTTTTTGCAATGGCCCCCTCCTCGCTCCTATTAAAGCATTTTATCCGGACTCGGATTCACGCGGGAGATGACAGGCCGACTTTTCCCCACCCTGTTGCCAACTTTGCTCTCCGGCCGCATTTGTGGGTTGAGGCCGTTGCCGCCCCAAGGTAGGATGATCCTTGCCCCTCAACCCCGTGCACGAGGATTCCCGGAGGTGGCGGAGAGATATGGCCGGCAGGAAAAAATTCGCGTTCGCTGCCCTCGCTCTCATCCTGCTGGGGAGCCTGATTGCCGGTGCATGGATCTGGCTTCGCCCGGCGCCCCTCCGGCTTCTTTCGCTGCTGCCTGCCGGGGCCGATCTTTACCTGAAAGCGGATCTCGTCGGATTGCGCTCCAATCCCGCACTCGCCCGGTTGATGGCCAGCCGGGAAGAATTGCCCACCTCGCCTGCCTACCAGGACTTCGTAGAGGCCACCGGCTTTCGCTACCAGCAGTATCTTCGCGGCATCGTTGCCGCAAAGGTTGGTGAGGACTGGGTCGGCGCTGCGCGGGTCATTCTCGGCCGGAACCGCGTCGTCAGCTATCTGGAATCGGAAGGCGCCGAGCAGTATGAGCTGGAGGGACTCACCGTTTATTCCTATGGGGATGTCCGCCGCTTCCGCTTCGTTTTTCTGGATGAGGAATGCGTTGCGTTTTCCGCCGGTGAGGACCGGACCTTGCTTGCCGATCTGGTCAGCCGCCACCTGGGCCGCTCCACCGGATTTGTGCCGCCCGCGGATTCCACGGAGGCGCAGCAGGCCGGCCCGGAGGCGCAGCAGGCTGGCGGGGAGGATACCGATGATCCGGAGGAGCGAGAAATATGGGCTTTCGTGGACATGGAGCGAATGGCGGGCCAGATTCCCGACGCGCCTTTGTTTGGCCCGTTTTCCATGGGCCGGGAGATGCTGCGCGGCAGTCGTGAGCTGACGTTGAGCGTGGAGGCGAGTCCGCTCGACCTGCGCGTCGCGATTCGCAACCGCAGTGAGGATCGTGAATCGGCCGACCGGCTTGCTAACGGACTGCGCGCCATCCTGGTGATCCTGCGCGCCGCCGTCTCCAGCTCTGAACAATCTGAGGGCCGGGATTATGGGCCGGTCTTCGACGCCGTGGAGATTACCCGGAGACGCGAGTCGGTTATCGTCCGTTGGCAGTGGAACGCCACCATGCTCGGGCTGCTGCGGGAGCCCGGGCAGTGACCCGGGCTCCCGGAAGGTGATTTGATTTCATTCCATGAAGATGCATGAACGAAAATTCGTCGAGCAACTCGCCCGCGACGCGCTGAGCCCCTCTCCTCCGTCGTGGCTGCAGCACGGAATCGGCGATGACTGTGCCATCCTGCGCTACAATTCACGGAACGATCTTCTGGTAACCACGGACCTGATGATCGAGAACGTTCACTTCCGCCGCGAATGGCAGAGTGCGGTCTCCGTCGGACACAAGACGCTGGCCCGCGGGCTCTCCGATATCGCCGCCATGGGCGGCACACCGCAGGCCGCTCTTCTATCGCTCGCCGTTCCTCCCGAGATTCCTGGACGCTGGATCAGCGCGTTCATGCGCGGCTTCCTGGGGCTAGCCCGCCGATTGGATGTATTGCTGGTCGGCGGCGACACCAGCGCCTCCTCGGCCGGCGTTATGGCCGATTGCGTCGTCATCGGCCAGGTCCCGCGCGGCAAGGGCGTGCTGCGCAGCGGCGCCCGGCCCGGCGACCAACTATGGGTCAGTGGGACCCTAGGCGGAGCGGCCTACGGACTTTCCTGTCTCCGGGATTCCGGCAGAGTGGCGAGCGAATCGGTTCGACGGTCGCTTTTCTACCCCGAGCCTCGGATCGGGCTTGGTGAATTTTTGCGGGAGCAGGTCCGGGTCTCCTCCATGATGGATCTCAGCGATGGACTATCGATCGACCTCTCCAGATTGTGCCAGCAGAGCCGCGTCGGGGCCCGGATCGTTCTCACGCAAGCTCCGAAAGGAGCGAGGATTCCGATGGATCTGGCGCTACACGGCGGCGAGGACTTCGAACTTCTGTTCACCGTTCCGCCCCGGAATGCCCGCCGGCTGCCTGCCGCTTTCGAGGGCGTCCGGCTGACCTGCATCGGGCAAATAGAAAAAGGGAAAGCACTGAAAGTCGAAGAAGATGGCTGCCTGTCGAAGCTGCCCGTCCGTGGCTTCGAACATTTCTAACCGGTTGATTGTAATTGAGTTATGTCAATGATCGTCCGTCCAGCACAAAGGGAAGATGCACCGGCCATTGCAGACTATGTGGCCGCTATGGCACTGGAGACAGAGGACCTATGTCTCCATCCCGAGGTCGTCTCGCGGGGCGTGGAGGCTGTCTTTTCCGATCCCTCCCGTGGGTTCTATGTTGTTGCTGCTGTTGCAGATAAGATCATCGGGCAGGTCATGATCACCTATGAGTGGAGCGACTGGAACAACGCCAATCGATGGTGGATCCAAAGCGTTTACGTGGCACGGGAGTTCCGCGGGCAGGGTGTCTATCGTAATCTATTTGAATACTTGCAGTTACAAGCAATAGAGGCGGGAGATGTCTGCGACATCCGGTTGTATGTCCACCAGGAGAACCGTGTCGCGCAATCGGTCTACCAACGTCTCGGAATGAAGAAAACCCATTATATATTGTATGAAAGTGTTTTGTAATCAGTTGATTAAGTAGATTTTCCGCGTCGCGGTTTCTTCTCCCATATCTCCAGACAGCAGATCACAGCCCGCATCATCTGATCGAGCGTGAAACCCCGCGCCGGTTTCCTCTGTTGCCGGACCTCTCTTGGTAAATGTATGAATCCGCAAGGGATAGGTTGATATTCCTGTTCAGTTTCATGCCGCGCGATGTAAAAAGCGTGGTTGCAAAGATAGGTCCCGGCCGTGTTGGAATACTGTACCGGAATGCGCCGCCTCCGCAGCGCTGCGTGCATTGTGTCCAGCGGCAGTGTGGACCAATATGCCGCCGGCCCTCGCGGTACGATCTTGCTTGCTCTGCGAATGACTCCTGCGTTATCGGCGTGGGGATCATCGTCGAGATTCACCGCTAACCTATCTAAACTTATGACCTTGCGGGATGCGGCTACTCCCAGGCAGAGGATGGCATCAGGCCGGTGTTTCCGGATCAGGCTCCGCAGCCTGCGCGTCGCAGCCGCGTACTCGGTCGGCAGGACTTCACAGACCAGTTCGCTGGAGAGTGGCGCTGGCGGTTGCTGAGCCCACTTTCGTACGATCTGTTCGGAAGGGTTGCGTCGCACCGATCCGAAGGCGTTGAACCCGGTCAGCAGAATTTTCACAGCGTCTTCTCCATCAGCCAGGCATCGGTGCCGTCGTGGTAGTAGCGTAGAAGCGTCTTCCGTTTCCGGTAGCCGCGTTTTTCATAGAACTGAATGGCCCCGGCATTATCGACTGCAACTTCCAGAACCGTTCGCCGGTTTTCCATCTTCCGCAGATGGGCTTCCGCGGTTTTCATGAGGTCTTCACCCAGTCCCTGGCGGCGGCAGTCCGGATGGATGTCGATGGTAACGATATGGCCCGTCTTGCGGCGACCGCTGTGCGCCAGGACGAATCCCATGACTTGCAGACGTTCGTCTACGCGCATTTCGGCGACATAGGCCAGGCTGCCCCGCTGCGCGAGCGCCAACCATATCTCCTCCGGCGAATACGCGATGCCTTCGGTAAAGCAGATGCGGTCCAGCTCGCACAGGCGGGCGAAATCCTCCGCGCGATAGGGCCGGATGGCCGGAGCAGTTCTATCCTTCGAGGACATCGCTGATCGAGGGCAGGAAAACGATTCCGGAGTACTCCATTCCGTTGATGGTGAAGGACGGGTCGCCGGTATTCAGATTGGAGGCGGGAATCAGTTCGAAGTGACGGTGAAGGTGGTAGTCCTCTTCCCAGGCGGAGATCGTTTTCTGTATCTGGTCGCGGGGTAGATCGAAACGGGCGAGCGGCATGGGTTTGGAAAATTCGCCCGCGGCTTCGAGGTATTTTTGAACAGCTGTTTTCAGATCCATAACAGCAAAGACCCGTCGTGCGTTTGTTGGTGGCAGGACCGCCCTAGAACGATGCCAGAAAATGTACTGACATGCAATGTGGTTCATGAAAGTGGTAGTGACGCGGTACCCTGTTGGCCGATTCAGGTATGTGCAGAGGTGAATAAGCTGGAGTGGGCTATTCAATGACACACGTAGTGCGCATCATCTATTATTCTTTGAATGGTTCTCGCCCGTCTCTGGGACAGCTTGGAATTGTGCGCGGTCCAAAACCACTTGCGTCAAGGATGATCTGAATAACCGTAGAAATTCCAGGGAGACGGAGTAAGGCTCCGGCGTATGCCCAGACGAGGTTGATGTGTTCCAGTCCCCGGGCGAATGCGCGCACGCCCTCTTCCGGCTCGCTTCCATCCATGGGGTCATATGTGATCCGCCGCAGGGCGCGTGTGGGATGCTCTTCCGCCGGAAGAATCTCAAGGGAAACAGGTTTGCGGGCCTCGAACCAGAGACGAATTTCCGAACACGGGCCACAGGTCTCTGCAATATATAACCGAGGAAGCGGAGAGTGGGGGTCCTGCCATGGACGCCACCGCAATCTCCACGGACGGACATTCTCCCGATACCTGACCCAGCGTCCTCCGAACCGGGCTTTCAGATCTTCTCCTTCGTCCCAGTTCGCCAATCCCCAACCGTAAAGAAAGGCCATGATTCCGGCGGCGGCCACCCACCGATTGTGGAGGACCGCGCCCCAGGCGATCATCACCAAGGCGCAGGAGAACTGCATTGGATTGGCGATGTACCGGTAAAGCCCGCTGCCCACCAGGCGTTTGGGGGGATCGTAGGGAATGGGGGTGCCGAAGCCGCGTCCGGCAAATTCCTGCACGGCCGAAAGGCCGGGCAGGGCGAGCAGTGCGACTGCCTGCAACTCCAGGTTCCGGAGAATTGGATGGCTGCCCAGCAGAGGTTGCCAGCCGCTTTCGGGACGCATGGCAAAGATGATCTCTGGAATGAGAAAGAAAAAAACCGAGCCGAATGTCATTACGTGAAGAAAGGCGCGTGCCTTCAGATTTGTATCGTGAAGGGTCCATCGTGCGAACAGCAACGAGGGGATCAGCACACAGCACAAAGCGACCAGTTCACCGGCCAGCCAGAGGTCGCCGAGCTCCACGACCGGCCTCGATGCCGGCATGAGCAGCAGGTCGGCTGCAACAAAGAAACCAACGACCCACGGCCATGGCAGGCGTGGAAAGGCGAGAATGGGGATGAGACCCCATAAGACCGCCCAGCCGAGCAGAAGGTCAACGGGCATCCCGCGAAACATGCCGCCCTCTGCGTGGAACAGCCACCATCCATAGCGTACATTCATCAACTGGAGGGCGAGCAGGGAAGGCAGAGACCAAGCGAAACCGACCAGAGCGGCCGGGAACAGTCTCGGCGGCTTGGGACGCAGTTGTGCGATGAGAACCGCCACGACGACGGGCAGATAGAGCGAAAGCAGGCGAATCGCCGTTGACCGGTCCATATCGTATTACTCCTGTTGCAACATAGTTGATGGAGTCGCGTTTGCCTGAATGAGATACTCGGCGGCCAGGCGGGTTGCATAACGCTCCCAGGGACCGAAATACCAAGCCGGGTCCAGTCTTCTCTCGTAGCGAAGCGTCCAGGTAACCTGAGTTTGCCGGTCGTTCAGTTGCACCCACTCGACCTCCGATGTTTTCCAATCCAGCCAGTGCGCGATCTTGCTCTGATCCGAAACTTTGACGAAACGAACGAAACCGGAATCAGACTCCTCTACCCGCATTTGCAGATCGCCGGGTTCGCCTTCCCCGCTGGCAAAGTGAATGGTGCGGGTGGCGCCGATTTCGAGTCCTTCTCCGGTCGCGAGAGTGGGGAGGGGAAATCCCGGTCGGAGGAAGAGTGGCAAGGGAAGTCCGATGCGGGGGCTGAGGCTCAAAGCGCCCAGCACCTCCTGTGGAGTAGCGGTGAGAATCTTTGTAACTTGCACCGTCTCTTCACGATTGAAGGAAAGAGTGGGTGAAACTCCCTCGAAGCTCATGGGGGCCAGAATTGCAATCAGGGCGAACGTGGACAGCTTGTCCTTCTTCCGCTTTCGGCGGTCGATGATGAATGCCACGAGGAGGCCCACCAGGTAAAAGAGGGGGGCGGAAAAAAGAACGCAGAGAAACCCTTCGCCTAGAACCGGACCGGAAAGCAGCAAAGCAAAAGTGAGGCCTTTCATGATCCCTCCCCGAACGGTTGACGGCGAAGGGGACATGGCCAGAAGAAGGGCGAGAACCGCTGGAATACCGATGAATAGCGCTGAAGTTTGCTCCAGCCTCCCCAGCACGATCAGCCGGTAAAGAATTCCGCCCGTGGTTAAGGCCAGAATCAAAATGATGAGTCGGGAGCGGCGAGAGGTCTGGGAATCCCGTTCCTGTTGAGTCATAAATAATCCTTTCCAAAACCACCTACACTGGACCATCGATTGGAATAACGAAGAGTGAGATGAAATCTCATGGTTTCTCCGGACGGGAGAGAGCTGGATCGAAATCCGGCAGAAGCATGTTTTCTTGCAGGAGACGAACGATCTTGACCCGCAAGCGCTTCGTGAGAGGATTTTTCGCCACACCCAAGAGAAGCATGGTCAAGTCCAGTGCTCCCTCCATCACTTTTCGGGTGCGCTGCTGACCAGGACTGTTGTCATAGATGAGGAGAATCAACAGACCCATCTGGAGAGCCCACAAAGCGACGGGCAATAACAGGCGAAGATCCTTCGGCAGGCGTTCGCTGCCGATTGCATAGATGAACAAATCGATGCTGTCTCGTCGAAGCTCTTCCGTTGATGGTCCCAGGCAGGACAGGGGATGGTTCGGCTCTCCCGTATAGCGGAAGACCACGCCCAGGAGGTTGCGGTCTTCTTGCACGATATCCAATTTTGACTGCATCGCGATCTGCAAACGCTCTCTCAGATTCAGAGTCCGTAATTCCAAAGCCTCCGCCACCCGGCGTTTGTGTTCCTCCTGAACAACCTTGTAATAGGCCTGAATGATTGCTTCCTTGCTCGAAAAGTAATAATAGGCCGCGCCGACGGCAACACCGGAACGATCTGCGATGTCCCTCATGGTGGTGGAGTCAAAGTCATTCTCCCGAAAGAGGCGAAGGGCGCAGTCGAAGATGGCCTGGCGGGTCTGTTCGCCTTTCCCGGTAGTTGCCAATGATTTGAACATGTTCAAATCATTGGCCCAGCTATCCCCGGGATGTCAAGAAAAATATTGAACATGTTCAAAAAAGATGCAATCTGTGAGGAAGAAGGGCTCTGCGATGAAGTGTTTGCCACTATATAGGAGCGTCGGACAACGTCTGGCGAACTCTCCGGCCAAAAGCTCCGACGGCCGGCGGACCGGAATTGGCTTCGACATTCTTGCTGGATGAGATGCGGATTGAATCCGTTCCGGGATAGCGGGATAGATGGATAAGAAACCTTAGTAGGGAAATAGATTTTCCTGTCTGAAAATAGCACTGCGGAAGCGGGAAACGATGTATCACTTTCGGTTCCGGCAGATGACGGGAAATCACTTAAGTTACTCACTAAATCGTAGTAGCATCAGACCGGCCGGCCTCATAGTGGAACAGGAGCGTAAGGAGCGACTTCCATCTCAGAACAATGCGGGGCCAATGCAGAGGAAGCCAAAGAACTCTTTTGAGGGAGGTATCATGTCGAAAATGCTTGCCGCAGTAGCATGGTCGTTGATGGTGGCCATTTCGTTACCCAGTCTCATTGCTCCGCAACTGGAAGCCGCCCAAATGACCGCGGAGGAATTCGAGGCACAACTGGGTTACGAAACCGGGACCATCACATTATCCGGGGGAACCGCTACCATCGATTTGCCAGAGACTTTCCGGTTTATCGGGCAGGAGGGAAGCCGCCGGCTCCTGGTGGATGCGTGGGGTAATGAGCCCGCAGCCGCCGAGCAGGTTCTGGGAATGCTCATACCCTCGGACGTGAGTCCATTGGCCGAAGAAGGATGGGGAATCATCATTACGTTCGAGGAAGAAGGGTATATAAATGATAGTGATGCGGCGGATATCGATTACACGGAATTGCTGGAGCAGATGCAAGAGGCTACGATCGCCGCAAATGATGAACGGATCGAATTTGGATTTGAACCAGTAACATTTGTTGGATGGGCCGAACCTCCTTCCTATGACGAGGCGGCGCACAAACTGTACTGGGCCAAGGAGCTTTCTTTCGGAGACAGTCCGGAACACACCCTGAACTACAATATTCGAATTCTCGGGCGGCGCGGAGTGCTGGTTCTGAATGCGGTAGCCGCCATGGGGCAGTTGGATATCATCCGCACCGAAGCCAAGAGTGTCCTGTCTGCAGTCGACTTCAACGATGGCCACAGATATACGGACTATATCTCCGGAGATAAGGTGGCGAGCTATGGCATTACCGCATTGATTGCCGGAGGGGCCGGGGCTCTTGCGGCGAAGACGGGATTGCTCGCCAAATTCTGGAAGTTGATTCTCGTGGGACTTGCAGCTGTGGGCGCCATGTTCAAGAAGCTATTCGGACGATTTTTCGGCAAGCGTTCCGGGACAGAAAGTGAAGGAACCGCCTACCAGGGATGAGTGATTTTCAGAGCCTGTTTCTGGTCCTCTGTGCTCTGTACGGGATCGAGTGCGTATTGTGGCTGCCGGAGCGGGCGTTGCTTTTCCGCCGTTCGATTCCGGGACGGTGGCGAAAATCCCGGCATGGCTGGGAACTGCCTTTGTTCCGCTGCCGCCTCTTCCTGCCTCCCTTATTGCCTCCCTTTGGCCGGATGTTCGTTGGTGGATATTCCCCGATTCGAATCGACCCCCAGGGGATATGGCTGCAACGCATAAGGAGCGAGAGTGAAGTGGAGCACGAGGCGGATCGCTATATCCGTTTCTCCGACCTGGTTTCGCTGGAATGTAAAGACAGACATTTGTTGTGCAATGGAAAGATCGCCGGGCGGTTCGTTACACCATCGGGTGCGGCGCGTGCGGCAGAGTTGCTCACGCGCTTGAAGGGGTGCGAAGAGGGAGAGCGCCAGAAGTTTCTGAAGGAAGGATTCAACCGGATACTGGATGGCGGGAAACTGGCCGCAGTGATTGCAAAATACCGGGGAGCGGGGCGACGGTTACGAGCAGCGTGCCACATGGAATTCGGGTTGCTGTTTCTTGCTTTTCCCGTATTGGGAGAGTTGCTGGGTATTCGATTGATTTTGCTGCCGTTTTTGCTCTGTTTGCTGGCATTTGGATTATTTATTTCCTGGGAGTACCAGCGCGTCTATCGCGTTCTGCACGGGTCCGGGGATCCGAATCGCGGGAGCGTTACGGCCATGCTCCTGTTATCACCGGTAGCTGCGACCCGTGCATTCGATCAACTGGCCGCATATGCTGTCAGCCGGTTCCATCCCCTTGCGGTTGCCAGCGTGCTTTTCTCCCGTGAAACATTTCTTGCCGAAGCATCACGATATTTACGCGCTGTGAAATACCCGCTTCCGGAGGCAGGATCCGCTGGATTCTCCGGGCCGACCGGAGCACAAGACTGGCTCAGCGAGAATTGGCGGGATGCGGTTGAGCGATTTCTCGGCGAAAGCTTTGACGACCCCGTTCAACTCCTGAGCCCGCCTCGGAAAGATTCAGAAAAGTGTCGCTCCTATTGTCCTCGATGCTGCAGCCAGTACCGTTTCGAAGCGGGTGATTGCGTTGACTGCAATCTGCCCGTCCATCGTTTCGTCAGTTCGTTTCTACCTCAAGCGCCGAGGTAATCGCCCGAATAAACGGATGCCTAATTACAGATGCATCACTCGAACAGGGACACCTATGGACGAGTATGCACTTCATTACTTTGGGTTGCGGTGCAGAAAAATGGGACCAAAGGGGGGAGTGCCCCCAAAGGGAGAGTCCTGATTTGCGGTCGGCGCCGGGGTTGCTAGGCGCTGGCGCGGGGCGCGGGTGGCTGCTGCCGCGGGTCGGCAATCGGCAGGGGATCGGTCCAGGAGATCCGTCGGCCGCAGTCCAGGCACCGCTCGTACCAGCCGTTTTCGTCGTGCCACGGACCAGCCAGTTTGTGCAGGTGGCTACAGATCCATCGTCTCACGGGATTTTCTCCTCATCACAGTGTTTGGCTCGCCGGCCAACTGAATGCTGGTGATCCGGCCAGCTTCCTGAGATCATCTTAGGGTGACGTAAAGGTAACCTATTAGTGAAAAATCGCTTGACGCGACGATTGAACCTTTTTGATGTACTGGCAGGGTGCCGGACCGGATTCTGTGCAAAGCGGGCGGAGAGGCCAGGGGCGGCGGTGTCAGGCGCGCGGGTGCGCCTTGTCATAGACTTCCATCAACTGGCGAACCGAGACGCGGGTGTATTTCTGCGTGGTGGACAGGCTGGCATGGCCGAGCAGCTCCTGAATGGCGCGCAGGTCGGCGCCCTCCGACAGCAGGTGGGTGGCGAAGGCGTGGCGGAACGAGTGCGGGTGCAGTGTGGTGTCGCCTCGCTCACGCAACGCGCATTGCTTGACGATGCGGCCCACAGCGCGCGCGGTCAGTCTTCTCCCACGTGAGTTGAGGACGAGCGCGTCGGTTTCGACACGGGTTTTTTCGAGCAGTCCCTCGCGTTCGGCGAGATAAACTTCGAGGGCTTTCAGCGCCTTGCCGCCGAACGGGACGATGCGTTCCTTCCTGCCCTTGCCGCGGACGAGCAACAGTTGTTCCTGCATTTTCACATCCGCAAGATTCAGGCCCACCAGTTCGCTGACGCGCAGGCCGGCGGCGTAGAGCATCTCCAGGATGAAGCAGTCGCGGGTGGCGAGCGCGGGCAGGCGGGGCGGGGCGGGACTGGAAGGTTTTGAGGAGGATTCGAGCAGGTGGTTCATCTCCTCGGGCGTCATCACGTCGGGCAGCCGCTGCGGCAGACGGGGCGTGGCGACAAGCTTCGCCGGGTTGTCCTTCACGTGCCCTTCGCGGCAGGCGAACCGGTAGAACGAACGCAGCGAGGCGAGCTTGCGCGAGATGGTGGAAGGCTTGCGGCGGCGGACGTAGAGCAGGGCCATGTAGTCGCGGATGAGCCGGTAGTCGATGGCGAGGTTCGGGGCGGGGCCCAATGCGGATGATGCTGCCGGTTGCTTTATCTCCTTCCACGCGTACTGGAAAAATTTTTCGAGATCGCTCCGGTAGTTGCGCAGCGTATGCGGGGAATAGTTCCGCTCGGTCCGCAGGTGATCGAGGAACTGTTCGAGGACCGGGTTGGAGGGTTTCGTCATGGAGCGGCACAGCCTTCCGGGCGAGCTGCGATCATCCCACTGTACGTCGAAACGGATCAGGTTGCGGACACAGGAGAAAGGGAAAGTCCCAATCGAGGCACCTGTCCCAGGACGGGTGGCGTACCGGCCGGCGGAGCTTTACCGGCTGGCGGAATTGTCGCACAATGGATGTCCCGCATGCGGGAAAATCCTTTCGATGTGAGTGATGCAGATGACGCGAGATGAACTCCAGCGCCGGATGCGGGAGCTGGGTCCGTGGTTCTACCCGTTTGATTTCGGAGATGGGGTGCGCGCCACAACGCGCATCCCGGCGGAGGTGGAAGGGATCTTCGAGACGCGGCTGGAGATGACGCGGCGCGCTGTGAAGGCCCACTTCCAGGAGCGGCTGGGAGAGATCTCCTGTCTTGATGTCGGATGCCATGAGGGATTCTACACGGTGGAGATGGCCCGGCTCGGGATCGAGCATGTGGTGGGCATGGACGTGCGGGAGAGTAATCTGCGGAAGGCGGAATTCGTGGCCGGGGCGATGGGTTATCCCTGGATCGAGTTTCGCCAGGGCAACTGCGAGCAGTTGAATCCGGCCGATTGCGGCCACCATGACCTGACGCTGTTTCTGGGCGTTCTCTATCACCTGGAAAATCCGATGCTGTGTCTGCGGAACCTGAGCGCGGTTACCGGGGAGGTCTGCATCGTGGAGACGCAGGTGATCGACGAGGTTCCTGGCGAGACCGAGTGGGGTTCGCGCGCCTGGACACGGCCCTATGAAGGAGTGATGGCCATGATCGATGAGTCGGGGGACTTCGACGCGGACATTCATGAAACCGGCGCCACGCCTGTCGCTTTCTGCCCGTCGCCGAAGGCGCTCATCTTTCTGCTGCGGCATGCCGGGTTCAGGAAGGTGGAGATGATCCAGCCTCCGGATAACGCATATGAGCAACTGGCACGCGGGAAACGCGTACTGTGCGCCGCCTATAAATAGCGGGCCGGAACGGTGACACTGGTGGATGCACTGATTGCTGTGAAGCCACCGTGCAATCCGGATGGGTTGCTGCTAGCTGGCGGGGTGGGCTACTGTTGCGCGGGGCGCAGCAGGGGCGCCGCTTCCGCTTCGTTCAACGGGGCAACGCCGTCCACCCCGACCGTGCTTTCCAGCTCCCGAACCGTTTGCTCGATCGTGATCGGCTGGGCATCCACCAGAACATGTGCGCGGTGATGGTCGCCGGCCGGACCGCACCAGACGGATTCGATGACCAGTCCGCGGCGCGAGAAGGTGTTCAGCACGCGCATCATCGCGCCGGGGATATTGTGAAAATCAATGGTGAGTCCGGTCATGATTTTTTCTCTTCCCACACCATGTCGGTCAGCGCCGCGCCGGCCGGGACCATCGGATAGACGTTGGCCTCGGCGGGACACTCCACGACAAGCTGAGCCGCACCGGGCATGGCGAGAAACTCCTTGATCTGAGCTTCCATGTCCTCGGCCCGGTTCATCAGGATGCCGGGGATGCCGTAGGCTTCGGCGATCTTGTTGAAGTCCGGATTGTCATACAGGTCCACTTCCGAATACCGGCGGTCCCAGAAAAGCTGCTGCCACTGGCGCACCATCCCGAGATACTTGTTGTCGATGATCACGATCTTGAGCGGCAGCGAGTAGCGCTGAACGGTCGCCAGTTCCTGGATGTTCATCTGGAAGCCGCCGTCGCCGGAGACGCAGACCACCTGGCGATGCGGATAGGCCAGTTGCGCGCCGATGGAGGCCGGCAGGGCGAAACCCATGGCGCCGAGGCCGCCGCTGGTGATGTGCTGGCGGGGGCCGGAGATTCCGCCGGCTCGCTGCGCGGCCCACATCTGGTGCTGGCCGACATCGGTGGCGATGATGCCGTCCGGGTCCATCAGTTTGAAAAGCATCTCCAGCATCTTGGTCGGCGAGGGGCGTCCGGTGCCCGCCGTGGGTTTTTCCACCGGGTTGGGCGTGGCATGGGTCTCCTCCACCCAGCCGGCCCAGTTGGGAAGCGAATCGGGCAGCATCGCCTGGAATTGGTCCACGGTGGCCTTCAGATCGCCGACGATGGGAATGTCGCAGGGGCGGACGCGACTCAACTGAGCCGTGTCGATCTCAAAATGAGCGATCTTCGCGTGCCGGGCGAATCGCGATGCGTCGCCGGTAACGCGGTCATCCAGCCTCGCGCCCAGCACAATGAGCAGATCGGAATGGCTGACGGCGATATTCGACCGCCGGGTCCCGTGCATTCCGACCATTCCGAGGAAATACTTCCGGTCTTCCGGAACGGTGCCCAGACCGTGAACGGTGGAAACCGTGGGCACTTGCAGACGGTCGAGAAGATCGCGAACCTGCTGGATGGCTCCCGCCCATTTGATGCCGCCGCCCACGATGACGACCGGATGGCTGCAGGACTGCAACTGTGCGAGCAAGGCATCGAAATGCTGGTCGGCCTCCTTTTCCGGAGTGTAGCCGGGCAGGGAAACGGTTTCCGGGTATTCGATGGAATCGATCTGGTTGCGGATCATGTCCACGGGCACGTCGATCAGCACGGGGCCCGGACGGCCGGAACGGGCGACGTAAAAAGCCTGCGCGACCAGGCGGGGAATGTCTTCGGTTCGCGTGACGATGCAGTTCCACTTCGTTACCGGGAGCGTCAGCCCCACGACGTCGGTCTCCTGAAAAGCGTCGGTGCCGATGACCCCGCTGCGGACCTGGCCGGTGATGCAGACCAGCGGAATGCCGTCCAGCTTGGCGTCGGCGATGCCGGTTACCAGATTGGTGGCTCCGGGGCCGGAGGTGGCGATGGCCACGCCGGGCTGGCCGCTGACGCGCGCGTACCCTTCGGCGGCAAAGGCCGCTCCCTGCTCGTGACGGACCAGGATGTGGCGGATGGGAGAGTTGTACAGGGCGTCGTATAAAGGGATGTTGGCCCCGCCCGGGTAGCCGAATACCACCTCCACGCCCTCGCGTTTCAGAGACTCCAGTAATATCTCGGCACCTTTGATCGGCATGTTTCCTCCTCTGCCCTGGCTCAGCCCTTGCTCTGCCTTGGTGGCTCTGCCCCTGCTTGTCGTGCGGGGCAAGTGAGCGCCGCGCCGCGGCGGCGGGTCAATCCAGGATGTTTCCGTCTATTTCTTCGCCTTCTTCAGCCACGACATCATGTCGCGCAATTCCTGACCCACTTCTTCCACCGGATGCTGCTTTTCCTGTTCCCGCATGCGGTCGAAATTGGGCCGGCCTTTGACGTTTTCCTCAATAAACTCTTTAGCAAAGGTGCCGTTCTGGATCTCATCGAGCACCTGTTTCATGCGGGCCTTGACGTCCGGGCCGAGGATGCGCGGACCGCGCGTGAGGTCGCCGTATTCGGCCGTATTGCTGATGGAGTAGCGCATGCGGGCCAGACCGCCCTCATAGATGAGGTCGACGATCAGCTTCATTTCATGGATGCACTCGAAGTAGGCCATCTCAGGCGGATAGCCGGCCTCGATCAGCGTTTCAAAACCAGCTTTCATCAGCGAGGTCAGTCCTCCGCAAAGGACCGCCTGTTCACCGAACAGGTCCGTCTCCGTCTCATCGCGAAAGGTGGTCTTGACGACGCCGGCGCGCGTGGCGCCGATGCCCCATGCGTACGCCAGCGCGTAATCCTGCGCCTGGCCGGAGGCGTCCTGGGCGACAGCGATCAGCGAGGGAACCCCGCCGCCTTCTTCATACACGCGGCGCACCAGATGGCCGGGGCCCTTGGGGGCCACCATGACGACGTCATTGGTTTCCGGCGGTACGATCTGCTTGAAGTGAACGGAGAAACCGTGCGATACCATTACGATTGCATTCGGTTTCAGGTTCGGGCGAATCTCGTTTTCAAAAAGTGCCTTGTGGTGCTCGTCGGGAACAAGGATCTGTATGAGATCGGCGCGGCGCACTGCATCCGGGACGTTCAAGACTTCAAAACCGTCTTCTGCTGCTTTCTTCGCCGTTGGCCGCTCCGGGGCCAGTCCAATCAGGACGGAGTAGCCACTGTCGCGCAAATTCTGTGCCTGCGCGTGGCCCTGGCTGCCGTAGCCCAGCATGGCGATCTGTTTTCCTTTTAGCAGCTCTGGTTTCGCGTTGCTCTCGTATAAAAGCTCCATCTACCTGTTCCTCTCTCTCCCGTTCCATTAAAATACTAAAGTTCCCGTTGGGCATGCCGCCGGCGAGCACTCTACGGGAATCTGATTAATTCTAAGGATTAACAGCCTCCAGCCGACGACTCCCGCCGCTGATTCCGGGTGGGAGAATTTCCTTTCCGAAAGGCCACCTGACGCAGGTTCCCTCAGGGCCCAATGGCCGCAAGGCCCGTCAAAATCTCGGCGGACACATGCTAGACTCTACCATCAATCCGGCCGCGGTGTCTATTAACAATAATCATAATTTTTATTGACTCCATAATTAATATTTATGGGCACCCCCTGCCGTTCTAATGGGTGGAGCGGTGGGATGTACGCTGAGATACACTAACGGGACTGGAACTCTCTTGTCAGGGCGGAAGATTTTCGTATAAGCTGAAAACCATGGGGGCAGAGACCTATGCCGTCGTTTCTTACCTGCCGGGAGAGTTGGGGGAATTCGTCAACCGACTGCGGGCGCGGGTAGATCCTTGTTTTGCCAAGGCCGTATCGCATGTAACGGTTTTGCCGCCCCGCGAATTGCAGGGATCGGCGGAAGAAAAACTGGACATGCTGCGACAGAAATGTGCCTCAATCGAACCTTTCGATGTCTCGATTGAAGGTGTTTCGACTTTTTGGCCGGTGAGCGGCGTGGTGTACCTTGCCTTTTCGACGGGATACAGCGACCTGGTTTCTCTGCACAACGCATTAAATATCAACGGCATGGAGTTTCAAGAGCCCTTTGAGTTCACGCCGCACGTTACCATTGCGCAGGATCTGGACGAAAAGGTTACGCACCGGATGCTGGAGATCAATGCCTCGGATTGGAAGCAGTTCCGGGGAGAATCCACATTTCGGGTTAATTCCCTGGTTTTGGTCCGCCAAAGGCAGGAGAATCAGTGGGTCGACATCGGCCCGGTTCCCCTCAGTAATTTTTCCATGCAGACCCGCCGTTAACAGGTCCTCTTCACCACTTCGAACGTCTTGATATAAATCCGCTGTATCTTTTCGGGCACGCCCCGTATCTTGTCCTCTCTCCAGATCGCACCCCCATCGGTTGGGTAGTCCTCCCTATAACTTCCTGTTTTTCTTCCTCTTTTCCCAAAACTTGGCCTTGACAAGCCTCCATGGATAGGGTATCAAGTGGGACGCAGTGGAAAAAAGTAGAGGGATTTGGCGCTAGCGGGAGCGCTGGGAACTCGGGTGGAAAAGGGATGCTTCGCGGAAATTATCCAGCTCGAATCGATGACAAAGGACGCCTCAAGATCCCGGAGACATTCAAACGGGAACTGGAGGAGAGGTATTCGTCGGGAGAATGCAATGTAACGAGCCTGGACGGACTGTTTGTGCGCATCTACCCGATGGACGAGTGGATTCAACTGGAGGAAAAACTGGCTCAGAACGCCAGCTTCAACCGCACCAGGAGGAAATTTCTCGACCGGGCGAACTATTACGGCCAGGTGGTCAACTGGGACAAGCAGGGACGGATCCTCATTCCGGCAGTGCTCCGCGAGGCTGCGGAAATGAAGGGAGAGGTGGCGGTCCTGGGGAATCTGACTTATCTGGCGGTCTGGAACAACGAGCGATTCCTGGCCGAAATCAACAACAACCCGATCACGCCGGAGGATGAAACAATCCTGGATGAGCTTGGAATCTAAATCAGCCGGTTTGGGGCGAAGCGACGATGGCAATGCACGTCCCGGTCTTGATGGCCGAAGCGGTGGAGTATCTGGCCGTGCGGCCCGGGGGCGTCTACGTGGACGCGACGGTGGGGGCTGGGGGCTACGCCCGGGCGATCGTGGAGAAACTGACCACCGGGCGTTTGATCGGTCTGGACAAGGACCCGTCGGCGCTCGAGATTGCCAGCCGCCAACTGGAGGACTACCCGGACCGATACACCCTGGCACATGAGGATTTTGCAGACTTGACACCGGCGCTGAGTCGGCTGGGAATCGAAGGAGTGGACGGAATCGTGGCGGACCTTGGACTATCACAGATGATGATCGATTCCGCCGAGAGAGGATTCAGCCTGAAGGCCGATGGCCCCCTGGATATGAGAATGAATCCGGAGCAGCGGCTGACGGCAGACGAGATTGTAAATCAGTGGAGCGAACGCGAGTTGGCCGACCTGATTTACGAATATGGAGAAGAAAGGAGGTCGCAGAGAATCGCCAGAGCGATTGTCCGGGCCCGCCCCATCAATAGAACAGTGGAACTATCAGAACTGATCGCGGCCTGTCTGGGGGGCAGGCGCGGAGTTTCCCACCAAGCCAATCGGCGCGGGAGGGGAGCTTACAGGGGTACGGCCCGGACAACCGGCACTCCCATTCATCTTGCAACACGTACATTTCAGGCAATTCGTATCGCAGTCAACAAAGAGTTGGAGACGTTGTCGCAATTCCTGACACAGGTCCCGGATGCTCTTCATCCCCGAGGACGCATTGTCATCATCAGTTTTCATTCCTTGGAAGATCGAATCGTAAAACAACGTTTTCAGCAGTGGCGCCGCGAGGGGCGCTTCGAGGTTTTGACAAAAAAAATCGTCCGGCCCGGCCCGGACGAGGTGGCCGCTAATCGCCGGTCCCGCAGCGCGAAGCTACGGGCCGCCGCGAAACGGGAGGCCCTGCATGGCGGATAAGGGCAGGCAGGAACAGGCAGGGGCAGGTAACGCTATTCATATCAGTTCATCGCGCAAAGGAAGTGAGCAAATGGGGGAGATCTATTACGTAAAGTCGGTTGACAATTCCAGGCTGAAGCCATTGGCGAATCCGCGCGATCCGCGGCATTATGCGCTCTTCGTCTTGCTGGGGTCTTTGCTGCTCACTGTCGGTGTCCTGGCCGGACGGGGCAGGTTTCAGAGTCTGGAATACGGCTATCAACAGGAACATCTGGAACACCAAAAGCTGGAGATGGAAGAAGCGAACCGGAAGCTGCGCCTGGAAGAGGCCTCGCTGGGCGACCCGGTGCGGATCGACTGGATTGCGCGGAATGAGCTGGGCATGACCCCGTTGGCGCCGGGTCAGATCTTCCGGGCCGAGGCTCCGGCCAGGCCTGCTCTGGTTGCCCGGCAGCGGAGTACGGCACGATCCGCGCCGCTGGGACCCTCCAGCGCTTCGATCCTGTTGCGGTAGGACGCGTGAGTCCGCCGACCGGGAAACATGCGTGCCCGGCAGCCGGTCCCGGAGGATGATATGAGCAATCGCAGACCGCCGGTCAATCCCCGAAACTTCCTGATTCTGACTGCCCTTTTGGCTCTGTGGGTCGTCGTGGTGGTGGTCCGCCTGGTGCAGTTGCAGGTCATCGAGTATGACCAGCACGTCCGGCAAGCCCGGCGGCAGCAGGAACAGACCGTTGCGGTCAGCCCCGTCCGGGGAAATATCTATGACCGCAACATGCGGCCGCTGGCGATGAGCATTGAGGTGGAGTCCGTATTTGCGGTTCCGAACGAAATTGCCGACCCGGAAGCGACCGCCCGATTGCTCTCCCCGGTGCTGGAGATGAAGCGGACCGATCTGGAGAAAAAGTTCGAGGGCGAGCGATCCTTCCGGTGGGTGAAGCGGAAAGTTGCGGCGCGGGCGGCCGAGCGAGTGCGCCAGCTGAATCTGAAAGGAATCTATTTCCAGAAGGAGTCCAAGCGTTTTTACCCGAAACGGGAGTTGGCTGCTCACGTGCTAGGGTACGTGGGGGTGGATGATCAGGGACTGGCGGGGATCGAGCTGGTGTATGAGAAGCAGATTCAGGGCCGTCCCGGCCAGTTGTTGATTGAACGGGACGCACGGCGGCGCAGGTTCGGCCGCACGGGAAAACCTCCCGAGGCGGGCGAGGACCTTGTTCTAACACTGGATGAGACGATTCAGTATGTCGCCGAGCAGGCGCTGGACGAGGTCATGAAGCAATCCCGGGCGCGGTCGGGAACCGTGCTGGTAGGAGACCCTCATACCGGCGAGATTCTGGCCATGGCGAACCGGCCGACGTACAACCCCAACACCTACGGGGAATCCGATCCCGAAGTGTACCGGAACCTGGCGACCGGCGGGGTCTACGAACCGGGCTCGACTTTCAAGATCGTCACGGTGGCGGCGGCGCTGGAGGAGAAACTGACCTGGGTGGATGAGCTGGTGGACTGCCAGATGGGTTCCATCAGCGTGGCGGGGCATACCATTCGCGATCACCGGCCGTTCGGCATTCTGACCGTGCGGGAGGCGTTCGGCAGTTCCAGCGACGTCTGTATCATCAAGCTGGCGCTCCGGCTCGGAGATGCCGGACTGTATGACCATCTGCGGCGGTTCGGCTTCGGCAGCAAGACGGGGATCGAATTGCCTGGCGAGGAGAGTGGACTGACGAAGCCGCCGGAGCGGTGGTGGAAGGCCTCCATCGGCGCCATTGCCATGGGGCAGGAGATCGGCGCCACGCCGCTGCAGATCATGGCCGCCGCCTCCGCCGTGGCCAACAATGGAGTCTGGGTGCGGCCCACGATCATCCGTGGCGAGTATCGAAGGGGCCGGGAGGACCCGGCCCGGCTGCGGCGGGTGATGAGTCCGGCGACCGCCGAAACAATGAGAAGGATCATGGAGCACGTGGTGGTGCATGGCACGGGTATGGAAGCGCTGCCCAAAGGATATTCGGCAGGGGGAAAGACGGGCACCGCGCAGAAGCTCGACCCGGCCACCGGAACCTACTCGGTTACCGATCATGTGGCGTCCTTCGTGGGATTTACGCCGGCCGAAGATCCAATATTCACGATCCTTGTGGTGCTGGACTCGCCGCGAGGCCTCTACCACGGAGGGGAGGTCGCCGCTCCCGTTTTCCGGACCATCGCCGAGCAGTTGCTCGTATACCGGAATGTGCCGGGTGAAGACCTGGAATCGCTGCCTTTGCGCCGGGCATCCACAACCATCCGGAACCGGGTTCCGGCAGAAGAGCAGTTGTGGGAGCAGGCTTCGACGGACGAATCCAGTTACCGGGCGGGGTTGATTGTGCCCAATTTCCTGGGAGAAGGAGTACGGGAGGTTACCGCCAGAGCGGTGGCCGGCCATCTTCCGGTGCAGTTGGTGGGAAGCGGAATCGCATTCGAGCAATCTCCGTTGCCGGGAACCCCGCTGCCTGCAGGAGAGAGAATTGTCGTTCGTTTCAAAGTCGGCTCCCTGGAAAGCCGGAAGCCGGCGAAACCGCCGGAAGACTCGTCCGGACCAGCAGAGGAAACCATGTTATCCGACCCAGTGTCCCCGCAAGCGGCCAGCGGCTAGTGGGACCAGTTCCACGAGGTTCCACTCAGGAGGGTATTATTTTTGAACAGCCAGGTGAATGGCGGGCCATCACCGTCCCTCCTGCCGGATGGAACCTCACCGAATTCATCGAGTCGCAAACACCCATGGAACTCCAGCAATTGTTTCAGACCGTAGGCGGAGCTGTCCTATCCGGCAGTTCCTCGATGGCGATCACGGGTCTGGAATATCATTCTCAGCGAATCCAGCCAGGCCATGTATTCTTCGCCATCCACGGGTTCCGCGAAGATGGGCTCAGCTACGTGGCCGATGCCGCCAGCCGGGGTGCGGTGGCGGTGGTCTCGGAGGCCGCGGCGCCCGAAAACCTTGCGCCCGGCATCTCCTCATGGGTTCGCGTTCCGGACGCGCGGCGTGCACTGGCGCTGGCATCCTGCCGTTTTTACGGCAATCCCTCCGGGGAGATTCCGCTGGTGGGGATCACGGGCACGAACGGGAAGACGACGGTCAGCTTCCTGATCGCCTCCGTCCTGGAACAGGCGGGAATGCGGCCGGCTTTGATTGGAACGCTCGGGAACCGGCTCCGCTTTTCCGGACGGCCCGTGCAGGTGGCAACGCCGCAGACCACACCGGAATCACTGGACCTGCAGAGGCTCCTGCGCGAAGCGATCGACCACCGGGGGGCCGCGGCGGTGATGGAGGTTTCCTCGCACTCCCTGGTTCTGGACCGGGTGAGTGGATGCCGGTTCCACACCGCCCTCTGGACCACCTTCTCCCGCGACCATCTGGATTTTCACGAGAGCATGGAGAACTATTTTCTTGCAAAGCAGAAGCTGTTCCTGCCCTCCGAAAACGGCCCGGCGCCTCGATACGCCATCCTCAACGCGGACGACGACCGGATCGATGCGGTACGGAAACTGACGCCGGCCCAGGTGATCAGCTTCGGGATGAAGCCCCGGGCGGATGTTTCGGCGAGCCAGTGGAATTGCTCGCCCGCACGGTTGGAGATGACCATCCAGATTCCTGCCGGCCCGATGGAGATCGAATCGCCCCTGACCGGAGCCCACAACGCCTGCAATCTGCTGGCAGCCGTGGCGGCGTGCATCGCGCTGGAGGTTCCTGCGGAGCACATTCAGGAGGGCCTGAGGTCGGTTACCGTTCCCGGGCGTATGGAGCCCATTGATGAGGGCCAGCCGTTCGCGGTGATGGTCGACTACGCTCACACGGATGAGGGAATCCGGACCCTAGTGGCCACGGCTCGTGAATGGACCAAACAGGGCCGGTTGACGATCGTTTTCGGCTGCGGGGGAGACCGCGACCGGAGCAAGCGCCCCTTGATGGGCCAGGCCGCCGCTGAGTGCGACCGGGTCATCCTGACCTCCGATAACCCGCGGACGGAGGACCCGGTGCAGATCCTGAACGACGTTCGCGTGGGTTTGCAGAAAGGCTCCGCGAATTATCTGGTGGAGCAGGACCGCGAGGCGGCGATCCGGCAGGCGCTGCTGGATGCCCGCGCCGGGGACACCGTGCTGATTGCCGGCAAGGGACATGAAACCTGGCAGATTGTCGGGCAGGACCGCATGCCGTTCGATGACCGGGAGGTTGCCGGAAGAATCCTGCGGGAGATGGGATTCAGTCCGGCAGACAGAAAGTGATTTTCATAGGATATGCAACTAACGCTCCGGGAGATCCGTTCCATCCTGGGAGTCGCTGCGCCAGCTCACTCGGCCGGCATGGCGTCCGGCTATTCCATCGACTCGAGGACCATCCGGGCCGGAGAGCTGTTCTTCGCCCTGCGGGGAGAACGGTTCGACGGAAATGACTACGTGGCTGCCGCACTCGCGGCCGGCGCGGCCGGCGCGGTCGTCAGCAGCGACCGGGTGGCGGGATTTCCCGCCACCCTACAGGACCGGTTGATCGGGACTCCGGACACGCTGATGGCGTTGCAGAAACTGGCCGGCGCGGTGCGGGCCCGATGGGGAGGGCCACTCGTGGCCATCACCGGCAGCATGGGCAAGACCACCACGAAGCACATGATGACGGAGTTGCTCGGCACCCGTTTCCGCGTGGTCCAAAGTGAGGGGAATTGGAACAACCAGTACGGATTGCCGCTCTCGCTGCTCCAGCTCCAGCCGGAGACAGAGATCGGCGTATTCGAGTTGGGGATGTCGGCGGCGGGAGAGATTCGACATCTGGCTGGGATTGCGAAGCCCGATGTGGGGGTCGTCACAAACGTAGGCCCGGCGCACCTGGAATTTTTCAGCGATGTGGACGGGATCGCGCTGGCCAAGAGGGAGTTGATCGAGTCGCTCGGCAGGGATGGCTGGGCTGTGCTGAACGGGGATGATGCGCGTGTCGCGGCCTTTGGTTCTCTGTGTCCGGGAAGAGCTCTTTCCTACGGGATCGACACGGATGCACAGATCAGGGCGACGAAATTAAGCGCTGCTCCGGCGGGCGGTTATTCGTTTGCCGTCTCAACCGCCTCTCTGGAATCGGATGTTTTCGGGGGTGCGCGGAAGGAAACAGTAAAGCGGATTCCGCCGGATGAGCAGGCTGCCGAAACCCGGTTCACGCTTCCGATGGTGGGCCGGCATAACGTGAGGAACCTGCTGGCCGGTCTGGGAGTTGCACATCTGTTTGGCATCCGGCTTGCAACGCTTGTGGAGACGGTGGCCGGGTTGCATCCGGCCCCGATGCGGGGCGAGCTGGTTGGCCTGGCGAATGGAGCGGTGATTGTGAATGACTGTTATAACTCCAGCCCAGCCGCGCTCGAAGCCATGCTGGAGGCCGTTGCGGAGATTCCGGCACGGCGGCGGGTGGCGGTTCTGGGAGGAATGATGGAGTTGGGCCGGCGCAGCGGGGAACTGCATTTCGATTGCGGGAAACGGCTGCCGGATCTGAGATTTTCTCTCCTGCTGACCGTGGGCGATGCAGCCCGGCCGCTGGCCGAGGGCGCGCGTTCGGCGGGGATGGCGGGCAATGCCTGCGAACACTTCGATACTCCGGCCAAGGCCGGCGGGCGGTTGCGGGAGATTCTGGCGGATGGGGACGTGGTTCTGCTGAAGGCGTCCCGCGCCGTGCGGCTGGAAGGTGTCTGGGACGAACTGTCCGAGGACGGCCCGGCCGGCGCGGGGCGCAGCCGGCGCTGAAGAAACAGGGGTGCGGACACGTGCTGTATTATCTTTTCTATGAGCAACTGTTTCAATACTTCACGCCATTCCGCGTCTTCCGCTATCTCACGTTTCGCACGGCTTTTGCCAGCATTACCGCTCTGCTGATCTGCCTGTGGCTGGGGCCGTGGCTGATCGGGAAGCTCAAGGATTTCCAGATTGGTCAATACATCCGGGAGGAAGGACCCGAGTCGCACCAGAGCAAGGCGGGAACTCCCACGATGGGCGGCCTGCTGATTCATGTCGCGATTCTGGTGCCCACTCTGCTGTGGGCGGATCTGCGGAATCCGGTCATCTGGCTGGTTTTGTTTTCCACGCTCGGTTTCGGATTCGTGGGGTTTCTGGATGACTACCAAAAGGTTACCGGCAAACGCAATCAGGGCCTGACCGGAAAGAAAAAAATTGCCCTGCAATGCGGGATCAGCCTGCTGGTGGGAGCGGCGTTGCTGGTGCTGACCGCGGAAGGAGGATACTCCACCCATTTGAGCGTTCCGTTCTTCAAGCAATTTGTTCCGGACCTGTTGATCCGGAGTTTCATGGACAACCCGTTCACTTACCCGCTGGCGTTTATTTTGTTCTTTCTGTTTATCGTTCTGGTGATCGTGGGGGCCAGCAACGCGGTGAATCTGACGGACGGGCTGGACGGACTGGCGATCGGCTGCACCATCATCGCCGCCGGAGCGCTGACGGTGCTGACCTATCTGACCGGTCATGCGGTGTTCGCTCGCTACCTGGAGATTCAGTACATACCCGAGGTGGCGGAGGTAACGATCTTCTGTGGCGCCATGGTGGGGGCCTGCCTGGGGTTCCTGTGGTATAACGCGCATCCGGCCGAGGTGTTCATGGGCGATGTCGGCTCATTGGCATTGGGCGGAGGCATCGGCACGGTGGCGGTCATCATCAAGCAGGAGATCCTGCTGTTGTCGATCGGAGGAGTTTTTGTGGCCGAGGCGCTCTCGGTCATCCTGCAAGTGGCGTCCTTCCGGCTGAGAGGCAAAAGAATCTTCCGGATGGCCCCGCTGCACCACCATTTTGAGTTGAAAGGTTGGAGTGAGTCCAAGGTGATCATCCGTTTCTGGATCACGGCTCTGATTCTGGCGCTGTTTTCCCTCTCGACGCTCAAGCTGCGTTGACCGGGATGAATTTGCGGTTGAGCGAAGGCGAAAGGCATTCGGAATGAGGCAGCGGTTTTCCGCAGACAGGACACTGTTCGTTGTTACGCTGACGCTGGTTGTCTTTGGCCTGCTGATGGTTTTCAGCAGCTCGGCGCCACTGTCCACCGAGCAGTTCGGAAGCTCGTCCGCCATCTTCTGGCGCCAGCTTGCCTGGGCCATTCTGGGCTTCTGCGCCATGCTGGTACTGATGAGGATCGATTACCGGATTCTCAGCCACCCCGCCATCGTTTTTCCGGGCATCTTCGTCGCACTCGCCCTGCTGGTGGGGGTTCTGTTCAGCGCCTCGATACAGCAGACCAACCGATGGTTTCGCGTGGCCGGGATGTCATTCCAGCCATCGGAGTATGCCAAGCTGATTCTGGTGATCTTCATCGCTTACTGGCTGGCCCGCCGTGCCGGCCGGCTGGATCATTTCCTGCGCGATATCCTTCCGGCGCTGGGGCTGATTATCGTGGTCGTCGTGCTAATCCTCCAGGAGCCGGACCTGGGCACGCCGATTGCCATCATCCTGGTGGCCGGAGCGATGTTCTTTATCGCCGGGCTGCCCTGGCGCTATCTGGCGTACCTGTTTCTGGCCGGGCTTCCGGTCCTGTATCTGTTGATTTTCCGGGTGCCTTACCGGCGCCAGCGGATTCTCGCGTTTCTGGATCCGTATGCCGACCCGTTGGGGAGCGGCTTTCAGGTCATCCAGTCGATGATCTCCGTGGCCACCGGCGGAGTAACCGGGCAGGGCCTGATGAACGGCAAGCAGAAACTGTTCTTTCTGCCCGCTCCTCATACCGATTTCATTTTTGCTGTTACGGCCGAAGAGCTGGGGCTGATCGGCGCCCTGTTGTTACTCTCGCTGTTTGTTATCTACTTCTGGCGAGGCTGGCGGACCAGCCTGATGGCTCCCGATGATTTCGGCTGCTTCCTCGCCGCGGGACTGACTCTGATGATCTTCTGCCAGAGCCTCATCAATATCAGTGTTGTCCTGGCGATCCTTCCGCCCAAGGGGATTCCCCTTCCGTTCGTGAGCTACGGGGGAAGCTCTCTTTTCTTTTGCCTGGTAGCAACCGGGATTCTGCTCAGTATCAGTCAGCGTGCGCAATGGGGAGAGAAACTACGATCCATCGAGGGCGGCCCTTAAGGTTGCTGCTGGCCGCCGGTGGCACGGGCGGCCATGTCATCCCGGCCATCGTGGTCGCCAGGGAGTTCTGCCGGAGGGATCCGTCGCGGCAGGTCCTGTTCGTTGGCACGGCGCGCGGTGTCGAATCCCGCCTGGTTCCCGAAGCCGGGTTTGCGCTTCGGCTGCTGCGGATCGGGGCCTTGCAGGGGCAGAGCTTCGGGACCCGTTTCCGTACTCTTGCCCATCTGCCCCGGGCCCTCTGGCAGGCATTCGGGAACCTGGAACAGTTTCAGCCGGATGTGGTGCTGGGAGTGGGCGGTTACGCCGCCGGTCCCATGATGCTGGCGGCTGCCTTGCGCGGTGTTCCGCTGGCCGTGCTGGAGCCCAACGCCTATCCCGGCCTGGCGAATCGCTGGGTGGCGCCTTACGTGGCACGCGCTTTCCTCGAGTTTCCTGAAACCGCAGGTTTCTTTCCCTGGGGGGCTTCCCGTCCGACGGGCATTCCGGTCCGCGAAGAGTTCTTCTCCGTGCCACGAAAAGCGCGTGATTCCCTCTTCTCCATTCTTGTCTTCGGCGGCAGTCAGGGGGCCCGGTCGCTGAACCGCGCGATCCTGGAGGCATTGCCGATATTGGCTCAATCGCCGCTTCCTCTGTCGATCGTGCACCAGACCGGGCAATCCGCATATAATGACGTGAGGGATGAGGCTGCGAAGTACTCATCGGATGCTTCGCTGCGATTGGTTGTTGCCCCGTATCTGGAGAAGATGTGGGAGGCGTTTTCCGCCGCGGACCTGGTAATCTGCCGCGCGGGAGCGAACACGATAGCCGAGCTGAGTGCCTCGGCGCGCGCGTCCATTCTGGTGCCATTTCCCTCCGCGGCCAATCAGCACCAGTTGCGCAATGGGGAGGCGCTGGTTCGGATGGGAGCCGCCCGCCTGATTCTCGACTCGGAGTTGAATGGCGACCGACTGGTGGAGGCCATCCAGGCGCTGCGGGCCGATCCCGGCCAGCTGTGCCGGATGCAGGACGCGGTTCACACGCTGGCGCACCCGCATGCCGCCGTTGAGATCGCAGATGAGTTAGAGAGCCTTGTTCCCACGGGTGCGGGGCTGCACGAGACGTAAGCGGGCGGCAGCGAAAAAATCTATTTTGGGAGAGATATGTTTTTCCCGGCGCGGCGAGTACATTTTATCGGCATCGGCGGAAGCGGCATGAGCGGCATCGCCGAGGTATTGCGCAACCTAGACTACGAAGTCTCCGGATCGGATCAGCGGCTGAGCGCGGCGACCGACCGGCTGTGCCGGCTCGGGGCCCGCATCCGGGAGGGGCACGACCCGGAACACGTACACGGCGCCGAGGCCGTGGTGGTCTCCTCCGCCATCTCCCCGGACAACCCAGAAGTGCTTGAGGCTCGCCGCCTGCAGATTCCCCTGATTCCCCGGGGGGAGATGCTGGCCGAGCTGATGCGGCTGAAGTTCGGCATCGCCGTCGCCGGGAGCCACGGCAAGACCACAACCACTTCGATGATCGGCTCCGTCCTGGCGACCACTCTGCTCGATCCCACCATCGTGGTCGGCGGCCGTCTGAACAGTGTTGCCGGCAGCGCCCGGCTCGGCAAGGGCGAATTCATGGTGGTGGAATCGGATGAAAGCGACCGTTCCTTTCTGCATCTGGCCCCCATCCTGGCCATCATCACCTCCATCGACCGGGAACATCTGGACTGTTACGGCGATCTGCGGGATCTGCAGCACGCCTTCGTGAAGTTCGCCAACAAGGTGCCGTTTTACGGTGCCTCGATCGTGTGTCTGGCGGATGAAAATATTCGCTCCATCCATGGATTGCTGCGCCGCAGGGTGGTGAGCTACGGCACGCGGGATGCCGACCTGTTTGCGGAAAACATCCAATGCGGCCATCATGCATCGAGCTACGATTTGCGCCACCGCGGCGAGTCGCTGGGGACGGTATGTTTGCAGCTCCCCGGACGCCATAACGTCATGAACTCGCTGGCGGCGGTGGCCGTGGGCCTGGAGCTGAACATCGAGCCGGAGAAGATCCGCCGGGGCCTGGCGGAGTTCCAAGGCGTGGAACGGCGCTTCCAGCTGCGGGGCGCTGCCGGTGGCGTTGCCGTGGTGGACGATTACGCGCACCATCCTTCGGAGATCCGCGCCACGCTGAGCGCCGCGCGTGATTGCGACTATCAGCGCATCCTGGTCCTCTTCCAGCCACACCGGTACTCGCGCACCGCGGCGCTGCTGGAGGAGTTCGCCGGGGCCTTCGATGACGCGGACCAGGTCCATGTGCTGGATATTTTTGGAGCCGGCGAGAAGGCCCTTCCCGGTGTCCATGCGGAGAAAGTCGTTGAGGCCATCCACGCCCGCGGCGGCCCGCCGGTTTCCTATGAGCCGGAAACGCAAGCCCTTCTGAGCCGCGTGGCGGAGCAGGTGAAGCCCGGAGACCTGGTTCTCACGCTCGGCGCTGGCAGCGTCTGGCGGCTGGGGGCGCAGCTCCTGGAAATCCTGCGGCAACGCGATCCCGTCTCCCTCGGGGCGGGGCGGGCGGAACAGAAAAAGGGAAAGTAACAGGCCCATCCATGATCTTTCACGATTCGGAATTCCTCCGCTGGCTGGAAGCCGAGCGTGTCGGTTACCTGCCCGGTCAGCGGCTGCGCGACTATAGTTCGCTGGGCGTCGGCGGCAAGGCGGATCTGCTCGTGGTGCATCGTCTGGATGCCCTGGAACCGCTGGTGGAAACTCTCCGGGAGCGCGGAATCGACTGGGGGCTGCTCGGCGGCGGAACCAATATCCTTCCGGTGGAGGAAGACTTCCGGAAAGTGTTCCTGAAGCTGGCGCCGGGAAACCGCGATCTGGAGTTCGAAGGCCGGAGCGTTCGTGTCGCCGCCTCGGCTAGTCTGGGCCGCATGGTGATGGAGTGTGCGAAGCGCGACCTGGGCGGCATGGAGGGGCTGGTTGGCGTCCCAGGCTCGGTGGGTGGGGCTCTGCGGATGAATGCCGGCGCCTATGGCACGCAGATTGGCCCGCTGGTTCGCTCCGTGGACGTTTTTCGCGGGGAGACGGGCCGCAGGGAAGTGCTGCCGGCCGGGGAGATCGGATTTCAGTACAGAAAAAGCAGTTTCGCGCCGCAGGATATCCTGTTGTCGGTAACGCTGGAGTTGCTCGAAAAGCCCTTCCGCGAAATACTGGATTTCGTCAAGAAACTGAACGAAAAGCGCCTAAGCTCCCAGCCGCTAAAGGAGAAGAGTGCCGGCTGTATTTTCAAGAACCCTCCGGGCCTTTCCACTGGACGGCTCATCGATGAGCTGGGCATGAAGGGAACGCGGGAAGGGGGAGCGGTCATCAGCGACCGGCATGCCAACTTCATCGTCAACCGATATGACGGCACCGCGGATGACATCTTCCGGCTCATGGACCGGGTTCGCCGGCGGATCCACGAGGCTCATGGAATCGAGCTGGACGAGGAAGTCATCGTATGGAGAAATTGAGCGCCGCCGGACAGACCTGCGACAGTCTAGCGGCCCATGATTGAGGGACCCTGGCAGTGAAAAACCAACCCAAGACAGGCGGATTGTTTGACGACCTGGAAACTCCGGCCTATCTGCGGCGCCAGAAAGCGGCGGACCCGCGCGGCGCGCGGCGGCGCCGGTTGCCGGGGACCCGCACGGTGATCTTCACCATTCTTGGCTTGTTCGTGATGAGCTTTGTGGCGTGGAAGATCTTCGGTTTTCTGCGGCAGGATTCGCGCTTTCAGTTGCAGGCGATCGAGTTGCGGGGTGAGCGGTACCTGAGCCCGGCTGAGGTCGGTGCGGTTTTTCATGCGGACCAGGGCCGCAACATCTACGATCTGCCGCTTGAGCTGCGGCGCGCCGAGCTGGAGCAACTCTCCTGGGTGCATCAAGCGGCCGTTACGCGTGTTCTTCCGGCCGGTCTGCGCATCACCGTGGAGGAGCGCATTCCTCTCGCTTTTCTGTGGACTCCGCACGGCATCGGTCTGGTAGATGCCGAGGGCGTCATACTGGACGCACCGCCCAATGCGGAGTTCACCTTCCCCGTGCTGCGGGGAGTCTCGGAGCAGGAGCCATTGGAGCAAAGAAGGGCCAAGCTTCAGCAATTCATCCAATTGATGAGTGCGCTGGAGGCCTCCAGCCCGCTGGCGCCCGGACTGGTCTCGGAGGTCCGTCTGGCCGACCCGCGGAATCTGCAACTGGTGATCTCGGACGGTTTCCATGCGGTGTTGCTCCATATAGGCCAGGAGGATTTCCAGCATCGCTTCGAATCCTATTCCGGCCATATCGTTCACTGGCGCCAGCAGTTTGCCGAAATCGAATCCATCGACCTGCGCTACGCCGGTCAGGCCGTCATCCATGCCGGAACGCCGCGGGGCGTTTCGGTGGAGACCGGCTCCGCCATCTCTTCCGATACCAGTACCGATACCGCTTCCGCATTGCCCGGTCCTTCGCAGGGAGTTGCGACTGAACCCGTTTTTTCTGCGCCAGCCCAATGAATGCCCCATGAACCCAAAACAGCCAGTCCCGTAAACGCCCAATGAACTCAAAACAGGAAACAATCACCGCGCTGGATCTCGGCAACTCCATGACCCGGGCCATCATTGCGGAGGTTCCCGGCGGGTCGCCTGTGGGGTCGAATGACGCGGCTTTGCCGCTGCGCTTCCTCGGCTATGGAGAAGTCCGCTCCCGGGGATGGCACAAAGGCAGTCTCTCTGATATCGATCTGGCCGCGGCCTCGGTCCGCGGAGCGCTGGAGAAGGCGGAACAGATGGCCGGCGGCGTGGTGGTGGAATCGGCCATCCTGGGAACCGGAGGCCCGCATCTTTCCGGACTTTCCTCGCGCGCCGGGATTCGTCTGGCTCCGAGTTTCCCCCGCGAGATCCGGCGGGAGGACCTGCATCAGGTCATGCAGGACGCGAGAAACATTCCACTGGCGGCGGACCGGGAGATCATCCATCTGGTCCCCAAAGAGTTTGTGCTGGATTCCCACGAGGGGATTCGCAATCCTGTGGGAATGCAAGGGCTGAACCTGGAAGTCTCCGCTCATGTCCTGACCGGTTCGGTCTCTACGGGGCGGAATCTTGTCTCGGCCGTAAACCGCGCGGGAATCCTCGTCGAGACGGTTGCCGGCGAGGCCTATGTAACCGGAGAAGCCACCGCCAGCGACGAAGAACGGGAGACGGGCGTGCTGGTTGTAGTGATGGGCAGCGCCAGTTGTGAACTGGTCGCCTTCCGGAACGACGGACTCGCCATGGCGGGCATCATTCCCCTCGGCGGGGATCACTTTACCGGCGACCTTTCCATCGGATTGCAGACCTCCCGCGCCGATGCGGAGAAGATCAAATGCACCTTCGGTTCCGTAACCGCCGGCTGGAGCCACAAGGGGTCGACGGTGGAGGTGCCCGGCGTCGGCGAGCAGCCGGCCCGGTTGTTTCCGCACCGTTTCCTGCGGGAGATTCTGGAAGCCCGCGCCAGTGAACTCTTTATTCTGCTGGGGCGCGAACTGGAGCGTTGCGGGCTTGGGGGAGAGCTACAGGCCGGGTTGGTCCTGACCGGAGGCGGCGCGCGCCTGCCGGGCTTGTGCGACCTGGCCGAGCGGATTCTCCATCTCCCGGCCCGGATCGGCCTTCCTTCCCGCATCGTTGGCATGCACGAAATTCTGGACGCGCCGGACAAGGCGCCCCTGCTCGGCCTGCTGCAATACGGCATGCGGGTGCGCCGTTTTCGCTCCCCTCATGGAAAAGCCCCCTCCAGTCCCTGGAAGCACCTGTTCGACCGCAAACGATAATCGATTAGCCGCTTTTCCCTTCCGAGGGGGTTACCTATAGTCCTTGTGGAAGCACCTGTTCGACCGCAAACGATAATCGATTAGCCGCTTTTCCCTTCCCAGGGGGTTACCCAAAAGAGACAAAATCAGCCGGAACAATAAAAGGAACTGACGACCGGGTCCGCGGTGACATAAGGTAGGGTCATTCCAACTTATCCGGGGGCTAGAGCGACAATGACCAGGCATCAGATCGTTACCGACAATTCCATTCGATTCTCCATCCAGGAGGAGCCTCGCACCGGTGCGAAGATCAAGGTTGTCGGTGTGGGCGGAGGCGGCTGCAATGCCGTCAACCGCATGATCGCCGCCGGTCTTCAGGGGGTGCAGTATATCGTCGTCAATACGGATCAGCAGGCATTGCAGAACTCGCAGGCCCCGGTAAAACTGCAGCTCGGCGCGAAGCTGACCGAGGGACTCGGCGCCGGATCGGATCCGGAAGTCGGCCGCCGCGCCGCCCTGGAAGATACCGACAAGCTGATCGAGGCTCTGGAAGGCGCCGACATGGTGTTCGTCACCACGGGCCTGGGCGGAGGCACCGGCACCGGCGCCGCGCCCATCGTAGCCAGCCTCGCCAATGAACTGGGCGCTTTGACGGTTGCAGTCGTTACCAAACCATTTTACTTTGAGGGTAAGCGCCGCATGCAGCAGGCCGAGCAGGGACTGGCCGAGCTCGCCGACAGCGTCGACACCGTGATCACCATCCCCAACGAGCGGCTTCTGGAGGTAGATCAAAACACAGGCTTCTTTGAAGCCTTCCGCCTGGCCGACGACGTGCTGCGGCAGGCCGTGCAGGGAATCAGCGACATCATCGTGATCCCCGGAATCATCAACCGCGACTTTGCCGACGTCAAAACGATCATGCACGGCATGGGCTACGCCGTCATGGGCAGTTCCTATGCCAATGGGCCCAACCGGGCCGTGGAGGCCGCCAACCGCGCCATCTCCAGCCCCCTGCTCGAGGACGCCTCGATCAAGGGCGCCCGTGGGATCCTCATCAACATTACCGGCTCCAGCAACCTCATGCTGCAGGAGGTCAACTCCGCATCCAGCATCATTCATGAAGCGGCACACGAGGATGCCAACATCATATTCGGCGCCGTTCTCGATGAGGAGTTGAAAGAAAACGTCAAGGTAACCGTCATTGCCACCGGATTCAAGCCGGAAACGATTCGCTCACTCCGCAACAACGAACAGACGGGGACGACCACGATCAACCCTCCGATTGTCACTACGCCGCCCGTTGCCGCCCAGCAACCATACAGGAGCGAACCCACCGTTTGGCAGGGAATCACTCCCCCGGCCGATGCCCCCGACAACGATACGGAGCGGAAGGACGATCTGGAGATTCCAGCCTTCCTGCGGATGAGAAGTGAAGGGTTCGCCCGCTGATCCACGGCTATTTTCCGTACCTGCAATTCGTTCCATAACCTGACCCCACCCTCCGGATCGGTCCCGCTCCGCGCGCATGCCGCCAGACCGCTTTTCCCGACCCGGGAGAGCCATTCATGGCGGAGTATGATTTGTACCGGGACGCCACTTTTTAGACCCCAAAGCACGGGAGATTTCGGCTTCTCAAATCCGGCATCCTCGCGGAATCCATCGGTGGTATAGTAGCCGCGAGAGGATTCCCGCACGGCCGGTGGTTTCGCCTGAAACAGATGATTTGCGCTGAGCGATGTCTCAGCCAGACAGCTTTTCAGTCGCCGGGCGGTCCTGTTTCCGCCATCGGGATGCCGGGATGAAGGTGACGCATGAAGAACTTGTTTGTTGGGAATCTGCCCTTCCGATTCGAGAATGGCGAAGTGGACGAGAAACTGCGCGAACTGTTCGAAGGGTTTGGAGTGGTGGACCGCGTGAGTGTCATTACGGATCGCGATACAGGCAGGTCTCGCGGATTCGGGTTTGTCGAGATGCAGGATGATGAAGCGGCGGAGAAGGCCATTGCGGCATTGAACGGCGCTGATTTCGGCGGCAGGGCCCTGAACGTCTCCGAGTCCCGGCCACGTGCTGGAGGCGAAGGAGGCCGGCCGGGCGGGCGTGGTTCGAGCCGGGATTAACCGCCGCGGTTTGTCCCGAGTTTCTCCTGCCATTGATCGCCACCGGATAGAGGGTGCCTGGGGCGGGCCGTCCATTCCGGTTCAGCCCCCCCTTGTCATGGACCGTCAGGGAACGGCCCAGCCAGCCCCGGCGCTGTCCGGCATGGACGCGCTCCCGGTTTGCCGTGAAGAACACACCTCTTTGCCGTAAAGAGCACACCCATGGCCCGGGCCTTGCTTTCCGGATGGGGTTTCATTCCGGCGCGGTATAATTTCCATCAGAGACCGATTCGAGTCTGCGATTTTTCTCAGTGGATGGAAGAGCCCTCATGCGCAAAGTTCGTGCCACGATTACCCACAACGAAATGGTTCGCGGTCTGCAAAACGTGGGACTGCGCCGAACTGCGGCAACGATACTTCTGGTCCTGTTTGTCTCGGACCTGGGCCTTCACCTCGCACTGTCCCTCCGGGACCGGGAAGCGCCTTCCGCCGCGTACCAGTTCCAGCCGCAACGCAGTTCGCCAGGCGAGAGGGACGATCCCTCCCGGTGCGGCATTCCCGGTCATGGCAACGAACCGTTCCACCATCACCACTTCCCCAGCGTCCTGACTCAATTTGGATTCGCCGCCCCGTACAGCTACCTCCTTGCGGCAAGGGCTGCCCGCCCGCCGGGTTTCCCGCCCGCCCGCCGCTGCGCCACTCCCGCCCGCGCTCCTCCCACGGCCTGAAAGCTTTTCTCGCCAGCTGAGTACCAACTAGTACCAACTGAGTAAAAGCCCCTTTGGATGAACGAATGGCCCCGCCGTCGTTCTGATCCGCAGGGTATTTGCAGGCAGAGCGGATTCGCCGCACGGCTTTGCCGCACGGTTTCTCACCCGTGGAGGATGAGGGAATGAATTTTTGGAAAATCTCTTTGCAGTCATTGCTCTTATTGCTTGTTCTCGCGCAGTCCCACCCGTTGCTCCGCGCTCAGGAGCCCGGCGGCCGCATCCGGGGCATGGTTACTCTCGCCGGAGAGGGAACCCCGCTGCACGATGTCCCTGTCCGCATCATCGAGACCGGCCTCGCCACTCTCACCGAAGAAGGCGGCAGTTACGTTTTTCCGGATCTCCAGCCCGGAACTTACACCGTACTGGCCCGGATGGACGGGTTCCGCGACATTGTCGTTACCGTTACGGTGTCCGAAGGGGTTACCGCGACCGTGGATATGGAACTGCGTCTGCTCGGTCCCCGCGAGGAGATCACGGTTACGGCCACGGGCCGCGAGGAGGTCGCTTTCCAGTCCTTTCAGACGGTAACCACGCTGGACTCCGTGCAGCTCGCAGAAAACGCGCACGTCTCGCTCGGCGAGGTGCTGGAGAACCAGTCCGGAGTGGCCAGACGGAGTTTCGGCCCCGGCTCTTCCCGCCCGGTCATCCGCGGCTTCGACGGCGACCGCGTACTCATCTTGCAGGATGGCGCGCAAACCGGCTCTCTGTCTTCTCAGTCCGGCGATCATGGCGAACCGATCAACGCGCTCAGTCTGGAAAAACTGGAGGTCGTCAAAGGCCCGGCCACACTGCTCTACGGCAGCAACGCGCTCGGCGGGGTGGTCAACGCCCTGACCGGCCACGATCATCCTCATCCGGGATTCCGCGGCACGCTCGCCGGAGTTCTCGGCTCGGCTAACGGCCATGGAGGCGGCCATGCGGGCTTCGAGTACGGGCATGAGAACTGGCTCCTGTGGGGCGGTGGCGGCGGGCAGCGAACCGGAGACTATGAGACTCCCCTCGGTGTGGTAGCGAATTCCAAGACTCGCGTCAGTAACGCCTCCACCGGCGTCGGCTGGTACGGTGATGATGGCTTTCTCCGCGTCGGTTACGGCTACGACGACGGTCGCTACGGCGTGCCGTTCGCCGCGGAATTCGAAGGCGGCGATCCTGGCGGGAATGAGCCCGGAGGAGCCGAATCTATCGACTTGAAATTCCGCCGGCACAATCTCCCCGTGCAGTTCGGCTTTCAGAACTGGACGGGAATCCTCCGGGATCTGCAGGTCCGGCTGAACTATTCCGCCTGGCATCAGGAGGAACTGGAAGGCGAGAATATCCAGACCATCTTCGACAACCGGCAGTTCACCTACCGGTCTGTCTTCAGTCAGAGGACCGGCCGGGTCCTTTCCGGCACCATCGGGTTCGAGGGAGGTTTTCGGGATTACGAGAGCGTCGGCGCCGAAGCGCTTGCCCCGCCGGTAACCCGCAACCACTTCGCTTTATTCGCCCTGGAGGAGCTCGATTACCAGCGGGTGCGGCTGCAGTTCGGAGCCAGGATGGAGTCCACCGGATATGATCCGGAAGGGCTCTTCTCCCGGCGGTTCACCGGACTGTCCGGCGCGGCGGGAGTCCATCTTCCGTTGTGGGAAGGCGGTGCGATGGTCCTCAATTACACGCATTCCTTCCGGGCACCGGCTCTGGAGGAGCTCTACAACAACGGCCCGCATATCGGCAACCTGACCTTCGAGCGGGGCGATTCCCTTCTCGGTCCGGAACGGGCCAACGGCATCGAAGTGTCCTTAAGACACTCTTCCTCGCGGGTCAGATTCCAGGGAAACTTCTATTACTACCGCATCCATGATTTTGTTTTTCTCGCGCCAACCGGAGAAGTGGAGGATGGGCTGAACGTCGCCGAATATTCGCAGGAGATGTCCCGGTTCACCGGCGGCGAGTTGCAACTCGATCTGGGACTGCACCCCAGTCTCTGGCTGCATGCGGGCTTCGATACGGTGGATGCCGGGCTGACCGGCTCCGGCTCGCCTCTGCCCCGGATTCCCCCGGTGCGGGGCCGCGTCGGACTGGAATGGCAGGTTCGGAGCTTCCGGTTCAAGCCCGAATTGCATCTGGTCCGCAACCAGGATCAGATCTTCGTCTCCGAAACGCCCACGGCCGGATACGCCCTGCTGCATTTCAACGCCTCCTATACGCTGGCGCGGCAACATCTGGTGCACATCTTCTCCGTGAACGCCTTCAATCTCGGAGACCGTCTTTACCGGAACCATCTTTCCTTCATCAAGGAGCTTGCCCCGGAGATCGGGCGCGGTGTGCGGGTAACGTACTCGCTGCGGCTTTTCTGACCGCGTATTTGTAGCGGGGACACTCGGACCCGCACGCTTGCCCGCCGCGCGTCCTCCGTAGCCTTGGCGTAGGAGGGAAGCATTAGCGTAAGGGGGCCTGTCCGCCCCACGATTGAATCAATTCTGCGGGGATCAACTGTTCTGGCTGCCCAGCCAGAAAACCGCTTCTCCCAGGATCGGGTTGGCTTCGCTGTTTCTCAACACGACGCTTTCTACCGGCCCTGTTTCCGGCACCAGGACGATATGATCCTGGCGGCTTTCCCGCGCGACCTTTCCTACCCACACCCGGTCCTGGAATCGATAGGCGACCGATTTTTCACGAAGACGCACCGGATCGCGGCGCGTGTGATCCACCACGATGATCCTGAGAGGATCTTCCTTGCGCGCCCGCCCGGAATCGCTGACGTAATATCCCGTGTAGGAGCCGGAACCCTTGCGGGCCATACCGAGAGGCACAGTTAAATACTGATCGATCTGATCGTCCCGGTAAGAGTCCGGCGATTCCGGGGGCACGGCCCTGCGCAAGATAATGGGAATGGCAACCTGATCCCGGAGCACGGGGTCGCCCGCCGCGATTGCGGAGGGCCGGGAACGCTTCCGCCGGGCGGCAGTATCGGGCTTCTGCCGGCCGGGAGGCACCACCGGTTTATTGCCTTGCCACTTCGATTCGATGAACTTTCTGGTGATCCCGATCTTGCTGAGGAAAAACCAGGCCCGTTCCGGAGGCGCCAGCAGCGCCAGATGCTGGTAGCTGGTGGCAGAGGGTTCCCGCCGTCCCTGCTCCCAGGAAGCCACCACCTGAGGCCGCACGCCGAGCTGGTCGGCGAGGCTGTGCTGGGTCATCCCGAGGGCTACGCGAAGCTGCTTGATTTGAGCAGAGTAATCTTTTTGCATGGAATTTCTCTTGACAAAGTATTTGTTACGATGTACATCATACAATGTACATCATAAGATGTACAGTAGTGAATGTAATTTTTTTGACGGATGAGTGCCTGTTTTTGCGAATCTTTATGGCACGTTGATTTCTGACCGGTGTCGCCAGTTTCGGCTGGCATCCAGGATGGCGTTGATGAATTGTTCCCCCCCATATACGCACAGCCGGATGATTCCGCCGGGCAGCCGAGCTTCACTCGCTGCCAGCGGGCTGGCGCTGTTTCCCAGGGTCCAACCTTTGAACAATTGGTCCTGCCGCAGCATTCTGTCCGCTCCCATTCCAAAGACTGATCCAGAGCACATCTTCGTGGAAAGCTCAGTGGTTTCCCGGTGTGATCGAGAACCGTACGGAAGGATGGGGGGGTGGCTCATTTTGCCGGCACGGTATTTCCCTTAGCTAAACAAGTGCGGTTTGGACTCCGGCGATTCACTGAAAATCTGCCGCCGCTTCCGGGCTGCACGGAAATTTGTATTAGGCACCATCAAAGGATGTCCCGGTCAATGAGTAAGGGGGGGGACTCAGGTCGGATCCAATTCAATTCAAGTTCCTATGGAGGTTTCTGTGACAGTTCAAATTCAAGATTCCAGTAAAACGCAGGCGAGGAAACTCCCCCGGTCTGGCTCGAAAAGCCGGCCTTCCTCTCCTTCTGCAAGAGTTCGACCGAAGATTGTGGATCCCGCCCCCCCGGTCGAATTGAGCGCTGGAAAAGGGAAGAATCTCGCACCTGCCCGGCAGCCGGCGCCGGGTGAATCTGCTGCGCCGTAGATCTCCCGGGAAGAACAGCCACTCGACGTCAATCAGCAACAGACTCTTACGGTGAAGGAGGCCGCCTACCGGCTTGGCAAGAGCCAGGATGCCGTATACATGTGGCTGCGGCAGGGCCGGTTGCGCGGCTGGCAACCCGGTGGCCGGAGCTGTTCCATCTACGTGTTGGAATCTTCCGTGAACCGTGCCCTGCTTTGCTCCATCGGGACGGCCTGCTAGCCCGCTGAAGCACTTGCCCCCCGGCGGGTGGATTCGAGTGATTCCACCTGCGGGGCGATTGTATCGGTGATCTGTTTTGCAATGACGAGCGAAGCGGTGGCGGCCGGAGAGGGGACGTTCAATACGTGGACCATTTTTTCCGCATGCACGATTCGGAAGTCATCCACCAGATTTCCCTTCCGGTCCAGCGCCTGAGCGCGCACGCCGCTTCCGCCCGGCATGAGGTCCGTTTCCCGTAGCGCGGGCAACAGTTCCCGGGCGCGGCGGACGTAGGCCTTCTTGTTCAGTGACCGGTAGAGTTCTTCCAGCCCGCTGCGCCAGTACCGGCCCGCCAGCCGCCAGAACCCCGGATAGGTGAATGTGGACATCAGGTCGCCTCCATTGAGGCTGGATCGCCGGTATCCCTCGCGAGCAAAGGCCAGCACTGCGTTCGGTCCCACATCCACCTCTCCGTTCACGCCGGGGGTAAAGTGCACGCCCAGGAAGGGGAACGCCGGGTCCGGCACCGGGTAGATCAATCGCCGGACCAGGGATCTTCGTTCCGGCGCCATCAGCCAGTATTCCCCGCGGAAGGGTACGATGCGGACTCCGGGGTCCACGCCCGCCAGCCGGCAGATGCGGTCGCTGTAGAGGCCGGCGCAGTTGATCAGATACCTGGCCTCCAGCTCGCCCCGCGTCGTGGCAAGCTGGATCGCCGCTCCGCGCCGCCGGATCCCGGTTACCTTCCTGTTGACTTGTATGCCCCCGCCCATCTCGACGATCAGCTCCGCCAGTCTGCGGGCCACGGCGCCGTAGTCGGTAACGGCCGTTCCAGGCAGATGCAGGGCCCCAACGCCTCGGCAGTGCGGCTCCATTTCCAGCAACTCCTCCCGGCCGATCCGGCGGATGCCCGGCACGCCGTTCGCGATTCCGCGCCGGTGCAGTTGTTCGAGTGCCGGTAATTCCGCTTCACAGGTGGCCACCACCACCTTCCCCAACGTCTTTATCGGCAAGTTATTCTCCGTACAGAACTTAGCCATAGCGGCCGCCCCGGCTACCGAGGTGCTGGCCTTGAGCGAGCCGGGCCGGTAATAGAGACCCGAATGGATGACGCCGCTGTTGTGGCCGGTTTGATGCAGTCCGACGGCGGACTCCTTCTCGAGTACGGTGAGGCGGAGACCGGGGTATCGGCCGAGAAGGCATCGGGCGGTGGCCAAGCCGACGATGCCGCCGCCGACAATGGCCATCGCTGTTTCATTGATCGACAATGGATCGATTCTCTCTCCGCGAGGTCCTTTGCAGTGTGGCGCTTAGGTCTGGCCACAGAAGCAATCTCGCATCGTAGCAGAGGTTTGTTTTTCCCGCTCTTACAAAGCTGTAAATACGGCCCGCAGATTGTCATGCGGGTATACAGGATTCATGTGACATGACGAGGAGCCGGGGCGTGGTGGCAAGGGAATCGAGGGAGGAAAAGCGTAGGGATGCGTGACGCCGGAGCGGAAGCAGGAGGGGTGGGGAGACTCAGAGGCCATCGGTATCCTCGGAATCCTCCAACCTTTCGGAGCTATCTAACGCCGCAGAACAAGTGTTTTGCGGGCCTGCTATCGCGTACTCGCATGGATAGGAAGGGGTAAACTGGATTCAGATCGGCCAGCCAGTTCCATTGGGTCTATAATCCGGTTGCAACCAAGGCATTCTCACTGAGCGGGAGCAAAAGGATGATCCGGACCGGGAACAGGGGTCAGCAGACCGTTTCATGGAGGGAGTGTTCACTGGATTGGCGGGAAAGGTCCGGATCAGGGTAATTGTCTTAGCGGGTGGCGCTGTCGCTACTTGGATTCCGGTAATGATCGTCAGTCTGATTATCGGGAAAGAATTGAACTCTGTCATTAGGTTCTTATTTCCTTCTGTGGGATTTGGGCTGGGATATTTCTTTTTGCGGAAGCGGTTCGCGGAGAGGATGCAGTCGATCTCAGTATGGATGCTATGGGGAGTTTTCATGTTCGGAACGCCATTGCTTATGATGGGATTGGGAACTTTTGATGGTTACGGAAGCCTGATGTTAGCTGGATACAGCATGGTGCTGCTGTGGCCCACTTTTTTGGTTTCTGGTGGTCAAGGAAGCGGCCTAGGGCTGATTGCAACGATGATACTGGCAGCGATCCTGCAACTGCTTTTCGAGCGGAGAATACAACAGGAGGAGCAAGCGCAGACGAATTCCAGGAACCGGTAAAAGAGCTAGGGTGGCATAGCAGAAATGAATGGGAACTGATCGGGGAGGATGAATAATGGTGACCCGGGAGAGGATGCGGGGAGTGGTCCTTATAGTGGCGCTTATAACGCTGGGGATAAATGAAACGGGATGGGCGCAGAGCAATTCCGAGTGGCCGGTGGTGGGGAATTTGAATCAGATGATGGCGGACTGGCAGGCCGAGCCATGGGAGCTGCGGAAAAAGGCCTTCTACGAGCTGCTGGGAGAATTGGGTTACCAGGCATACCAAGCTGGAGAAAAGCTCGAAGCGCTATTCGCGGCGAATCCGGGACGGGAGGAGGAAATCCGATTAGGGCTTATGGGACTTCTGAAAAAAGAAAATGCTTATCTTGAGCATCAATACAAGACGGAATTCAGGGTAACGGGCAAGACCTTAACAGAGGATTTCGGAGTATATCACGGCGATCTGATTGGTACGGTAAAAGCATTGAACGATCACCGCGCAGCGGAGGCATTTGTAGGAGCGATGGGAACAGGTGGGATGGCGGTGGATGGGATCCTGGAGGCCGGGCCGGCGGTGCTGGACGCCGTGATGGAGCGGTCCCGGGATGCCGACGAGGTGATCCGAACTCCCGCCATCGCCACGCTGGGGGCTATATTGACTCCGTCGGTGCGGGGTAGGTTCGACTCGGCTGCGCAGCATCGGATTCGGGAGCGCGTCCTGGAAGCGGCGGATGACGCGAGCACGGCCGTGCGGCAGACTGTGGCACGGATTCTGGTGGTGATCCCCGATGAGGAAACGATTGCGATCCTGAGAAGGATGGCGGACGAAGATCCGGGCGTATTACGGGGACAGGGAGAAAACGGCGCGGACCTGTACCCTGTACAGCAGCAGGCTGCGGAATCGTTGCAGCAGATTGAGGAAGCAGCGATCCCCCTACGCTGACCATCCTACGCGCGAGGCTACGGACGGTGCAGCTACGGAGGACAGGCCTCTCTGCAGTGAAAGATTGAGGCTGCCTTGATTGAGCTTAATGTGGAAGTGGCGGTTGCCAGTGAAGGCCGGGGCCATACCCAGCCGGTTGCAAAAGAGGCTCATCATGATGCTTAACAAGGTAGTTCTGGTAGCCAACGTACTGTTGGTCTTGGTCCCCAATATAGTAAATGCACAGGCCCAAGTCAGTCAGAGCGAGATCGCGCGGCAGCTCCTTCAGGCCGACAGGGATGAGCGAGGCAGAGCGCTCGCTCTGGCTCAGTCGATCGGGGCCCAAGGAATAGACTCAGAACTGCGCGAGGCACTCATTTCAGCGCTTGAGAATGAAGGCAACCTGCACGCTCAGTTGCGACGTGAGGAGATTGGGCCTTTGGAAAATCCCGTGCTGATTGCAAAACTTACTAATCTGGTGGCTGAGTTTCTGGATCCCCGGTCCATTCCTGCATTAGCGGGAGCTCTCGATGTATCGTCTTTGGTCACCTTTGCCCTAGCGAATTTCGGGGAGCAGGCGGCTCAACCTATTCTCGACGTAGCCGCGGGTGTCGATGACGCCAGCGCCGTCTCGGGCGCCCTGATAATCCTCCGGTTGATGGTCGAGGGCGCAGAGGAATCGCTCCGGCAGATCGAGGAGGCAGCGGTCCCCCTGCGCTAAAGCTTCGGGGGGGGGCAGGCCCTCCCTAAGTTGAAGTGATCCTCCTGCGAGGAATGGATGAGAGAGCTTGGGCTGAGGGCGTGGGAGAGGGACTGATGGTGGGCGGCAGATGTCGGTGAAGGTACTGGGCCATACCCAGCCGGTTGCAAAAGAGGCTCATCATGACGCTTAACAAGGTAGTTCTGGTAGCCAACATACTGTTGGTCTTGGTCCCCAATATAGTAAATGCACAGGCCCAAGTCAGTCAGAGCGAGATCGCGCGGCAGCTCCAAACGGACAACAGAGATGAGCGAGCCAGGGCTCTCCGTATGGCTCAGGCGATCGGCGCCCAAGGAATAGACACAGAACTGCGCGAGGCACTCATTTCAGCGCTGGAGGTCGAAGGCCGCTTGCACATGCAGCGAGTACGTGGCGAGATCGAACCTTTGGACAACCCTTTGCTGGTAGCCAAACTTGCTAATTTTGTGATTGAGTTTCGGGATTCCCGATCCATTCCTGGATTGACGGGAGCCCTCGGTATGGCGCCCCCGGTGATCTTTGCCCTAGCTGATTTCGGTGAGCCTGCGGTCCAACCCGTACTCGATATTGTTGCGAGCACCGACGACGGCAGCGTCCTTATGGACGCCCTGGCAACTCTCCGGTTTATGGTCGAGGGCGCAGAGGCTCGCCCACTATCCACCACAACGCTCAGCGAGATTCGGGGCGTTGCCGAGCGGTTCCTGACCGGGGAGCAATCCGTTGTAACCGTGTGGAGGGCTATCGATCTTGCCGTGGCTCTGGATGATCCCGGACTGAGGCGCACTGTGGAGTCGCTTGCGTCCGATGTGGGCGCCGTTTTCGCCAGAGGGATATCTGAACCCGACCTTGTCTTCAAGACGCAGAAGCGCGCCGCCGACAGGCTGGCCGGAGACCCACCTCTTCCCCGGCATCCAAACAGGTAAAATCTTTCCCAATCCGAAGCCTTAACTTTCCCGAAGGGAAAGCGAGGAATCGTCGCGGTAAATCGAGGCAGCGGCGGCCGGTCGACCATCACCACCGAAGTCAAAACGCGAATGATCTAAGCCAGGGAATTGCGACCGACGCGGCGTTTGATGTTACGTCAGTGCGACGCGAAGAAAGTCGCGCCAGCAACGTACGCATATCTTTCTGGTCACACCATCATCACAGAGGGCCAATCGCGCCCATAACTATCCTGTAGTCAGTGGAATATCTGGTGCGGATGAGAGGACTCGAACCTCCACGACCTTGCGGCCACTAGAACCTGAATCTAATAACCATTTACCCCGTCTTTGCTTCTCAATGATTTAGCTACATCTTGATACCCGGCATTCTACCTTGTTCCACGGTGTTCTGTTCCCAATCTGTTCCCCGACTTGTTCCCAAAAACCATTCGACTAGTATTCCAGCATCTGCTGTTAGGTTTTCGCTAAGGGCCAGGGGGAGTGGGGGTACGCATATATAATGCGTCTACTCGCGGGACATATGAAAATGGAATATTTATGTATATCCATTTTTTTGTTATGTTTAAACTGTTAGAAGGCATATCGTGCCATACAGGCGTTCGAGGGGGGGGGGTACCTTAATAATTACCCACATGATTTCTGACAATATCAATTTATAAAGAACCACTTAGGGACTAATTAAGGCCCAAATGGGCCCGATTTTGTACCTATATGGTCCTTATTTGGTCCCTTGCGGAGTCGAAATTGCTCGATAAATGAGAGAATATGGGGGATTTGGCACGCAAATATATGGTATCCCACTCATTCTAAACAACCGTGTTTTCTATATGTATAGAACTAATTTATATAAATTATATATATAATTATTTATTTAAAGAATATGTATAGGAAAGGTCAGATCTCACATTAATAGCTCATTCAATTGGTAGCTGTCGTTGGATTCGTAGCGTTGGTCTCCTGAGTTCTTTAACTGAAGAGTCTTCGCTAAGGGCCAGGGGCGTGGGGGTTCGGACATAATTATGGGTCCTCTGACTCGGATTTTAAATTTTAAAAAATGAAAATTGGTTATCTCTTTAGGAACCAAAAAGATATGGAGTTTGAGTGCACCCAGGAATCCTCTGTATATTTATGATTATATATGACTTAGTTGAATTAGTTGGGAATGTCATGGAACCTGTAATATTTGGGCGTAAAATGCACCTATGCTACATAATATCAATAACTTCCACTGTTAGAATTGGTATTATTTGAGAAAATATTTGCAGTAACGAATCAAAGGCGAATGCAGTGTTGTGGATTGGAATAATTCCTGCGAATTTGGCAGAGTAAATTAACATAATCGGGCTGTTAACAGCCTGTGAATCAGCAGTTAATGACCCATGAAATATCAAAGATGACCCACAAAGAGGCACTGTCAAGTTAAGCTGTTTCGCCGCGATTTCGCCGCCCTGTACTACTTCTAAGTCATTGATTCCTGGTTGCGACTCCAGCAGATTCCGTCCCCAAAACGGCATAGTTCTCCTGTGGATGGCGAATTCCTATTTTCCCTGGAATTTCAGGGCCTTGAACCGGGACCCAGGAGCCGAGCCTAAGTGGCTACGAAGCGAACCAGCGGGATAATCAGGTTGCGCATCGGGCAATTCTGGCGATCACTTTCAGGATCACAAGGCCTGATTCTTCAACGGATTGTGCAACAAATTAGTAATTCGCCATGGACAGCCGGTTTACCCGGCTCACAAACGCATTCTCAAAGAAAATTGACAACCATGCGGCTGCGCTCGCGCTGTACTTCGTGTTCTACAATTTCTGCCGGATTCACAAAACCATTCGCATGACGCCAGCAATGGCAGCGGGGATCACAGACACCCTGCATGATGCGGAGTGGATCGTCGATCTGGTAGACGCAGCAGCCCCAACACCGGCAAAGCCAGGCCCGAAGCCTGGGTCAGAACGGAGGAAATCAAACTGAGACACTACCCGAATTTTCCTTAGCTTGACAGCACCGTTGTAAGAGTCCTGGCGTTTACGGGAGAATCTTGGCTTGATTTCGTTAACTTGACAAAGCCTTCTAGCAACGGCGACGGTCCATCACATTATCCCAAAAGGCTGCTGTATTGTCCTTAGCGTGGAATGCCGCTGTGCCGAAGCGCCACTCGATTCCGCGCCTATTCTCCGAGGATATCGATGGTGGTGGTGTGGGGTACGCGGACCCGGTCATAAACTTTGATCCAATCGGTATGGGCCTGATGGTTGGCATAGACGTCCAACGCAGCTTCGTCGTCAAATTCCATGGCTACGCCGTATTCGCGTTCCGAATCACCCTGCTCGAGCGGGCGACGAAGCTTTCCGACCCAGACTTTACGGAACCCCGGAATGGCACCCACCATATCCGCCGTTGCTTTATTGAAGGCAGCAAAATCCGCCTGCGTTGCGCCGTCTACCGGTGTGTAGGCAAAGACATGCATCAGGGTTTTCTGGGTCGTGGCCGGGTCGCTGGAACCCATCTGGCTCTCCGCCGCCCGCTGTCCTGCATGCCATGCGCCAAAGACCAGCAGGGTTGTTGCTATCAAATACAAAACCTTTCCATTCACAGCTTTCCTCATTGTTTCGAGTGCTCCTTTCAGGGATATAGAAGATAGGACGAGTCAATCCGCCAATTACGCTTCACCAATAGACTGGCTGGTATCTATTTTAGCCGGGATTTCCTTTTTGGCATTTCGGACAGCGGCAGATTACCACAACAGCCTCTCATTCTGAAGGGGTTTTCGCTGCTCCATCCAAGTGGCCCCCTGAGGGCACTGTCAAGTTAAGGAGGATTCTGCGATTTTTGGGACGGAATCTGCTGGAGTCGTGACCAGGAATCAATGAATTAGAGGCAGAAGAGGGCGCTAAAAGCGCGATCAAATTGCTTAACTTGACTGACCTGACCGGGGATTTTAGTACCAGCTGAAGTGAGAGAGAATCTCATGGAGGAGGGTATTGAACATGCCGATGCAGAGGTACAAACCGGAACAGATCGTAACGGTGTTAAGGCAGGTTGAAGTGGCGGTGGCAAGCGGGAAGACGACACCGCAAGCGTGCAAGGAAGCCGGGATCACCGTGCAGCTAAGAGATGAATGCCTGAATGGAGAGATCTTCTACTTATTGAAGGAGGCCCAGGTGGTGGTCGAACAGTGGCGGCAGCAGTACAACACCAGAAGACCCCACTCGGCGCTCGGCTATAGGCCCCCGGCGCCGGGGGCCTATAGCCCTGTCGGGAAACCGGTTTCTCGGCCTCAGATTGTGGTGTAAACTCTCTCACATCAGTTGGTACAAAATCTCTGGCGGGTCAGTGCCGCACAACTCACTCTCGCCCGAAAAGCCCGTAGCCTCTCATCATTGCCCGCACTGCAGGTCGCTCCAGATTGCGCCCGATTGGACCCTGAATTGGTATATACTTTCGACCATCGGGAAACGATTCTCAAGTAACGTCATTTGCGAAGGAGAGACCCATGGGTTTGAAACGATCTGATCGAAGGGGATTCCTAAAAAACGGCGCCGTTTTGGCCGGTGGTTTAACGTTGGGAGCGGTCAGGCCCGCGAGCGGCCAGACACCAGAATCTGGAACGTTCATCAAGGGCACTGAGGAACTGATCGCCTATGGCCAGCGCTCCCGTTTCGAGACAGCGGTACGCATATCACACGGCAGAACGCCTTCGCCCGATGCCTTTGGGCTCGTTAAGCACGTGGCGACTCCGCTACAGGAATCGGTGGGAGTGATTACGCCATCCGCGCTCCACTATGTGGGGACCACCCGTGGCTCTTTCATTCCGGACATCGATCCCCAGGAGCATCGGCTCATGATCCATGGCATGGTGGACCGTCCGCTGACCTTCTCCATGCAGGATCTGAAGCGTCTCCCTTCCGTCACTCGCCTTCATTTTATCGAGTGCGCGGCAAACCGTCCGAGTCCCACGGCCAAGGATATCCAGGAATCGCACGGGATGACCAGTTGCGCCGAATGGACCGGAGTGCTGCTGTCTGTGCTGCTCAAGGAGGCCGGCGTGAAAGGCTCGGCGTCATGGATTGTTGCCGAGGGGGCGGAGGAGGTGAAAGGGGCCTCCAGCATTCCGATGGCGAAGGCCATGGACGACTGTCTGGTGTGCTACGGCATGAACGGCGAGGCGGTGCGTCCCCAGCAGGGTTATCCGCTGCGGTTGATGGTTCCCGGCTTCGAAGGAATCTTTAACGTAAAGTATCTGAGGCGAATCAAGGCGGTGGACCAATACTACATGACCTACAACGACTACGGGCATCTTCGGCGGGAGCCTGAAAACGCCGCGTTGGGCTACCAGATCGGACCGAAATCGGTCATCACCTATCCCAGCGCGGGACATCAGTTGCCCGACCGCGGATTCTACGAGATCAGCGGCTTGGCCTGGTCCGGTGGGGGCGCCGTACGCAGGGTGGAAGTATCCACCGACGGCGGCCGGCGCTGGACAGACGCCCAGATTCGGGGAACGCCATATCGAATGGCCCATACCCGGTTTAGCCTCAACTGGAATTGGGACGGAACAGAGACCGCGCTGCTTTCGCGCTGCACGGACGAACAGGGCCATATTCAACCGTCGCGAGCCCAGGTCGCCGAGTTCTTTGGCGTCCCGCTGGATCCGTCCTACAGGGTCCCTGGGCAGGACAATTCCATTCAGACATGGAGGGTCGCGAGCGATGGGAGCGTACACAATGCGTATGCTTAGGCTTCTCCCGATTGTGCTGCTGCTGGGGGGGGCCGCGCTGGCACAGTCGCCCACGTACGGTGTGGGAAGTACCCCGAGCGAAGAGGAAATCCGTGCCTTGGATATCTCCATCAGTCCTACGGGAGAGGAACTCCCGCCGGGGCGCGGAACGCCCAAGGAGGGCGCGCTGGTCTTTCGGCGGCAGGGGTGTGCTGGATGCCACGGAGCGACAGCGAAAGGGGCCGCCGCTCCCACTTTGGTAAAAGCCGAAGGGGGACCAGATGTCCACCCCTGGGACTTGGGGCGAGTACTGCCATTCCGCGCGCCGTACGCGACGACGGTATGGGACTACATCAATCGCGCCATGCCTCTCAACAGAGAGGGAACCCTCACCGCCGATGAGGTCTACGCACTGACCGCCTTTCTGCTCAACATCAACGGTGTCATCCCGGAGGACGCGGTCATGGATGCCCAGAGTCTGCCGAAGGTGAAGATGCCGATCCGCGAGGGATGGTCTCCCCTGCCGGATTGGAAGCCCGGCATGCAAAGGCTGGAAGGTTACCCCTACTAGACCTTTGTCAGGCACTGTCAAGTTAACCGGCGTGACGCAAAATGCGGTGCTTCCGCAATTGAGGTTGTTAAGCAGCCGCTGAAATCGCTGAGTCTTCCCAACCGATCGACTTCGCCTCCAATATGAGCGAACAGACAGTCTTTATCAAGCGCCAAAAATTGGGGATGAAGGTGAAGATGCCCCGGAACGTCAGCCGATTCCTGGTCAGTCCAGCCTGCATGACGGGAGTCCTGACTTCGTACCCGAATATCAGTGTACGATGAGGTCTGATGAAGTTGTAATGGCATCGCAGCAGCTCGAGATGATCTCGCAAGCGCTGCTTCTTTCTGGCAGGACTCAGGGTTCGGCGACACAAGTAGGCCGAACTCTGGCGGATGGTCAGGTTCAGTCGCTCGATGTAGGACGTGTTCAGCTTTCTGGAAGCCTCCGAGTTTATCCAGGCCTGTTCCCGTTTCCAGCCAGGTCCAAACCTGGTTTCGTGATTGCCTCTACCATCGCATTCTCTCCACAGTTTCTTGACGACTTGACCGATAGGAAAAGCTGCCCCAAAGACGAGCCAGACTGGCGTTGGTGTAAGACTCAAACCCATCCGTGGTGATCGGAGGAATGCGTTCGAGTCTTATCCGGCAAGAAGCATTTCGAATCAAGCTCGGTGTCTTTCGAGAGATCCGTCTACCCACGCGGAGTTGTGGCAAAAGACGAGACCGGACATCGATCGAAACAAAGATCCAGATTGGCTGTTCCGTGCTTCGCGCTTTTATTGGAATCTCATCGGCTTACAGTTCTTCGATTGCAATCTCAGTGATTTTTCGGTAATTGAAACTTCAGCAGGAAGCCGCTGTCGTCTGCAGCCAGCGATTACACGGCATTTCGAGCTAGTCTCTTGACTCGGGCAATCGAGGTTTTGTCTAAGCCTTCGGCACCCAGCGCTGCAACATAGTCGAAGGTCGCTCGCCGGTGTTGAAGCCGATGATAGACTGTGTCGTGGTTCCGGCAGAAGGTTTTGCCGCAACCTGTGCATCGGAATCGGCGTCGGCGTCCCCACCGGGTGCGATAGAAACCAAAACGAATTATCATTCCCACGGATGAGTTGGTTCGTGGCAGGCACTTCTCGTTTGGACAACGGAGACGTTTCATGGCTCTTGGACCCATTCATCAGCAGTTCTGGTGACCTCGAAAACTGCTATTGAACCATACCGCATGAACAGGTTACAAGAGACCTAACAACAATTGTTTGCGGAAACAGCACCTGTGATGCGTAGCATGCCTAGAAAATCTCTGGAAAGTAGAATGTAAGCGCCGCATTCAGATACTTGTCCGAAACGATGAGAGTTTTATTCTTCGGGTCCAGAGCTACTCCACGAGCCTGCCGCAGAGTTCCGAATGGCCCTCCGATCTTCCACCGGGGCAGCACGTCTCCATCGTCGTATATGCTCCACACACCGACGAACGACTCCTCGGAATAATCAAGCGGGGGATTCCGATTCACGCCCTGGTTGGCTAGAACAATCCATCCCTTGGGAGGATAGACCGCAACATTTCTCCCACCGTCTATCGAATCGCGGACATTGGGTCCGCTGATGACCCGCAAAGGCTCCACCTTTCCATTGCCCTCGCGTGCAAAAATCTGTATTGAACTGGAACCCGCAGTTACGATCAGATCGTGAATGGCGTCGATGGCCACCGCGCCGCCCATGCTCCCACCCGTCTCCAGAACCCGGCTCGGCGCCACATCCCCGTCCGCCTCCCGAGAATACACAAGCAGCTTTCCATATTGCGGAACATAAATTTCACCATTCACTGCATCCAGTCCCAAGCGGTCCGGTTCCTGCAGCTGCGTGCGCGACCCATGAATCACTCGAATCGGAGCTTCCTCCTCATTAGCTCCTCCTCGAAAAGTCAGGATGGCCTGCGCAAACTGGTTTGGCACAACGATCTCGTCATGTATCTCGTCATAGGCGATGGCGTGGACTGTCCTCGACAAGAGCGTCTTCTGTCCATGAATCTGTCGAACCGGTACGGCCGCTCCGTCCGCCAACCTGGCGAACACCTCAATCTGCGGATGCATCACTCAGTTGGGAACCAAAATCTCTTCCCGCTTGGTGTCGTACCCAACAGCTCCCGGGTTTCCGATCATCAGACTGGGAGCTTCGATCGGCCCATTGCGGATCGTTCTCAACGGGGGCGTGTTTCCTTCGGCGGTTCGATCAAACACGACCGCCGCATGGGCACCGAAGTTGGCGACCCAAAGCTCATCATTCTCCATATCCACGAAAAGACCGGTTGGATTCTTTATCATCGTTTTCGGGCCTTTGAGCACACGCTTTGGGGCGACGTTTCCCTGGGCGCTGGCAGAAAACACCAGGATCGAGTCCCCCATATCATTGGCCACATACAGCTCCCCGTTCTTCTCGTCCATGAAAAGATGCGACGGCATGTTCAGCTGGGTCTTCGGTCCCTGAATCATTCGCAGCGGCGGGACGTCACCATGAGCCTTCAACGGATACACATTGATGGACGGAGGCAATATCTTGCCGCTTCCGGGAATGGCCACTCTTCGCTGCAGCGGCCAATTAGACTTCATTGGTCTTCGCCGCCGCCCGCCTTCAACCGCCTGGTTTTGAGCGCGGCTGGAGGAATATCCGTAATTACTGACGAACATCACTTGATTCTTGGTATCCAGAGCAATCCCATGAGCGTCCCCCAGCAACGTCTTGTCGCCCTGAAGAAGACGGATGGGGGAAGCATCTTTTTCCCCATACTTCCTGAAAACGACCACGGCCGAGTCGGGTTGAATAGACATGAATATTTCTTCGGAATCTTCATCCACCGCCAGCCCGTAGGTTCCCTTGGGCGTATCGATCTCCCGGCTGGGCGACACATTCCCGTTGGCCTGCCGGTCGAAAACGGTCAGCGGCATGCCCTCGCTGTCATGACTGATGGTGTAGATGTCTCCGGTTTTTGGATCCACATAGACGTCGCAATTGAACTCGATCTTGGTGTTGTGGCCGCCGATAACCCGCTTCGGCTCCGTCATCGTCGCCCCAGCCGGAGTGCTGGCTGTCCGGTCGTAAACAAGTACCTGGAATAGATTTTCGTCCGTGAATACCACTTCATCGCGAACCGGGTCCACGGCCACCGAGCTGAATGCCGGATACGGGTCCCGAATCACCCGCAGCGGCTGCCGCTTCTGTACTTCCTCCCGCTGAGCTTGGTTGGGATATTCGACCGGGCTCTCTTGTTGTAGCGCCTTCCACGGACTGGCAAGGAAGCTAGCCGGAACCCATTCACACATGGCACCATCGGCGAGAGGCAGCGGTTGGACCGAGATGAGCTGTGCCTGTCCGGTAGGTCTCCGAGACGCACTTTCGGAGATCAGACTGGAGGGCGTGATATCCCCTGTTCCGGCGCCAAGTATGATGACTGCAAGCGCACTTGCGGCCAACGCGCCTCTGCACCAGTGATGGCTCCACCCATTGTGAAATCTCCAGGACATCGAAACCTCCTCAGCGGTAGTTGCGGTTCTGTGGAATTGAATCTACGAGCATCCAACTCGCGGTCGGGATACCTGACATACGCATACGTTCATACTGGTTTACTCGCTCCCTTGACGGGCATGGATCGATTCGGCGCGGGCCTCCATCGAATCGGCCTGCACTGTGCGGTTGGCTTCGCGCAATAAATCGGCATAGTGTCCCAGTATCTCGGCAACAAACACGTGGTCTTCTCCCACAGACTGCTCAGTCAATTCCAGTGAACGCTGATAGAAGGGCTCCGCCTCTTCATACAATTGCTGATCGGTGTAGAGTCTACCCAACATGTCCAGCGTAGCGGCAAGGTTCAGTTGCCCTTCCGGTCCGCCAACCTCCAAAATCGCCTGTGAGCGCTTCAGGAGAGGTGCTGCGAGGTCGAATTCCCCTTGCGCTGCATAAACTTCCGCCAACGTGTTCAGTGTCGCCGTGATACTCACATCCTCGGGTCCGGACGAGTTTTCCATGATCTCCAGCGCACGCTGCAGCAATTGCTCAGATTCGGCGTAGTGCTGCTGGTCGAGATGGACACGCGCCAGGTCGCTTAAAGTCACTGCAAGAAAGGGGTGCCCCCTGCCCATCAACTCTTCCTCCATAAAGAGGAGCCGCTCCAGCAGCGACTGGCTTTCTTCAAATTTCCCCAAGGCCAGCCGCGCCTCAGCCAATTCCCTCAGTCCGGTGGCAAGCCGTGAATCCATTGGATTTTCACGCGACAGCAGATTCTCTCGAATCGACAGCGATAGCGCAAACAATCCCTCCGCCTCGCCCAACCTGTCTTGGTCGCGGTAGATACGAGCCAGGCTGCTAATGCTATTGTCCGTATCCAAATGCTGCAAGCCGAAGTGTTTCTCCCGGATTTCCCAGGCATCCTTTATGAGTGTCTCCGCCTCCCCCAGCTTGCCCTGCTTATGATAAAGCACTCCCAGATTGTTCATGGCCGTGGCCACCAGGGGATCGTCTGCCCCCAAGGCTTTTTCTCGTATCTCAACAGACCGCACCAGGAGAGGTTCCGCCTCGTCGTACCGGCCCTGCGAATCATACAGAGCCGCAAGTCGGTTGAGACTGGCGTCGACATCGCCGTGCTCGTCACCATGGATCCGTTCGCGGATCGCCAATGCTCTTTGCAACATCCGCTCGGCTTCCGCAACTCTCTCCTGAACGTCGTAGAGGTATGCAAGACTATCCAGCGCGGCCGCCACTGCGGGATGATCCGGCCCCAGGCTCCTCTCCCGAATGCCCAAGGACCTTCTCAGGAGAGATTCCGCTTCAACAAACTGACCCTGCGTACTCAGAAAGTTCCCCGCAAGCTCCAAGGTTCTTGCGAGGCGCGCGTCGTCCGACCCAAACTTTTCTGCCTCCCGAATCGCAGATTGAAACGCTAGCATCGCCTCGCGCGCATCGTTGCTTTGCAGCGCTCGGGAAGCGGCGTTCATGTACTCTTTCCAGGCATTCTCTTGGGCCAATACGCCTGGAACAACCAAGGTCATGAGGAACAGCATTACCCATGGACGCAATTTCTTCATGCAATCGTCTCTCGTACTTCAGCAAAGCCTAAAAGAACTGTGCAGTGGACTTGTAAGGGATCATCGGAGCGTGCCTCGTCTGCGCGCACCACCGAGGCCGCTCCGAATCGACCTGGACTATTCTCCCGTCTGATACTCGGGATCAGGAATCCATTCGTCCCGATCTGCTCTTCCCGGATCCTCAAAGACGAAATTAAGTTGTGGCCCGACAGCGGAAACGCCGATATCTTGCGCCAGCTCCTCGCGCAGAACGATTGTCTTTCCGCCCACCACCGTCATCAACGGATACACCGTCGGGATTTCCTCTTCTGGAATCGTGAAATAGTCCTTGTTGAGAACCACGAAATCGGCCAATTTGCCCGGCTCCAGCGTTCCCAGGTCCTGCTCTTTCAGAAGGTAGTAGGCTGCATTCCACGTGGACATTTTCATCAACTGAATCCGGTTCACTGCCTCTTCCGGAGCAATGGATACTCCGTCGAACCTCTTCCGGGTCATAAACGGATAGATTCTCGAGAAGGTAGTCGGGGCGGGATCTTCCAATCCATTCGCCCTGGTTTCTTCCGTGGCGACAATCATTCCACCCTCCAATGCGCTCTTCATGGGCCCGATGCGATTGGCGTATCTTTCGCCGTATATCTTGGGGATAAACGAGCCCTGGTCATCGATTTCCTTGGGGCCGCAACTAAGCGTAATGTTCAGTTTCGCCATCCGTTCGACCTGATCTTCGGGACGCGGATACCAGCCGCAGTGATCGGCGCTTAACCGAAGAGATCGGATATATTCGAGCGTTATGCCCGGATCGTCTTCCATCACCCTGTCAATGATGTCCATGAATTGATCCATACTTCGATCGCCCATCACATGGTTGACCACATAGCGCAACCGCTGGCGTAGCGCTGTATAGATCGCGTCATTGTACGGCCCGCCCGGCTCGGCGTAACACTTCTGCAGCGCCATGATCTTAGGGCTCGCCTCCATGGTGTGGCAAATGGTGGGTGCATCGTGATCCAGGGCGCCTAATGTGACTCCCACATTCCAGAAGTACTTGTCGCCCTCACCGGCCCTGTCCTGCATCCGAGAGAAGCAAGTAGGAATATCGACGACCATGATTTGACAGTTCCGGTCGGCAAATCCAAACCGAACTGGCATCCGCTCCTCCCGCGCCAGCTTCAGATACGCATCGTAAATGCGGAAGCCGATCAGGTGAGAACTGAATGTCGTCCATCCCAGAGCGGCAAAATGCTTCATGCCGTCTTCAAGACCATCCGCCATCATGGGCACTCGGGCTGTCCAAAATGCTTCTGTAAATCCCTGTCCCGGTCTGGAATTTGAGGGAGTGTCGCCGCCGGAGCCAATCATGGTGAAGTATTCGGCTTCGTCCGTGTGGTCCAGCCTGAAAAGATCCAATAGCTTGTTTCGTGCCGCCGTGTTGAGCAGTTCCACGCCCTCGCCGCTTACAGATACCGGCCGGGTCGGCGCCAACGCATCCAACTGGGTGCGGGTCACATGACCCTCGATCACGTATGGGGTCCCAATGCCGAACCCGTATTTGCCTCGCGATGGGACGCTGATCGCGGCCCACTGGTCCTCCGGAGCTGATGCCATCTGCTCCTTGATCACCAGTTCGATTCCTTTCGTCAGCTCGTCAAAGGTCGTTCCCGTTACATTGAACCTTCTCCGATTAGCCATAGCCTCCATCTGGGCTTGTTCCTCCGGAAATTTCTGAAGCCAACTCCTTATGTAGCCGCCATGGAGGTGGTTGTGGGGGTTAATCATTCCCGGGATGACCGTGCGGCTTTTCAGATCAATCTTCTGGGTCTGTGGGCCGGCAAATCGAAGCACTTCTGCATCAGTGCCCATGAACTGGATCGTGTCGTCTCTTACCGCCATAGCCTGAGCGATTGTCCCTACGGTGCCGTTCGGATCTGTATCGTCCATCGTAACAATCTTCGCGTTGTGGATAATGAGATCCGGAAATCGAACCAATTCAACGGGCACAGTCAGCGTATTCTGCGCCTGGACTATTCCCACTACCAGCAGCATCGGGCACCAGATTTGTAACATCACCAGTCTTCTGACTCCGATCATCACATCCTCCATTTCCGTCCGTGTGGCTAACCCGTCCGAGGTTTTGTACCATCGATGTGAGAGAGTTTACATCACAACCTTTGATTGTGAAACGAGATTCCAGACAGGGCTATAGGCCCCCGGCGCCGGGGGCACAACCCCAAGCGCAGCGTGGGGCCGCACTGTGTTGTACTGCTGCCGCCACTGCCCGATCACGATCTGTGCCTCCTTCAGCGAGTAGAAAATTTCTCCATTTAGGCATTCATCCCGTAGTTTTCCATTAAAACTCTCACAAAACCAGTTCTCCCACGGGCTGCCTGGTTCGATATACAATGGCCACCTCCCAAGCTCATCAGCCAGTCGCGCGACTGTTGAGCAACGAACTCCGGGCCATTATCTGAACGAATATGTTCCGGAATTCCCCTCCACAGCATTACATCCGACAGGGTTTCAATCACATCCTGAGAGCTCAGTCTCCGTGCTACGCGCAGCGCCAGTGACCGGGCTGGGGAAATTTGTACCAACTGAAGTGAGAGAGAATCATATGAAGAACGAGCTCCATTGCCCCGCCATCCCTTGTTTGCGGAAGCACCAGATTTCCGATTGGCAGGAGCGGAGATTCAGTGCATCCTATCCATGTATGAGTGAATACCTCCGGTTGACCTGAACTCGAGAGCTAAAGGAATCAAACGATGACGCGCATGACTTATATGATTGTGGCAGCCGCGCTGCTGGCAAACCCCGGGGTCTCCCAGACGACCGACGACCCTTTTCCGATACCCATTGCGGCGACTGATGGCGTAATCAAAGTCAGCTTCGTCGAGTTCGCCTCTATCCCCGACATCTCCGGAGTGGCGGCACGTATGATGCTCCTGGTCGACGAGTCGAGCACGCGTCGCATGTTCGTCAACGACATGCGCGGGCCACTTTACAGCGTCAGCTATGACGGCAATACCGTGACGGAGTATCTCGATCTCAGCGCTCCGGCCTGGGGAGTGAGTGTTCAGTCCAGCGGCCGCGAACGCGGCTTCCAGAGTTTCGCCTTTCATCCGCAGTTCAACCGATCCGGCACTCGTGGCTTTGGCAAGTTCTACACCCTTACTGACACAAGCAACACAGAACCGATGCCGGACTTCACGCCCGGCGGCGGTGACAACACGCACGACACGGTTCTGCTGGAATGGACCGTCAAGAATCCCGCCGCAGTGACCTATGACGGTGGACCTCCGCGCGAATTGCTCCGATTTGAGCAGCCATTCCGCAACCACAACGGCGGTCAGCTCAGCTTCAACCTGCTCGCGTCGGCCGGTGACCCCGATTTCGGGTTGCTCTACGTGGGCTTCGCCGACGGCGGCAGCGGCGGCGACCCGCTCAATCTGGCACAGAACCGAAATTCAGCCTTCGGCAAGATCCTGCGGATCGATCCGCTTGGAGCCAACAGCGCCAATGGCAAGTATGGCATCCCTGCGAACAACCCGTTCGCCAACGACGGCATCGCCGAAACACTCGGCGAAATCTACGCCTGGGGCCTGCGCAATCCCCAACGCTTCTCCTGGGACCCCAGGAACGGCAATATGTTCGTCGCTGACATCGGCCAGGGCAATGTGGAGACGCTCAGCCTCGTCCGGGCGGGATCGAATCTCGGGTGGAACAAATGGGAAGACAGTTTCGCTTTTGTCAGCCGTAGGGAGGTCAGTCTGGCAAACCAACGCGGCGATAACGAAGTAACTCATCCCATCGTCGAGTACGACCATCTGGACCCTCTGCTCCTGCCTAGATCCTCCGTGACCATGGGATTCATCTACCGAGATAAGGTGATCCCTCATCTGGCCAACCTGCTGCTGTTCGGCGATATCCCCAGCGGAGAGGTTTTCTACATAGACGCCGACAAGCTCCCCAGTGGAGGACAGGATAGCATCCGCCGGATTCTGTTCAACGACAACAACGTTTCAAAGACGCTCCTCCAACTGATCAAGGAAAAGAACGTTGAAGAGGGCAAATCGCCTGCCACTCGCGCAGACTTGCGCTTCGGTCTTGGACCCGACGGCCAGATCATGGTGCTAAACAAAGGCGACGGCATGGTCCGTCTGCTCGTCCCTGATGGAACCCAACGATGAAGAGTGTTTCGCCGCCACCGGCGTGGGTGGCGCTAGAGCTGATTGTGACCGGGGACACGAATATCCTGACGATTACGGATCAGCACCGGTACTGTCAAATTCACGGCTTGAGCTCCGTGCGAGCGCCATGATCGCTCCGGCCCGTCGCGTCGATGAAGGCGTAGAACCGGCGTGTCCCCTTTTGGACTGTGCTCCGCGAATGATGACTTTGACCATGGCCGACCAATCCACCGGTGGTGCAAATGCGATCTTTAAGCTAACATCTGGGCTGGACCGCCCGGTGGGGGGTCGGTCTGGCCCGGACCGGGTCGTTGGTGGGTATAGAACCAAAAGAACAGGGGGAGAGGCGTCATGATCCATAGACACATCGTTCTTGCCGCAGTCGCGGCGATCGCTTTGAGTTCGGCCGCTGTTTTGGCCCAGGGCCAGGAATCGCAGATACCGCTGGGTTTCTTTGTCACGAGCACCACACATAATGGCAATCTCGGCGGCCTCGCCGGTGCCGACGCCGAGTGCCAACGTCTGGCGGCCGCCGTCGGCGCCGGCAATCGCACCTGGCGCGCTTATCTCAGCACCCAGGGCAGCCAAACCGCACCGGCCGTCAACGCACGTGATCGTATCGGCAACGGACCTTGGTACAATGCCAACGGGATCATGATAGCGGGCAGCCTCGCAGATCTGCATGGAGATGTTCAGCGTGGCAGCAACCTCATCAATGTGAGAACTGCGGTAACGGAAGCTGGCGAGCTTGTGAACGGGTTCGGTCGTCCCGAGGGCACCCCGCAAGAACACGACATACTTACGGGATCGGATTCGCATGGTCGGGCATTTCCGCCAGGCATGTCCAACCAAGCCGACGACCGCACTTGCAACAACTGGTCGTCCGATAGCCCCGATGCCCATGCCATGATCGGCCACCATGACCGGATGAGTGGCTGGAATACATCGTGGAATTCATCGCACTCGACCGCGGGCTGTAGCCTAGAGGCGTTTAACGACACTGGCGGTGCCGGACACTTTTATTGTTTCGCCGCTGACTAACACAGTGCGAATAGGGTATCGCTCGCCAGGGCACAGTCAAGGTAACGGAACCAAGGCGAGATTCTCCTGAAAACGACAGGACTCCTGCAACGGCACTGTCAAGTTAAGGTTGATTTACCCGTTGTCGAAGCCGTGTTGTTTTCGAGTCGTGCTGATTTAGCGGCGGCCCAGCATTTCCGGATCGACGACCAGCGTCAGGGCCATGGTGGCCCATGCGGTTCCGGCCGTCGAGATGAATTGATCCTGGCCATATGGAAAGCCGCTTTCAAAATAGGGCTGGAGCCAAATCGAGCGAGATTTCACATGCCACGATCTGTGCTTACACAATCAATTGTTGTTAGATTCAGCATAACTCTATAAAATTCAATATGTTGTAGGAAAAAAGGACTTAATAGTTCTGCGGATTGTAAAATACGGAATAAACCACTATATTTGTTAGAGATAAAATGGAAATAACAACACTGGATAGCGGAAGCACCCATCGACGCAGACACCCGGATGTGCATCGCCATGCACCAGTGATGAGAAGCCTCCCCCCACGCAGATCAACATTGTGCTGACCTGTTTTGAGGATTAAAAGAAAAAGTGCTCCCAGACCATTAAATCGCCTCTCGTTACTCAAACATCTCACTAGCAGAAGGACCCGCAGCGGCCTCGTCTGGGGCGATTAGTCCTGATTAACGGCGGAGGTTGGAATAATGCTAGCAGACGGATATGTTATGGGTAGGCGACCAGGCAGGACCGACTCGAAGAAAGGCGACCGAGCCGCTTGCTGAACCCGGTCCCGCTGAGCAGGTACTGGCCCACCTGGCGGCGGCGCTGAAACCATCCCAGACCAGAATCCATGAGATTGAAGAGTTTGAGCATCAAGAGAGAAGGTGTAGACTAACGCCATAATGTCGGTTCAGAGGAAGGAGCCTCAATGAAATTCCCAGGACTAACCGGGCTGCTTGTGATTGTGAACTTTGTCGCATTGAGTGGGCTGGCGATTGGCCAGCAAACAGTTACCGTTCCAATCGAGGTGGTGAACTATCCAGATCTGATTGTCTACAACGCCAAGGTTGTAACCATGGACGATCACAGCATTGGATTGAACACGCCCGTAGGCACGATCGCCGAGGCTGTGGCGGTGCGGGATGGAAAAATCATGGCCGTTGGTACAAGCGCCCAGATACAAGGGATGGCCGGTCCCCAGACGGACCAGATCGATGCGAGAGGACGAATGCTCATGCCGAGCATTATCAATACGCACGATCACGCTCACAACTCCATTATCGATGGCTGGGTCAATCAGCATCCGGAAGAGTTGATGCAGTATTACTCCTCGTATGAGGTTACGGGCCGGACGTTTCCGGAGTTAACAGAAGCGATTACGGTGGCGGTGAAGAATCATGTAGAGTCGACCCAACCGGGGCACTTCGCGATTGTCAACCTGAGAAACCCTGCTCCCACTCCCGCCGTGCCACAACCCACTGTTGCCGCTGTCTATTTATCTGAAGGGAACTTCCCGAAACAGAAACTCGACCCACTGGCTCCCAACCATCCGGTGTTCCTGAGGGCCCACCCATCCTCCATTGGAAACGAAGCCTTAGTTGAAGCAATTGGCGGCTTCTATGGGCCTGTCTCGAAGGAGGCGATGGGAATGGACGACATTGGCCGGATCCGAGAGACACACGCGCAATATCCCCGCATGTTGCCTGGCGACCGGTATTTCCAGTCTCGCGTCTCGCAGATGGCCGATATTTTGGAAGAAGGTTTATTAGAATATGCCGCCAGGGGAATGACGACATACGTATCGCACATCATGGGAGAGCGGTTCATCGATGCCTTCAATCTGCTGGTGAAGCAGGATCGAATGCCTATCCGATTAGCCTACACGCACTGGGCCGGTTTCGCGATGGGTTACGCCGATTCGGCCAACTTCTATCGGAGGATGGGCGACTTGTCGGGACATGGAATCGGAGACGATTATTTTTTCCAGGTTGGTGTTGGTCTGGGAGCTATCGATTCCGCCATGCCGCGGATCTGCTCCTCGATGGAGGCACCGCGGCAGCATAAGGAGCTGGAGTTTTGCCAGAATGGCCCAGGGACGCGGCAGTATGAGTCCACCAAGACGGCCATAGCGAACTACCAGCGAGTGAGCGTGGGACATGCGCAAGGCGATAAGGGAGTGGATTACTTCATGGACGCTGTGGAAGACGCCATGAGGGAAAATCCCTCGCTGACTCTGGACTACATCCGCTCGCGCCGGCTGACCTCCGACCACTGTGACTTTTATCCCCGTATTGACGCGCTTCCGCGGATGGCGAAGCTGGGGATGATGATCAGTTGCGATGCGGCCACCCTGACCGGGAGCCTGGAGTGGATTGGTCCTGGGATGTATCCCCCGATTTACGCAAAGCAAATTGCTCCCATCCGGAGCGCGATCGAGGCTGGAGTCCCAGTGACCACGGAGAGCAGCGGGTTTGCCGCGAATGTACCGTTCCTGACCCGGGTCAATCGAAATGGAGTGGCCGTGTCTCCCGAGGAAACGGTGGACCGGAACACATTATTGAAGATGATGACGAATTGGGCGGCCCGCTTCGCGTTGAAAGAGGACGTGCTGGGATCTTTGGAACCCGGCAAGTGGGCGGATTTTATGGTGCTGAACAAGGACTATTTTGAGGGTCCACCGGAGGCCATAGCGGAAATTTACCCGCTGATGACCGTCGTTGGAGGAAAGATCCTCGTAATCAGAGAGGAGTTCGCGAGAGAACTCGGGCGAAACCCGATCGGCCCGCAGATCGACTTCTCCAGCGAACAATGAACACCCCGATTTCCCGATGTTCGGTGCTCAGCGGCAGAAGATCGGCCCTGGACGCCTGGGTTGCAATTTACAGTTCGGGGGGTTGACCAACTAGAAATCGAAGGAATAGGTCAGCTTGGCCTGCAGCAAGCGATCTTTTTCTCCCGACAAGTCTCCGTCAATCTGGTGGCCCTCGGTATAGATCAGGAAAAAGTCGTCACCCGGTCGGAAGATGTAGTTCAGGCGGAAGTGAAATCCGAAGAAGTCGGCCAGATGGTCATACTGCAAGGTGGTGCTGGTCAGCCACCGATTGTTCAGCGAATAGTTGAGCCGGAAGTTCACCGCGTGCTGGGTGAAGTCGCCTCCCGGTAGCGAGCCGTCATCGATTTCGTATTCGGTCTCCAGTGAAAAATTTTCGTTCACCTTAAACCGCGGCTGGAACGTCAATTTGTTCAGGTTGCCGCCGTAATAGCCATATCGCCTGCCCAGGTCGATGACACCGGAAAGCCTTCGCCGGGGACTGAAGGTATAGCTCAAGTCGATCACATTCCACTGGTAATCTCCCGGCGGGACCATCACGCCCGGACTCACCTCGAAGGCTGTGTCCACTCGGTCCAATTGGTAAATGAACGGAAAGATCTCGAACGCTCCTCCGTCCTGAAAGAAGGCCTGGAATCCGTACTTGTCCGCCCGCGCAATGAGCCTGTTGCTGGTATCCATCTGGTAATCCCAGGATCCGGCAAATTCCAACTGGCGAATCCAGGAGACATTCGGCCGGGGCCGGAAGGCAATCGTGGGAAGCAGCCGCTGCAGGTCGGTGCGTCGCACGAAGCCGATATCATCACGAAAGCCGGGGTCCAGAGAAAGATAATCCATGCCAATCAAAAAGCTGTCGCTATCCCACTTCGCACTGGCGCTGTAAGCCCATTTGCCATCCTGCTCTAGCTCGCCGGACTTCGCAAAAAACGCGTCCGCCGAAAAATGCTTATGAAAGGTAAAAATAGAGTCCATTCCATAGACACGGTTGAAATCCTTGCTCCCGGCTACTTCACGGTTCAGCAGGAATGCACCCACCGACGAACGGGAGAATACATTCCGTTTCACCCTCAGAACTCCGTAGTTGCTCGCCGGGAGATTCTCTGGAAGAAATGCCTCGGTCTGTACATTCAACAGTCCCACTGTCAGGCCCTGAATGTTCCCCGTGATCCGGCCGCCTCCAATGATCGGCACGGGGCGGCGCTGCCGGGAAAGTCCGATTTGTCGGCTATGGAAGAGCCTCAGGTTGCTGCGGACTCCCCGGCCAGCCGGGCCGAAATCGAATATGCCCGCTCCTTCCTGGAAGAACTCCCTCTTTTCAGGAAACAACTGTGGGAATCGTTCGAGGTTGACCTGCACGTCGTCCACATCGGATTGCGCAAAATCGGTGTTCCAGGTCATGTCGGCGGTGAGGCTCGGGGTGATCCGGTATTTCATCACCTCGATCCCCACGTTGGAAGCATTATTCGTAACCGTTCGAAGGGAGTTATCGGCTGTTCCTGGCGTCTGCTTCCGGATCGTCTGCGTCATACCGCCTAGTAGATACGGCTTGATCCGCAGACGAAGCCCGGTCTCAATCTGCTCGATCCCGGTCAAGTGACCCGCCTGCGACGTATTCTGCAGGAGGAATCCCCTTCTGTAGCCGTTCCAATAAGCAGCCTCGGTCTTCCTCTGGATGATCCGCTCCACTTCGATCCCCCAAACCATTCCATTGTCCGATTCCTGGACTCGAAGACTCTTGAAGGGAATGGCAAACTCCGCGGTCCAGCCCGAGGAATCCCGCCTGGCGGAAACCTCCCACCGCTCATCCCAAGTTTCGTTGATCGTCCTGCCCTCGTCGGTTAACTGCGCATCGTACTGCGTTCCGAGAGGATTGGTGCGAAACAGAAAGGCGTTGCGATGATCGTGAAATGTGTCCAGGACAATGGATACGGTGTCATCTCCGCCCAGGTTTCCGTCGCGACGGCGCTCATTGGCGATGATGCCCTGCGGGTTGCTATCGAAATTATGCACCGCGATATATAAGGTCGTCGCATCGTAAAGGATGCGGAATTCGGTTCGCTCCGTGGCATTCTCTCCCTCGCGGGGTTCTTTCTGGACAAAACCTGCCGCCGCCGGAGACTGTTTCCAAGCGACGTCTTCCACATCCCCGTCCACGACCACCGGATATTCCGTCCGCACCGCTGAAACGATTTTCCTGCCGTGAGTCCCGGTCCCCGCCGTCTCGATGCTTTGTGCGTATCCAGGCGTCGCCGCACAGGCCAAAATCATTGCCAAGCATAAGTCTGAACGTAGGAGCTTACCTGACCGCATCGCGTGGGGAGTTAAACGAGAATTGAGGGTCATTGTCTTCTGTCGATGCAATCGACCACCCGATCATTTGATTCCCAAGGTGCAAAGCAATTCGTACCGATCTCAATGGGACAAGTGTTGATCGGGAATTTCCAGTATGGCCTGCAAATGGGAGTAAATCCACATCCCTTGGCGCCTCCTAAATGATTCTCCCCCGCTTCCGGAACAACTCCCAGCAGAATAGCCCTCAGCGGACATGTCTGCGGCGATTACCCCTGAGTAACGGCGTTGTGTAGAGTAATCCTGCCCGCTTCGTTTTGGGACTCCCCTTCCAGGAGATTGGCTCTCATTTCGGCCGGTCCGGAATCCTTCGGCTCGGTCAGTCCCCGCCCAGGGGCATTGTCCGGGCAGGCTTTCAGCGACACCTTACCCTGGAGCCAATTTGCTTCCTTGGCGATCCCCCCGACCGGCGTTTCGGGGCGGCAATCCGTCCGACTATCTCGTTAGACTTCACCTATCCCCCTTCTGGGATTTCTTCAGTAGAGGTGCGCAAGGTGCTCCCACAGGAGGCCAAACGTCTGGTACAATCTATGGCGAGCGCTTTAGAACTGCGTAGCCCGATATGGAAAAACGGAGAATCACAATGACTGAGACACCAATTATGAGCCGTGGAATAATGTGGACGTTGCTGGGTGTCGTAATCTTCGGCCTATCCCTGTTGCTGATTTCGCCGATGATTGCCGACAAGGGACAGTCCTCCCACCTTGAGGACCGGCTGATTAGCAATCAGCCGATGAACATGCCGTCGGGGGAAATGAGCATCCTTCCTGCCGGTAATTCCAGTGCCAAGCAATCAGGAGGCTCTCTGCCGGGAGTCATGCTGGCCGGCGTACCAGGCGCGGCAGCTTCCCGTTTCCAGGAAGAGGCGCCTCAGTCGGTGCGGCTGCAACGAGATGCCGTGCGGGTGATCCGCGACAACACCCCCAGTTTTAGCGCCGTCGCCGTAGATTTGAAAAACAACGAAGTCATCGCGGCAGATGAGAACCTGCACCAGATTCTCGTGTATGACCGGCTGGAAAACACTCCCCCCACTGCGTCAATGTCGGAGCCGAAGCGCTGGTTGGGTGGAGATGAAACCGAAATCGAGTTCGTCTGCGGACTTCACGTGGATCCGCTGTCAGGCGATGTCTATGCCACCCACGCCGATACCGCCGCCAAGATGCTGGTATTTTCTCGCGACCAGAAGGGCAATGTGCCTCCGATGAGGCAGCTGAACACCGGGTATATGACCAGAGGACGCGGGATCGCCGTGGACGAAGAGCATCAGGAACTCTTTCTCACAAGCCAGCACAACAGCGCCGTAGTTGTCTTCCGCAAACTTGCGGAGGGAGATGAGTTGCCGATCCGTTTGCTGCAGGGCGACTTGACCCGGCTGGCTAATCCTCATGCCATCGCGATTGACAAGACGAATGACCTGATCTTTGTAACCAACCACGGCCACGTCTCGAGTCGATCGACCGAAGGGGTCGATCCCAGTACGCTGGATCCGAACCGTCCTTTGGACCGCAGTCTGGCGGTGCCCGGCTCGGGACGGTTCAATCCCCCCTCCATTAATGTTTATCCCCGTGACGGCAGTGGCGACACCCCTCCACTTCGGATTATCCAGGGCCCCAGGACACAGCTGGACTGGCCTTCAGGGATTGGTATCGATGAGCGCAGCGGTGAGATCTACGTGGCCAGCGATACGGCCCAGTCGATTCTGGTGTTCGATCACGAGGCCAATGGCAATGTGAAGCCGATTCGTGTCCTGAAGGGGCCGCGTACCCTGCTGGACAGTCCGGTTGGATTATTTATCGACAAGGAGAACGAAGAGTTATGGGTGTCCAATTACGGCAACAACTCGCTCCATGTTTATGACTTGTCGTCTGCAGGCGACGTCCCGCCGAAGCGAACAATTCGCAGCGGCCCCCTCGGCAAGCGGGCCCTGATGATCGGCAATCCGGGAGCTCTCGCCTACGACACAAAGCGGGAGGAAATTCTGGTCCCCAATTGAGTGGCTCATCCGCAAGTTGCGGCATTCGCCAGGCTGGCGGATGGAGCTGCTGATCCGACCCGTAGAATCGAAGGGCAGCCAACACTGATGGGCCGTACCATGCACGGCATCGAATACAACGAGGTACGCGACGAGATCATTGTCCCGCAGCAGTTTGCTCAGGCGATTATCACGTTTCCAGGGGACGCGACCGGAGCCCAGGAACCCATCCGGGTCATCCAGGGCAGCCGGACTCAACTGAAAGAGCCCGATACGCTGGCTCTGGATGCGGTCAACGGCGAGATTTTCGTTCCGGAATCGCGTAGAGTCCTGGTCTTTTCAGTTGAGGCAGATGGAAACGTCGCACCGGTGCGCGTTCTGGAGCAAGCAGCAGGCAGTCGGCTGGCAGTCGATCCGGTCAATGACCTGTTGATTGCCGCCAGCAACAGCGGGATTTTCATCTATGAGCGCACGGCAGAAGGCAACGCAAAACCGATACGGGCAATTGAGGGGCCAAGCCTGAAGCTGACCGGTCTCCGAGCCGTTCGTCTCTACCCTCCTCGCGGCTTGATCTTTGCCGCCATCCGCGGCGCCGACGACAAGGAGCCGTATGTGGGTGTGTGGAGCATCCATGACGAGGGCGATGTGCCGCCGCGCTGGACATTCGCCGGACCCGGCCAAACGCTCGTCAAGCCCTTCGGGATGGCCATCGATCCGAAGAATCAGACCGTAATTGTGTCTGACATGAAGCAGAACGCGGTGTTGAGCTATCACGTTCCCGAAATTTTTGGAGAAACGCTCCGCTGATCAAGGGCAGCCAACCAGATGGGCATTAGGACGGTTATGCGGAATTCCGCTCAGGAGTGGTTCCCGACCGTTGTGTATCATTTCACCGACTGGATCCCAGGCGGCGAATCCAACGTGAGTAGAACATGAACCCCTTAGGAAAAACTGGCTGTTCTGATACCAGCTTAAGACCCGAAGAATCAAGTACTTTCCCTAAGGGGTTCAAAGGGGACTATCTGAAAGAGGATCAAGTGGGAATGATCCCCTTAGGTGAGAGCGAAAAGTTGCCCCTGGACGAATCGGACTTCGGGGAGGTGTGAACTAATGACGGCAACGGAAGTCTTGAGTGATTTGGAGCGCCGGGGTGTCCGGCTGGAAGTGACCGGAGACAAGCTGAGATGGAGGCCCAGGGAAGCCGGCGGTTCTGAGATGTTGGAAACTCTACGGGAGCGAAAAGAGGAAATCCTGTCCGTTCTGCAATCTAGGCAACGGAGAACTGGCTACGGCCTCTGCCCGGGGCCGAAATTTTGTGTCGGGTGCTATGAGATCGGTGAAGGCCACCGGATACATCCGCCAAAGGCGACGGAGGCTTGGGCACAGTGGCTGGAGCAGTGGCAGCCGAAGGGGAGGATGCAATGAAAGGTTATCGGCGAGGGAAAAATTCGAGTTTGCCCCGAGAAACTAGGCTGGAGATTTTGCGGCGGCTGGATCAAGGTGAGAATCCCTCGGAAATCGCTAGCGCATTGAATATTTCGGAAAACTTCGTGTGGTGTGCAATCCGTTGGAGGGAACACGTCATCGCATACCGCAGAATCCGCGAAAGATATGGCAACAAATCCACCTAACAACCTCGTGCGTGATCATGGAATAGAAATGGATATCTTCAAAGTGCCCGCTTTTCCCTGCAGGTTCATCATGCCGATGCGCAGGTAGCCAGCAAATCCCCGACAACCTCGATGTCATCCTTCGTTCCCAGTCGAAAATATGCGAACCTCTCGCGGTGTTTGGGGGCGATGCCGAGCGTTTGGTTCCTGTTAAGGCGTTGGTGAAAGGGGTTGGAGCGCAGCATATCTGCATCCCAAATTGCCCGGCCGACGGCGCCATTGCAGCGGACTAAGGATATAAACCCCGTCCGAAATAGCGGGCCACGTGCCATTCTCGCGACCGAGCCCTCGCTGGTATATCACGATTTTGGCTGCCGTTTCTTTGGATCTATTTCCGAAGACGCTGAAGCTGCCCTTATATCTCCTGGCTTTGCTCCCGATCTTTCGAGTTATTACGTCAAACAATTCTTCAACGCGATGGCGAAGGAAGGCAGAATACTCAATCAATGGGGCCGTCTGATAGCTCGGCTCCCCTGGAGAACCGAACATTTAGTTCTATAGGTGGGTTTGTTGTAAGCAAGGATTGACAAATAAAATCGATTAAATTAGTATTTAGGCATGTCTAGTATCAGCAAAGCCGCAAGTCTGCTGGGGAAGAGAAGCTGGAAGGTACGAGTCGAGAGATTCGGCCTAGAGCGGCTGCGGCAGAATGCGGCGGAGATGGGCAGGAAATATGGTGGCCGACCCCGGTCGCCTGATGATCAGGTAACGCCCGGCGCGCTTTATCAGCGTGCGCGGCGGGAACGGTTGAGACAGCAGGGCCAGGAGAAAGGCCGGAAGGGAAGGTGATCTATGGCAAGGAAACCAGCGAAGAAAACTAGAGGAGTCTTTGAAAAGGTGCCGGGGTCGGGTGTTTGGTACATACGGTATGCCGGACCAGATGGAAGGACTCGCAAGGAGAAGGCTGGATTGAGGCAGACCGCAATAATTCTATATCGGAAGCGGAAGACGGAGGTCCTCGAAGGAAAGAAGCTGCCGGGAGCAAGACACGTTCTGTAATGTTCATGGAGATCGTCGATGATGCTCTTTCCTATTCCAAGGAACATAAGCTCAGCTACAGAGACGACACTTACCGATTCGCAAAGATAAAAAAGTCTTTTGAGGGGCGGTCAGTTGAGAGTATTACGGTTCAAGACGTTGAGCGATACCTTGCTGATGGAATGGAGCATAGCAAATAGGCTCCGGCAACGGCAAATCGTTACCGCGCTCTGCTTTCCTTGGTCTTTAGACTGGCAATGCGCAACGGAAAAGCTGCTACCAATCCAGCGCGGCTGGCGAGAGCCTATCGGGTGAGCAATACACGCGAGCGATGGTTGAATATCGAAGAAGAAATAACGCTTCGTAGTATTCTTGAAGAGAAGTACTCGCAGCACATGCCAGAATTTGATCTGGCATTAAATAAAGGACTTCGTCGGGGCGAGATGTATCGGCTGCGGTGGGAGGATGTCGATCTTGAAGGGAAAACACTAAGAGTTGTTCTAAGCAAGAATGGTGAAAGTCGTCAAGTTCGTTTGAATGAGTTTGCGGTTCGCGCCTTGATGCGATTGCGAACAATGTGTGAGGGAAAGGGTTGGGTGTTCATGTCCACAACAGGTGGGCGGCTTCAGGGACCTCGCCACTGGTTTGGATCAGCAGTGGCTGAGGCGGGACTGGAAAACTTCCATTGGCATGATCTAAGGCACACGTTCGCGTCTCGGCTCGTGATGGCTGGAGTGGATCTAAGGACAGTTCAGGAGCTGATGGGCCATAAATCCATCCAGGTGACTGTCCGGTACTCGCACCTAGCCCAAACGCACCAGCTCGCGGCAGTAGATAGATTGGCAATTGTTGGGAAGGCGGGCACAAAGGAGAGCGCAACTGACCCCATAACTGACCTCAGCGTTTTTAAAGACAAGGTTGCGCAATCGGGGCTAGTGCAGTAAACTGTTTGTTTGTAGTCCATTAGAAGAGTTTGGGCCATCCTAGCTCAATTGGCAGAGCACCGCATTCGTAATGCGGGGGTTCGGGGTTCAAGTCCCCGGGATGGCTCCAGAAAATCACCCGTTATCACGCGGCCCGTATGATCCGCTTCTTCCAGATGATTCCTCAATGGTTCGATGATTCGATGATCCTCTATACACTGCGGTTTATTTGGGTCGCCTCCCGGGGATACCGCCTGTGCCCCTGGCGGAGTCCGTATCTGCGGTGGCGGCTGGAGACCTACTCGGGTATTCCGGCGGACCGGATCACCGGCAGGATTTTCCGGGTGTTCCTGTGGAGGGAGCGCCGGGAACTGTGGAGGTTACTTCGATGGGGCGCGGAGATGCGGCGTCTGGAGCGAAGCAGGCGCAATGCGGCACGGCCGGCTTCTCAGCTCGTCAAATAGATCGAGTTCGTGAAATAGATCAAGTTGCACAAGCAGGACATGTCGGGCCGGTGGGTCAGATGCAGGTAAGTATGTCCGGCCAGTAGGACCGGCCAGTAGGTAAAATGTTCGGCAATTAAATTCTGTTTGGCAAGCAGACAAATCGAGCAGAGCTTCGGCGCCGCAAGCGTGTCATGAAGTGCGCTTCCGCTTGCGCGCAGGTTGTTTCTTAGGCGCTGCGGGCTTCTGCACTGCGGGGGCGGCCGGGGCAGAGGGCGTAGTGGGAAACTGCCCGGCGAGTTGCTCTCCAATTTCCCGGGAGCGCGCACAGGCGGCCTCGACGGCGTTCATCAGCACGGAGCGGAGACCGTGGCGCTCCAGCTCGTGCAGACCCGCGATCGTGGTGCCGCCGGGCGTGACAACTTCGCTGCGCAGCACGGCCGGGTGCCGCCCGGTCTCCCGGACCATCATGGCCGCGCCCAGCACGGTCTGAGTGGCCAGCCGCGTGGCTACTTCGTGCGGCAGGCCCATCTTCTTGCCGCCGTCGATCAGCGCTTCGATCACCGTATAGATATAGGCAGGCCCGCTCCCCGATAGCGCGGTAACGGCATCCATCTGGCTCTCCTCCACAAAGACGGTGGCTCCCAGGGCGCCGAAGATTTTTTCCACTATCTTGCGCTGCCGCTTCGTGGTGGCGCTGTTCCCGGCGATACCGGTGGCTCCCTCCGCCACCAGGACCGGGATGTTCGGCATGGTGCGGAAGATAGGGATCTGAGTTCCGATGACGGACTCGATGCAGGCGATCGGCACGCCGGCGGCGACAGAGATGACGATCTGGCTTTTCTTCACCACCTCGCGAATCTCATCCAGCACCGCGGGGAGGATGTGTGGTTTGACCGCCAGGATGACGACATCACTGCCCGCCACGGCCTTCCGGTTGTCCGCCTTCGCCACGCGAACCCGCCACTTGCCTGCGGCCATGCGCAGTTGTTCAGGGTTGGCGTCGGTGATGACGATGTCGCCGTGCCGGGCTAGAAAGGTTTTGATGATTCCGCCGACTAGTGCGCCTCCGATATTACCCGCTCCGATCACGGTGATCCTGAGTCCCATGGATTCCTGTCCCTTCAACGATTCAAGCAGGTGGTGCGGCTGCAAACACTCGCGCGCCGTTGCCGGGTGTCCGGCATGGCGCCTGCCACATTGTACCTGAAACCTTGCTAAAAGATGGAGGCGGAGCAGCCGCCGGCGATGGAGGGTATCAGCAGCACTTCGTCGCCGTCCTGGAAATTGTAGCTTTCCCGCCCAGGAAGCGAATATCTTCGTCATTGACATAGACGTTCACGAACCGGTTCAGCTTGCCCGCCTCGTCGCAGAGCGACTTCCGGACTCCGGGGAAGTGGGTCTCCAGTTCCGTCAGCAGTTCGCTCAGATTGGCGGCGGTCAGTTCCAGCAACTCGCTGCCCGCGCTGCCCCGCGTGATGGCGGGAGGGACTCGGACTTTGATGGACATTCGGGCGATTTCCTTCCTGTGTTTGTGCCGCGCGCGGGAGTTATCCGACGGCAGCCGTTGCCGGTTTTGCGCCGCGCAATACCTCGGCTTCAAACTCTTCCAGGCGCGGACGAATCGTCACGCCGAGATCCAGCCGGCCCTGCAGCGCATCCAGTGTCTTCAACCCGTTGCCGGTGATGCAGAGAACGGTCTCGGCTTCCGGGTCCATCTTTCCGGCTTCGATCAACTTCCTGGTAACGGCGACCGTAACGCCGCCGGCCGTTTCGCCGAAGATGCCTTCGGTCTCCGCCAGTAGCCGGATTCCCTGAACGATCTGCTCGTCGCTGACATCTTCCCCCGTGCCGCCGCTATCCATGATGGCGCCGGTGGCGTAATACCCGTCCGCCGGGTTGCCGATCGCCAGCGAGCGGGCGATGGTCGAGGGCTTCTGCGGGATAAACTCTCGCTCGCCCTTCTTCACCGCCGTGGTTACGGGCGAGCACCCGGTTGCCTGCGCACCGATCAGACGGAAAGGCGCCGGCTCCACCAAGCCCACCTCTGCGAACTCCTGAAAGGCCTTTCCGACCCGGGTGATTAGCGAGCCGCCGGCGATAGGGATCACGACGGCCTGCGGCAGACGCCAGCCGAGCTGCTCGGCGATCTCATAGGCGATGGTCTTCGAGCCCTCGCCATAGAACGCCCGCAGGTTCACGTTGACGAAGCCCCAGCCGTGCTCCCCGGCGATCTGCGAGCAGAGCCGGTTCACCTGGTCATAGTTCCCCTGGACCTTGACCAGATGCGTGCCGTATACGGCCGAGCCGAGGACTTTGGCATCCTCCAGGTCATCGGGGATGAAGACATAGGATTCCAGACCAGCCGCTGCGGCGTGCGCGGCAACGGCGTTGGCCAGATTGCCCGTGGAGGCGCAGGCGACGGTCTTGAAGCCGAATTCGATGGCCTTGTTGATGGCCACGGCCACGACGCGGTCCTTGAAGGAGAGCGTGGGACAGTTGACCGAATCGTTCTTGATCCACAGTTTCCTGATTCCGAGCGCTTGAGCGAGACGCGGCGCGGGGACCAGGGGAGTGAAACCAGAAGACAGGCTGGTGGTGGGTTCCTTGTCAAGCGGCAGAAATTCGCGGTAGCGCCACAGGGTGGGCGGCCGGCTCGCGATCTTCTCGCGCGTTACAGTCTTTTTCCAGCCCTCCACATCGTAATGGATCTCCAGCGGGGCGATGCAGTCGCAGACCACACGGGGTGCAACCGGATATTCGGTCCCGCACTCTCGACACCGTAACGCCGTTACGTAGGACAAGGCAGCCTCCAGAAAAACAAAAACCTCTTCCAATAAAGGAAGAGGTGTCAAAGAAACCAACGCCTCCCCCATCTCATCTACCCCCACAACACATGGGCAGGAATTGGCACCGCCTGCAGTATGTCTCAGTTTGCAAACGGTTGTCGTGGCTTCACCGGGCCTGTCCCTCAGCCACTCTCGATAAGATTCGGGGAACGAATCTATATTCAGACCCCATATTAGCCGTCGGCCAAGGCCATGTCAAGCGCTTTCCCCCCGTGACAGACCGGTTCCCCCCATAACGGGTGATCCGGCGGAAGAGTTTTCTCGCGGGCGCGGACGGACGCAACTGCCCACGGCCCGGCCAGGACAGGGCCAGTCCGGGCCAGGAGAGTTGGGGCGAGAATCATAGTGAGTGTCCCGATTCCTGGGGCTTGGCTATGCCCTGCTGACCTGACCGGGGATTTTAGTACCAGCTGAAGTGAGAGAGAATCTCATGGAGGAGGGTATTGAACATGCCGATGCAGAGGTACAAACCGGAACAGATCGTAACGGTGTTAAGACAGGTTGAAGTGGCGGTGGCAAGCGGGAAGACGACACCGCAAGCGTGCAAGGAAGCCGGGATCACCGTGCAAACGTACTATCGTTGGCGGAAAGAATATGGCGGACTGAAGGTGGAGCAAGCCAAGCGGCTGAAGGCGATGGAGAAGGAGAATACGCGGCTGAAGCGGCTGGTGGCGGAGTTGAGTCTGGAGAAGCAAATCTTAAAGGACGTGGCAGAGGGAAACTTCTAAGCCCTGAGCGGCGGAGTTGTGCGGTAGAGCGGGCTGAAAGTCAGTACGGAATCAGCCAGAGGCACGCTTGCCGGCTGCTGGGGCAATGGCGAGGAACGCAACGATACCAATCGACGCCACGAGCCGATGAGGATGAACTGACGCGGGCGGTCATTTTGCTAGCCGAGCAGTATGGACGTTATGGCTACCGCAGGATAACTGCTCTGCTGCAGAACGCGGGATGGCCGGTGGGGCGCGACCGGGTGGAGCAGATCTGGCGGCGAGAGGGATTGAAAGTGCCGCAGAAACAGCATCCCCGGAGGCGGCTGTGGCTGAACGATGGGAGTTGTATCCGGCTGCGGCCCGAGCGGGCGAATCAAGTCTGGAGCTACGACTTCGTCAGTGCGCGAACGCATGATGGCCGGCTGCTGAAGATCCTGACGCTGATTGACGAGTACACGCGCGAGTGTCTGGCCCTGCGAGTGGAGCGGAGGCTGAATCATCAGAATCTGATCGAGACTCTGTCCGATGTCATGCTGTGGCGGGGCATCCCGGAGCACATTCGTTCGGATAACGGTCCGGAGTTTGTGGCGCAGCAATTGCGCACCTGGCTGACCAGCTTGGGGACAGGGCCCTTGTATATCGAGCCTGGCAGCCCGTGGGAGAACGGGTACTGCGAAAGTTTTAATGGGAAGCTAAGAGATGAATGCCTGAATGGAGAGATCTTCTACTCATTGAAGGAGGCCCAGGTGGTGGTCGAACAGTGGCGGCAGCAGTACAACACCAGAAGACCCCACTCGGCGCTCGGCTATAGGCCCCCGGCGCCGGGGGCCTATAGCCCTGTCGGGAAACCGGTTTCTCGGCCTCAGATTGTGGTGTAAACTCTCTCACATCAGTTGGTACAAAATCTCTGGCGGGTCACTGCTTGGGGGACTACCTGCGGTAAGATGGGCAGATGGAAGCAGCTTCAACCGGCCGCGTTCGGGAGACCATCCTCTCCCGCAAGCCACGGAAAAACAGCAAGCAAGTTGCCGGACTGACGGTTCTCATCGTGGCGGCGGTGTCGGTCGCGGCCTGGCTGAACGGCTCCGCCCTGTTGCCCACCCTCGCCGCCACTGGACAGGCCACCTTCGAACTTCATGAATACTGGCGGCTGCTCACCGCCATCTTCGTACATGCCGACCTGCTGCATCTCTCGGCCAACATCCTCTTTCTCGGCGTCTTCGCCTATCTGATTCACGGCTACTACGGCTTTTGGGGCTTTCCTGTGCTGTGTCTGGCGCTGGCCGCGCTGACGAACTATTTGACATTGACCAGCTATCCTCCCCACACCAGCCTGGTCGGGGCATCCGGACTGGTCTATTGCATGGCGGGTTTCTGGCTCTGGATGTATCTGGAGGTGGAGCGCACGCTCAGCCTCGGCAAGCGGTTTCTGCGGGTTTTCGGCGTGATCCTGATTCTGCTGCTGCCCACCAGCTATGAGCCGAGGGTCAGCTACCGGGCGCACGGTATCGGATTCGCCCTCGGCGCGCTGGCCGCAGCCTTCTATTTCAAACGGAATGGGGAGTGGATTCGTGCCGCCGAGGTATGGGAGATCGACGAGCCTGACGAGGAAGCCAACGAGGACCGGGAGACCGATGAAGCTAAGGAAGATCAAACCGAGCCCAGCCCCGGAAACAAGTGGATCCATTGAGTCCGGTCATGAATCCGGGCCGCCCCGGCGGCTGGATCGACTCAGACACGCTACGTCTGTCTCACATTGCTCGCCGACAGCGGCCCCTCGCTACTGATAAAAGATCTAAGCGCCTCCTCGCAGTTTCTCCCTATGATGGGTAAAGACCCTGGTAAAACCAGAGCCCGGCGACCACTACAAACAGAACCGCCGAGAGCGCGGTAGTGAGTTTGAGAACCCGTTCGACCTTTTTCAGCTTTACCAGCTGTTGAGCGGATTCAGTTTCAAACGCCGCCTCCGCCTTGTCGAGAAAGACCTGGTCGTCTTCATGCATCACGAGGACTCCCCGGTAGATCGCAAGCCCAATCATTACAACCGTAACTCCAACCCAGCTGATTGATAGCGGCATGAGCATGGCCGTATACCTCCAATCGAATGATTACTACTATGACTGGTACAGGCATGTGGAGAACCAAATGCCGCAGGCGCCAGTGGCTCTTGAAGGGAAGGCTGGGATTTATTGTATCTTATTGATAATAAATTAGATATATTTGAATCGCAGGAGTCTCGGGACTTTGCTGGTCAGGCGCGGGCCAGGCGCCGGCAGAGGCGGCGTGAGTGAATTTTCGCGAAGATGGGCATATGCCTCAGAACCGGCGGAGCAAACAGGTGCAGAGCAAAGGCATTTGGCGCAGGGAAAGATAGCGGCGGTGGGGACTGTCTAGCTGCCGTCGCGGATGATGCGGCAGGACTCGATGTCAAAACTGACCTCTCCGATGGCGAGACGCGTCTGGTCCCGAAAGCCGTCGAGGAAGCCGAGAAAGCGCCAAACATCGGCGAAATTCGTGGCAAGCCCCACCGAGGCCCGGATCGCACCAGCGCTCTTATTGTTGCCCATGCTCTGCATCAGCCGCAGGAAGCTCTGCAGATTGATTCCCTCGCCCAGGCTGTAGCCGGCCTCCATGTCTTCGAGCGTCAGTCCTTCGGCAATCTCGCCCACGCCGGGGTTGCAGAAGCAGCCCGTCCGCAGCGAGATGCCCTCGGCCCCGGCCATCTCCTCGATGCGCCGGTAGTCGAGCAAGTGGCCCTCGGGATCGTAGAGATTGAAGGTAACCGTGCCGCCGCGCGCCTCGGTCGTCACAGGGCCGTAAATGCGGACGCAGGCGCGACCGTTCGTGTGCCTCAGCGCCAACAACTGCTCCAGCAGCCAGCCGGTCAGGCAGCCGACCCGTGCGTGGATCGTATCGATCCCGATCGAGAGAATATGCTCCAGGCCGATCTCGACCGCCGGGATTGAAAGATAATTCAGCGTGCCGTCTTCGAAGCCGGCCTCGCCAGTCGAGAGGACGTGAGCCCGGGCCTGGACCGAAGCGAAGTTCACCGTGCCTCCGGCAAACCAGGGTCGCCGGAGCTTCGCGAGCGCCGCGCGGCGAACCAGCAGAGCCCCCACGCCGGTGGGGTAGCCGAACATCTTGTAGAACGATACGGCAACGAACTCCGGCCGGACGGCGGTCAGGTCCAGTCGGCTGGCGGGCACGAAGGCGGCGGCGTCCAGCAGGACGTCCCAGTCGTTGCTCTGCGCGCGCTCCACCAGCTCCAGGGGATGCTGCACGCCGGTGAAGTTCGACTGCGCCGGGAAGGCGAACAGGTTGTCGCGCGCCGGGTCCGCCTCACTGAGCCGGGTCTCCAGTTGTGCCTTGTCGAGCCGCAAGTCCGGCACAGTCAGCGGCGCATAAGCCACCGCCGCGCCGCGCGCGCGGGCGAACTCGCGAATGCCATTGACCGAGTTGTGGTTGTCGAACGTTGCCAGATAGCTCCCGCCGGAGGCGAACGGATAGGACTCACCCACCAGCTTCAGCGCTCCGGAGGCGTTCAGTGTGAAGATCACCACGTAATCGCTCGCGGCGTTGAAATAGCGGAGGATGAACGCGCGCGTCCGCTCCACATGCTCGGTCATCAGCGTCGAGGTGGGATTGGCCGAGTGCGGGTTGCCGAACACGCCCGAGCGCAACATCTCAAAGTGCGCGCTCAATTGCGACTCGGCGTAGAGCCCCCCGCCGGTGTAATCGAGGTACACATGATTCTGCTCGTCGAGCCTGCGGTATTCGGTGGCGCGCAACTCGTCCAGCCGGGAGGTTGAGAGATAGCCGGGGTAACGAGCCAGAAAATCGGAGTAGGCCTTCTTCATGGGCAGGTTCCTGGGGACGGCCGCAAACCGTCACGGAAATGATAACCGAACTTGTGGCGGGTTGAATGATCGGAGATGGGAGACCCGAGGATGGGTGGCCAGAGGCTAGGAAGCGGGGATAGGGAAGCGAGGATAGGAAGTCTGGTGCGTCTGATGGGGCGTGAGGACTGCGTGCGGGGTTTTTTGTCCGGTCGCGGGCTACCCGTTCCGGCACACTGCGAAGATTGCGACAGCCCGGCGCGAGAGTGTGGGCGCGTGGAAAAAAACGATCCGGCTCCCTCCAAGCTGATTCAGCCCGAAGGGAACCGGATGAGAAAGGATGATGCGGGGCGGGAATGATCCCGCCCACTGAGAAAGCGGTTAGAAGATGTACTTCAGCGCGAACTGCATCTGCCGCGCCGTGCCCCGGGTTCTGGTGATTTGGGCGCCACCGACGGCGGTTGCGTTGAAGCTGGATGCGTTCCTGAAGATTTCTTTCACAGGAACGGCGAAGTTCGGCCGGTTGAACAGGTTGAACATCTCCCAGCGGAACTCCAGGTGGTGAGCCTCCGTGATCGGAATGTCCTTCAGAACGGCGAGATCCATTGTGATGGAATCGGGTCCCTGCACTGTATTCCGGCCCAGGTTGCCAAGCAAGCCCGCGGGCTGCAGTTCGAACGCACAGGGATCGTACCAGAATTCAGGTGTTCCGAGCTCCCGGCCTGACGGGATGGTTCTTCCTCCAAACGAGCAGCCGGCGGTCGTGCCGCTGGTGGGATCGCTGGATGCTCCGGGAGCGAGGTTGGGCCTCTCCTGGAATCCGAAGATACGGGTATTGTTCCCGGCCCGGTCGAACCGGTTGTTCACGGTAACTGGTTCGCCAGCGGAGTAATTGAACAGACTGCTCAGCTTCCATCCACCGAAGGCCCTATCGGAAAATCCCGTCAAGCCATACGACGGGATTTCGTATGTGCCGCTGATCGTCAGGTAGTTCCGGATGTCGAACGAAGAGCGGCCATAGTCCCGGCTGCGGTCTTCCGGATCCATGATGAAGCTGGTAACGCCCTCGAAATCCGTGCTGCCGCCAATCGCGGAGACCTCGTCCAGGGTCTTCGAATACTGGTAGACGAAGTTGAAGTCCAGACCTGTGGAATAGCGTTTGCGGACCTGGAACTGCAAGGAATTGTAATTGGCGTTGGAATCATGCAGGCGCTGGAGAACGGAGGAGAAATTGGGGTTGCGCCGCCCCAGCCGCGTTCCGGTGTCGCACGGCGAACCCGGAACGGACCAGCATTTTTGCCCGTCGAGAATGGCTGTCGGGAACGAGTTGTTCCAGTTGATATTCCTCGTGTTGTTCCGGGTGAACGATCCCAGATAGCCGACCATGACCGAGAGGTCCTGCCCGACCTGCCGCTGCAGGGTCAGGTTGTACTGCACGGCATAGGGCTGATGCGGTTCAAAATTGGCCAGATCGATCTGGACGCTCGGATCGTGAGTAACCTGACCCTGGTTCAGGAAGAAGTCGCCGGCGTTCGGAAATGGAATCGAATCAAACCCTTCTGGCAGAGCCGTGGAGCGGACAGCGAACCGCTTCTGGAACGGCAGGACGCGGAAAGCACCCACGCGGTAGTTCAACTGGGTCAGCTGATCGTAGTAAACACCGAAGCCGCCGCGGACTGATGTGTCGCCATTTCCCGTTGGGTCGTAGGCAAAACCGAACCGGGGGGCGAAATTCTTCAGGGACGGGTTCTTGAAGTACGGATTGCCGACGATGACGTCTGTATCGAACTGGTCGCGCAGATTGGCGATGCGTCCGGCCACCTCGGTCGGCGATGTAACGAATTCATACCGGACGCCCAGATTCAGTGTCAGACGTTGACCTATACGCCATTCGTCTTGAATGTACATACCAGCGAGCCATTGCCGCAGGCCGCGAGTGCTGGCAAAGACATCCGCCGTTTCAAATTGTCTGACATTTGCCGTCAGGAAATTCTGTACGGAAGTGAAGTCATACTGGCCGCGGAATCTGGCCGCTGAAAATCCATTGAATTGAATCCGTTTCAGCAGCCCGCCCATCTTCAGCGTGTGAGACCCTTGTGTCAGAGAAAAATCATTGATGGCCTCGAAGATGTTCTGCGTCCAGAAGGCCGGGTTCGTGCCACCGGTGGAGATATTGCTGATTCCTCCGCCCGCTCTCAGGGTGCCGAACCCTCGGCCTGGAATGAATTCCAGAGCATTTAGACTACTGTCCGGAATACTATCCACAGAAAGCCGGGTGCGCGTATAAACGCCCCGGAAATCATTGACCGCGCTGGCGCCAAAGATCTTCTTGTAATTGGCGACGTAGCTCTGGATCCGGGAGTCCTGGATGTTTTCCACCAATCCCAGATTTGCGGTGGAGAATCCTTGGGAGCCGTCATCGAAAAAGAGCCTGCCGCTAATCGAATCGGTGTCGGAAAGCTGGTGGTCCACCTTGATCAGAAAGTCATCCTGGTCGGTGGTTTGATTGCCCGGGAAGAAATACTCTGCAACGCCCCCTCCGAGATCGCGACCGTTGGGAATAGGAAATATCGCCAGGTAGGGCCTGACGGATTCATCGATTTGAGGAACCCCGTCCGCACTGCCATCCACGCGCGCCGAGACGGTCGGAACTCTCCCGGCTGCTGTCGTGCCGGTCCTATCGCGAAGTCCCTCATAGCTTCCGAAGAAAAAGGTCTTGTTCTCTACAATGGGTCCTCCCACGGTGAATCCGAATTGGTTGCGCTTGAACTCCGGTTTTTCTCCGCCGGAGGATCGATTGTCTTCCCACCGGGCGGCGTCGATATTGTCATTCCGGAGAAACTCGAAGACGGTGCCGTGGAAATTATTCGTTCCCGATTTCGTGATGGCGCTCACCACTCCTCCGGCGCTGCGGCCGTATTCCGCCGAGACGGCGCTGGTGGAGACGCGGAATTCCTGAATCGTATCCACACCCAGCATGTTGCCGGTAGCGCCGGCCGGCGTCGTCCCGTCCTTGCCCATCATGTCCGCGCCGTCCAGCAGGAAGCTCATCTGCTGCGGCCGTGCGCCGCCCAGCGACATCTTCTCGCCCGTGCCGCCCGTGGTCGTCTCGCGGCCCGCGCGGGTATAGATCACGCCCGGCTCCAGCGCCATCAGGTTACTAAAGCTGCGGCCGTTGAGCGGGATTTCGCGGATCGTTTTTTCGTCTACCACGCCGGAGACCGCGGCCGACCGCGTGTCAATGAGCGGGGCCTCGCCGGTTACCGTTACCTGCTCGGCGACCGTGCCGATCTCCAGAATCAAATCGATCACCACATCCCCGCCAATGGTTACCGTAACGCCCTCGCGGTTTGTGGTCTTGAATCCGGTTACCGTTGCGGAGATGTTATAGGGGGCAGGCGACAAGGCGCTGAAAGTGTACCGGCCCTCTGCATCCGTTGTGGTCTGCCGGGTGATCCCGGTCTGCGAATTCGAAACGATGACCGAGGCGCCCGGCACAACAGCCTGCGTGGAGTCGGTTACCACGCCTCCTATTTTGCCACCCACCTGCGCATCGAGTTGTGTCGCGCTGCACACCAGACTGACTAAAAGCACCGCACCCATTAAATAACGCGTCATCTTGACTATCCCTCCTGAGGAAAATACTTTCCGCTGGCTCGGATCGAGCGACGGAAATCCGTGTTAAGAGAAACTGCGGTCCTGAAGGACTGGTTACAGACGCGTTTGCCGTTCAAGATGCAAGCGCCAACCATAGATCTGTAAGCTATCAAACTTCAGGGCCGTTGGAAATTGGCCTATTTCACATCCAAAGTATATCTGGACGGTAACTAATATATCACTTCACACTGATGATTTCAGCCAAATAGTCAATAGGTTTCTGTAATCCCGAAGCTACAATCAGCATGTTTCAGCCGTCCGGACAATCGTCGATGGATGCCTGATCCTTCCGGAACAAAAATGGCCGGGTCCTTGCGCGGCTTACCCTCCGGCCGGCGCGTCCTGGCCTGCATCATGGCCTGCATCCGGGCCGGCATCCTGACGCGGCGCCACCCGGTCTGAGCGCCGGCTCCATCGGGAATACAGCCAGCCATTCGCCAGCAGCACGGCCACGGCCGCCACGATCAGGAGCCACTGCGGCAGCTCGATGTAGATCAGGCGGTTGATGTAGTGAATGAGGAAGGACTCCTCGTAGACTCCCGCCCCCGCCCGGTCGCGGAAGTATTTCTCCACATAGGTCAGCGGGCAGATCCACTGGAAGACCTCGATCCCGACGCCGTAGATCATGCAGCCGATGTGCAGGGTTCGCCAGGGCTTGCTCCGCCGCCCCCAAATCGCTCCGAAGACGATAAAGGCGATAAAGGTGAGGTGCGCCAGTGCCGCCAGACCGGCTGCCAGTCCATAGATCACGGGTCGAGTCTATCAGGAAGTGATTTTCAGGAAATGTTTGGCAAGAAACGATTGGCAGGAAATGCCTGACTCCTGATTTATTCGGAGTGTTGCCGGACCGGGTCGGGGATTACTGCTGCCGGGTCGGGGTTCGGGGTTGTAGGATTCCCAGCGGAAACGCCCCCGGGGTTCTCGCTCCCGGCTGGCCGGGAATCCCCTGCGGTCTCGGCTGGACTTGTCCTGGAACGGTGGGAACCCCCGGGATGCCGGGAACTCCTGGTCGCCGTGGAAACCCCTGTTGCGGCAAAATTCCTGGTTGCGGCGTAACGCCCGGCTGTCCGGGCACACCGGGCTGTCCGGGTGCCCCGGGCTGTCCGGGCGAAGATGCGCCCTCTTCCTGCGGCGTCTCCGGAATGACCGCCTCCGGCAATCCGGCCAACTCTTTGCCGAAGAAGATCGTCCGTGAGGCGAAATGTTCGGCCGGGTCCGGCCGCAATATGCGCGGCGTGATGGCCACGACCAGCTCCGTATCCACCCGCTCAACGCGTCTGGTGGAGAACAGGTAGCCCAGCAGAGGAATCCGGCCGAGCCACGGCCAGCCGTTCGTCGTCCGGTCTTCCTGCCGGGTGAGCATCCCGCCGATCAGGTAGGACTCCCCGTCGCGGAGCCGGACCTGCGTCGTGGCCTCCCGGTTCGAGAAGGTGGGGATGCCGCCGGAGTCGAGCGAAATGACGTTGGTGGAGGTGATCTCCAGAGCCAGGGTTACTTCCCGGCCGGCATGCAGGTAGGGAGTAACTTTCAGATTGAACCCGATGTCTTCATACTGGACCTGAGGAAAGAATGCGTCGGCATTCAATGAGGGGTCCTCGAACGATGTGACGGAATCCACCTGCGAATTGAGCACCGGGAACCGCTCCCCTTCGAACAGGCTCGCCTCCATGGAGTCGGTGGCCCGCAACCGCATTGTGGTTTGCGAGCGGACCAGTGCCGAGTCGGACCGGAAGACGGCGAGCAGGCCGGGCAGCGTCAATCCATAGAGCGTCTGGCCGCCTCCCCAGGCGAGGATGGGGGAGTTGGTCTGTCCCGCCGCCCGGCCCAGATAGCTGAGCACTACGTCTTGGGGTGGCTGCAGTCCGATCTCGCGCGCCCGGCTGGAGTTGACCTCGAATGCGCTGACCTCCAGCAATACCTCGCCGCCCGGCTGTTGCAGCGTCTCGATGAACTCGTTCGCGATGGCGACCTGCTTGGATCGTCCCCGCACGATGATGGAGTGGTTACGGCTGTCCTGCATGACCCGCCGCAGGTCCACGATGTTGCGCAGAGTCGTGCTGATCTCACCCAGTTGCTGCGGCGTCATCTGTACGTTGATGGGAAACGACGCCAGCACCTGACGTTCATGGAGACCACGTTTTTCCGCCGTGTCCGGGGCGACAATGCCCTTGCGCTCGCTGAGCGGCACCACGAACGTGCGCGTCATCGTCGCCGCCACCTCCAGCGCCTCGGCCAGCGTGGCGTCCCGCACCCGGAAGGGAACCCGGATGGATACCTCCTGCAAATCCTGATCCAGCACCAGTTCGATGCCGAAGGTCCGTGCGATCTCCAGATGGATGGATCGCAGGTTCGGCTGCTCGATCTCGATCGTCGCGGTTTCCACCACGGGTTGGAATTCGATGACCTGGGAGGTGGAGTAGGCTGGCCTGGAAACAGACGCATCCGTCTGGGCCGCCGCCCGCAACCCGCCCCCGGTCCAGAGCAGGCTGAAGGCGCAGAAACAGCCGAAGCCGTTCCGCAGCCTACCGCGCCACCGTGAGGTATCGTCAGATCGCTCCATAGCATTGATTGTAGGCGTCTGGATGCCTGCTTTCAATCAAATCCCCTTTCACCGCATAGATAGAGGCAACCCCCGGAAAACGGCTGTTCCTCTCTTGATTCGGGGACCATATTCGGGGGCCGTGCTTGTCCCGCTGCTGCACTGGTTGTAAGATCGAAACACAAATACGTTGATTCATTGCGACCCTGGGAAGGCGGCCCGGCATGGCGGATCTCTCGAAACGGCTCCCTCACAATGTGCCGGGAGAATTCTTCGTTGACGATACATGCATTGGTTGCGACCAGTGCCGTGAGGTTGCCCCGGGGGTCTTTCGCGATGCGGGCGGGGAGGCCACGGTGCACCGTCAGCCCGACACCGCCGCCCTGCGGACCAGCGCCCTGCAGGCTTTGCTCACCTGTCCGGTCGGCTCCATCGGCACGCTCCATCGCCCGGAGCTGAAAGCGGCGATTGCCAGCTTCCCGCTCCCCGTCGACGAGAACGTCTTCTTCTGCGGGTATTCTTCCCGCAACTCCTTCGGCGCCTCCAGTTATCTGATCCGGCGCGAGGGGGGCAACGTCCTCATGGACAGCCCTCGATTCACCGGCCCGCTCGTGCGGCGGCTGGAGGAGCTGGGCGGAGTTCGCTGGATGATCCTTTCCCACATCGATGACATCGCCGACCACGCCCGGTTCCGCCGCCACTTCGGCTGCGAACGCGTCCTGCACCAGCGGGAAATCCGCTCCGGAATCGCGGATATCGAGCATCAGCCCACCGGGGACGAGCCCGTCAGCCTGGACTCCGAACTGCTTCTGATCCCCACGCCGGGCCATACCCGGGGCCACCAGGTGCTGTTGTACCGCGACCGCTATCTGTTTTCCGGCGATCATCTCTGGTACTCGCCGGTCCGGCGCCGCCTCGCGGCCTCCCGGCGCCACTGCTGGTATAGCTGGCCGGAGCAGATCGAGTCGATGGAACGTCTTCGTTCCCGCCGCTTTGAATGGGTCCTGCCCGGACATGGCCGCCGCCACCACGCGACCGCCGCCGGGATGCAGCGTTCCCTGACTGCCTGCATTCGATGGATGAAGCCGGTGGATTAAGGCGTTATGAGGGGGGAGATCAGGCGGGGGCGCTCTGGAGACACTCGACCGAACTGGGCCGGCCTACTCCGGTAAGCCCGGACCATTTCGGCTGAGCTGGCCCGGACTTGTTGGGAAGGAAAAACCGGGGAGAGTTTAGTGTAGCTGCATGGCGACGCCGCGCAGCCGGGAGCCTGATTGCAGGTCCACCCGGACGACGGTCGCCTCCTGTTTGCTGGCCCTGGCTGGATCTCCCGCATCGTAGTTCAATGCCACGGCGGCCGTCCATCCCCGGTTGTAAGGATTCTCGGTCAGGAAATAGATGCCGTTCTTGCAGATGTTTTCCGTCACGGCGGTCTCCTCGAACTCGCTGCCCGGCGCGTTCACCTGCAGCCGGACCGGCATCCGCAAACAAACCCGGCGCTCGATTCTGCGTCCCCGCGAACGGCGGTCCAGCCCCATTCTTCGTTCGGCCCGGTAGCTGTGATACGGGTCCGCGTGTTCCGGGTCGCTGGCCGATGGTTTTCCTGCCCCCGGTGCGGCGCCGGATTCGGCCACCGCTTGACCGGCGGCATCGCCACTGGCATCCGGGCTGGCCTCCCCGCCTGAATGTCGCGCCACCCAGTATGTGTTTCGATTGCAGGTGGGACAGAAGAGTCCAGCCGCGCCCGCCTTTCCCGCATCCTCCAGAACGTGCTGCTCCACCGCGCGCCGCGTACTTGTTCCGCAGACTAGGCAATCCAGCATTGCATCCGGCATGGATTCATTCCTCCTTGCATCTGGCTATCCGGCCAATTCGCTAGGCCGATACTCTGGGTCACTTCGCTTACGACTTCCAGGGGGATCATACTGCGGGAGGATATCAAATAGTACAAATCTTTCACCCAATATAGCTCCCGGCTTCCGCGCTGTCAACCGGCCGCGCCACCAGCCAGTTCCGGCCATCACCATTCCATCCGCCGCGCACGCAGATCCTCCTCCAGTTGCGCGAGCGAAGTAAACAGAACCGCGTCCATCCCTTCGCGCCTCGCCGCCTCCACGTTCTCCTCCCTGTCGTCGATAAACAGACATTCGCCCGCCTCGCAGATGGCGCGCCGGATCGCTTCCCGGTAGATGGCCGGCTTCGGCTTCATGGCGCCTACTTCGTAGGACAATACGAACCCGTCAAAGTGCCGCAGGTGCGGATAGCGATCCTTCACCAGGGTGAAGTGAATCTCATTCGTATTGGACAGCAGCAGCATCCGGTGCCGCTCCCGCAGGCCCCGGAGCATCGTCTCCGGCACCAGGGTCTCGGGCAGAAAGATCATCGACCACAGTTCGCAGAACTGCTGATGACTCATCCGCATGTCCAGAATCCGGGCCGTCTCGCGGACAAAATCCTCCGCGCCTATCTGACCTTCCTCGAACCGGCTCACCAGTCCGCTTCCCGCGATCCGCTCCTGAACCTCCGCCGCCGGCACGGGGCAGCCTGCCTCCACCATTGCCCGATGACACCGGGTGAAGTCCACCGCGATGATGACGTCTCCCAGGTCGAATAGTACCGTCTTGATCATCTGCGCCCGTCCTGCTGAACCGCCGCCGGTTCGTCCCTATGATTCGACATGATTCGCCGGGGATCGCTCTGCATTGGATTGATTATAGGATTTGATTATAGCGCCCGCGGCGGATAAACGGGCGGATGAGCGGCGGACGAACGAAAGGATGCGCGGGGGGATTCGGTTGCAACCGGACGTGGCTGACCAGCAGCCGCGCCTTGTAGACTTTACTGGATAGCGCCGAGATCACCCGGCCCCATCCGTCATCAGGCCAGATCAAACAACAGCGCCTCGGCCTCTTCCTCCGCCTGAACCGTGATTTCCCGCTCCTGGCTGATCATCGCCGCATCCCCGGCCACGAACCGCTGGCCGGCCTCCACCACTCCGCGAGCCACCTGCAGCCACCCATGGCGCCCGCCGTCAAACCGGTGCCCGGCCGTTTCGTCGGCTCGGAGCCGCGCGGCATACAGATCCACGTCCTGATGGATCCGGACCGAATCCTCGCGGGCGTCGCGGGAGCCCACCAGGGTCCACCCTTGTTCCTTGAGCTTGCCGCTGAAATTTTTCTGTTCATATCCGGGTTCCAGTCCCGTGCGTTCCGGCATCAGCCAGATCTGCAACAGATGCACGCCGTCCTGTTTGGAGCCGTTGAACTCGCTGTGCGTTACGCCGGTTCCCGCGCTCATTCGCTGCACCTCGCCGGGCCGGATCGGGGAACCGTTGCCCATGCTGTCGCTGTGGTGCAGCGAGCCCTCCAGGACATAGGTAATGATCTCCATGTCGCGGTGCGGATGTGTCGGGAACCCGGCGCCCGGGGAGACCCAGTCCTCGTTGAGAACCCGCAGCGAACGGAAGTTCATGAATCTTGGGTCGTGGTAACGGTCGAACGAGAAGCTGTGGTAGCTGTCCAGCCACCCGATCTCGGTATGTCCGCGTTCGTTGCCGGCCCGCTTCGTCAGCATGGTGCGCCCTTCCTTTCGGATTTGGTCGGTCCCGGCCGGTTCCGGGTGCGGGATGGCGGTCCGACGGACGCCTCGCCTGCCCGGTTGATGATTGGTTTGCCAGGATGTTCAGCTTACTTGGATGTTTGGCGCCCGGAATCGATTCCCCGACTCTTCATTCCACCCTCCATTCCATAGGCCACTCCACCCGGTCTGCCCGGCGATGTTGCCCGAATCCCTTATTGGGAAAGAAAACAACTGGATCGCATGCCGGAATCAACAAAATGGGCGTGTGGAAATTTCTGTGGAAATTTTTCCGGCAGGGGCTCGTCGCTGGCGGGTAGCCCCTATTGTATCGCCGAGTCCTGGAATCAATGACTTTATTCTAACTGACTGATTAAAAATAAGATATTTACTTTTTTCTTGATAATGTGGCACGAAATCTCCGCTGGAAATGGTTTTCCGGTTTTGTCAAACGATATATCACTTTTGCACACTTCTGCAGCAGGAAACCACCCCAAAGCCAGTATTCATGGACTGTTCATGGACTGTTCCCAAACCGGGACTTCCTCGCCTGCTGCTTCCCGATTTCCCGCTATATTTTTGAGTATTTTCAGGTTGCATCATCCACGATGGCCGTCGCCTGATTCTCCGGTTCTGCTTCTTTGTTGGAGTTTGAGAGAAAATTTTGCAGGCGGCGAACCAACGATTGCGGAAGTTCGGCTTCCACCCGGACTCCTTCGGGCGTATCTTCTCTCACCAGCACCCTCCCGGTGTCGTAGACCAGAGACAGATGCTTTCCATCATTGGGCCCGAAATGGAGCCACACCCGCTCGATGGGATCGAGCGTGAGCTTCCGGTCGATCTCCGCCAGCAGATCCGGGATACCCTCGCCGGTCTTAGCCGAAATCATGATGCGGTCGCTTCCGGCCAGCAGCGCCTGTGCCTGTTCCGGGCGGACCTGATCGGTTTTGTTTGCAACTGGAATTACCGGCTTGTCGCCCGCGGCCAGCTCGGTGAGAACTTTTCTCACTTCCTGTTCCTGCATCGTCTGCGCGGGTGAGGTGCAGTCGGAGACCAGCAGCAGCACCTGTGCCTCCCGGACCTCCTCTAGTGTCGCCCGGAACGCCTTGATCAGCGGCAGCGGCAGGTCGCGGATGAATCCCACCGTGTCAGAGAGCAGCACGCGCCGCCGCGAAGGCAGCTCCAGCAGCCGGCCCGTCGGGTCCAGTGTGGCGAACATCTGCGAGGACTCGATCACCCCGGCCCGCGTCAGCCGGTTGAACAACGTGGACTTTCCGGCATTCGTGTAGCCCACCAGCGCCACCGTCGCCATCGGTATGCTGAATCGCCGCGACCGCCGCCGCAGCCGCTGGTCGCGCACCGTCTCCAGCGACCCGGTGAGTGTCCGGATGCGGAGCCGGATCCTGCGGCGGTCCACCTCGAGCTGGGTTTCGCCGGGTCCCCGGGTCCCGATGCCGCCGCCGAGGCGCGACATCTCCACGCCGCGTCCGGTGAGCCGCGGCAGCAGGTAGTTCAGTTGCGCCAGTTCCACCTGCAGCTGGCCTTCCCGGGTGCGGGCATGGCGGGCGAAGATATCCAGAATCAGCTGCGTGCGGTCCACCACGCGGCAGTCGGCCGCCGCCTCGATATTTCTTTGTTGCGTGGGTGAGAGATTGAAATCGAATATGAGCAGGTTGGCCTGCGTCTCGACGATCCTCTGGCGGATCTCTTCCAGCTTGCCGCGCCCCACCAGGGTGGCCGGGTCTGGACGGCTGCGGGCCTGAACGATGGTGGCGCAGACGACCGCGCCCGCGCTGCGTGTCAGCTCGGACAGCTCTTCCAGCGATTCGTCCGGGCGAGACTCATCCGGATGAGATTCATCCACCTCAAGTGGAGGCGCTACCCGGCTGCCGGAGGGACTCTTCAGCCGGAGACCGGCCAGAACGGCGCGTTCTGGATCTGGAGTGGTGATGGTGGTTAGTCCTCCGGAGCCGTTGCCGGTGGCGACGCCGGGCCTGATGACGGTGCTGATCCCGGGCTGGATGACGAGACCGTTGCCGGGGCCGGGGCGGCAGACGAGCGCCCGAGAGAGCCGCGGGCCGGTACCACGGACGCAATGGCGTGCTTGAAGATCAGCTGTTCCGAATGATTGGAGTCCAGCAGAACCGAGTATTTGTCAAAGCTCTTGATCTTTCCGGTCAGCTTCGCGCCGCCCATCAGGAACACCGTTACCAGCGCCCGTTCCTTGCGCACCGTGTTCAGGAAGTTCTCCTGAATGTTCTGAGAAAGTTTGTCGCTTCCACGTGGGTCTTTCCTGTGAATTTCTGCCATGGGGTTATTCTACTGTCCCGGCCAGGTAACCTGCAACCAATTCGATTCGATCTGCCTGCCGAATCTCACGCTGCCCGTGCTGCTTTGCACAACAGAGGACCACCAGGGGGATCAATTTCCCTGCAACCATCCGCCTTCGCTCATGATCGTGCCTACGCAGCCCCTCTCCGGACGGAGGAACCCTCGGCAGGAGCGCCATCTTCCCTATGGATGGATGACTCCGCGGCAATCTGACCCATTTTCGAATGGTTGCCGAAACGGCCGCAGGAGTGATGGGGAAAGGGTAAGTGCCGGGCACAGACGTTCTGTCCGCACCCGGCTTCGATCCGGTTAGAACAACTCGGGGAAGTAATAGGTGAAGATCGCGTTCTGCGACATATCCGAGATGATCACTTCCTTGTTTTTGACATCCAGCACGATGCCGCGCGGCTTGATCAGCGTCGTCTTCGGACCCCGGATCCGGTACCGCGGCGGGACGTTCCCTTCGTCATCGATGTGCCAGACGCCGACGAACGCATCTTCCGGATGTAGGGCCTCGTGCGTGCCGGACTGCGCCGCCAGGATCCACCCGCGCGGCGAGTAGACCCGCAGTTGCGTGATGCGCACGATCTCGGTTTTCTCTCCCTCGATCAGCCGCAGCGGCGCCACATCCCCGTCCGCCGTCCGGTCGTAGACCAGCAGGATGCCCAGTTGCTCTCCCTCCGGCGTGCGGTGTTGCGTGCCGGCCACGATCAGGTTCCGCACCATGTCCACTCCCGTGGAACGCACGCTCTTGAGCTGCGTCTTCGGTCCCTGGATTACGCGGATCGGCTTCACGTTTCCGCCCTCGCGGCTCGGGAACACCAGGATCGTGTTGCCGTGTTCCGGAACGATCAGCTCGTCGTTCAAGTAGTCCACTTCCAGACGGTCCGGCCCCTGCAGCATCGTGTCGGGTCCCTGGATAATGCGGATTGGAGCTTCCTCGCCGTCCGCGCCGCCCCGGTAAGCCATCAGCGCTCCCGCGAAGGGATTGCCTACCCAGAACTCGTCGTTTACCGGGTCATACCGGATGTCGTGCATGGTCCGGGCGAGTTTGGTTTTCTGTCCGGCGATCAACCGCGTCGGTGTTGCATCTTCTTCCGCCAGCCTGGCGAATACCGCGATCTGCGGATGGGCCACTCAGTTGGGGATCAGCACTTCCTCGCGCTTCGTGTCAAAGCCCACCGCGCCCGGGTTGCCAATCGCCATGGCCAGCTTGTCGTTCGGGGCGCTGCGGATCACCCGTTTCGGCGCCACGTTCCCGGTCGCCTTCAGCGGGAAGACGGTCGCGCGGTGGTTGCCCATGTTTGACAGCCACACTTCATTGTTTTTCTTGTCCACCACTACGCCGGTCGGATTTTTGATCTGCGTCCGCGATCCCGTGATCTTCCGCGTCGGCGCCACGTTCCCGTTGTCGGTCGTCTTGAAGACCAGCAGGGAGTCGCCCGCGTCGTTCGCCACGTAGATCTCGCCTGCTTCTTCGTCGATCGCCATCGCTGCGGGCCAGTTCAGCTCCGTCTTGTCGCCCGCGATCGTCTGCAGCGGCGCGATGTTGCCCTCGGCCTTCAGCGGGAAGACCAAAATGCTCGGCGGCAGAAACTCACCCCTTCCCGGTTCGCGGAACGTTCGGTTGCCGTGGTTCCCCACGTACATCCGCTGGTTCCTGACGTCAATCGTGATGCCATGCGGGTCGGCCAGCATGGTCTTCTCGCCGCGCAGCTCGCGATGGAACGGAGTATCCCCCTCGGCGTACTTTTCGAAGACCACAACGGAGTTCTGGTGCTCCACCGTCAGATAGAGTTCCTCTTCCACCTCGTCCACGGCGATGCCAAACGTCCCGTGCGGCGTGGAAAGCTTTCGCTTCGGCGGCACGTTGCCTTCCGCCTCGCGCGCGAAGATCACCATGGTGTCCTGCGTATCGTTGTTCACCGAGTAGACGTCGCCGGTCTTCGGGTCGATGTAGAGTCCGCAGTTGAACTCGAGGCCCGTGCTCAGCCCCTGAACGATCCTTCTCGGCTCGGTAAAGGCGGCCTGCGCCGGCGTGTTGTCCAGCCGCCCGAAGACCCGGTAGCCGAACAGGTTCTCATCCTGCATGTAGACTTCGTCGGTCTGGTAGTCCACCGCAATCGCGCTGTAGGTCGGATACGTATCGCGGATGATGCGGACCGGCACCATGTCGGCTTCCTCGCTCAGCTCCGCGCCACTCACCGGCCCGGAGCCTTCCTGCCGCCGCGCCGCCATTCTGCTCGCGCTGTTCGACGCCAGGATCATCTCGCTGTTCACCGCAAAGCTCGACTCTCCAGTAGACGACGCCGGCATCCACTCGCACATAGCCGTCAGCGTTTCGCTCGACACCGTTATTGTCTGTCCGGCCGCATGCCTGCTCGCTGCGTCCGCCGCCCGGCGCAACCCGGCATCTTCGCTCAGTCCGCTCAGCAGCAGACCCATCGCCGCCGCCAGCAATAATCCTGTCATTCCCGCCGTCATCCATCCAGTGGACCGGTTCCGTTCCCGCATTCAATTTCCCCTTTCCATGTTTCGATGGAAACCCTTGCACCCTGTTAGATCGCAAAATGCGACCTCAAAAGATACCCGTATTTTAATAAAATTTACTCTGGAAGCCTAATCCGCCGCCCGGCAAGTACCAGCCCCGCCGGGCTTCTCCCACCCTCACCTGGTTTCCCAGCAATCCGATCAACCCCTCCCCGCCAATAAAATTCGGCTTAATGTTAATTTTTTATTAAAATATATTCTTATTTATTTTAACAGCAGAGCTTACAGTAAAATATATTGACAGGAATGAGTTTACCGATGCCATGTCCGGCAGATTGGTCCCGGTTCCCCACGGACCACCCGATATGGAGGTTGCCTTCGTTCCCGGCCCTCTTCCGCCCGACTGGAGCTGGCCGGAGCGGTTATGGCCCCTTGTCGTCGAGGCGCGAAGCCGACTGTCGAGTCTCGATGGCACAGGAAAGCATCTGCCGAATCCGGGCATACTTCTCAAGCCACTTCAAGGTCGTGAGGCGCAATTATCCTCGCGGCTCGAGGGCACGATCACCGATCCGCAGCGGCAAGCTCTCTTTGATGCCGATCCGCGCCATCCCATCTCGCCATCCGACCCGGTCAATGCCTTCCGTGAGGTGTTCAATTATCGAAAGGCTCTAGGGCTCCGGCTGGAGGGTACGAACAGCCTCTCACTCTCGCTGCGTCTGCTCCGTGAACTCCACAGTGTTCTGATGCGTGGAGTGCGAGGTTTGAACCAGCAGCCTGGAGAGTTCCGCACGATCCAAAATCAGATCGGACGTCCGGCCCGGTTCGTGCCGCCTCCGCCGGAATATCTGATGGAAACTCTCGACGCCTTTGAAACATATTTGCATGCCAGCGACGGCTTCGACCCTCTGGTGAGATCCTTTCTGGTGCACTATCAATTTGAGGCCATTCATCCATTCCGTGACGGAAACGGACGCGTCGGGAGACTGCTGCTCTCGATCATGATCGCTGAGTGGTGCGGACTGTCCAGTCAATGGCTCTATATGAGCGCCTTCTTCGAGAAACGAAAGAACGATTATATGGACCTGCTGAAGGGCGTCAGCACGCACGGCGGGTGGGAGCCATGGATTCAGTTCTGCCTCGAAGGCGTCATCGAGCAGGCGGTCGATACAGAGAAGCGCTGCGACCGGTTACTGGAAATCCACAGCGACTTCCACCAGCGCGTGCATGGCATTCGCGGCGGCAGTGTACGGCTGGCCGGTCTGGTGGACAGCCTTTTCGAGCGGCCTGTCATCACGGTGAGCAGGTATAAGAAGCATTTCGGAGTTACCTATCCCACGGCCCGCTCCGATCTCAGGAGGCTGCATTCGCTCGGAATCGTCGAGCCGTTGGAGGAGATGGACCGGATCACCTACTTTAGCCCGGCAATTCATTCCATTACCTACGAAGATCTCCCCTGACCAGCGGGAGTCATTGCCCCCTTGCGGTCCCCTCTTGGTCCGCCGCTCTGCGGGCTTTTCCAAACACAGTTCATGGCTGAAAAGAACGCGTGACCTTTCAGCTTTCTCGAATCCATCTGTATGGTACTATCCAAATCACAATCGTGACTGCCAACAACCAACCCACGGGCAAGACCGAAAACGAAGCCAAAAACAACGCCAACTGTAAACCCAAAGATGACAGATTTCAGCGATGGCAAAAGATCACGATCGACCAATTCGGTTACACGCTGAATCTCATACTCACGTTGACCATTGCCGCGCTCGGATACTGGTTCTTCCTGTTGAAGAACCATGACTTTTCACCTGGATCATCTGCGAAGTGTGCCATGATTTTTTCGCTGGTTGCGCTTGCAGTATCGGCGGTTTGTGGCCTCTATTGCTCCTTAAACCGGTTGTGGGATTTTCGCGGCACGGCCCAGCGCGCCGGGGAAAAACCAAATGCCCCGTCTAAAGATGAATTGAAGTGGCTGGGCAGTCTAACGTGGGGCCTTTTCTACACCCAACTGGCTAGCTTCACTGCTGGTATTCTGGCGCTTGCGATTGCTCTTCATCTCACCTATGGAGGGAAACTTGCTTGAACACCATTCCGAATCGCCATCTGCACAACGTTGAAATTACTTGCAGGATTAGCGCGGACCCTCTAAAGTAATAGTAGATAGTCTCCGAACTTCATAGATGAGGACATATGATTCCAGAGGCCAATCCCGATCCAGAACAGAGCGATCTCCAGCCGAACGATGAGGCCAGCGACATATTGCTGCCCACCATCTCCCTGGTCCGCGTCGCCCATCCCACGATTCCGGGCCTCTTCCATTGCTGCTTCGAGTACTTCGAGCCCTGGCAGTGGTCTTCCTCGGTCGAGCATGTCGAGACCGACCGCTGGATCTACTCGCCGAAAACAAAGTCATCGGTACGCAGTCCCCGGCGCAGAAAAAACGATCTCTAACAGGCATCTGATTTGGGATTCAGCTTCACCCCCCGCCCATCCTTCCGCCATCTCTCATCACCATTTTTTTCGTCCGATTCGATCAGTCCGGTCCATCGTTTCCATTCCGGCGTTTCCATTCCGGCCAGAGAGCAGGGGGGAGACGCAGTATTTGATGTACTTCGCTAAATTCGAGGATTCCGATAGAATCGAGAAGCGCGAGATCACTCCGGTGCGGTTTGTTCCCCTGGTCCGTCCGATGCTCCGCCCCATGTTCCTCCCAGCGAGGACCCCGGCAACGTTTCCGGTGAGTAGCAGGTGAGTAGGATGACGAGGATGGCGAGGAAGACGGCGAGGCGAATCGCGACCAGAATTGATCTTTCCACGGAGCCGGTAAATGTCTCTCTGGAAATCACTTAAGAGCTCTCTGCAGGGCGGCCCCGGTCAGCCGGCCCGTCCGCGCCGCCGAGTCGAATCGCTCGAACCCACCTGCTGCTCCCCGCAGGAGACCGGGCCGGTGAAGCTAGAAATCACCGACGTGCTGGACCTGCATCACTTTGCACCTAAAGAAGTTAAAGACATTGTCGAAACCTATCTCGACGAGGCGCGGGCGCAAGGATTCACCACCGTCCGGATCATCCACGGAAAAGGCATCGGCGTGCAGCGGGAGATGGTCCGTACCATATTGAGCCGTAAGGACTTCATTTCCAATTACGAAGATGCTCCCATGGATGCGGGCAGTTGGGGCGCCACCATCGTCTGGTTCAGAAAGGTTCAGGGAGAATGATTAACTCATTTCAGGAGAATAGATTGTGAGCGGTAAGCCGGACATGACCGTGGCGTTCGCTGGGTTGAAGCTCAGAAATCCAGTGCTCGCCGCCAGCGGCACATTTGGCTATGGCATTGAGTGGAAACCACTTATGGATCTGAGCCAGCTCGGCGGCTTTGTTACCAAAGGCCTCTCCATCCAACCTATGCCCGGCAACCCACCTCCTCGCATGCTGGTTACCCGGTCGGGAATGCTGAATGAGATTGGTCTGCAAAATGTTGGTGTGGAAGAGTTTATAGAAGAAAAGCTGCCGAAGCTTGCCCGCCTGGACACGGCCGTGTTCGCTAACGTATTCGGGGAGGAGACCGAAGATTACTCCGAGGTTGTGCGCAAGCTGGAAGCCGCCGGCGGGCTGGCCGGATATGAACTGAACCTGTCTTGTCCCAATACGGCCAGGGGGGGGATGATATTCGGCAGTGATCCCGAGTTGATTCAACAGGTTGTGGCCTCTGTCCGGAAAGTTTGCCAAAGACCCCTGCTTGTAAAGCTGACTCCGAACGTTCCCGAGATTGGCCCGATTGCCCTCGCGGCGGCACAAGCTGGAGCCGATGCCCTCAGTCTGGTGAACACTTTTACGGGGATGCAGTCAGAAGCAGGCGGGGGGCAGACCGGCCTGTCCCATGGAGGTGGCGGATTGTCCGGGCCGGTGATTCACGCCAGGGCGCTGCGTCTGGTGGAGCAAGTGGCGCAGGAGGTTGCCATCCCGGTGATCGGGATTGGTGGAATCATCTGTGGCGCCGATGCGGCGGCTTTCCTGGGCGCCGGCGCCGTGGCGGTGCAGGTGGGGACGGCAAATTTCTACGATCCGCTGGCAACGCTGCGGATCATTCATGAACTGGAAAACCATTGTATACAGGCGGGGATTCGCAGAGTTTCCGAGCTGGCGGGACCGCCGAAATCCGGCAATGGCACCCTCGCCGGCGAAGGCTGACCACATAAGCTGTGGCGGGCTCCTGGTGTAAATGGAAAAAGCCTCCCCGGTCTTGCAGGGAGGCTTTTTCGTGAGGTCATCGGGTCACAAGAAAGCGGCGAAATGCGAAGTCTCTACTGGGCTTCGAGGCTCGTTTGCACTGAGCCGGAAAGGGTATCCAGCAGGCTCTGTGCCGCGGGTGCATTCGGGCCGCCGGGGGAGATCTCCAGGTATTTCCCAAAAGCTTCCTGCGTTCCTTCCGGCGGAACCATCGCGCCTGTATCCGGGTCCACCGTAGCCATGCCGATCAGGGTTACACCCAACTGGTAGAATGCTTCGGCGAAATCGGGGTCCGTGACCGTGGCCTGCCGGAAGGCATCCGTGGCGGCTTCCATATTTCCCTGATTCACGAGCACAGCGCCGAGGTTGAAGAAATACTGTCCGCCGTTCAATGGATCGAGCTCGCCGGCCTTCCTTAACTCCACCTGCGCTTCATCGGTCTTGCCGATCTTGGCCAGAGCCAGACCGAAATTATTGTGGTAGGAAGCATCGTCCGGTTTCAGTTCGATGGACTTCTTGTAGGAATCGATCGACTGATTGAAGAACGTTTCCTTCTCCGCAGCGTCGCGCGTGGCGGCGGCTTTGCCGCTATAAGCTTCACCCAACTGCGCGTAGATCACATGCTGGGTGGGGTCGACCTCGGCGGCGGCCTGAAAGGCTGGAATGGCTGTGTCGTAGTCCTTGGACTTCATGGCCTCCATCGCTTCGGCGAACTTCGACCTCAATTCCTGACTTTTCTGGATGGCTTCCTCCCGTTCGCGGGCGGCCTCTTCCAGCGCAGCCATCTGCTCCTCACTCAACCTTCCTGATTCATCTTCCACAACCTGCATCCCGGCCGCGGCGGCTTCGGTACGAGCCCTTTCTTCGCGAAGGTTGATGGGCACGTTCGCCGGGGTGCTCATGCTGATCTGGATGTTGCCCTGTGTAAACAGTTTTTTGCCGTTATCCATCACGCTTATGGCGTACCGGCCCAGGGGAAGTCCGGCATGGAAGAATCGTCCATTTTTATCCGTTTTTACCTCGTAGTGGCCACGGATGTCTTCCCTGTCGATGGAAACGAGGCCTTCCACCCACGGCGTACCATCCTCCCCCACCACTTCACCGGTCAGACGGCCGAACTGCGCCTCCGCCGACGGAACTGCCAGAATGACCATCGCAAAAAACAGAGTGAACGCCACAATTTTTCTTGTCATGATTTCCTCTCCCATTTCCCTCCGCCCCCCGAGTGCGGTGTGGGCTTAGCTAAAAATTTCCAGTGTACTCAACGCATACTCGGACGGTTCCCGGGGGAACTGCATACCAGCCCGCGGGTCAGTTGCCCGGGGGTGGCAAAACTTATGGTTCGAGCGTCCGGGCCGCCACGGCTTCGTAGCGAATCGGATCCTGGACACCGGCCTGCTCAAACGCACACAACCGCAGCGCACAACTATCACACGTGCCGCATGCGGCATCACTGCTTCGATAGCAAGACCAGCTTAAATGAATTGGCGCCTGCAACGCAATCCCTTTTCGGACGATCTCCTCCTTGGAAAACTGGATCAGGGGAGTGATGATCTCCACCCTCGTCTCCGGCCGGGTTCCCGCACGGATCAATTCATTGAAGATGCGGTAATATTCCGGCCTGCAATCCGGATAACCGGAACTGTCCGGTTCCACCGCGCCAATATAAATACGGGGCGCCCCGAGCACCTCGGCCCAGGAGATGGCGGCAGCCAGAAAATGGGCATTGCGAAACGGGACATAGCTGGCCGGAATCTCGGTGGATTCGAGATCCGCTTCTCGCAACCCGATGGCTCGATCGGTGAGTGCCGAGCCGCCCATACGGCCGAGATAAGACTGATCGACGACCAGCCGCGTCTCGATCCCCAGATAGTCGGCAATCCGCTCAAAAGCCTGCCGCTCCCGGGCTTCGGTACGCTGCCCATAGGAGCAATGCAGAGCGGCCACCCGGTTCTCCGCGCAAGCCATTGCGGCGGTAACGCAACTGTCCATCCCGCCGCTCATCAGCACGACGGCTGGCGGTTGTGAGTTGACCGGCCGGGTTGGCGCGAATTCCGTCATATAGTTCAAACCCCTTGCATATCTGGATGCCAGATCATCTTGTGAAGTTGCAAGCCCAGACGCACATCCAGGCCGTCTTCCAGTATCCATTCGGCCAAGGGACGGGATTCCATCTGGCTGAAAACTGGTGAAAAAATGACCGCTCCTGCCTTCCGGGCCAAATCATGCTCATGGAGGAAATCCCTGGCCCACTCGTAGTCGGCGCGGCTGGCCAGGACAAACTTCAACTGGTCCCGGCCGGATAATAGATTCAGATTTTCCATGCAAAACGTTTCGCCTTCCCCGCTCCCCGGACACTTGACATCGATGATGCGGACGACAGGCTCGGGGACCTGGCCGACAGACCGCTCCCCGCTGGTCTCTAGCAGCACCCGGTAGCTGCGCTCCAGCAGTTGCTCCATCAGCGGATAGACCTCCGGCTGCAGCAATGGTTCGCCCCCGGTGATCTCCACCAGATTCACGCGCCGGGCATTGGAGTCATCGGATTCGTCCGCAGAGTCATCCGCATCGCTCAGCTGGGCGACAGATTGCAGGACTTCCTCCAGTGTCATCTTCCTCCCTCCGGTGAAGGAGTACTCGGTATCGCACCACGTGCAGCGCAGGTTGCAGCCCGTGAGCCGGACGAAGATGCAGGGGAGTCCCGCGAAGGTTGATTCTCCCTGTATGGAGCGGAAGATTTCCGTGATCTGCATGAGGGTTCCGGGCCGTCCCGGCATGGCGGGAACGGGTCCTAGGTGTGCGGACCCAGATAGGTGGCGGTGGTGGTGTCGGTTTCCCAAACGGTAACTTCCTGCACGTGGCAGGGGGCCGGATGTGGATTGTGGGTTTCCGGGTGAGCGGACTTGGCCTCGGCGACGACCGGATTGATCTGGTCGTAAAAATATTTGGCGATATTTTCCGCCGAAGGATTGATCTCATCGAAGGGGGGAACCTCGTTCATGAACTGGTGATCCAACAGCCGGATAACAGCCTGGATGGACTCCTTGATCTCCTTGAAATCGTAGAGCAGTCCGATGGAGTTCAGCGACAGTCCCTGGAGCCTGATCCGCACCTTATAGTTGTGCCCGTGAACGTTCTCACATTTTCCGTGATAACCGCGCAGGGCATGCCCGGCTGAAAAGGATTCTTCCACCGATACCTGAAACATTTCAATTCACTCCTTCTTGAAAGAAACTTTCCACTTCGCTCCGGTCCCGGGTGATGCGGTAGGCGGGGAGACTCCGAAGAAAGATTTTCCCGTAACTCTTGGTGGCGACCCGCGGGTCGAGCAGCGCCAGCACGCCCCGGTCCGACGCGTTGCGGATCAGCCGGCCGAAGCCCTGCTTCAGCGCGATGACGGCATCCGGCACCTGGTACTCGAAGAACGGATTGCCGCCCGATTCCCGAATGTTCTCGACGCGGGCCCGCACCACCGGGTCCGAGGGAACTGCAAAAGGCAGACGGTCGATGATTACCGCGCTCAATTGCGAACCGGGTACATCCACTCCCTGCCAGAAACTATTGGTGGCAAACAGCACGGCCCCAGCCTGCTCCGGGCTCTGGAACTGCTCAAGCAGCACCCGTTTCGGAGCGGTTCCCTGCAACAGTAAAGGATAGCGTATTTTGTTCCGGACTTGGCTATGGATCTGACGCATCTGCTGGAAACTGGTGAACAAAACGAAGGCCCGTCCGCGCGAAAGCTCCAGCAACCGGATGATCTCCTCCACGGCCGCGTCCGTGAATTCCCGGCTGTTCGGCTCCGGCATCCGGGCAGGCATGTAGAGAAGGGCCTGATGGGGATAGTCGAAATGAGGCTCCAGAATGATTTCGCGGCATTGCCGCAGGCCGAGACGCGATTTGATGAAATCCAGGCTGCCGCCCACGGCGAGCGTGGCGGAGGTCAGGATGACCGAGTCCACCGTGTCGAACAGGCGCTCGGACAGAATGGGGCCGACATCAATCGGGGTGGCCTGCAGAAACAGCCCGCGGCTCCGGCGTTCATACCAGAAAACGAAACGGCGGTCCCGGGTCTCCAGCAGGAAAGTGAGATCGGAGCGCAGCGTATCCAGACGGGCAATGAGCGTATGGACCTCTTCGGGTTTGTCGGCGATGGCGTTGAGTTCCGAGCCCAGATTGATCAGTCCGTTCTGCAGGGTGGAGTAGGGTTCGAATTGGGATTCCAGAAACTGCTCCCGGTTATCAAATCCGAAGCGGCCTTGCGCGGCGGGGAACAGCGAGAAGAACCCGGCGGCCTGCTCGCCGAGCCGCTTCAGTCGCCGCTGCAGCCCGGGGGTCATCCGGTTCCCGGATCGCAGAGTGTGTTCGGCGTCGCGGACCAGATCCTCGAAGCGGATATTGCTCGTGGTGAGGCCGAAATATTCCCCGGCCACCTCTTCGATTTCATGCGCTTCGTCAAACACCACGGCCAGATAGCTGGGCAGAATGCTTGCGTAATCGTTCTGGCGCAGGGCCAGATCGGCGAAAAACAGGTGGTGGTTGACGATGATGATGTCGCTCTCCAGAGCGCGGGCGTGCATGGCGGTGAGAAAACACCGCTCGAACTGCTTGCATTTTTGTCCGGTGCAGGTCTCGCGCCGCGCATCCACCTTGGCCCACAGAGGACTGTCCTCGGCGAGCGTGGACAACTCGGCGCGGTCGCCGGTCTCCGTATGCGCCTCCCATGCGCGGATCTGGGAGAATTCCTCCACCTCATCCAGCCCGCTCAGGACCGGGCGGTCTTCCATGTCATAGACCTTCTGGCGGCAGAGATAGTTGGAACGGCCCTTCATGTAGCAGACGCGCAGGGGACGGCCGACATGATGGGAGATGAACGGGATGTCCTTGTAAAAAAGCTGGTCCTGGAGATTCCTGGTGCCGGTGGAGATGACCACGCGCTGGCCAGCGGCCAGTGCCGGAATCAGGTAGGCGAGGGTCTTGCCGGTGCCGGTGCCGGCCTCGACCAGAAGGTGGTGGCGTTCGCGGAAGGCTTGCTCCACGGCCTGTGCCATCTGGAGCTGGCCGGGCCGGTGCTCGTAGTTTGGGTGGGCCCGCTCGAGCCAGCCTCCGGGGCCGAACCAGTCTTCCATCGACGCGGGCATAGTCGCGGGTGCGCCTTTAGAAGCCGTTGCCGGTGGGTCGGAGGCCGGTTTTGTGGAATGCATGTCTGCCAATGCGGGTGCGCCTTCAGGAGCGGGATCGATACTTGCGAATCAGTTGCCTCGCGTAGCGGCGGTTGCCGAAGGAGTCACCACCGTGGCCCGCGCTCCGGCGCGCAGCAACAGGCGCAATTTGCGCCCGGCCACCTGGCCCGCTCCCACCAAGAGAACTTGCTGAGAGTGGAGGTCCATAAAAATGGGGTACAGGTTCACGCGATCCCTTGGCATGGAATTGATGGTTCCATCTGAGATTATCACACCGCCTTCGTTCTTATCGATGGTACAGAAATCCCCGGCCCGGCGACTGTCATCGCCAGAGAGAAACGGGACCGTGACAACGGATGCCTGGCTAGGTTGTTGAAAAAGGAACCCCAACAGGCAATACCCAACACGGCCAACATAGAATCAATAACTTGCGATGTTAATCGGCTCATAAGAGCCACTCATGACGGGTTTCTTCCCACTCTGCCCGGGTGCTCCGGAATGCTATAATCGCTTGCGGCTGCAGGTCGGCCGTAATGATAAATTCTCGCCGTAAGGCTTTACTGATGCAGAAGTTGGGACGTTACGAGATCCTTGCAGAGCTGGGCCACGGGGCGATGGGGACGGTCTATCGGGCGCAGGACCCCAAGATAGGCCGGATCGTCGCTCTCAAAACCGTCCGCGTGATGGGGACGACCTCTGAGCAGGAAGACGAGTACCGGCGGCGCTTCATCCGCGAGGCGCAATCGGCGGGCAAGCTCTCGCACCCGGGGATCGTTACCATCTACGACGTCGACGAAGACGCGGCTACCCAGACACCCTACATCGTCATGGAGTACATCGAGGGGCAGACCCTCGATAGCTTTCTGACCGACCCGGAACTGGCTCCCCCTCCCGTGACCGAGTCTCTCAGGCTGATCCAGCAGGTGGCCGAGGCGCTCGATTACGCTCACTCCCAAAACATCGTCCACCGTGATATCAAGCCGGCCAACATCCTGGTCACCTCGGACGGCCGGGCAAAGATCGCGGATTTCGGAATTGCCAAGTTGCAAGAGAGCGATTTTACGCTCCCCGGCCAGATTCTCGGCACGCTCGCTTACCTGGCGCCCGAGCAGTTGAAAGGCGATCCCCTGGACGGGCGCGCGGACCTGTTTTCTCTGGGGGTGATCCTTTACTGGATGCTCACCGGGCGGAAACCGTTTGAGGGAGACACCAGCACGCTCCTGTACCAGATAGCCTGCCAGGACCCCCCGCCCATCACGGACCTGAACCCGAAGCTGCCGGACGCATTCAATCGAGTGGTGTTCCGGGCGCTGGCAAAGGACCCCGCCTTGCGGCACCAGCGCGGAAAAGAGTTCGCCGATGACCTCGGCAAACTGCTGGCGGGCCGAGTCCCCGACGGGGCGGTCCCTGTCCCGGCCGGACAAACGGCAGAGAAGGCTGTTCAGAAGGCCGCGGAGAAGACAGTCGTGGAATCCCGGCCCCTGGCCGTGGAGAAGGCCGCGGAGAAGACGATTGTTGAGCGGGCGGGACCGGGTTCGCCCCCCGCGCTCCGTCTCGCATCCGGACTCGCACGCGGATTGGAAGACTCTGCCGGCCTCTGCCGTACGCAGCGCCTGGGAGCTGACCAGGCGGCTTGCCGTACTGCTGCTGGCCGCCGGCCGGAAAACTTACCGTGTCATCGCCCGATTCACCCCTGTGGCCGCCCACGCGATCGGCCGGGGCGCGAAGCGGCTCGGTGCTCTGCTGCTGCTCGGTGCGCGGAAAACTTACCGTGTCGTCGCCCGATTCACCCCTGTCGTCGCCTATGCGATCGGCCGGGGCGCGAAGCGATTCGGGGTCTTGCTTCTGCTCGGTGGCCGGAAAACGTACCGGGCTATTGTCGGTTGGGTCCCTGTCGCGCAACGCATCTGGAAACTGGCGGCGCAGGGTTTCAGCCGTCTGCCGCGCAAAGTCCGAATGGGGATTGCCACCGGAGTCCTGTTTCTTCTGTTCCTCCCCTTTCTATTGAGTCTATGGGCTCCGCCCTCCACGACGCTGGAAGTCCAGTCCGAACACAGCTTTCTCTCGGCGGAGCTTTCGCTCAGGGTGGATGACGACCTCGTATATGAGGGCGGACTTGCTGGAGTGGAAAAGAGACGTTTTTTTCGGAAAACGGTTCAGGGGAGCTTTTCCGAGTCGCTGCGCGTGCCGGCGGGCGAGCGGGTGGTGCGCGTCCGGGTGCACTCCGATAGCGAAGGCTATGACCAAACCAGCGAGACCACGGTGGAGTTTCAAGAGAATCAGACACAGAGACTTGTGATTCAATTTCGAGGCAGGCGGAACCTGAACCTGTCGTGGACTGAGTAAGGAAAGATGGCGAAACTTTACCTGAAGTTCGGGGGCAAGGTTCTGAAGGAAATCACCCTTTCCAGCGGGGTTGTCAGCATCGGCCGCCTGCCGGATAACCTCGTGCATGTGGACAACCCGGCGGTCTCCGGGCATCATGCGCGGGTTCACTGGGAGAACGACCGTTACATGGTCGAGGATCTAGCCAGCACCAACGGCACATATCTCAACGGCCAGCCTGTGCAGAAGGCGGATCTGAAGGACGGAGACGTGGTTCGGGTGGGCAAGCACAGCCTGGAATATCGAGAGAGGCCGAATGAGGAAGGCAGCGGGGCTCGCAAGGTGGTGGACCGGGCGGCTCACTGGCAGAAGGAGTTCGATGAAAAGCCCCTCGTCAATCTGGACCCCACCGCGCTCATGGACAGGGATCGAGCGAAGGAGCTGATCGCCTCTGGCGCGCAGAGCCAGCGCCGGGCCGGGTCAGCGAATCCGGGTCAGCAGCGGGTCGGGGTGCTCCGGGTGATCGAGGGGAAAGCTGACGCACAGCAGTACACCCTGACGGGTAAGCTGACCATCATTGGCAAGTCGTCCATGGCCACCATCCGCCTGAAAAGCTGGTTGGCGCCCGATACGGCGGCCATTGTGGAAAGGCGGGAGGACGCTTATTTCGTGGCTCCGGCGGGCAAGGGCGTCGATCTCCGTGTCAACGACGAAGCGATCTCGGAACCGCGCGAACTCCAGGAGGGCGATACACTCCATATCGCTGATCTGAAAATGACCTTTAGCTACCTGATGCCTGCAGGCTAGTCCAACGAAAGTACCCCTTCAGCGGTCGAAGCTTCTGGACGCATGTTGGTTCCGGCTTTCCTTCAGTCACCGATCGCACTGTCGGCAGGCCCATGACCGGGCCTATGCTTTGTTAGACCGGCGTTACGCGAACATTCCCACCACGTTGATTCATTGAAAACACAATAATAAAAATGGCGGTGAGGGTGGGATTCGAACCCACGGAACCCGTAAAGGTTCAGCGGTTTTCGAGACCGCCCGATTCAACCACTCTCGCACCTCACCGAATGGTTTACTTTCATCAGATTAGCAGCGTCACCCCCAGGTGCACAACCGGTTACTGTGGGGGGATTTGAGGGGACCCCTGCCGATCCTCATACGCTCGGAACAACTGTTCAGCATTGAACCGCTCTAGCTTTTCCACTGCCGCTCGTTTGTGCTCCGGTGTCGGATGGACATAACGCATCGTCATGGAGATGGTGGAGTGTCCCATTAACTCCTTCAGAGTTGCGAGGTCCACCCCCGCCATTGCGGACCGGGAACCGAACGTGTGCCGGAAATCGTACAGCCGGAATGGTGGCCGAATGCCCGCCTTGCGCAACGTTTTGCGGTGTTTCCAACAAATCGGGCCAATCGGTCTATCAGGGTGTCCTTTATTGACAAAAAGATATTCTCCTTTTGCCGCAATCATCCTCCGCTTCAGGACTTCAATTGTCGCCGCCGTCAACGGAACATTCCGGCGGGCGTACCGCGTCTTCCCAATTGGTACAAAGAGATACCGCCGGGCAAGATGCACGTTTTCCTTTCGGATTGTGTACACTTCCTCCGGGCGCATTCCCGTCTCGACAATCAATGTAACTACGTCCCAAAGGTTGGAACTGGCTGCTGCCATGTAACACTTTTGCTCTTCGTGTGAAACAATCCGCATACTTCTCGGACCTTCCGGCAGGAAACGTACACCGCTCACGGGATTGCGAACGATGTGTCCCTGCCGGACAGCAAAATTGAGCATGAATCGAAGCGCCGCCAAATCGCGGTTTGTACCCGCCCCAGAAATTTTACTAGACCGGAAGAGCTTGAACTTCTCAACATTAGCCGTCGTAATCGTGTCTATTGGAAGTTTTCCCAAAAAAGCATTCAGCGGTTTGGCACTTGTCCGGTATCGCTGGTAAGTTTTCGGGTGTGCTTCGTGCTCCGTTTTGCACCAGGGAAGAAATTCTAGGTTCACAAAATCCCCGAACTTTGGCGAAGGTCCATGCCGAATCAATCCGGCACGCCCTTCAGCCAGTTCTGCCTTGCGGATTGCCTCAACTCGCAGAGCCGCCGTTTTGTTGGTCAGCCCCGTTGTAGCGCGTAAGCGTTGTCCTCGAAAAACAAATTCATACCAGTAGACGCCGCCCCGCTTATAAACGCTCATAGTCTCTGTCTCCTTTCTTGCGGATCAGCGACAGAAACCCTGCACCCTTCCAGGTACTTTTGAACGTCCACCGGATCATACCGCACGGCCCGCCCGATTTTCAAATACGGAATCCCCCGCTTTTGGGACCGCCATTGCGCGAGCGTTTCCACCGACAGTCCAGTAATGGAGGCAACCTCTTCCTCAGAAAGCAGATTTTCTAGCATTTTGATGCTTGCGCTTCCCAGACCGCTTTTTACTGCCATTCGTCTTGCTCCTTCGCAAGTTCCGTCAGCTTCTTCAGACCCTTGCGGCCTCGAATGAAAATTTGCATTTGGCATTCATTGCAAACTGCATATGGGCGGTCTTTCTTGCTGAAACGGATGTCCATATCGCGCTTGCAAAGGAAGCACGGGATCACTTTCCCCAGCATCCACTCTTTGAGGGCTTTTGGTTCGGGGTCCGACAACGAAAAGAAATCCGCCAGTTCGTCCAGAAAACCCCGGTCCTTTTTCTTGCTCATATCGCACCTCGTCGCTAGTTCTGCGTTACGAGAGCGATTTTCTTTGACGAACTGACGCGGTTACAAAATGAAATGTTTTTTATGGCAAGAATCGATATTTTCAGGCAGGAATTAAAAACAATTTCTTTGCGCGGAGGCTTAGGCGGGATTTCGTTTGCCCTGGGCGGCGATGGAGGCGGAAGTGGATAGCGACAGTCCATAATCGGTTCCCGCAAGTCCGTATGCCAAGTGCCGGGCGCGACCCCGCAGCGTCTTCCGGCGTTCCATGAATTTCTTATTTACTAGTGCTGATTCCAACGCAGGCAAGTGCGCAAGCAGAAAGGCACACGGCTTCGGATAATCCTTTCTCAGAAATTCCAGAATTTCCCCGATAGTATGTTTTGTTTCGCTTTCCAGCTCCCCCAGCAATTTTTCGCACACAGGAACCAACTCCTCTGCTAGTGCGGCAATCTTTTTGTAGTCCGATAATGCTGCTTTCGGTTTCCGCCCCTTTCTAGTGTGAAAAACAAACTTTTCGACTTCCTCCATGATCTGCCACCAATAGTGGGAGGCGTGGCCGCTAAATAATTCTTCTTTATGTTCTAGTGTGTATCCCTCGCGTATGAACAACGCTTTCAGTAAAGGAACGAGTTCTTTTCTTTCCAATTTCCGCATGGACTCCGCATACTCGCGGTCAATTGCCCGGTGTTTGTCCTCAATCAATGCTCTGATCGGATAGACTGGCTCATTGTTAACAATCACGATTGGCGGGAAAGCAAAAATGCCGATCCGGTCAAATTGGTCCATCCGTCTTTGTATTACCCATTGATGCCATTTCATCGGTAGGGAGGGGCCAATGATCTTGTCGTAGACCTTTTCCGCCAGTTGTTCACTCTCTTTTTCTGATAGCTGCATTCCGTCTGCTCCGGGGTCCAGTTCCGTTACGTTAACGTAACGTTGCCGCGTTCCGGTTTCCCTGTCAAGAGGACCGGAGGGGAAATGGTTTTTTGCCGGATTTGGGCTATAATCCTGCCGATCATGAAAATTAGTGCTGCGTTAAGTGTCTAGGAGTCAACTCCGGTAGCACCTACCCGAAACGGAAAAGAATGGCCACAGGAGACGATACACGCGATAAAGCAGTTCGGTTGTTTACGTACCTCCAGGAATTCGTCCAATTAAGGTCACGGGTCACGCGTGATTGCTCAGATTATCGAGCACTACTTTGGTTTTATGAGATTCCTCGCGAACATGGATGCTTTTCAATCGCTTGGGGAACGGGAAGAGATGATGACGTTTGGATAGAGATGAAACGCAAAAAAGAGCCTCCATGTCCGCCAGTCCAGAAAATCTGCGAAATGTGGGTCGACCCTAACGGCCTTCACAACAGCGATACCGAACCGCAGTTGAGAGAACGCATCCTAGACCCCGATAGCACTGATGATTCTGGACTCGTTTTTCGGGAATTGCGGGATCATCCTGAAGTTCAGGAACCTTGGTTGCAATACTTGATTGAAAAATGGACTCCTTGGGCTGAGGAACATCGAAAGTGGAAAGGTGTCCATAAGGTTTACCAGCGACTATATGCAATCTATGTAGATCAAAAACGGATCGGCGAGGAATACGAGATCGCTTTGGGCTTGGGGTTGTTGACTTGGAAAACTCCATCCGAACAGCGTGTCCGGCGGCACATCATGGTAGGACAGGCTACTCTTTCCTTCGACGCTAACACAGGTACGATTGCTGTCCGACCGGGAAGCGAAGGCGTGAAGCTGGCGTTGGAAACAGATATGCTGGAGCCCATCGAGCGTCCTCCCATAGAAGAACAACTCCGAATTGAAGAAATTATTCAAGGCACTGCCGAAAGTCCTTGGGAGCGCTTGCTGATTGAGCCTGTCCTTCGTGGTTGGGTTCACCCTCTTGATGCTCAAGCCTGTTACAACGACAATCTCGAACCTCTAGCGGATGCCCGACCGACCCCGCAAATGGCATTTGCTCCATGTTTGATTCTTCGTAAGAGGACGGCACGAAGCTTAGTCCGTTCATTTTCCGCGATTATTGATAAGCTTAAGGACGGTGGGGAAATCCCTTTCGAAGTGCAACGACTTTGCCAGATCATTGATGACCGTCCAGGAGGTGGGGCAGAAGAAGGTCCCGATTCTATAGACACGATTCGCCGCCCGATTGACTCGGAAGTGTATTTCTCATTACCCGCAAATGAAGAACAATTTCAGATTGTTGAACGGCTGGACTCTCGCCAAGGCGTCCTGGTACAAGGGCCGCCCGGTACAGGGAAAAGTCACATAATCGCTAACCTCATATGCCATATCTTGGCTCAAGGGAAACGCGTGTTGATAAGTAGTCAAACACCGCGAGCGTTAAGAGTGCTCAAGGGAAAAATCCCCAAACAAATGGCGGCCTTATGCGTGAGTGTACTCGGTAATGACACGGGTTCTTTCCAAGAACTGGAAGACTCCGTTAGGGAAATTGCGGATCGGTATCATAACTGGAATGCTTCCACAAGTGATCGGGAAATTAGCAAGCTTCAAGAGCAAATCGACACCCTTCGAAAGAAGCGTGCCGAGATTGAATTGTGCCTTCGGGAGTATAGAGAACAGCAGACTTATCGACACAGTATTGCTGGTGGGGTTTACGGCGGCACTGCTTTGTCCATCGCTAGAGCCATCGCTGAGGCAGAGACTATTCATGCGTGGTTTCCTGATGCAATCAATGAGGACATTGAAATCCCGTTTGGTAGTCCCTTATTCCAGAAGCTATTGGAAGTATACCGCCGCTTGACGCCAGAGCGCTGCGAAGTGTTATCCAAGAACGTCGTTTCCCTTGACCAACTGCCAGACGTCGCACAGTTTCTCCAACTCGTCCAGCAAGAGCAGGATGCTTCCGAGAAACGGCTTCAATACCAATCCGTTTATTCACGACCGACATTTCAGTTCTTGCTTAGGACCAACCGCACCATACGCAACAATATGAAACAGACCCTCCAAGCTTTTCAAGTAGAAATGGCGAATGTCCGTGAACGGTCATCATCGTGGGTTTCGTCGGCGGTTGACAACATCGTGGCGGGTAATGACCGCCCTTGGAAAGAACTTCAGGGCACTTCAGCGAAAATGCTAAGGGGATTACGTGAAAGGGCTCAATGGGCACAGGGACAAAACACGACCGTGCCTGCCGGAATTGACAGACACAAACTACGGGCGGACGCGGAAATTATGGTTTCCCATCTCAACGCTGGAGGGGGGTTGGGCTGGTGGATTCTCCGCAAAACTGTCGTGAAAGAACGCCTTTACCTAACAGGCCGTGGTGGAAATGGCATTTTTGACACGGCTCTCAGAGTTTGGTGCTGCAGGGGTGAAAACCGGAATCTATCCGCAGAAGTGGCCGGTTGACGACCCGATCGTTCCATGAGCCCTTGCAGGAGCATCCAGACCCACCAGCAGCAGAAAAAGACGTTGTTCCAGCGGTCCTGCAGGCCCCTTGGCGTCCCGGCTCCGATTTCCCGGCGCAGAATCAGGCTGAGGTTGAACGCCGCGATGTGAAGCAGCAGCCGCTTTAAGATGTTGCGATGTCCGCGCAGATGCGTGCGCCGCATTCCTCCCGTGCCGTAGACATGCGCAAAGCTTCGTTCCACTACCTCTCCCCGCTGCCGTAGCAACCGTTTGCCTCGCTCGCCTCGCATGCGCCGCCGATTGCCGTACACTGCAGTTTGTTCGTCGGCTTTGCCCTGCCAGTGTCGCCGCCCTCGTTGCGGCTCCGGTATATACGACCGCACTCCGATCGCTTGTAAATCTTCCAGCAGCGGCCCGCTGTGATATCCCTTGTCCGTTACCACCTCTTCGAGTCCCTGCGCATTCATCTGCTCATCCGCTGCCGGTTCTTTCCCCACCGCCTCCAACTGCTCGGCTGCTTCCACGAACGTTTCTTGCAGCGTGGTGGTGTCGCCCTGATCGGCCCCTTGCACCGTTACTGCCACCACCGCTCCGGTCTCCAAATCCACCGCGTGCTCCGCCTTGTGCGCCAGGTGCGTCCGGCCATCTTTCATCTTCGTGATCCGCGCGTCGGGATCGTGCGGGTGCTCCCAATCCTGATTGGAACTCTTCTTCTTCCGCTTCCGGTCCAGTCGCGCCACTTCTTCCCGCGTCGGCGTCGCGATGCCCGACTCCTTCGCCAGCTTGGTGAGAAACTCCGGGTAACTTTCCCCGCTGTCCCGCCGCACGATGCTTCGCAGTGCTGCGTTGGCCTCCAGCGTCGTGGCGTCGATTCCCAGCGTCTTGCCTTGCAGCAATCCCTTCTCCGCAATCACTCCCAGCGCCCACGTGAACACTTCCCGGTGCGTCTCCACGTCGATCAGCCGCCGCGTCCGCGAGACCGTCGAGTGATCCGGCGGCGCTTCCTCCAGCCCGATCCGCAGAAAACTCCGCAGCGCCAGCGAGTCCGCCGCCCGCCACGCCATCCCGCGCTCCGAGTCCAGTCCTTCGAAATACCCCATCAGCAGCAGCCGGAAGTACATCCCCGGAGCCAGACCCGGCCGCCCCATCTTCTCCGCCTAGAACCGCCGGCACCGCTCCTCCACGAAGCCGTCAGAACCCGCCTCTTCCAGCAACTCATTCAATCGCTCATAGAACGGATGTCCTGCCGTTCGCGGCAGATCGCACGTGGCCACCCAGATCTCTTCCTGTCGCTCCCGTTGTTTCCGTGTTCCCATCGCCATGCCGCCATTCTCCAGCCTCTCTCGCTTCCTCACAAGCTCATTCGTCCAGAAATGTGCTCCTCCCCACACTTCCACCACGGCCTGCTACGCCTTTCAAGGAGATGAACGCGACATTATGTTCCTCAGCATGGTGGCAGCGCCGACCGACCGAAAAGGCGAGGAGGTTCGAATTGGAGCACTAACGAAGGAATCCGACAAGCGGCGGTTCAATGTTGCTGCCAGTCGCGCACGCGATCAGGTTTGGCTGTTTCATACAGCGACTCTCAACGATCTGAATCCGCAGGACATGCGTGCAAAGCTTCTTTCCTATTACCTCAATCCGCAGCACTCGATTATCTCTGAACCAGACTGGAGCCGGTGCGGAAGCGATTTCGAGCGTGATGTTGGCCGACAGATTTACAGTCGCGGATATCGGATTATTCCTCAATACGAACCGTTTGGGTCCACCGGCTACCGAATAGATTTTGTTATCGAAGGAACCAAGAATCGGCTTGCAATTGAGTGTGATGGAGATTACTGGCATGGACCCGAGCAATTTGAACACGATATGCGGCGACAATGCCAGTTAGAACGCTGTGGTTCGGTGTTCTGGCGGCTAAGGGGAAGCGAATATTACCGAAAACCGGAAAAAGCATTAGAGCCACTGTGGAAGCGGCTAGCGGAAATGGGTATACATCCGCCAGGCTCGCTTCCCGGTCCTTCGATTGAAATGCGCAGTGCACCTCTAATAGCAACAGAAGAACAGCCGTATAGCTCGGAACCTATCGAGAGCGATATAGACAACCCTGAAATTGCGGAAACCACTAGAAGATCGATAACGGCTATTCCGCAAGAAGATATTCAAAGCGCAGTAAAAGCAGCATTGCCGCGAACCGGAAAAATTGAACGGGAACTCTTCCTCCGAGAAGCAGCCCGAATTCTGGACTTTTCGAGGCTTGGCCCGAAAATAAGAATTCGGTTGAATCGTGCTATCGGTGCCGAGATACGAGCCGCAAGAATTAAGACTGATGACAATACTATTTGGAGGCACCTCGATAAAACTCCAGAGACCGAACTGTTCAAAGAACCTGAAAAACCTGCCATTGGTCAGGAGCCGCTTCCCTTCGATGGTTCAGATAAGTTCGCACCGGGAAAGCGTGTCTATCACCCTGCGTTTGGGGAAGGCGTCGTTCTCGATATTACCGGCGATGCAACGAATTCTAAAATCACGATAGTCTTCCGCGACGGACGCCCCAAAACACTTGATCTAAATATAGCCCGCAATGTCGGCTTAAAATGTTTCTGACTCGCGACATCCCCTCAGACCCGCCACCCTTGTTCGCGGAAAAATTGCTAAACGTTTAGGCAAGGAATTTCTTTCCTGTTGCAAACGTCGGAAATATTCGGATTGTTGATATTTCCAGTTTTAATCTCCCTTGTAACCACGCTCAGCCCTGCGCTCTGCCGCGCCCAGACGAGCATCGAAGGTGTGGGTTTGGCTTCAAAACGGGACATTGAATCCGTGCTTTCTAAACACATTATTCTGCAACCGCGGTGGCAGACCGACTCGATTACAACTTGGATGAGCATTCATTCTAGCCGGGAGGGTTGAAGGTGTAATAGAGAAAGTTGAAGTCTCGATTTAGCCTGTGGTCACTTTTGTGGATGCCCGGCATACATTTCAGTCGATTTGAATATATCTCTGGCGATTTCCTCACAGATGCAGCACTTATTAGCCTGGAAGGGCTTGCAGGTTTTTTGCCATTCTCTCAATGGGGTTAGAAAGATAGACGGTTTAGGTTTTCGAAACACCGTGTGCATTTCAGCCAAATGCGGAAGTGCCGTTCAGGTATGTTATCTTTGGCAAAGAGGGCCGGACAGAAATCCGGTCGGGAGGCAAAAGTGAAGGCATTTCCGCGTATCACAGTAAACCCGGCCCAGATGGGCGGTGTACCGTGCATTCGAGGTCTGCGGATTCCGGTGGCCACGGTAGTGGGGATGGCCGCTGAAGGAATGACCGAGAAGGAAATACTGACAGCCTATCCCAGCCTTGAAATCGAGGACATCCGCGAATCTCTGCGCTATGCCGCTGAAGCGGTCCTCGAACGTCAATTGCCCGTGTCCGGTGTTGCTTGAGAATTCTGGTTGACAGTGCCTTGTCTCCGCTTGTTGCGGAAGGTTTGGTGGAGGCGGGTTGTGGTGTAAAGTGACATATTAGGTCGGGAAACGGGAGGCGGACTATGGCAATGAACCGGAAGCAAACATTTCGCACGCAATTTCGTGCGACGGGGCGCGCGATGATGATGGCTTTCCTGATCCTGGCGGCAGCCGGATCTCTCACCCGGAGCTGGGGCGCCACCGATCAGGAAGAGCGGCTGGAAAAATCCGTGAATGTTCTGCGCGAAGTGATGGACACGCCCGACCAAGGCATCCCCCGCGACCTGCTGGAAAAGGCCGCGTGCGTGGGAATCAATCCCAGCGTGAAGAAGTTCGCCTTCGGATTCGGGGGCCGCTACGGCGCCGGCTACGTGATCTGCCGCACCGAACATGGTGAGGGTCGCTGGGGTGCGCCATCGGCTTTTTCCATGACGGGGGGGAGCGTTGGTTTTCAGCTGGGATTTTCGTCCACCGATTTCGTGCTGCTGTTCATGAACCACGAAGGAGTGGAGAAGCTTCTGCAGGATAAGTTCACCCTGGGCGCCGATGCCTCCGTTGCGGCGGGACCGGTGGGCCGCACGGTTTCGGCGGCCACCGACGCCCAGTTGACCGCGCAGATTCTTTCCTATGCGCGCAGCAAGGGGTTGTTTGCCGGCGTGGCTCTGGAGGGGGCCGTGATGCGGGCCTCTGGTGATGATAACGAAAAGCTATACGGCAGGGAGGTTTCCGCCCGCGACTTGCTGATCAGCGGAACCATCCCGCCGCCGGCGAGCGCTGCGCCGCTGCTGCAGCTGCTGGAACAGGCGACCGGGTCGGGCAGCATTGCCTCCGCGGGTGCGGGCGATCCCGGTACGCAGGTTGGTGAAGGGACCATCACCGGGACGGTGCGGGATACGACGGGCGCAAACATTCCCGACGCCGTCGTTACCATCCGGAATCCGAATACCGGGCTGGGGCGCACGTTGCACACGGACCCCGCCGGCCAGTACGTGGCCGAGGGACTTCCCGCCGGAACCTACCAGATCCGCGCCGAATCTCCGGGGCTGCTTCCCGTTACCGCCGACCCACTGCCGCTGGCCGGCGGGGCAGGCGAATCCATGCACTTTACTTTAAAACCGATCCGATAAGCAGAGAGGCCGGCCCCGCTATCTGTTGCAGGGATCAGGTGGGTCTGTATGCTTCCTGATTCCTGCCCTGGTTTCTACAACACAGCCCGCTGGCCGGAGTTGTTCCGGTAGATCCATCCCCGCCGGAACATCCATTTTTCTATCTCTACCCCGACCCAGACAGAGCCGCTCAAGGAAAGGCAGAGGATCAGTTCACCCGCTGTCAGCGCGTGGGTATGGAGAATCGCCTGCATCGGGGGCAGGTAGATGCATCCCATCTGCAGCAGGAATGTCAGGAAAACAGCTCCGAGCAGTTGCGGATTCGAGAACAGTCCCAGACGGATCAGCGACTCTCGTTCCGAGCGAACTGCCAGGACGTGCGCCATCTGGCTGAGCGTTAAAACCGTGAACACCATGGTTTGCCAATGGGGAGAGCCGGACCGGAAGGCATAGGCCTGTGCAAAGATCGACAGGCCGGCGATGAGGATGCCCACCCAGAGCATATGTTGCCACTGCCCGTGGGTGAACAGAGATTCCCGGGGCGGGCGCGGCGGCCGGCTCATCAGGGATTTTTCTTCCGGCTCCATCGCCAGCGCGATGCCGGGCAGCCCGTCCGTTACCAGGTTGGTCCAGAGGATGTGCAGCGGGAGCAGGGGAATCGGCAGGCCCAGGAAGGGAGCGACGAAGATCGTCAGAATCTCCGCCGAGTTGCTCGCCATCACGAATCGCACGAACTTGCGGATGTTGTCGAAGATGTGGCGTCCCTCGCGCACCGCGGCGACGATGGTGGCGAAATTGTCGTCCAGCAGGACCAGGTGGGCGGCCTCCCGCGCCACGTCGGTTCCCACCTTTCCCATCGCCACCCCGATCTCGGCCTGCTTCAGGGCCGGAGCGTCGTTGACGCCATCGCCGGTCATGGCCACGACTTCGCCATTTTTTTGCAGCGCCTTCACAATCTGAATCTTCTGTTCCGGCTTCACCCGGGCGTAGATGCGGACCCGTCGCGCCTGATCCTGGAAATCCAACTCACTCATGCGGGCAAGCTCCGGCCCGGTCAGCAACCGGTCCCCGGGCGATGCGATGCCGGTCTGCTCCGCGATCGCGCGGGCCGTCGAGGGATGGTCCCCGGTGATCATGACCGGGACGATACCCGCGTCCCGGCAGTCCTGGACGGCCTGCCGCGCCTCCGGCCGGACCGGGTCCGCCAGGCCCACAAGCCCGAGAAACGTTATCTCCTGTTCCACACTTTCCAGCTCGGCGGGCAGTACATTCGATGGCAGCTCGCGGAACCCGAAGGCGAGAACCCGGAGTCCGGAGGAGGCCATGGCTTCGGCCTGCTCCAGCAGGGATTCGCGCTGGATGGGCTGCAAGGTTTCCCCGGCATCCCCGGCGCTCAGCCGGGTCGTGCAACGGGAAAGTACGGCTTCCGGCGCCCCCTTCAGGAACGCCACGAGACCTCCATTTTGTCTATGTATGGTCGTCATTCTCTTGCGGCTGGAATCAAAGGGCACCTCGGCCACCCGCGGCAATTTGGCTTCGAGGTCCTGTTTCCCGAACCCCGCCTGTTCCGATGCGGCCAGCAGCGCCAGCTCGGTCGGGTCTCCGATGGCCTCGCCCTTCTCGCCCAAAACGGAATCGTTATTCAGGGCCATGGCGCTCAGCAGCAGATTTCCGGCCTTATTTTCCGGCAGGTTCCCGGTACCTTGGAGTATCTGGCCATTCAGGTGGATGGAGACGACCTCCATTCGGTTTTGAGTCAGTGTCCCAGTCTTGTCCGCGCAGATATAGGTTACCGACCCGAGTGTTTCCACCGCCGACAGGCGCTTGACCAGCGCCTTGCTCCGTACCATCCGGCGAGCGCCCAGCGCCAGACTCACCGTAACCACGGCCGGCAAGGCTTCCGGAATGGCGGCAACCGCCAGGCTGATCGCGACCAGAAACATCTGCATGGGCGGCTCACCCCGCATCAGGCCGGCCACCAGTACGATTCCGCAGATGGCGAGCGCCACCAGGGCGATCCGTTTTCCGAATCCGGCCAGCCTTTTCTGCAGAGGTGTCTTGCCATCCTCAATGGAGCCCAGCAGGGTTGCGATAGTGCCCAGCTCGGTTTGCATTCCCGTTGCGATGACGATTCCCCGTCCCCGCCCGCCGGTTATGACGGTGCCTTTGTAAGCCATACTGACCCTGTCGCCCAGCGGGAGATCCTCGTCGGCCACGAGTCCCGCATCAGGGTCCGCCTCCGGGCCAGCCACCCACTCCACTTGTTTGTTCACGGGATGGGATTCGCCCGTAAGCGTGGCTTCGTTGATGGAAAGCTGCGCGGTCTCGATCAGCCGCAGGTCCGCCGGGACCGCCGTCCCCGCATCCAGCAGGACAATGTCGCCGGGAACCAGTTCGCGGCTCGGGATGGAGCCGATATCGCCTGCGTCCCGGCCAGCTTCTTCAGCAGCGCCATGGCGCGCTCTGCCCGGACCTCCTGCACGAATCCCACGATGGCGTTCAGCAGGACGATGGCTCCAATCGCGACTGCATCGGCGGGCTCGCCGATAAAAGCTCCGATGAGGGCCGCCACGATCAGCACGACGATCATGAAATCGGCGAATTGCGCGGCGAATCGTTGCAGATGACTTTTCGGGGAGGGCTCCTCCAGCGCGTTGGGCCCGTACTCGGACAATCGCTGCTGAACTTCGGCGGCCTCCAGGCCGCGGCCGGGATCGGTCTTCCAGTGGCGCAAGACCTCCGGAACCTTCATGGCATGCCAGAGGCGGGTCGGGCCGGCGGTATTTTCGGTCAGCTCCATGGTCTGGAAGCAATATATCTTATTCGCAGGGGGGACGGCGATAGAAGGGCGGGACGGAGCCTGTCTTTGAAGCTTTCATGCGATGAAGCGGTGAAACAATGCAGCGACGCAGTGATGCAGCGGTGGATGGGCGGATGTGTCGCCGGGGCCGGCCCCGGATCTTCTTCCCGGAGCCGTCTCCCGCAGCATGCAACCAGTGTTACTTTTGCTTACAGCACGTGCACTCGCAATGGCATTTCGCTGCATCCCCTGTACAGGTGCAGGAACATGTGTCCCCGCACGAACTGCATTGGGCACAACAGGTGCATTGACATTTCATTTCGTTCGTCATCAGATTACCTCCTCGGACTTCGATCAAATTTTGGCCTTTCGCCTTCTCTTATCTAAGTGACGGTTCAGATCGAAAAACATTACACCTTGCCCTGCCATTTCACCGCCGCGTGGTAGGCTAATAATCGTGAAGCAAACACATGCCGGCCACATCCCGATCTCGCCCGAAGCGCTCCAATTGCTGACCGATGGACGCGAGCAATTCCTCGCCTTTCTCACAAAGCGAGTCGGGTCTCGTGACATCGCGGAAGATATTCTTCAGGAAGCCTTCGTCCGCGGGATGGAGCGCGGTGGCGCCCTGCGGCAGGATGAAACGGCCGTCGCGTGGTTTTACCGGGTCTTGAGAAACGCCGTGATCGACCACTTCCGCAAAGAGGCCGCCGACATCCGCGCAATGGAAAACTGGCGGCAGGCCTGGGAGCGGGAACCTGCGGCCGATGAGGAGACCCGGCACGAGGTCTGTGGCTGTCTGCATGATTTTCTCGGGACTTTGAAACCCGAATACAGGCTCGCGTTGGAGCTGGTCGACATGCAGGGTGAGAGCCTCAAGACCCTGGCCGGAGCGGCGGAGATCACTGCTGGAAACGCTGCTGTCCGGCTTCATCGTGCCCGGGAGGCGCTGCGCAAGCAGATCAGTCGAGCCTGTGACGTCTGCGCCGAACACGGATGCCTCGATTGCCACTGCAAGCCCTGTACGGACGCCTCTGCCAGGCGCGGGATGCCCGAGAAACCCGCGAAGGAAATGCAATAAGATTGCCTACAGGACGAATTTCTGGAATCCTTGTATAATCGCTTCATGAAAAAAGACGAATTGCGGGCGCTGCAGGCGCCGCTGAAAGAACAATACAAAGCAGATTCCGCGGCAGCCCTGGTTACCCTCACGGCGCGCAGCCGTCTGGATTCTGCGGGCATCTCCTGCAAGCTGGAGACCGGGAAGGCGTTGGTCGAGGTCGGCCTGCACCCGGCGACCGGCGGCGACGGGATCCAGGTCTGTTCCGGAGACATGTTGCTGGAGGCGCTGGCGGCCTGCGCCGGTGTTACCTTGAAAGCCGTTTCCACGGCGATGGATATTTCCTTGCGGGACGCCACGGTTACCGCGGAGGGCGATCTGGATTTTCGCGGGACGCTCGGTGTTTCCAGGGAAACTCCCGTTGGATTCGCCGCTCTCCGGCTCCGCTTTGATCTCGATACGGACGCGCCGCCGGATCAGGTCGCCAAGCTGGTGGAGCTGACCGAGCGGTACTGCGTCGTTTTCCAAACCTTGCGCGGACCCACCCCACTGTCGGTCAGCCACCGAATCGGAAAATAAAAGGAGGGGCCAGAGCCCCTCCTGTGTTTACCGCGATGAGCCTGACTTCCCGGCAAAGCGAACCTCCGGGAAGCGCATATGGGTCGTTCCATCCGGAGAAAACCTAACCCACTTGCAGGTTGTTCGTTACCGAGAAGATCCCGGAAACCGTCTTCGTATGGAACGTTGCCAGTTTCTTGTCCAGTTCATTGCTGACGTTTCCTACTAGCGTTACGTGGCCGTTTTTCACGATGATCCGGATGTCGGAACTGGCTCCGACACCATAGCGGAACAGGGCGCTGTTACGGTTGAACAGTGAATGGTAGACCCGGAATCGAATCTGGTTGTCGAATCTGCCCAGGGGGAGAATCTCGATTTCGTTTTTAACGGTTGCCACGCCGGGAACTCGTTTCGCCACCGCCTCGGCATCCCGGCTGAGCGCAGGGCGGGTAACCTGGCCCGACAGCGTTACCGTGTCCCCCTCGACCCGGTATTGCAGGTTGTCGAAGATGGTGTGGAAGGGGAGCAACGCCAGCTGATGACGGACTGTTTCACTCAAGCCGGCCTGGTTCGCGGTGGGTAACGATGACTTGCTCGCTTGAGCCGGACCTGCCAGTAAGGACCCTGCGATCAACAGAGCAGCAGCAAAATGCATCTTCAGGTTCATGATGTTCATGGAATACCTCCCGCCTCGATTTATTGATATTTACAGTCATTCGATGCCTATTTCCATTCATTTGATGCCACAGAACATTGGATACCGCGGGAGGCTGAATGGTTGTCCGGCCACTGTAAATACTGGCTGAAATTAACTTATCCCGTACAACAACTTTTTTCTCCGGCCGGGGTTAAGCGGCGGGAGGGCGTGGCGGTGAAAAGACCAATGAACAAGAATATTGCAAGGAATAGTTCTTCCGGAGAGATCACTCACCGTCCCGGATGGAGGAGATTCCAAACCTGCGTCGGCTGGCTGAAAAATTGGGAGGGAAGAAAGTTCATTCGGCGCCGGCGGCGGATCGCTAGTCTCTCTTTTTTTCCGCACTCCGCTTCATCTTGAAAAATTCCTGCAGGATATCGGCGCAATCAGCGGAGAGAACGCCGCTGGCTGTTTCGATCCGGTGGTTGAGGCGCGGGTCTTCCGTCAACCGAAACAGGGTTCCGATGACGCCCGCCTTCGGGTCGTCGCAGCCGTAAACCAGCCGTTCGATGCGCGCCCACACGGCGGCCCCCGCACACATCGCGCAGGGCTCCACGGTAACGTACAGCGTGCAGCCGGTCAGCCGGTAGTTGCCCACGTTCCGGGCGGCTCTTCTCAGCGCCACGATCTCCGCATGTCCGGTCGGGTCGTGGAACCGGATGCTCTGGTTTCCTCCCCGGCCAATGATCTCTCCATCCGCCACGACCACGGCGCCCACCGGCACCTCGCCGTTCAGCCCTGCCCGCTCGGCCTCGGCAATGGCCGCGCGCATGAATTGCTCATCGACCGGCTTGGTCGCAGGCTCGGTCGCAGGGTCGGTTAGCGGGTCTGTCGCGGGGTCTGACATGACCTTGAGAATATAGGACAACCGCTCCCGGGGCAACCCACCCTCCGCCTGGCAGTGGCGCCGGTCCAAAGTCCGTCGCGGGGGGCTTTTATCCAGCTTGCATCCGATAGGTGAAATACGATACGGTTATCAGAGGGCTGTGTGCTTGCGCCCGTATGTTATTCTTTATGACCGGATACTGCTGACAGGGGAAATCGATGAGCGACAACGGTGGGATGTCATCATTCTTGCGAAAAATCTTCCTGATCGACCTGATCCAGGGCATGGCTCTCACCATGCGCTATAACCTGGCGATGGCACGGCCCGGCAAGCCGGCCGAGCTCTGTACCGAGCAGTATCCCAAGGAACGCCCTCAGGTGGCCGAGAGGTTTCGCGGCGCACCGCGCCTGAACATCAACCCGGATTCCGGCGAAACGCTCTGTATCGGCTGCAACCTTTGCGCTCTGGCCTGTCCGGAAAACCTGATCGTCGTGGGCACCCAGCGCGACGCGGAGACAAAACGGAAGGTTCTCACCGAGTTCACCTATGACACGTCCCGCTGCATGTTCTGCGGGCTGTGCGAGGATGCTTGTCCGGTGGACGCGCTGGAACTCTCACAGGATTTCGAGCTGGCAAGCTATACCCGGGAAGGTGCTATCTGGGATCGCCAGATGCTCGAAGAAGGCCCCCGCCCAACCCGCTACACGCACTGACCCACCCGGGTCCTGCGCACGTTTCAGGATCTCATTTTCCTTTGTTTGTATCTCACCGGCATTGAATTCCCGCAATGGCTCTCCGTAAGCCGCATCCATCCTTAGGACTGCTGCATTTCCTGGATTGCTGCGGGGCGGATGCCTGATGAATCCCCTCTACCGGAGCCGATGCCGGAAGCAGGAGGGAAATGATTTGGAGAGCGGGGAAGGTTATTTGCGCGTAATGCCGATTCCTCGCGCCTGAACGTATTGCTTCAGGGACAAGCGCGCCTCGGGGGCGATGTTCTTGAACCGCACGCCGACCCCCGTATCGGTTGAGTAAGCCACGATTCCAGTCACCTGGATGGGTTTTTCCTTGGGGTCCATTCCGATCTTCAGCTGGATTTCCTCACCCACCATATCCTTGTTCGAACCGTTCAGCAGAATCCCGTATTCACTGAACTCTCTGGACAGCCAGCGGAATTGTTTTCGTCCCCAGTTCACAACCACGGGGAAGGTTACATGCAACCGTGGAACCCGTCGCCGCTCGCGTTGTCCTTTGGTCTCTTTCATCTGGCCGGCTGCCTCGTATTCAGCCATGTCTGGTAACATCCCGACTAAAATACAATAGCATAATTTTTTCGTTCTCTGTGTAATCGGGTCGAGCAAGGACGTTGTCGGAACAGTTCCAATCGCCATCATTTCAGATGGAGCCACGCCTTTCCCCGGAGCCGCATGAACCATCGGACAACCTCTTGAAATTGTTAGAGAAAAGACACCAAGACCATCGTCCTATTGTTGTTCCGCCCGGTCCGAATTATCATTTCCAGCAGACATCCCCGGAAAGCTCCCCCGCGTTCTCGTGGGTAGCGGTGAGATCCGGCGCCGGAGGCGGGCCGCCAACATTCCCAAGGGGTGTCCCCGATTGCCGTGGCCAATTCAATCTCCAATCCGTCCGGCGCACCCGGTGCACGCGATCCATCCGGCGACCCCGGCGCGTCGAAGAGGTCTTCGCTGTCGGGCCGGTCTTCCCAGTCTCGCCGGCCGGCGGCGCGGAGAAGGCTTTGACTTGCACTCGCCTCCGTTGTTTTTTCCGCGACAGTCGCCGTCCTGCTCTCTCATCTGGACACGCTGGAACTGTTGGAACTGAAGTTGTACGACCGGAGATTCATCGCTGCGGGCGCCAGTGATCCGCCGGAACAAGTGATGCTCATTCTGGTGGATGAGCAAACCGAAGACGAAATTCCCGATCCCCGCATCTTCTGGCATCGACATTACGCCAGCGTTTTTCGAGCAGCCGCTGCCGGAGGGGCCCGCGCCATCGGACTGGATATATCCTTTTCCGTTTCCGTCGAACCATGGGAGCCGGATCTGGACCGTGAGCTGGCCGCCGCCATCTCCGAGACCAGCCTGACGACACCCGTCGTACTGGCTTTTGACAGTGCCCAGCCCCAGCCCGAATTCCTCCCCATGTACATGCTCGCCATGGCTCTGGGCGCCATCGGCTACTCCAACCTCACGTTGGACGCCGACGGCTTTGTCCGCCGCCAGGAGCTGCTTTCCCGCGACCAGGATGCCCAGCAGTCCTTTGCGGCACGTCTGGCGGCAGTGGTCCTGCAGAAGGAGTGGAGCAGGGCCCCGGACGCGGGCGGCGTGCTGCATCTGGGAGACCAGTCCGTCCCGTTGGACTCCCGAGGTTATATGCCCATTCGTTTCCTCGGGCCAGCCGGCCATATCCCGAGCGTTTCGATGCTGCAAGTCCTGCAAGCCGCCGAAAGCGATGACACAGCGGCCCTGACCCAATGGTTTGCCGGCAAGGTCGTGCTGATCGGCTCCACCGATCTGGGCGACCGGCATTCCACGCCGTTCTATGCCGCGGGAGGCCGAAGGGGATCATCCGAGCCCCAGTCTTCTGAATATGCCGAGCAGCGCCCGCCCCCGCCCGCTCCCCGGAACCAGACTTACGGCGTTGAGATTCAGGCGAACACTCTGGCTACTTTGCTGGAGGGAAACCATCTGCGCGAGATCTCCTTTTTTCTCGTCCTGCTTCTGGTCCTGTGCGGGTCGGCATTGGCAGCCTTGTGCAGTTTTCAGGCACGGTTTCCGGCCGGCCCGTTGCTGGTATGCGCTCTGGTGGCGGGTTACTTTTATATGGGCGTGGTTTTTCTGCGCAACGGAACCATCCTGCCCGTCGTTCCCGTCATGGCCGGAATGGTCCTTTCGAGCGGCGTCTCCTATCTGGCCCAATCGCTCACCGAGGGCCGGCAGCGGCGTCTGCTGCAGGAGGTGTTCGGCCGTTACGTCTCCCCGGACGTGGCGCGCGAACTGCTGGACCATGGGGAATTCCCCTGGGCGGCTCGCTGCAGCAGGTAACGATCCTGTTTTCCGACCTGCGGAACTATACGGACTATTGCCAGCGCCATGATCCGCAGCAGGTAGTGGCCGATCTGAACGAGCACTTCGCCGAGGCGGCCCGCGAGATCAAGTCGCACGGCGGCATGATCAACAAATTTATCGGCGATGGCATCATGGCCTTGTTCGGCGCTCCCGTCGCCCACGCCGACGATGCTCGCCGCGGAGTGGCCTGCGCGCTGCGCATGATCGAGCTGAACCAGGAATTCAACCGCCGCCGGGCTACCGAGCATCTCGAACCGCTCGTCATGGGCATCGGCATTCACACCGGCGAGGCCGTCGTGGGCAACATCGGCGCTCCGGAGAAGATGGAGTACACGGCCATTGGCGCCGCCGTCAATGTCGCCTCCCGCATCGAGGGACAGAACAAACCGTTTGACTCCCAGATCCTCATCAGCGAGGCCACCTGCCATCTGGTGCAGGATTTCTTTGAAGTCGAATTGGCTGGACAAGCGGCTTTGAAGGGTATAACAGAACCCGTAGCCTTATACAAAGTAACCGGATTGAGATAGGAGCCTATAATGGACCGCATGATGACCGGAAGGGTTTTCATCACCATCCTATTCTGCGCTGGCCTATTCTGCGCCGACCTGGCGCGGGCGGCAGAGCCGGTGGGACTTCTTTCGCTCGTCTCCGGGGATGTGCGGATTCTTCGCGCCGGGCAGGCGGAGGAGGTTCCCGCCCGGATCGCCGACCTGATCGGCGGCGGCGACCGCGTGCTTACCGGATCGGATGCCCAGGCCATGTTCCTTTTTTGCCCGGATCCCATAGCCGGGACCTTGTTGCAGAATGGCGAGATCGAATTTACTGCCGATGGATTCACGGTTCGCAGCGGTGAGGTCCGTAACGCGCATGACATTCCCGGCTGCCGTCTGCCAGCGACCCTGGCCCTGTCGGACGCCAGCAGTATACAGACCGGAAGCCTCCGCCTGCGCGGCTATAACGTCCTGTTGCGTGCCCCTTCCCGCACCATGGTTGCCACCCTGCGGCCCGAGTTCCGCTGGGACCCGGTCGAGAACGCCACCCGGTACGAACTGCGATTGATGGACCGCGAGGAGCGCATCCTCTGGCGCGCCACAACCGAATCCAGCAGCATCGAATATCCCACAGACGCCTACGGCCTCGAGTGGGACACCAAATACTGGTGGCGCATCACCGCCCGGCAGTACGATGAGGCCATTAACGAAGTCGGCTCCTTCTTCGAAGTGCTGCCCGAGGAGCAGGCCCTGCGCGTGCAGTCGGCCGAGGCCAGCCTGCTCGCCTTGCGCGAGGCCAATCCTGCCGACAACGCTCCGTTGTTCCTGCTGGCTTTCCTTTATGAGGAAAATGAGATGCTGGACGAGGCCGCGCTCATCTACGGAGAGCTGTCGGAAGAGATGGCCTCGCAGGACTGGGTCGTCTCCCGTCTCAATGATCTGATGGGGAAGCTGGGCTGGGACCGGCTTGAGTCCGGCCCGCCACAGTAAGCCCAGCCTTCGCCTTCACAACCCTTCTTCGCGGACCGGAAACGCACGATTCCGCGCCGTTGGGTAACTGCCCCCGCTCTGGGAACATCGGCCAGTAACTCAGGAACGAATGCAGGCGGCCAGGAACCGGACGCCGCCCCATCTCCATCTTCAACCGAAGATATTTGTTTCCTGAGTGGCCGGCAACTGGCGCTGCTGATTCGCCAGCGCAAGCTCTCCGCCCGCGAGGTAATGCAGGCGCATCTGGACCGCATTCACCGCTTCAACCCCCGGCTCACCGCCATCGTTGCCCGGCTCGACGATTCGCAGTGTCTGGCCCTGGCCGAGCGGGCCGATGAGCAGCTCGCCCGCGGTGAGCCGGCCGGCCCGCTGCACGGGCTTCCCATCGCCTTCAAAGATCTGGAATCCGCCGCCGGGTTTCCCTTCACCCGCGGCTCGCTCATCTACCGCGACTTCATGGCTTCGGAAGACACGGTTCTGGTCGAGCGCCTGCGCCGTGCCGGGGCGCTGCCCATCGGCAAGACCAATGTTCCGGAGTTCGGGAAGGGATCGCATACCTACAATCAGGTCTACGGCACCACGCGAAACCCCTACGACCTGACCAAAAGCGCGGGTGGCTCCAGCGGCGGCGCGGGAGCGGCGCTGGCCGCCGGCCTGCTGCCGTTCGCCGACGGGAGCGACTTTGGCGGCTCGCTGCGCAACCCGGCCAACTTCAACAACATCGTCGCCCTGCGTCCCACCGTTGGACTCATCCCGGCGGCGCCATCGGAGATGCCGTTTCTCGGCTATGCGGTCAAGGGTCCCATGGCCCGTTCCGTGGAAGATACAGCCTTTCTGTTGAGCGTCATGGCCGGCGCCGATGCCCGCGACCCTCTGTGTGATCCATCCGACCCAGCCATCTTTGCCGCCCCGCTTGGGCACGACTTCAAGGGAGTTCGCGTGGCATGGTGTCCCGATCTCGGCGGACTACCGGTGGATCGACGGGTCTGGACCCTGCTGGAGGCCCGGCGCGGTGTTTTCGAGGACCTGGGATGCATCGTTGAAGAAGTCTGCCCACCGGGAATCGAGGAAGCCGACGAGATCTTCCTCACCATCCGCAAATGGCGTTCCTGGGTCAGCTTAGGGCCGCTGCTGGACGAGTACCGGGACCTGATGAAGCCGGAGACCATCTGGGAGACCGAGGAAGGCTCCCGCGTCAGCAGCGACGATCTCGCCCGCGCCATGGCCGGCCAGGCCGACCTCATGGAACGCATGCGAAAGTTCCAGCAGGAATATCCCTTCCTCGTCTGCGCCGTGAATCAGGTTCCGCCCTTTGATGCCGACATCGACTGGCCCCACGAGATCGAAGGGGTCGGGATGGAGCATTACGTCGCCTGGATGAAATCCGCCTACTGGATCTCGACGACGTTTTGTCCGGCCATCTCGGTTCCGGCCGGGTTCACCCCCCAAGCGCTTCCCGTCGGCATTCAGATCGTAGGCCGGTATCGCGACGATCTCGGCGTCCTGCAACTTGGTTACGGATTCGAGCAAGCCACCGGATACGGCCTCACCCGGCCAACCCTGGTTTGATTTCCGGCATCTATCGCGAGAGTATGGGTATTTACAGGTACCTTGCCCGCCACTCCAAGCTGTGCCAGAATGACCGCATGCGGAACCGGATTCCTGCGGCCGGGGGATCTTCCATCCTATTGGCGCTGGCCCTGCTGTTGCACAACCCCTTGCTGGCTCAGATCTCTGATGCTCCGGCGGGCGAGGCCTCGATAGACTCTTCGCAGATCACCGAAGGGGAAGACGTTATCTTCGGCGTCCAGGTCGAAGTCGTCACCATTCCCGTAACGGTTATCGGTTCGGACGGCGAGTTTGTCACGGACCTCGACCCCCATGAGTTTCGCGTTCTCGACAACGGAACAGACCAGAAGATTGAGGAGTTCGAGCTGAGCTGGGATCCGATTTCGCTCGCCATCGTAGTGCAGAATAGCTCGCGCGTGGACCAGGCGCTGGAGGAGATCCGGCGCGCCGGGATTCTGTTCACCGAGTTGATCCTGGGAGAGACGGGCGAGGCGGCCGTCATCACATTCAACCGGGAGGTGCGGGTCGCGCAGGAGTTTACCGAGGACCGGGAGAAGATCGAAAGTGCATTGCGGGAGATCAAAGCCGGGCCGGATGATGTCCGGTTGAGCGATGCATTCAGCCGCGCCATCGCCTTGCTGCAGCAGCGTCCAAAAGATCGGAGAAAGATCGTCATCATCGTCTCGGAGGCCCGGGATACGGCCAGCAGCAACACTCCCGGCTATGTGCTTCGCGGCGCGCAGCAGCTCGGCATCAGCGTCTATACGATTGGACTCAGTTCATTGCGTGGCATGCTTTCCCGCGCCAGTGAAGGCACTTCGTCTCCGTTTCCTCCCGGCGTCGTGGCCCGGCCGGGTCCTTCCTGGGCGCCTCCTACTCCGGATACGCAGGTGCCTCTCGGCACCGCCAATATCGATATGCTACCCCTGATCGAGGAACTGGTGGCTTTCACCAGGAAGATATTTACAGGCAATCCATTGGAGCTTTATTCCAGCGGAACCGGCGGCGAGGACTATTCATCCCGGAACGGCAGTTCGCTGGAAAATTCCATATCGCGCATCGGCCGTGAGTTGCACAGCCAGTACCTGATCACCTACCGCCCGAATAACCTCGACAAGGATCAATTCCACTACATCAAGGTGACGGTCAGCCGCCCCAAGGTGAAAGTCCGTACCCGGCCGGGATACATGTTCGCTCGTAGGCCGAACCGCCGGTCCACGGACTCCGAAGCCGTCTCTCCCGATTAGCGCGCACCTAAAAACGGATTTCTTCCCGCTGGATTTTCTCAAACCTGGAGTCCCAGCCCTTCGACAACCGCATCGTGAATCCTGGGGCGAAGAGACTTGATAGCATCATTGTCTCGCGTCGGATGAACGCGGTTCGTGAGCAGAATAACGAACAGATCCTTTTGCGGATCGATCCAGATGGATGTTCCGGTAAATCCGAGATGTCCGATAGAATGGAGTGAAAAGTATTTTCCAGAGGAAGAGTTACCGGAGGGTTTGTCCCAGCCCAGGGCGAATGGCGCGCCTTGGCTGGCCGGGTAGGCCACTGTTAACTCCTGAATTGTTTGAGGTTGAATCAACTGCTGTTTTTTCCATTGGCCCTTCCGCAGCATCATTTGGCAGAAGATTCCGAGATCACCGGCTGTGCCGAACAGGCCGGCATGCCCGGCAACTCCTCCCATCACCCACGCGTTTTCATCATGCACCTCACCCTGTATTAGCCTGTTTCTGAATGAGTTATCCTGCTCTGTCGGAGCAATTTGCATCCAATTTTCAGGCGCGGGATTGAATCCCGTATTGCCCATTCCAAGCGGTTCCGCGATCCAATCCTGAAATAGAATATCCAGGGTTTTCCCAGAGATCCGCTCCAGGATCTCGCCCAGTAAAATAAATCCTATATCGCTGTAAACAGTTCTATTAAAATGAGTTGAATCAATCCTGATGGAGCAGGCTTCCTGGATGACATGCTCTTTTTTTCGGGCACGGAGGAAGAATTTTTCGTAAGCAGGCAGTCCGGAGTTGTGAGAAAGCAGATGGCGAATTGCGACCTTCCATCGGATAATGTTTTCTGAATCAGTAAGTTCCAAAGATTCGCCGAGAAATTCCGGGAGGTGGGCGGAAACGGGGCTGTCCAGGTCCAATCTTCCGGAATCAACCAGGAGCATGGCGCAAGTTGCTGTTAAAATTGGTTTTGTTAGAGAAGCGAGGTCGTAGATCGTGGTTTCCGAGACGGCGGGGGAGCCGGTTTCATAGGTGAGTGTCCCGACGGGAATCAAACTGATGCGGCCCTGGTGTCCGACAGCGAGGACGGCGCCGGGAAACGTCTTTCTTTCAATGGCTTCAAGCAGCAGTGCGCGAGCGCGGTGAAGCGGAGCCGGGTCTAGTGGAGGCAGGGCGGACATCGGCTGAATGTACATCCTGAGCGGGCGGGAGGCAAGCTGAATCCTCGGAATCGTCGGTCCTTTCAATTCTCTCTAATGGCTCGTGAGACATTTGGCGCAGCGGAAAAGGTCTTATGGCTCGAAAGGACACAACGGTTTCCTGGAACTCGTTGAATCGGAGTGAGGGGAAATTGGCCGGAAAAATGCACACATACAGTATGGAGAAATGTACTGGAAGGCAGGGTGAGGAAAGCGCAGATAACAGGTAACGAGTTCGGTGGAGCGGAACAGGAGTCGGAGTCCTCCAGTACGGAAAAGGAGGGTAGCTATATGATGGCCGAGACCGTAAAAGTGATGGAGCCGGGGAAAAAAGCGGCACCGGCAGCGATGCCGAAGTTACTGCCTCCCGGAGAACTGATGGAGAGAGTGCAGAAGATGTATGACACGGTTGCACGCCGTGCCTTCGAGATGTTCGAGCAGAACGGAGGTATCTTCGGCAAGGACTGGGACAACTGGTTCCGTGCCGAGGGAGAGTTGCTTCGCCCGGTCCTGGTGGATATGGCGGAGAAGGGTGATGAGTTGACCATCCGGGCCGAGGTGCCGGGCTTCAAGGCCGGTGATCTGCAGGTGAGCCTGGAAGGGCGGCGTCTGACGATCTCCGGCAGGAGGGAGACGAAGCGGGATCGCAAGGACGAGAAGGTCCTCTACCGGGAGCACCGCTCGGATCAGGTGATGCGGGTGGTTGATCTTCCGATGGAGGTGAACACGCAGATGGTTGCGGCCACGCTCAAGGACGGTGTTCTGGAACTGAAGATGCCGAAGGTCGCGGGACCGAAAAAGGTCGCGATTACGCCGAAAAAAGGCTGATGGTTGAGAGACTGACTAAATAGGTTTGCGGCACTTCGTGCAGTAGTAGTTGCACCGGCTCGCGATGCTCGCCTCACGGCGTTGATGCCACTGCGGCACTTCGTGCAGTCGGGACTGCGTCCAGCTAATAGTTCGCACCGCCCCTTGCGGGGCTGCTCACATTGCATGGGCAGGTTCCGCGGGCTCGCGATGCTCGCCTCACGGCGTTGATGCCACTGCGGGCACTTCGTGCGGTAGTTACTCGCCTCCCGGTGGTCGGCTCGTCCTGCATGGGTGGCGGTGTGGTGGGAACGGAGGGCGCTCGCTGCGGCACGGTGCGCCTGAACTATTATGGAACGCTCCGCCTCCGGCTGCGCTCGGGCCTACGGCAGTAAGGCAGGAGTCGTGAATCCGGAAAAGTATTGCGGGGCACTGCCTCCACGAGAATTTCATTCAATCCCTAAAATTTCAGTCAGTCGGTGAATATCTGTTCGAGGATGGTGGGGGAGAGCGCCTCCTCAATGACCGGAGTGCCGGGCAGATCGCCGAAACGGGATTGGAAATCGCTCAACAATATTTCTTTGTACTCGATGCGGGCCGGGTCGCGGACATGGCGGTAGACGTAGAGGACCTGGGTGGGGGGCACGGGAGTCTGCCCGGGGGCGGCAAACACGGTGTTGTCAAATGAGGCGATGAAGGCGAGCGAGTCGGTCGAGTCGTTGACGGCATCCTCGCCGTTGATGGCATTGGTGAAGCGCTCCGGATCGCAGTGGTGATTCAGGCGGTTGCACCAGTCGGGATCATCGTAGACGGCGCGGAGCTTTTCGATATGTTCCTGACGGATGGACTGGTAGGACGCGAGGGGATAGATGATGCGGCTCTCGCCGGTGGCGGGGTCGTAGAGGGACAACTCGGCAGAGTGCGTGGGAGCAAAATGTACCATGCTGTTGTGATAGATGACGGCGCCGTCGGGAAAGGCGGCCAGAAACCAGCCGTTGAGCTCGGTTTGAAGCAGTGGGACGGGGGAGAGGATGAGGGTACAGGAGGCCGACGGGGTGATGTGCGTGGTGAGATAAAAGGCCTGCGCGATGGCACGGATGTCGATGACGGAGCCGAAGCAGTGGCGGTTCTCCGCGCCGACAAGTTCCTCGATGATGGCCGCACTGAGCCAGCGGCGGGAGGATCTGTCGAAGCGGAGGACATAAAGCGGGGGCCGGATGGCGCCGGAGCCGTCGTCCTCGTAGTAGGCGATCAGGAACTGGGAGGGATCATCAAGGATGGCGTAGCTGGTGATGGGCCGGTCGGAAGGGTGGCCGAGGGGCAGGGTGCCGGGCGGGATGCCGCGCGCGCGAAGCACGTCGGCGAGCGATTCCGCGAGGGCCGGGGCGGCGGCGAGCAGAAGGGCGATGATGACAGTTCCCACTGTGCCGAGTGCGGGCCGGGCTGGCATGGCTGATGCGTCCTCCTGGGTGCGACGGGCAGTTTTGATTCTACTGTAGCAGAATTCGAGATCAGCCTGTCTGGCCGGTGGGGACTCCGTTCGGCCTCTTACTCACCTCTCGTTGGTCAGCTCGTCTTATGTGGGAATCGATGTGTTGGAGGCAGGCGGCGCTCGCCGCGGGGCACTTCGTGCGGTAGTAGTTGCTCCGGCTCGCGCCGCTTCACGGAGTAGCTGTTCGGGCCATTGCATGGCAGCTAGTTACTCGCCTTCCGATGGTTGGCTCGTCCTGCATGGGTGGCGGTGCAGGTGGGAATGGAGGGCGCTCGCTGCGGGGCACTTCGTGCGGTAGTAGTTGCTCCGGCTCGCGATGCTCGCCTCACGGCGTTGATGCCACTGCGGGCACTTCGTGCAGTAGTTACTCGCCTCCTGTTAGTCGGTTCGTGGTGTTTACGGGGGACTGCGTGGCGAGAGGGGCTGGAAGATGACTATATCACCGAAGTATGATCTGAACTCGCCGAGCAATAATTACTGTATTCGAGACTGGCCGGATCGAGCGCGTTCCGGTAGACGTAGAGGGCCTGGGGACGGGGCTGAGATTGGGTCGGATGACAGGGCGGGCAGGGTTAGGGCGTCGTGCGGGCTGAGGCGGTGGGGTGGGTGATGGTGATGGGGACGGGGAGCAGTTCACCGCCGGGGCCGCGGACCTCGACGGGCTCATCCGAGAGCGGCGTGATGCGCATGGTGTCGCCCGCGATATCCACGGCGAGGAAGTGGCGGTTGTTGGCCGTGCCGGTTATTCCGGCGTTCTCCAGGTTCCACCAGATGCTGGAGCCGCGCAATCGGCCTCCGGCGCCGCTGACGACATAAAGAGTGCGGCCCGTCTGGGGGGTCCGGTTGGCGTATTGGAAGTTGTGTTCGTGGCCGCTGAAGGCGACATCGACGCCGGCGCCTGCGAACAGCTTGACGACATGGGCCAGGCTGTCCATGCTGGGCTCGTGGCGCGGGCCGGCGGTGAAGGGTGGATGGTGCAGGTAGGCGATCTTCCACGGCGCTTGTGATTCGGCGAGCGTCTCCCGCAGCCATTGGAACTGCCCGCCGCCGGGTGAAAGACTGTCCCGCAGCGGACCGTAGCCGTCGACGGCGGTGGAGTCCAGCGCGAAGAAATCCGCCAGCGAGCCGAACGAAAAACTGTAGTAGCCGCGAGGCTCGTCAGTGGGGAAAGTGGGAAAGAAGAAATTGTCAAGGTAGACATGGTAGTCCTGCTCGCGCTCCCCGCCCGGCCCGCCGCGGTCATGATTGCCGGGGACTGGATAGAAGGGGATGTGGCGCAGCAGAGGTGCGTAGGGTTCGAAGAACTTCCTGCGCCAGTCCTTGTCCTCGTCGCCGCTATTACGGGCCAGGATGCCGATGAAGGTGTCGGCATAGATGTTATCGCCCGCGGTGAGGATGAAACGGATGGGTGAGTCCGTGTTCTCGCGTTTCTGAAACTCCTCCCACATGGCCTCCGCGATGCGTCGCTGGCCGCGCGAGCCGGTGCCGAAATCTCCGATGACGAAAAAAGAGAGACGCGTGGCGCGGACGGGATGGGTGCGGACGGAGCCGGAGGCGACCTCGCGGCCGTCGATGAGCAGGCGGTAGGGATAAGGGCGGTCGGGCCGGAGGCCGGTTACCTCGATCCAGTTTCTGCGTGAGGAAAGACGGCGGCCATCGACCTCGACAACGGCGTCGCCAACGGAGGTGGAGTTGCGTCCGATGGTGTTGCCGTCTTCGCCAAGGGTGCCCCAGGCCAGCAGGAACGAGGTCGTGCCGATGCGGCCGACGTAGGAGTGAATCTGCTGGGCGCGGGCGGTAGGGGCGAGCAGGAGAGCGAGCGGAAGCAGTGTGAAAAGAGCCGCAAGTCTTGAGAAATATTCTTTACCAGCTACGTTCAATGCCTGCCACCTCAAGATGGTCCGGGAGTTTGCGGAGATAGACGGTGATGGTCCGCTGCGGATCGGCTCCCTGAATCTTGGATGCGAAATATTCGCCCGGGGTCGCACGGGAGATGGCCGGGGGGAGCGCGAAAGAGGCGGCGCCGGGTGGCGGGGTCATCTGCCGGGATCGATTATCGAAGTGGAACCACTGGATGGAGTAACTCTGCGGCGGTTGCAGGCCATGGGTGGCGGCGAGGTCTTCGAAGACGAGCGAGCCGTCGCGGATGGCGAACCGGTCCAGCGGCAGAACCTTCGTGAGGAAGGCGCGGCCGATCTTGTCGCGGCGAATGATGAGAGTCTCGGCGACCCATTTTTCAGCGGCCGGGTCCGAGTAGCGGCCCGTGCGAACGATGGCGCGGATCTCGGCGTCGGAGAAGTTCATCACCTGTTTGGCGGCCCAGAAAGCGTCATCCGGAAGACGGTTCGCGAAGGCGGCGTTGCGGTACTCGGGTACCCAACTCTCGGCAGAGAAGCGCTCGGATTCGAAGCGCCCGACCGACGGCAGGCGGGGGTAATCAGCGCGGGCGAAGCTGGGAACGACCAGGCCGAAGGTGAAGGTTTGAAGCAGGGCGGGCCGCCAGGTGAACAGGTATTCAAAGCCAGAGCGCGGGGAGTTGGCCCCGTTGCTGGCGCTGCCGAGCGTGGAGCCGAAGTCGATGAGGTAGTGCTTGACGTAGGGGACGCCGTCCTGGGTGGCGAGAAAATCCTGCGTGTTGATGGAGCGGGAGTCGTCGTGGTTGAGCCAGGCGGCGAAGACGCCGAGGCCGCGCAGGTCGCGCCGATGCTCGTGCGGAACGATGTCGTTCGGGTCGTCCTTCCGGACCCCGTAGTAGCGGAAGGGGCCGAGGTTGCGGCCTTCGATGAACAGGCTGGCGACGGCGCGGTAGTCGCCACTGGCGGTGCGGGGAACGTTGAGCAGAATCTCTGTAATGTCGCGCTCGGTCATGGGGCGCGGTTGCCCGAGCGAGTCGCGCAACTGGACGTCGTCCCCGACGCGGAGCTGGTCGCGGTTGAATTCGACGAGGTAGTTTTCCGGGACATGGTAGCCGAGGGCATGGAAGAATTTGGAGGAGATGACTTCGGCGGCCGTGGCGATCTCGGGGTTGCTCAAGGGATCGAACTTGACGACGTAGCGGCGGCCGGATGAGTCCCGGATCGTGAAGCCGGGGGTGATGCCCTCCGTCTTGCCGGCGATGACCGTCCAGGGGCCGTCGAGGGAGGGGGCGCGGGTGTCGCCGACGCCGCGGACGAGATCATCGATCGTCATCGGATGCCGGTAATGTCGGTTGACGTACCAGCCGCCGTCATGGACCTCGCCGAGGGTGTTGACGTCGCGGGCGGGGATGTAGCCGGTCTCGGGGTCGTCGTCATCGTCGTCGGGCTGCTCTTCGCCCAGCTCGGCGAAGGTGTTGGACAAAAAGTCGTAGTAGTCGCTGAGCTTGCGGCTGAGGGCGCCGGAGGCATCGCGCGGCGGCGGCGTGGTCCAAAGAGGGTCGTCCGGGTAAAACTTCTGTGCGGACGTAGTGTGCGGAACACAGAAAACTAGTGGCAGGGCGAGGAGAAGTTTCAGGACACGGCGGATGTTCAGAGACATAACAAATCCGATCAAAACACGGTTTGCGTGGCCGGGGCACCGAAGCGGCCTTCGCTGAAGATGTTGTTGAATTTGACCCAGACCTGGACGCCCTCCTGGCTGAAACCGACATCGACCCGGAGGAAGACGTTGTTGCGGGCGTTGAAGCGAAAGCCGAAACCGACGTCGCTTTCCAGATTGCTGAAGTCCAGTTCCGAGCGACGATGGAAAACTTTGCCGGCGTCGGCGAAAATGGCCATGTCCATGCCGCTGAAGGTCTCCCAACGGTACTCGGCGTTGAGGATCAGAGAGTTGTCGTCATAGAAGCGGAAGGGCCGGTAGCCGCGCAGGTTCTCCGAGCCGCCGATGATAGGTTGCAGATAAAACGGGACGGACTGGCCCGTGTCGGTGAAGGCGAGCGAGGTGTGGGCTCGCAACGCGAAGACGCGGCGCTGGTTGAAGAAAGAGACGTATTGCTGGAGGTGGAGGTCGAGGCGGTCGAAGTCATGCCGGCCGAGTGAGCGGTCCTGGTAAAAGGTGTACTCCACGAGGTAATTGGAGCCGGATCGCGGGCCGCCGGGATTGTCGCGGGTGTCGTACTGGGCGAACAGGCTCTGGCGAGTGTAGTTAGCCTGGTCCTGGATACCGGGGGTTTGCCCGGGCGTGAAAACCTTGTCCGCCGAGATGAAGTCATCCTCCGTGCCGGGGCCGGCATTGAGCAGGGTGTATCCGAAGGAGCCGCCGACGCCGAGTTGGGGGAGAAGCTGCAGGCCGGCGGTGGCGTTGAATTGAGTATCCTCCAGACGGTAGGTGCTGCGCGAGAGTTTGGAAGACTGTGGTCCGGGACCGTAGTAGTCCAGGCCGGGATAGTTGCGGTGGACGGCCTGCGTGTCGAAGAAAAATCTGCTCCGGGCGGTGGGCGGCATACTGAATTGGAGATCGTATTTCTGGTAGGCGCTGAAGGAGCTCTGCGCGGTGCCGCGCAGCAGCAGGCGGCCGCGGGCCAGATCGCGGCGGAGATATTCCGGGCCGAGCGCGAAGCCGGAGCCGGTAACGAGGCCGCCCATCTTGACGCGGAATCCGGCGATGCCTGCCGTGAAGCGCTCCAGGATCTTTCGTCCTTGAATGCGATCAAGCCGCGTTCCGTGGAGGACGGCTCATCCGGCTCGAGGGTGGCGGATTTGCGGTCGCGCGCGGCTTCAATTTCTGCGGCGCGTGAATCGAACTGCGCGGCGGCAGTGCCGGGCAGCAGGAACAGGATTGCAAAGACCAGGAACGAAGAAACCCGCATGGGAATTTTCTTTATCCGCCTCAAGGATGTATGAGACATCTATGAAACAGGGGTGAAAGCCGGACCGTGTCCCGGATTCAAGCCATCATACTATACGATGAGGAGTACCGGAGTTAAGATTCAGGAATACGGGAAGTCGAGGAGAGAAGGCGGGCGCCCCTTCCGGCCTGCGGGCGAAGCGCCACCCAGAGCCGAGGATTCATATCTCCGATGAGCACAATATGAGCATAACGACCGCGATCGATCCACAACCGGAACCCATGAGGTTGGTCGACAGGGCACTCACGATCCTGGCGCCGGTGCGCGCCGGGGAGGGTGCCGGAGCGCTGCTGCTGGCCGGGAACGTGTTTCTGCCGCTGGCCTCCTACTACGTGGTGAAGACGGTGCGGGAGTCGCTGATCCTGAGCGAGGGCGGCGCGGAGATCAAGAGTTACTCGACGGCCGGGCAGGCGCTGTTGCTGCTGCTGATCGTGCCGGCCTACGGCGCGTTTGCGTCGCGGGTGAACCGGATCCGGCTGATCAGCTGGGTAACGCTGTTCTTTGTCTCCCATCTGGCCATCTTCGCCGTGATGGGATTTCGCGGTTTCCATGTGGGCATCCCGTTTTTCCTGTGGGTGGGGATCTTCAACGTTCTGGTGATCGCGCAGTTCTGGGCATTCGCCAACGACCTGTACACGGAGGAGCAGGGCAAGCGGCTGTTTGCCATCGTGGGCGTGGGCAGCTCGCTCGGCGCATGGGCGGGCTCGAGTGTTGCCGGGGAACTGTTTGCGCGGTTTGGGCCATACAACCTGATGCTGCTGGGCGCTGGATTGCTGCTGTCGTGCGTGGTGGTGAGCTGGCTGATAAATAACCGGGAGTCTTCCCGGCAGGCGGGCAGTGGCGAGACGGCGGCGGAAAAACCGCTGGGGAAGGAAGGCGGTTTCCAACTGATCCGGAAGGACCGCTACTTGCTTCTGATCGCTTTGCTGGTGTTGCTGCTGAACGTGGTGAATACGACGGGAGAGTTTCTTCTGGGAAAGCTCGTGGTGGGGGCGGCCGAGGAGGCGGTGGCGGCCGCGAACGTGGCGGCGGCGAATGTGGATGCGCTGAAGGCGGCGTTCATCGGCGAGTTCTACGGAAACTTCTTCGGCTGGGTGAATCTGCTGGGACTGCTGTTTCAGCTGTTCCTGGTGTCGCGTATCTTCAAGTACATCGGCGTGCGGGGGGCGCTGTTCATCCTGCCTTGCATCGCATTGATGGGTTACAGCCTGCTGATTGTGTTCCCACTGCTGGCCGCCGTGCGGATCACCAAGACGCTGGAGAACTCGACGGATTACAGCATCCAGAACACGGCGCGGCACGCACTGTTTCTGCCGACCAGCCGCGAGGCGAAATACAAGGCCAAGGCCGCGATCGACACCTTCTTCTGGCGCGCGGGAGATATGCTGCAGGCCGGCGTGGTCTTCCTGGGAACGCAACTGGCCTTCGGCATATCGGATTTCGCGTTGTTGAATCTGGTTTTTGTCCTGGTGTGGCTGGGGATCGTGGGGATGATCTACCGCGAGCACAAGTTGCGCTCGGCAGGGCGGAGCTAGGTGGCTTTGGGTGTCGCGGGCGGAGGGCCAGAGCCTAGTTTTTTCCGCAATGCGGCCAGGTCGAGTTCGATGGAGTGATGGGATTGGACCAGGGACGCCATGATCTTATCAGCCGATCTTTGCGAGCCGCCCGCCGGACGATGATCCTCCAGATACGGCCACAGGGTTTTGCGGACGCGGCCGGGCAGGACCGATTCCAGGTACTCGAGCGCAACACCTCTCAAGTTCTGATCTCCGGCATGAAGGCCGCGAAAAGCGATCTCCAGCGGCTCGCGGGGCAGCATCAGCGCCAGCAGGCGGAAGACATGCTCCAGACTGCGGCTGGCGCGGTCGCGCAATAACTCATCCACGAACGGCGCCGAATCCATCTCCTCGGTGTGATCCAGCAGGCGCTGGCTTTCCCAGACCTTCTTTCCCACCGCTGCTTCCCGCTCCACCGCTTCGAATACCCTCTCCCGTGAGTTGAACAGAGCCGGTGCGGCGGCGTGCAGGGCGGAAAGAGCGCAACCGCACTGGAAGCGAACTTCGAATCGCTTGTCTTGCAGCCCTTCCAGCAGAGCCGCGACGGACCTCGGCGTGTGGGCGACCGAGAGGATGCGCGGGATGCGGCGGCGAACAGCGAACGGCTAGCCGGGGTCGAGCAGGGCATCGGCCAACTGGCCCACCGCTTTCGGCGCGGCTTTGCGCAGGGCGGGCACAACATCGGTGAGAATCTCGTCCCAGGCCAGCAGAGGAATCACGTGGTGGATCAGAGCCGGTTGCAGCGCCATCTCTTCCCGTAATATCTTCCGGATCTGCGCGGCATCGCCGGAGCGCAACCCCGTAATCTGGCGGAGCAGCGGATCCATTCGCAAGGGATCACTGCGCTGGAAATCCTGAACGGTCGAGAATGCTCCGGGCGCCGGGGGGTTGGTGCTGGTGGTGGACTTGAGGATGCGTTGTCCGGAGGTGGCCGTGCTGGCGGGGCCGGTGCCCAGAGAGGTGGCGGAAGCGATGGACCCCATCAGGCGAGAATGCAGGACGGCCGCGCGCGTGGTGCTGTCCTGAATATCGGCTATATTCAGTTCCACGGCACGATTGAGGAGATTTTTTTCGAGCGACTGGATATATCCCTGGCTGAGCCGCGTGGAAAGCCACAGCGCCGCGGCGGCCAGCGCAATGGCGAGCCACAGAACAAGCGAAAGGGCGGCGGCCGGAGCAACGAACAGAATGATGCGGATGATGCCGCCGCCAAACAGGTCGCCCAGCCGGTTGACGCCGACGTCGACAAGCGTCTTGGTGGCGCGTTTCTCGCGTGCCGGGATGGGCGTATAGAGAATCTCGTAGCCGGAGCGGAACATGGAATCGTTCGATACCGACTCCATGCCGCGTGCGAGGGCGGCGCTGGCGAGTCCTGGAGCGGCCAGCGCACCGATGCCTCCGGCAACAACGGCGACCGGCAGCGTTCCGATCGTCTTCGCCAGGCCCCATTTTTCCAGAGCCCGCTGTGTGAGAAAAGTCTGGATGAGAAATGTGCCCAGCGCGATTGCTGTGTAAAAGATGGCAAAGAAGCGCAGCAGGTCTTCGCCTCCGCCGCCGTACATGCGGGCGGCCTGCGCTTTGAAGACGTAGTCGATCCCCGCGGTGCTGATGGTTACCAGCAGGACGAGCGAGGCCATGTTGCGCAGGTAGGGTGCGGACCGGAGAACCTGGAGCGCGGAGAGTTCGCTCTCCGGCCGGGACGCCCGTTTGGGGGCGCCGGATGATGGGGTGGTGGACCGGGGTGCAATGGACTCAGCGTTGATCCCGGCCAGAGCGGCGGCGCAGATCAGGTGCAGGACCCCCAGCAGAGGGAGCATCGTGGGCGCGGAGAACAGTGCGGCGACGCGCTCGGCCAGCAGTCCGCCGATGAGCCCGCCGAAGGTGGCGCCGCCGGCGATCTTGCCGATCTGCCTCTTGGCCGTGCGGGGGTCGAAGCGCTCGTTGACGACCGACCAGAAGCCGGAGATCAGAACCGCGCCGAGGCCAGCGATGTGCAGGTAGAGCAGGACGGCCGTGAGAGCGGGATAGCGGAAGGCGATGAGCCATTCACAGAATAAAAGAAGGGCGCTGGTGAAAAACGCGATGGGGATGACCCGGGCCGGAGACCAGCGGCGCAGAGCGCGGGAGCTTCCGAACACAACGGCGAAAGAGAAAACCGCCGAGCCGATCAGCATGAGAGGCAGGCTGGTGACATCGAAGCTGGAAAGAAACAGAGCGTCGCGGGTGGCCTTCCCGCCCACCTGGTTGGCGATCATTGCCGTGGAGCAGATGACGGCGACGATCGTGGCCCGGCCGGTGGAAGACGTTTCCGCCATTCTTTGTTACCGGGTCTCCACGGCGGCGGCCTGGCCGGCGGGTTGCGTTGCCAGCGAGGGCAGATGTGCCCGCCACCAGTTTTCGGCCCGGACCTGGTTCCACTGCTCGGCGCCGGGGCAGGCGGAGAGGCGCTGGGCCAGCTCATAGGCGGTCTGCGGGCGCTTGTCGGGGTCTTTTTCCAGGCAGGCCATGATGACGGCTTCGAGCTCCGCGGGGATTTCGATCTCCGTGCGGGATGAAGGAGGCTCCGGCGTGTTCTGAATGTGGGCCAGCAGGACCGAGAGCGGCGTGGGGCCTTCAAAGACCAGCCGGCCGGTGAGCAGCCAATAGGCGACGCAGCCGAGCGAATAAAGGTCCGCGCGGCCATCGACCTCCGATTTGCCGAGAGCGATCTCCGGTGGCATGAAGGCGGGCGTGCCGGTGGTGGTGCCGGCCATCGTGATGTTGGTCTCGGCGGCCTCGTTGGCGGCGGAGGTTTTCACGAGGCCGAAATCGAGGACCTTGATGAAGTCGTAGTTGAGGCCGAGGCGGCAGAGAAAGATGTTCTTCGGCTTGATGTCGCGGTGGACCAGGCCGTGCAGATGCGCCTCGACCAGGGAGTCGCAGGCCTGCAGCAGCAGAAAAACCACGCGCTCGGGTGGCAGGGGTCCGTAACGCTCAATCAGTGTGTCGAGGTCGAAGCCGTCCAGCAGCTCCATGACGTAGTAGAAGCAGCCGTCGTCGGTGGTGCCGAAGTCATAGACGGCGACGGTGTGCGGCGACCGAAGGCCGGCCGTGGCCTGGACTTCCCGTTCGAAGCGGCGATGCAGTGTTCCGGCGACGGCGTCGGTCTGGGAGCAGACCTCGGGGCGGATCAGCTTGATGGCCGAGGGACGGGCCAGCATGCGGTGCTGGGCGCGCCAAACCTCGCCCATGCCGCCCGCGCCGAGCCGCTCCATGAGGCGGTAGCTGCCCATCTCGCGTACTTTCCTGACCTCTGAGCCCATCTGGTAGATGAAGCGGGAAAGGATGATGGCGAAGGTAGCGAAGACGAAGTTGGGGGTGAACAGTTGCAGCCAGCGGGTGGCCTCCGGCGGTGGAACACCGTGATAGAGCATGACGATCAACAGGCCAACAGGTCCCATCAGAGCCGTGCTGAAGGCCGCCAGGATCGTCTTGCCCAGCGTGGCCGGGATGACCAGGATGAACATGGTGATCCACAAAGTGATGGCGGATACGCCGCGATATTCGATCTGATCGAGAAAGGGGAATCCCATCTCGGCCAGCGCAATCCAGAGCGCGCCCAGCACTTCGAAAAGCAGGCCGACATCCAGAACCAGGGCTGGCGGAAGCTTTCCGCTCCAGGCCACTGCCGTGATGATGCCCCCGGAGATGATGGCGCCGAACAGCGCTATGTCCACGAGCGGGAAGGGGGAGGCCTGAAAAAACTGGAGCGGGTTTTTAATGTGATAAAGCAACCGCATGATGGGGAAAGAAACCAGATAGAACAGGGCCACCCAGCCGAGGAGCCGTGCCGCTCGCTCCAGCATGTCGGGCGGTAACATGGAGTAACTGCTGAGGGCGTCGGACCAATGCGGGCTGCCCGAGGGGGGTGTCTGCGCTCGCAAAACTTGCATGGAATCGGTCATTGGATCAGCTTGGGTTGTTTCCATCGGATTCCTGGTTCCCGGATCACCGTCCCGCGCGATCCTGCTGAGGTAGCGCCTGGAAATGACTATGGTTCATTAGATTCATGAATTCTGAAATAGTTCCAGCAGATTCATATCCTCCGGTAAGAGGTGATATGGATTCCGTTTCCTCCGACGGCCGGTTCACGGGGCATTTTACATGATGAGGGGAGATTTGACATGGATTGATCTTTTGGAAGCCAGGAAGGACTGGCGTCCGTTGAGTCGGGCGACATCCGCTGCGTTCCTGTTCTGGCTCGCGTACCCGGCCGGTGACGGAAGACAGGGCTGCCGCGCTGCTGTAGAATTATCAGTGGAGGAATGGGTGAGTGGCTGAAACCGGCGGTCTTGAAAACCGTTAGCGTCGAGAGGCGCTCGGGGGTTCGAATCCCTCTTCCTCCGCCATTTTATCCGTTACGTCCCAACCAGTAAATTACGGGGGACGCGACCGCGCCATTCTCAAGCCGGGCGGCAAGTGAGGGTGCAGGCGGCAGCGATCTGCCTGGCGGGCGAGCTCAGGAGTTGTCTCCGGCCGACTGCTCGCAACTCTTCTGAATCGCATCCAGTATGCGCTGGCGCAGCTTGACCGGGACCGGGTAGGGATCGCACCCGCGATAGATCTGGATGGATTTGCGCGTGGAGTCCAGAACGACGTAGCAATCCGGGCACCCGGTCATATGCTCATCAAACTCGCGGCGCAGCTCCGGATCGAGTGCATTGTCCAGGTAGTTGGACAGCTCGCTGATCATTCTCTTGCAAGGATTCACAGGTCGGTACCTCGTCGAAAATGGTTGCTGAGGCTTTCGCGTAACTGCAGCCGCGCCCGCAGCAGCCGGGATTTCACGGCCGGGACGGTTAGGTTCAGCGTCTGCGCGGTTTCATCGGTGGACATCTGTTCCAGGTCGCGCAGAACCAGCACGGTTCGGAAGATGGGCGGCAGCTTGGTTACGGCCTCGTCCAGGATCTCGCGCAATTCCTGTTGCGCGTATCGCTGTTCCGGGTTGTCATCCCACTGGCCATGGTCTCGTGGAATCCAGCCGTCGCCGGTTTCCAGCGGCTCGTCCAGCGAATGGGTGGGATGCGTCTTGCGCTTTCGCAGTCTCATCAGCGACTCGTTCACCGCGATGCGGACGAGCCACGTGTAGAACTGCGACCCTTCCTGGAACTGGGACAGTTTAGAATAGGCTTTCAGGAACGCATCCTGCAGGGCGTCTTCGGCGTCTTCGCGATTGCCGGTGATGTGCCGGGTCAGGCGAAAGATCTTCTGCTCATGCCGGTTGACCAACTCCGTAAACGCCTCCAGGCTTCCGTCCTTCGCCTGGTGAACAAGGTCCAGGTCCACGGGCCTCGAAACGCCGTTGGTTGTTGTGGCCGGATTGCCGCTCATCTTCTCATCGCCGGTCCATTGGTTGACAGAATCACGTAACCATTGTGCCGGTTTTGAGGCGGGCCTGCAAGAACCACCTATCGCTCCCGCGCAGAGAGTCCCGCGCAGAGAGTGTGGACTGGTAGCCGCGCCGGTGATCTTTTGCAACGTTCCAAGGGATGGACTGAATCTAACAGATGGAAGGTTGATGAACGTGGAGGATTCTGGCGAATGACCTTGTGGCGGTTCCCTCTGGCATGCGTGGCGATCGCGGCCCTCTCCAATTGCGCCTCGGCTCAGACCCCCAACCTCTCAATGGATTACGCACCGTTTGCACGCACCCTGCGGGATTACGTTACCGACCATGGCTGGGTGCGGTATGAACAGTTGCGGGACGACCGGGAGGGCCTGGATCGATTCGTCGCGCAAATAGCTCGCGTGAGCCCGGAAAGCCATCCCGAACTATTTACAACCGATGCCGAGCAGATGGCCTACTGGATCAACGCCTACAACGCGCTGGTTTTGCAGGGCGTGCTGAACAAGTATCCGGTGAAGAGTGTGCGCGACATCGGCTTCCTGTTCGGATTTTTCCGCAGAATGAAGTTCACCGTGGGCGGCCGGCGGATGACGCTCGATGACATCGAGCACCGGGAGCTGCGAAAAAAGTTCCTGGAGCCGCGCATTCATTTTGCCGTGAACTGCGCTTCCATCAGCTGCCCGAAGCTGGCGCGGGAGCCCTACCTGCCGGAGAAGCTGGATGAGCAACTGGACCGCGCGGCGCGCGACTTTCTTCAGGACGGGATAGCGGTTCGTTCCGACCCGGAAAAGAACGAGATCAGAATCTCCAAAATCTTCGATTGGTATGACGACGACTTCCTGCGTTACCAGCAGAAACTCCGTCCCGGCGAGAAACCGTCCGTACTGGATTACCTGAGGCCTTTTTTGTCCGAATCCGTGCAGTCGTTCCTCCGCACGCGGAATCCCAAGCTCCGGCATCTCTCCTACGACTGGGGACTCAATGACGAGGCCACCCGGCCAGCCCGCTGAAAGCGGTGATAGACTTCCAGTGAGCCCGCGTTAGACCCATCCCATCCACCCGGCGGCCAAGCCCAGTCCCGCCCCCGCGCCGAGCAACCAGAGAAATCCGATGTGGTACCGCATCATCGCCAGAACACTGAGAAGGCAAACAGCGAGCGGGAGTGGCTGCAGGAGCGTAAAGCGCGCCAGCGAAACCAGCGAGCCCGCGATCGCGCCCACCGCCGCCGCGTTGATCCCGCGCAGGGCTGCCTGCAGGACAGGCGAGTCCTGCTTGCGCCGCAGATAGTTTGCGCCCAACAGAGTCAGCACGAAGGATGGCAGGAAGATGGCGATCGTAGCAACGATCGCCCCGGCCCATCCGGCCACCTTGTAGCCGATGAAGGTGGCCGTGATGACCACCGGGCCGGGCGTGATCTGGCCCAGGTCCAGAGCGTCCAGAAACTCCCGGCGCGTTAGCCAGCCGAGCCTCTCCACCACCTCCTGCTCGATGAACGGCACGATCACCAGTCCGCCCCCGAAGATCAGCGCCCCCACCTTCAGAAAGAACCACGACAGTTGCAGCAACAGCGGCAGCGCAGGCCAGACGACGCTCCAGCACCGCGGTTGGCGGGAAAGTCTGAGCGGGCCATAGAGGAGCAGCCCCAGGATCGCCCCCATCGCAAATAGCAGCACCAGATTCACGCGCAACAGGGCCACCAGAAGGACGCTCGCCGCCAGCAGGGCCCGCAACGGCCAGTCCGTGGCAACGGATCGGCCCAGTTGGCAGCAGGCCGCCAGGATCATCGCCAGCACCACGGGCGTCATGCCATAGAACAGTCCCTGCACGGCCGGGATGGCTCCAAACCGGAAATAGGACCAGGTGAGAATCAGCAGCATGAAAAATGCGGGCAGGATGAAAGCTCCCCCCGCCGCGAACGCGCCGCGAACCGAACCCAGCCGGTAGCCTGCATAAACCACCAGCTTGGTGGAGAGCGGGCCGGGCAGAATCTGCGCAAGTGTCAGTCCCTGGAGAAACTCGTCCTGAGAGAGCCATCTCTTCCGCTCCACGATCTCCCGCTGCACCAGGGGGAGATGCGCCAACGGACCGCCGAATCCCACGCACCCCAGTTTCAGGAAGGTCCGGGCGATCTCCTTCGTGGAAAGGTGAGTGGCGACGGGTGAGGTTTGTTTTTCAGGGTCTGGGGCTGAAGGCTGCGACATCGAATCCGGTTCTATCTGCATCGGAGACTCCGGCGGGAGAAGAAACTGGCGGAATCATCGGGGAAGTTCCATGTCGTGTCGTCCGAATTGCTGATCGGGGAGAGGATTGACGAAGGTCGCGCCTTCCTAAAAAGAGACGCCGATGCCGAATTTTTTCTTGTCGCCTGTAATGATGCTCTGGTTTCGAACCACGCGGCTTTGAATGGGGCCGGAAGGATCGTTACCGGTCTCCTCCGGAGGGATCTGCAGTTCCACCACCAACGGCTCGTTCGCGTCCGGATCGTTTTCCAGGAAAAAATATCCTCCGGCGACGGACAGATTCTCCAGGTAAGTGACCTCCTGAAAGGTGGTGCCGTCAGTTCGGGTTCCCTGGACGCGGACTGGAACGAGCAGGCGCTGGCGTTTTTTGCCCAGGCGCCGTTCCACCTGCTCCTGCGGTTGCAGGTGCTGTTGCTTGGAGAGGTCGATCTCCAGGGATTCCCAGGCGGCCACCGAGTTCGCGAAGTATTTCCTCGCTTCTCCGATGATGGAGTCCACGAAAACGTCGTCATGATCCGGGTCATGGTGAAAGAGGACGAGCTGCCGGACGCCGCATTGCTGGGCCATATTCACGCCTTCGCGCCAGGTGGAATGCCCCCATCCGCGTTTGTTGTTGGAGTACTCCAGCGGCGTGTACTGGGCGTCGTAGATCAGGATGTCGGCGCCTTCCGACAGGGTCCTCACATTCCGGTCGTGTTCCGGGGAGCCGGGTTCGTTGTCCGTGGCGTAAACGACCACAAAGCCCTCGCACTCGATGCGGAATCCGAGACAGCCCTGCGGATGGTTCAGCGGAAGACTCCTCACCCGTACCCCATCGAACTCGAGCGGGGCGTCTCCCGTATCGTGGAAATCCCTGCGGGCCTGCATCATGTCCATCTTGACCGGGAAATAGGGGTCCGACATCTGGCCTTCCACGACATCTTCCACGCTGCCGGCATCCGATTTGAAGGAGTGAAAGTGAAAGGTGTTTTCCGGATTGTAGAGCGGCTCGAAAAACGGAATTCCCTGAATATGGTCCCAATGATAGTGTGATAGAAAGACCTGGGCTTCGATCCTGCGGTGGCCGAACTCGCGTGCCAGATGCTGGCCCAGTAACCGGAAGCCGGTTCCGCAATCTAGGATGTAGATTTCTCCCGCGGCCGTGCGAATCTCCACGCAGGGAGTGTTTCCGCCATAGCGCAGGTTTTCCAGTCCGGGGGTGGGTGTGGAGCCGCGTACACCCCAAAATCGGATTTTCATGGTCTTGATCCCTAGGGGGGTGAACCCTTGTTCCTGTCGGGAAAACCCTCCGTTTGCCGAAACCGGGGAGAACTTTATTGTTTTCGACTTGGCGAAATGGAAATTATCACATCCGGAAACAATCTGCCAAGACGAAATGTCCGCTGACGGGGTTCCTTAGAGGATGCATCCCTGTTTTCTGCTCAGTTTTCCGCTGGAATATCACGGGACCGCTGTTGTGTCCGGGGCCGGGAAGATTATGATAGGGCATGCGGTCATGCGGGACTTGCCGGTTCGATTGCTAACCAATGAAGTTCCATAGCCCATCCGGTGGAGGGGGTGCTCGCGTTTCCCATGCCGCCGAGCCAGCCCCAGGACAGAGCCCCGGGACAGGGCCGCGAGCCAAAGAAAGTCGGGCGCAGCGCAGTGAATGATTCATCGACAATTCTGATCCTTTTCGCCCACGGCTCCCAGGCGCCCCAGGCGAATGCAGCCGTAGTGAATCTGGCCAGTCAGGTCGCCGCCCGCGCCGGGTGCCCGGCCATTGCCGCCTTTCTGGAGATCGCCGAACCGGACCTGCCCGCTGCGGTGAATCGGGCTGCCGTTGGGGGGGCGAAACGCGTTATCATAGTCCCTTATTTCCTGACGCTGGGCATGCATGTGCAGCGGGATCTGCCGGAGATCATCCGCCGCCAGCAGTCGCTCCATCCCGAGGTCGAGTTTCGCATCGCACAACCGCTTGAGGGTCATCCCTGCCTTCCCGATGCCCTGCTCGACCGGATGCGGGAAGCGGGCATCGTGGAACCGTGAATGCGTTCGGAGACGGGACCGGGGCATATTCCATTTCCGACGTTCGAACGGACCTTTTGGAAACCGGATTGAGACCATGCTGAAAGCCATCTCCACTCACCTGTTCCCGGACATCCCGCTGAGCGGGCGCCTGCTGGATCACATTGCCTCCAGTGGCTTCGAGGGGGTGGAGATCGACGTGGCCCGAATGCACTTCGATTACAGAGACCGCACTCAGGTGCGCGAGATTGCCGGCTGGTTCGCCAGCTCCGAGCTCCATCCGCACTCGCTCCATGCGCCGCTGATCAGTTCCCTGGAGGCGGATTCTCCTCATGCGGTCGTCTCCATCGCCTTTCAGGAGCGCCAGCGCCGGCAGGACTCCATGGATGAGATCCGGCGGGCTCTCGAGGTTGCCGAATCCATCCCCATTCCATTTCTCGTGCTTCCTCTGGGGATTGCCGGAGATCGCTTCGACCTGCGGAAATTCGACGCCGCCCTCACCAGTCTGGAGCACCTGCGTCTGTTTGCCGGCCAGCGCGGCGTGGAGATCCTGCTGGAAAATATGGCCAGCGATCTGGCGTCGCCCGCCCGCTTGCTGGAGTTTGCCGCGCACGCGCATCTGAAGGACCTGCGGTTTTGCCTGGACACGGGCCATGCTCACCTCGACGGCGAGGTCAAACCAGCCATTGAGATGCTGGGCGCCACTATTCAGATGGCGCATCTCAATGACAACGCCGGCGTCCGGGATCAGCATCTGTTTCCCGGCGAAGGCGATATCGACTGGACCGAATGCCTGCGCGCCCTGGCCGGACATGCACCGAATATCGCCTGGGTTCTCGAAGCCCGCGCCGCGGGCGATATCTCTTCCCGGCTCGATCAGGCAAGAAACGCCATTAGTCTTTTGGAACGCACTATCGAGGAGGACCCGGCATGAGCGAACCGGAGCCCGCACCACTTGCACGCGACGGAGAGGCGATGTCAAAAGAAGACGCGCCTGTCGTGTCCATTGAAAACATCGCGCAGTTCGATGGCCGCGAGATCACCATCCAGGGCTGGCTCTATAACCTGCGCGAGGCGGGCAAGCTCCTGTTTCCCATCTTCCGCGACGGCACCGGACTGCTGCAGGGCATCGTGGCGAAAAAGGCCGTCGCCCCGGAGGTCTTTGCCAGCCTGAAGGGGCTCACTCAGGAATCCAGCGTCTCCGTCCGCGGCACGGTCCGCGCCGACGCGCGCGCGCCGGGTGGCTATGAGATGGACGTCTCACAGGTTCAGGTTCTCCAGAAGGTCCCGGCCGAGAATCCCTACCCCATCAGCCCCAAGGAGCATGGCGTGGATTTTCTGCTGAACCATCGCCATCTCTGGCTGCGCTCGCAGCGGCAGAACGCGATCCTCCGCATCCGCCATGAGATCGGCAAGGCGTGCCGGGACTGCCTGGAGCAGGAGGGTTATCTGCAGGTGGACTCTCCCATCCTGACGCCGGCGGCCTGCGAGGGCACCACCACGCTGTTTGAGACCGACTATTTCGATGAGAAAGCCTACTTGACCCAGTCGGGCCAGCTCTATGTGGAGGCCGCCGCCGCTGCCCTCGGCAAGGTCTATTGCTTCGGCCCCACGTTCCGTGCCGAGAAATCCAAGACCCGCCGCCACCTGACCGAGTTCTGGATGGTGGAGCCGGAGGCGGCCTTCGCCTCACTGGAAGACATGATGAATCTCTCCGAGCGATTCCTCACCTTCATCGTAAGGCGCGTGCTGGAGAACCGCCGCCGCGAGCTGGAAGTCCTTGAGCGGGACGTCTTCCTGCTCCAGCAGGTGGCCCCGCCGTTTCCGCGCATCAGCTATGACGACGCGATCCAATCACTCCAGAGTAAGGGCAGCGAGATTCAATGGGGCGGGGACTTCGGCGGCGCGGATGAAACCCTGCTGGGCGCGGACTACGAGAAGCCCGTCATCGTGCACCGCTTTCCATCCGCCATCAAGGCCTTTTACATGGACCCGGACCCGGAGCGCCCCGAGCTGGCCCTGGGCATGGACGTAATCGCGCCGGAGGGGTATGGCGAGATCATCGGAGGCGGCCAGCGCATCTCCGACTACGAGCTATTGCACCGCCGGATTCAGGAGAACAACCTGCCCGAGGGCGCCTTTGACTGGTATCTCGACCTGCGCAAGTACGGCTCGGTTCCCCACGCCGGCTTCGGCATGGGAGTGGAGCGCGTGGTGGCGTGGATCTGCGGCCTGGAGCATGTCCGGGAGACCATTCCGTTCCCCCGGATGATTCATCGCATCCGTCCCTAGATGATTCATCGCATCCGTCCCTAGATGATTCACCGCAACTGGCCCTGGGTAATTCTCCGCAACTGGCCCTGGGTAATTCTCCGCAACTGGCCCTGGCCGCATCGGGGCATCCCGCGGAAAAAAACAAAAAGCCTGCAACACCCGATGATGAAGATGAGGCGGGTGCGGCAGGCTTTTGTTCAGCTCGGTCAGCGATTCCCTTGGCCCTAAAAAGCCTCCGGGAAGTAGAACGTCAGCACGGCGTTCAGCCGCTTGTCGCTGATGATGAAGCTCTTGTGTTTTTCATCCACCGCCACGCCGCGCGGCATCTTGAAGATCCCGTTCGGCCCGCCGATCGTCCAGCGGGGCGGGACCTCGCCGTCATCGTCTATGTGCCAGATTCCGGCGAAGGCCTGCTCGGATGCGATCGCCCCGCGTCCCCGGACCGTCGCAATCAGCCAGCCCTTCGGCGGGTAAATTGCGAAAGGACCGCCGATGCGTGTGAACATGCTCTTTTCCCCGCCGATCCTGCGGAGCGGTTTCGCGTTGCCCTCGGCCGTTCGTTCGAAGACGCGCATCGCCAGTCCATCGTCGCCAATACCACCGATCACCAGCAGATCCCGGATGGGGTCCACCACGGCCATCTCCGAGCCCAGTTGCGTATCCGGACCCTCCAGAATTCGGATCGGCGCCACGTCTCCGTTGCCGTCGCGCGGGAAGACCAGCACGCGGTCGCTGGTCAGCAGCGGCACGATGATCTCATCGTGGACCGTATCCACGGTCAGCCGCACCGGCTCGGCCAGTTGGGTGCTCGGTCCCTGAATCACGCGGATCGGCGCCTCCTCTCCGCCCGAGCCGCCGCGGAACGTCAGGATCGACTGGGAGAAAGGTTGTGGAACGGTGAACTCGTCGTGGATTTCGTTGTAGACGATGGAGTGCATCGTCCGGCCTAGTCTCGTCTTCTGTCCTTCCAGTTTCCGAAGGGGTGTCGTATTCATATCCGCCAGCCTGGGGAATACCGCAATCTGCGGGTGAGCCACTCAGTTGGGGACCAGAATTTCTTCTCTCTTCGAATCGTATGCCACCGGGTGCGGGTTGCCGATGCCGAGCGCCACCTCGTCGGTCGGTCCGCTCCGGATCACGCGCAACGGGGCTGTATCGCCCGAAGCGCCGAGCGTGTAGACCGTGGCCGCATGGTTGCCGAAGTTGGCTGCCCACAGCTCGCCGTTGACTTGATCCAGCCAGATGCCGGTGGGATTTTTCAGCATCGTTTTCGGCCCCTTCAGGACCCGCTTCGGGGCGACGTTCCCATTGGCGCTGGTGTCGAACACCAGGATTGAATCGCCCATGTCGTTGGCCACGTAGAGCTCTTTCTTCTCCATGTCCACGGCCAGACCCGTGGGCCAGTTCATCTGCGTCTTATCTCCCTGGATCACCTGCAGCGGCTTGATGTTGCCCTGGGCCCGCAGCGGATAGATGGTGATGGAGGGGGGGAGCGTCTTGCCCGAACCCGGTATATGCGTTCCGATGGGCCAGTTTTCCTTCGCCTCTCCCTCGGCCGATGCCATGCCGCCCACGTAGGAGACCGAAGCCGATCCGGCCGAGTCCTTTTCGTGGTAGCTGCCGTGGTTGGAGATGAACATCAGCTCGTTCTTCGTATCGATGGCCAGCCCGTGCGGATCGGCCAGGGCGGTGTCGTTGCCTTGCAGCAGGCGTATGGGGCTGGATTCTCCGACCGAAGATTTGTCGAAGACCGTTACCGTGTTGTCATGCTGCGTGGTCAGGAACAGTTCGTGGGCATCCTCGTCCACGGCGATCCCATAGGTTCCGTGCGGCGTCTTCAGTTCGCGTGTCGGGGGCACGTTGCCCTTGGCGTCCCGGTCGAAGATCACCAGCGTGTCCACCGTGTCGTTGTTCACCGCATAGATATCGCCGTTTTGCGGGTCGATATAGAGCCCGCACTGGAACTCGATCTTGGTCTGCTCTCCGCTCAGGATGCGTTTGGGCTCTGTCATGGTGGCGTTCGCGGGCGTGTTGGCCAGCCGGTCGTAGACCAGGATCTGGAACAGGTTTTCGTCCGTCAGAACCACCTCGTCGTTGACCGGGTCCACCGCCACCGCGCTGTAGGCGGCATAGGGGTCCTTGATCATGCGGACCGGCCGCAGGCCGGAGCGGTCGATGGTCTCCCCTCGCTGCGCCAGCGAAGTCTCGCGCGCCGCCTGTCTTTGGGCGAGCACGGCCACCAGACTCGTCTCCGCGCTGGCCGGCACCCATTCGCACATCTGCGCGTTGGCGTCGGCGCCGGGGTACTGATTCAGCGCGACCAGACGCGGTTCTCCGGACGGCCTCAGCCGCGCCACCTCCGATGCCTTGCTGAACTGATCTGGTGCAGCGTCTCCGCTGCGCAGAATCCAGGTTCCGCCCAGCACCAGCAGAGCCGCCAGAGCCATCCATGTTCCATGAATGGTTCTATGAATTTGCTTGTGATAATTACGAGCCATTCGGTAGTGCCCCCTTTCGGCAACAACTTCCACACAATGCATTGCGGGAATCACCCTATTGTCTCTGTCCCGTCCTTGCTTCGTCAACCTGCAATTTGGCGGGAAGCATTTCTCCGCCCATGAGCTTCTCCGGCGCCGGCGTCGTCCGGATACTCAACCCGGGCCTTCCCATATGCAGGTCTTATACCGGCCCATATACCGGCGATGTCCCGGACCCGCTGCTTTGGATTTTGCTTTTCCATGTGTAAACTTGACTTTGCGCTCCGGCTGCTTATAGAAAATATGGCGTTCGGCTTTGAAGGTCGATGGGCCAACCGTGGCGTCTGTCGCGGTGTTCCTGTCATGTCGGCGGGAAATTTCATCTTCCGGAGGAGGTACCATGGCAACAAAACAGGATTACCTGTGCAATCCCGTCGAGCATCTGGACATCACGCAGCATAACGTGGTGCCTCTTGTCGATGCCATGCGGAAGATGTCCTACAGCGCCCGGGATCTGTCTCGCGCCGCCGATATCTTTGACCGTATGCTGAAAGACCGCGATTGCGCGGTGATTCTGTGTCTTGCCGGCTCGCTCGTCAATGCGGGCTTGAAGAAAATTTTTGTCAATATGATCCGCTGCAACATGGTCGATGCCATCGTGAGCACCGGCGCGAATATCGTCGATCAGGATTTCCTCGAAGCCCTCGGCTTCCGCCACTACATCGCTGAGGAGCGCCTCAAGGCCGGCCTCGATGATACCGAGTTGCTCGAGCACAACATCGACCGGATCTACGACACCTTGATCGACGAGAAGCAGTTGCGCGTCTCCGACGATACCGTTCAGGAGATCGCCGACGGGCTGGAGGCGAGGCCTTACTCCTCCCGTGAATTTCTGATCGAGATGGGCGCTTATCTTGAGCGCACTGGCTGCAAATGTGAGGACAGCATCATCCTGGAGGCGTACCGTCGGCAGGTGCCCATCTTCGTGCCCGCCTTCAACGATTGCTCCGCCGGCTTCGGCCTTCTGGCCCATCAGGTGGTGCGGGGTGAGCGGCCCAAGGTCTCCATCGACTCCATCAAGGACTTCGTCGAGCTGAGCCAGTGGAAGGTGAAGCAGCCCGACACGGGCCTGTTCATGATCGGCGGCGGCGTGCCCAAGAACTTTGCCCAGGATGCCGCGGTGGCCGGTGAACTGCTCGGCGCCGAGATCCGGATGCACAAGTACGCGGTCCAGGTTACGGTCGCCGATGTCCGGGACGGGGCGCTATCGGGCAGCACCCTCAAGGAAGCCAACAGTTGGGGGAAAGTCGATATCACCTATGAGCAGATGGTCTACTCGGAAGCGACCCTCGCCGTTCCTCTGATCGTCGGCTACGGCTACCACAAGGGCTCCTGGAGGGGTCGTGCCCAGCGGCAGGGGAACATGATGCTGGATGCCGTCGCGGCCCGTTGACGGGTCCGGATTTTCATCAGTTGAATTGATTGCTCAGCGAAGCTCCCCGCATGCCAGTCCTGTGTTCGGCCTGTGTTGAAACTGTGTCATCCTCTGATAGCGTGGAAAGGAGTTGCTCTCTATGGCGGAGCCCGATGTGTCCCGGACACGCAATCCGGTTGCCTATAAGGACGAACGATTTCTCGACAGTCCGGATGCGCGCATCCTGCGGATTCTGTCTGAATACCTGGAACCATTCTCTCACTTCCGGCGGGAAAAGGTCCGGGATACGATCGTCTTCATGGGCTCCGCGCGTCTTGATGAGGACGGTCCTCTGGGCAGATATTATGGGGAAGCCCGCGAGCTGGCCCGCAAGGTTACCGAGTGGAGCGAACAGCTTCCCGAACCCACGCGCCGCTTTGTGGTCTGCTCGGGCGGCGGGCCGGGCATCATGGAGGCCGCCAACCGCGGAGCGCTGGACGCAAATGGAAAATCGGTCGGCCTGAATATCGGTCTGCCACTAGAGGAGCTTCCCAACCCCTATATCACTCCGGAACTCTCCTTCCAGTTCCATTATTTCTTCATGCGCAAGTTCTGGTTCGCCTATCTGGCAAAGGCCGTCGTCTTCTTTCCCGGAGGGTTCGGAACCCTGGATGAGTTGATGGAAATTCTGACGCTGGTGCAGACGCAGAAGCTGCATAAGAAGATCTTTATCGTCTTATATGGGGAGTCCTACTGGCGTGAAATCATCAACTTCGATGCCCTGGTCCGCCACGGTGTGATCGGTGCGGAGGATCTGCAACTGTTTGATTTTGCCGATGATCCCGGCACGGCCTTCCATCTCCTGGAGGAGCACCTGACCAGCCATTACCTGGAGCGGGAGTCCCCGCGGGCCAAGGCCGCCCGCGAAGCGCCGGAGATTTAGCCGGGGATTCAGATGGCCGCAAATATAAGAAAATAAATAGGTTTATTTTCTGATTCTCTTCTTAGCATCTTATCCGCCGAACAACAAACGGTTGGCATTGTCGTAAAGAATCTTGCGCTTATTTTCCTCGGAGATGGGAAGGGCGATGAAGGCTTCCGCGTTTTTCCTCATGCCGGGTATCCCCGGTGAGGGCCAGTCGGTGCCGAACAGCGTCTTGTCGGCGATCTGTTCGATGCGGGGGAAATAATTCAGCAGCAGCTTCGGCGGAATTCCTGATATGTCCATGAAAACATTGTGGTGACGACGCATCAGGAAGAACGCTTCATTCATCCAGAGCGGGCGGCCTCCGTGCGCCATGATGATCTTCAGCTTGGGGAAATCCACGGCGATATCATCAATGGCCATGGGGTGGCCGTACTTGCTGCGGGCACCGGGAAAGATGGAGGTTCCGGTGTGGAACATGACCGGCACGCCGGCCTCCTCGGCCTTGCGGTATACATGTGCAAGGTCTGGTTTATCAGTGAGATAGGCGTCCGGGGCGTAGAGCGAATGGGGGCCGTGGAACTTGATGAGCCGGACCTTGTAATGGTGAATCAGCTTGTCGGCGTCGGCGGCAAGGTCCTTGGAATGAAGTGGATCGACGCCGCCGCAGGGGAGTAATCGGTCCGGAGCGTGGCGGCAAAGCTCGGTCACGTAGGTGTGAACCTCGTCCGTAAATCCGAACAGGTCCGTCGCTATATAATTGATACAAACGACCTTATCGATGCCCTCGGAGTCCAGATGCGCGAGCAGTTTCACGGGGTCGGCGAGCGTCTCCTTGATCTCATCGACCTTGTCGCCGTAGGTCTTGCGCCACTCCTCCATCGGGGTGGGCTTGATCAGACGCATGGGCATGATGTGCGCGTGGGCGTCGATGACGGGGTAGCCGTTAATGCTCATCTGATATCGGAATCCTCGGAAGATTCAAAGCTTGCGATTCTATCAAATGACGTGGCCAATGAAATGAAAGGGAAAAAAGGCGCATAAATACTGAAAAAATTTATCCGGCAAAGACCCGGAGAGCGGAATCCGTGTTCATCGGCGGCCGGGGCGGGCTGACGGGAAGTCCAGCCAGCTCCTTGAGCGTTCCGGCGACATAGATGCGGGCCATCTCCTTGCGCCAGCTCATGGCGAAGTCGGTATTGTCGAGCGGCTTCGCCACGGGGTAGGATGCGGCGGCGGCCTGCTCGATGATCTCCGCGGTGAGTTTTTGGCCGCGCAACTGATCCTCGGTAGCGGTGGCGCGGATGGGATGGGAGCCGACGCCGCCGAGCACGATGCGAATGTCCTCGACGGTTCCGTCCGGGGTGGCGCGCAGCCAGGTGGCGACGCCGAGGACGGGGAAGTCGAACGAGTCACGGCGGCGCAGCTTCCAGTAGGTGGCGCGCCAGCCCCCGTTGGAATCGGAGACGGCGGGAAGCCGGACCTCGGTGAGCAGCTCCTCGGGACGCTTGTTGAGATACTGGATGCCGTCGTCGTTATAGAGTTCGGCGGCGGGGATGACGCGCTCGCCCTCGGGCGAGACCAGCGTAACGCTGGCGCCGATGGCGACCATGAGGGGAACGGAGTCGCTCGACTGCACGGCCCAGCAGCGCGGGCTGGAGGGCGCGACCCAGCAGATGGTTCCTTCCTTCTTCATGCAGAAGTTGATCGACTTGCGCCACTCGTAGTTCTGGTTGTAGTAGTTGCAGCGGGTATCGAGCAGAAGGTTCCCGCCGATGGTGCCCATGTTGCGAAGCAGCGGGGTGGAGACGAGTCCGGCGGCGCGGGCGACGGAAGGGTAGGCGCGGCGAATCTTTCGGCTGTCGGCGATCTCGGTGAGGGTGAGCGATGCGCCCAGCGTCATGCCGTCCTCGGGCTTGCCGCGCAGCTTGCGCAGCGGCGCGAGATGCGCCAGGCCGATGACGACCTTGGGGGTCTGCTGGCGGCGCTTCATGTTCGGATAGAGATCCGTGCCGCCGGCGACGAAGATCGACTCCGGGCCGCTATCGGCGCGCATGCGCACGGCTTCCTTGATGTTCTTCGGGTGCAGGTATTTGAATTTGGGAAGTCTCAGCATATTGATATCAAGGTTGGTTGTAATGGTCTAAATGCAATACCGAATCGTGGTCGATCAGAGCAAGTTTGAATTGGTTAATCCAGCCATTGCGGCCCAGCACATTGCGAGAGAAGTTAGGCATTGCGGCGAAATATACGGTAGCTTCAAATTGCCAATTAAAGCACTGAATCGTTACTGGGTGTCCATATGTATCGAAGAACCCATTGACAGTACCCATTCGAAGAAATTGGCCGCTTTCAATGTCGAGTCCAAGCTGTTCTCCGTATTCTCGTTGGAAAATACAGTAGGTGGCCCCTGTGTCCAACTTCGCAATCAAGCGAACGTGCCCACCTCCCACGGTGAGTTCGACTGGAACGCCAATTCCCTCCCCAGCCTGATCCCCGTAGGGATGAGTAACTGAAAATGTAAGGGTTGTTCCCACGAATACGATTACCACCCACCAAATGGAGTTTGTTCCGCTGGTTCGACTTTGGTTACCAACGGAGTTCCCGGAAAATCTCGAATAGCGTCGAAAACCTCACGTGCAGAATCGCCGACAGCCAACAAACGGTCCCCGTCCAAAGCTACCCAGCGGTTAGAATATTGAACTCGATTTTCCGAAAGCCACTTCATCTCCCGCCGGGTAGTTTCATTGAGGGCAACAGCTTGAAGGCGCTGACGCATTTTCTGAGCCATGGTGCGGATAGATGCGCGAGCGGCTGCAATATTCGGATTGTGAGCGGAACTCGTGGATGAAACCCACCTATATCTCATCTCCTGCAAAAGATCGTCTCCGAGCAAGGAGTCACTTTTCCGAACAGAGACATCCTCATGGCGGAGAGGAATCGGCGCATCTTGAGAGATCTCGAAAGATGAATGTGCATTTTGCATAACAATCGTTAACCTGTCATCAAATCCTGTATTCCGAGCAAACCGAGCGCACTCCATTCATCATGGTAGACGACTTTAGCCAACTCTGAGAAAGTTTTATCGCCCTCGATTTTTCTATCCAGCCTCACAAACAATGCATCCGGATATTTTGCTGAACGATCTATGATGAGCGATCTGCCTTCATCATACAGCGAAATTCCAAACATCCTAGCGCTTCCGAGAATCTGAGTGTTGACGAGTCTTGCCATCTTTTCACGCAAACCTTTACCCGGAATGGCAATGTGCATCGCCAAGACAAATTCTTGATCTTCCAAAGCCTGTGAGGATTCCTGGAGAATGGTTTCCTTTGCTGTTTCAAAAAGTTCTCCCAAATCTACCTCTCTCGACCAGTCCGGATTCATGGAGATGAACGTTGCACCTGCCAATCCGACGTGGATGAGCACGTCCATTTTCGGGACAGTTACGGTAAGTTGCAATTCGTTCAAATTCTTGGTCTGCTGATTCCATGAAATATCCTCAAGCGTCACACCCCATTTCCGCAGTGAAAAATACAACTTGCCAGCGAGAGGGTTTTCAAGAGACCCCCAACTTCCGAAAATGGGTTCCGAGAACTGAACCCTGTTCTCAAAGTATGATTCCAAAACGGTCGGTTTGTTTTCACTCGTCATCGGCGATCGTCAGCAAAACCAAATTAGGTTCAAACGAATCTAATCTTTTCTTGCAAGGAAATTTTAACACTTTCAAAACAAGACATTTACAAGAACATGCTGCGTGAAACACCAAGGTTAATAGTCAAGATTACTTGCTGGGGGTGGTGGCGGGCTCCTTCTCCGTTTTTTCCGCAGAGGCCGGGGCCGGTTTGGGCGCGGCTTTGGGAGTAGGCGTTACTTTGTCGCGGTCGTCCGGCGTGGCGACGATGATCGGTTCCGGGTATTTGCAGGCCGGGAATTTCTTCGGACCGATGCGGCCTTCGCCGCCTTTTTGCTTGTCGCGAATCGCGCGAAGAACACTATCCGGAGTGATCGGAACCTCGTCGATGCGGACGCCGACGGCGTCATAGACGGCGTTGGCGACGGCGGGCGGCACGGGCAGCAGCGGTCCCTGGCCGGCCTCCTTGGCGCCGAACGGGCCGTGGGGGTCCGGGTCCTCGAGAATATACGTGATGACGTCGCACATATCGAGCGAGGTGGGCGACTTATACTCCAGCATGGAGGGGAACTTGTGGATGACGTTGCGATTCCCGCGATAGGTCATCTCCTCCATCAGAGCTTCGCTGAGACCCATATAAACACTGCCTTCGACCTGCCCCATGACAGAGACCGGATTAATGGATGTCCCGCCGTCGTGCCCGATCCAGATGCGCGGAACGGTAACGATGCCGGTCTCGGGATTGACGTCCGCCTCGACGACGGCGGCGCAATAGCTGTAAGCCGGAGCGGGTCCGACGCCCGCGCCGCGATACTTGCCGGGCCATTTCGGAGGCTTGTAGGAGCCGGTAGTTCCCAGGGTGCCGAACTCGGTCTCGGCGACCTCCACGGCCTGGGCGAAGGTCATGCCTTTGTCCGGATCGGAGGCGTCGAAGACGCGGCGGCCGGCGAAGACGACGCGGTTGCCGGGAATTTCCAGCTTGGCGGCGACGGCCTTGACAATGATATCGCGGGCGCGCTCGGCGGCCTGGATGGCGGCGTTGCCGGCCATGAGGGTAACGCGGCTGGAATAACTGCCGAGATCGACCGGGGTGGTGTCGGTATCCGACGTTACGACGCGAATGTCCAGCGGATCGATGCCGAAGATCTCGGCGACGATGAGGGCGAGAACGGTGTTGGAGCCCTGTCCGATATCGGTGGAGCCGCAGAAGACGGCGACGCCGCCGCTGCGGTCGAGCTTCAACTGGACGCCGGAATGCGGCATGGCGTTCCAGTAGATGGCCGTGCCCGCGCCGGTCATATAGGCGCTGCAGGCGATGCCGAATCCTTTGCCGTAGGGCGATTTGCCGTAACGTTTCTTCCAGCCCGAGCCTTCGACGACCTTGTCGATGCATTTGCGGAGATAGATGCTGCCGATGGGGAGCCAGTTGGCGGTGAGCGCGCCGGGTTCGAGGCATTGCTGCTTGCGCATCTCGGCCGGATCGAGTCCGAGCTCGACGGCGATCTTGTCGAGCTGGACCTCCTGTCCGAAGCGAGGCTGGGGCGTGCCGTGGCCGCGCTTGGGGCCGCAGGGGGCCTTATTGGTATAGAGACGCGCGGTGTCGAACTTATAGCGCGGCATCGCGTAGGTGGTGGTCTGCAGCACGCCGGTGTAGAGCATGCTGGCCGGGCCGTGGCTTCCATAGGCGCCGCCATCGACCAGCGTGCTGTTCTGGAAGGCGGTGATGGAGCCGTCCTTCTTGACGCCGATCTTCATGGACATGAGCACGGGATGGCGGCCGCGATGGCAGTAGAAAACCTCCTCGCGGGTGAGGCAGATCTTTACCGGGCGGCCCGTCATCATGGAGAGCTTGCAGACGGCGATCTCGTGGTTGAACGGATCGCACTTGCCGCCGAACCCGCCGCCGGACGGCATGGCGATGACGCGGATATGAGCGGCTTCCATGCCGAGCACCTTGGCGATGGTGCGGTGCAGGTAATGGGGGTTCTGCGTGGAGGTATAGAGGGTGAGCTTGCCGTCGTAGCCGAACCGCGCGACGCTGGCGTGCTCCTCCATCGCCAGATGCGTGTTGCCTTCATAGAAGAACAGATCCTCGCGGACGAGATCGGCTTCTTCGAAGCCCTTCTCGACATCGCCGAACTCATAGCCGATGCTGCGGTGCACGTTGCCGTATTCGGCGATCTCGTTGATCTGGACCTCGGGGTGGTCGAGCGCCTCCTGAATGGAGGAGATGGTGGGCAGGGGCTCGTATTCGACTTCGATGAGGTCGAGGGCTTCGGTGGCCGTGTCCTCATCAATGGCGGCGACGGCGGCGACCGGGTCGCCGACCATGCGGACCTTGTCGACGGCCATGACGTGCTCGGTCTCGGCGACGGGCATGATGCCGTAGGCGACGGGCAGGTCCCGGCCGAGCAGGACGGCCTCTACGCCGGGGAGTGCCTCGGCTTTGGAAGCGTCGATGCGCACAATGCGGGCGTGGGCCTGGGTGCTGCGCAAGATTTTCGTGTGGAGCATGCGCGGGAAGAAGAGGTCGTCGGAGTACTGGGTCTCGCCGATGACCTTGGAGCGGGCGTCGATCTTCGCCCAGGGTTTGCCGATGACCTTCCCGATGACCTTGGCGGCGGCCTTACTTTTGACCTTGCTGTCGCGGGGGGCGCCGTTGCCGGTGGAAGAGTTATTTATAGCCATACAGACTCTCCTTGCGGGGCTCGACCTTTTTTCCCTCCGGCTTGCTCCGCATGCGGGCCGCGGCCAGCTCCACGGCTTCAAAGATCTTGATGTAGCCGGTGCAGCGGCAGATATTGCCGGCCAGCGCCTCGCGGATCTGGTCGAGTTTGGGGCGAGTCGTGGCGTCCAGCAGCACCTTGCTGCTGAGCAGGACGCCCGGGGTGCAATAGCCGCACTGGGCCGCGCCCAGCTCGGCGAAGGCCTCCTGGAGCGGGTGCAGCTCGGGTCCGTCGGCCATGCCTTCGATCGTGGTTACGCTGTGCCCTTCCGCAAGCAGTCCGAGGGTGAGGCAGGAGAGGACGGGAGTGCCGTCGATGATGACGGTGCAGGCGCCGCATTCGCCTAATTCGCAGCCGTGCTTGGTGCCGGTCAGCCGGAGGTCTTCGCGCAGGACTTCGAGCAAGGTCTTGTGCGGGGAGAAAGCGACTTCCACGGATTCACCGTTCAGCGTGAAACGGATGTGGGCCTTCTCCGTGCGGGCGGGCCGGGATTTGGATTTACGCGCAGTCATAGTGTCATTCTGGCTCTCATGAAGAGGTGAAAGCAAGAGAGCAATTTTATCAGGGTTTCAGCAATTGTGCCATTTCGACGGGATCGAATCCACGAACCTGCTTTTTGCCGCGGATGAGGTTGGGCTCGCGGGCCATGAGCGCGAGCGCCTGGGGACGGGTGGGCGGTTTGACCTTCATGTTCATGGAGCGGTAGAGCGCGTTCCGGGTGTTGAGGAAGTCGGCGTGGGGCCGGTCGCCGATAAGCTGGTCGAGCTCGTCCGTGGTGAGGGGATTTTTCGTGAGGTCGCGCTCAGTGAACTCGGCCTTCTGTTCGAGCAAGAAACTTCTTGCTTTGCGGCAGGTGGTTCAGGTGGATTTGCAGAGAAAAGTGAGTTTCGCTTTGGGCATGGGCTACCTCGTGTGTGGTCTCGAAAAGCTAGTTGCCATAGTCGGTGCGGGCGGCATAGGCATGCCGGCGGACCTGGAGAAGTGCGGCACGGTCTGCACCGAGGCGGGTGAGATATGCGGCGTGGTCCGGGATGCCGAGCACCCAATCCTGGAGCCAGGACTCGAAGTTCTCGCGGGTCTTGGTCTGGCGGTGGTACTCCTGATAGTAGGTATTGTCGCGGTTGTAATAACCCTGGACCGGCGAGGGGTGCGCGCCGAAGGGGACAGCGGCGACGGCGGCGACCAGAAAGCCGGGTATGAGCGTGCGGTTCGGGTCGCTGGCGATGAGCCGGGTGGTTGCGATCTGCTCGGCGACCACGATGACGGCCTTGGCGGCGCGGGCGGCGTCGGTTACCGCACCCAGATTGCCCCAGATGTGGGCGTTGCCGTAGACGTCGGCGCGCTGGGCCTGGATGATGGCGACGTCGGGATGAATGGCCCGGACGGCCACCATCTTTTCACCGGTGAACGGGGCGGTGAATTCCGTGATGTCCGGATTGCGGTCCATGATGCTGGAGCCCTCCGCCGTGTAGGTGGGCAGAAAAGGCACGCCCAGGGCGGCGGCGTGCAGCGCCAGAGCGATCGTGAAGTTGCTGTGATCCACCATCTCGACCGGGTGGGGGATCTGATCTTCCATGGCGCGGCGGAAGTTGTAGGCCGAGCCCATCATGACGTTGCCGACCCAGGCAGCGACGACGCGCCGGGCGCAGCCGGCGCCGATCATCTGGTCAAAAAGAATGTCGGAGATGGGGCCCAGAAGCGTCAGGTCGCGTTTGCCCTGGCGGATGATCTCGTGGCCGGCGGCGAAGGGGATCATGCTCTCCAGAGCCAGCCCCATGGCGACGCTCGCCCCGTCCGGGACGTGGAGGCGGATGGCCTCGGCGAGCGTGGTGAGCTTTTCGATCTTCTTGTCCGATAGCTTCGACATCAGAGCGGGCTCCAGCGGGCGGGGCGTTTTTCAAGGAAGGCGGTGATGCCTTCCTGGGCGTCGGGCGTCTGAATGAGACGGTTGAGAAAGAAGCTCTCGCTGTCATCGAGCAGGCGCTCGAAATCATGGGCGGAGACGCGGCGGAGCATGTGCTTGGCAAGATGCACGGCCGAACCGCTGAGCGAGGTCAGCTCGGCGACGAGCCCGTCGAGCGCGGTGGCAAGCTGGCCGGCGGGAACGACCCGGTTGATGAGGCCGGCGGCGTGGGCCTCGGCCGCGGAGATGGAGTTGCCCGTGAGGACCAGCTCGGCCGCCTTGCGGTATCCGAGGAGACGGGGCAGCAGGATGACGCCGACCGGGGGCATCTGGCCAAGCTTGATCTCGGGCTGGCCGAATTGCGCGGTGTCGGTGGCGAGGACCAGATCGCACATGCTGACCAGCTCGAGGCCCCCGCCGAGACAGTGGCCCTGGACGGCGGCGACGGTTACCAGATCGGTGCGGGCCAGGAAGCGGAAGATGCCGTGGAACAGAGGGATCATCTCGGTGATGCGTTCAGGCAGATGGTCCTGGATGCTGACGCCGGCGCAGAAGGCTTTTTCCCCGGCGGCGCGGAAGACGAGCAGGCGCAAGGAGGCGTCATTGGCAACGGCGTCCAGAGCCGCCTGGATCTCGCGCATCATCGCCATGTCGAGAATGTTCAGCGGCGGCCGGTTCAGCTCAACGGTGAGCACCGGGCCGAGGCGGCGTGCCCGGATTGTTGCATAGTCCGGGTTGGTGGCCGGGTCGGTCATAGGACTCTCTCTCGGGACTTTCTCTCGCAGCCGGTCAGCGGGTCCAGAAGCTCTCCGGATCGTATGCGCGGATCACTTGCAGCTCCTTGTTATTCGGGTGGGGTGTCTCGGCGACATTGCGCGAGACGGCCAGAGGCCATCCGGTGTTTTCCTGAATCTCCTTGAACGTTACGCCGGGATGAAAGGAGGACAGGCAGGCTTCGCCATTTTCATCGAAGCGCAGGATGCCGCGCGTGGTGATGACGGCCGAGGGGCCCCCCTGGCTCAGACGGCCCGAGCCGCGCCAGGCGCCGTGCCCGGGGCTGGTGATGTAATGTACGCGTTCGGGAAGACGGTTCTTCTCATGGCTCATCAGGGCCACGAAGCGGCGCGAGAGCGCGGCGATATCGCAGGCCCCTCCGCTGCCGGGCAGACGCAGCGTGCGGCCCGGCGGGACTCGGACTTCGGTGGAGTTGAGATTGCCGTGGCGGTCGATCTCGGCGGCGCCCAGGAAGCCCAGGCTGACACGGCCCTGCTGCAGCAGCGCCATGCATTCCAGCATCGTCATGCAGGAGAGCGCGCCGGTGATGTTGGGCCCGTCCGACATGGTGAACAGGACCTGCTTGGCCGGCGTGCGCCGGAGCACGCCGTTCTCGAAGACGCCGACGGCGTTGGGCGCGTGCGTGTTCTTCGCAACGACGAAAGCGATCAGCGGCAGGCGCATTCCGACGAAGACCACGTCGCCGTCGTGAATTTCCCGCGCAGCGGCGACGACCATCAGTTCCGAGAGAGTGTAATCATCCATCCGGCAACCCGCGATAGCTCCCCGGGCCATGAGCGGACAGGAAGCGGGAATTTTAACGTAAGATGCAAAATGGTATCACGAGTGCCCGGACAACGGCGCGGGAAGAAGCAGTGGCGCGGGAAGAAAACGGCAGGTGAGTATTTGGGTAAGTAATCGGATTAGTATTTGGAATGTTGCGGGAGGCGTATGTTAAACTGGGTGGTGTAAGTTTATGTCATTTATGGCTAGGGAGAAAAGCGCGATGAGCTTTTACCGCCGGGGTTGGTTCGTTCTGCCACTTGTCATCCTGGGCGCGGCGCTGGCCGGCGGCATCTTTGGGCCGCGGCTCACCGCGCAGACCAAGGAAAGCCAGGAAAAGGTTCAGGACAGCCTGCGCCGGATCACCGAGGTGCTGGAGGCGCTGGAGCAGAACTACGCCACCGAGGTGGACCCGGAGCGGGCGATCTACAACGGCGCGATCCCCGGCATGCTGGTGAATCTGGACCCCCACTCGAACTTCTTCGACCCCAAGGCCTTTGCGCAACTGCGCGAGGACCAGCGCGGGCGTTACTTCGGCGTCGGGATGCAGGTGGCGCCGCGCAACGGGCAGACGATCGTCATGGTGCCCTTCCCGGGTTCGCCGGCCTACAAGGCCGGACTGCGGCCCGGAGACATCATTCACAATGTGGACGGCACCCCGACCGAGGGGCTTTCGACGGCCGAAGTTGCCTCCCTGCTGAAGGGGCCGCGCGGGACCAGCGTGCAGGTGCAGGTGCTGCGGGAAGGCGTGCCGGAGCCGCTCGAGTTCGCGATTGTGCGGGACGAGATCCCGCGGCTCAGCATCGAGCATGCCTTCGAGATCGAGCCCGGCATCGGCTACGTCCGCATTGCCAGCTTCAACGAGAATACGAGCGACGAGCTGCGGCAGCGGTTGCGCGAATTGGATGTGGCGAACCTGGGCGGAATGGTGCTGGATCTGCGGGACAATCCGGGCGGCCTGCTCTCCGAAGGCGTGGCGGTGTCGGAGATGTTTCTGCAGCGCGGGCAACTGATTGTTTCCCATCGCGGGCGCGCGTCCCGGGAAAAGCAGTACACGGTCGTGCGCGGCTCGCGCGGCGACTCCTTTCCGCTGGTGATCCTGATCAACAAGATGACGGCCAGCGCGGCGGAGATCGTCTCCGGCGCGGTGCAGGACCATGACCGGGGCCTGATCGTGGGCGAGCAGAGCTTCGGCAAGGGGCTGGTGCAGACCGTCTATCCGCTGAACGAAAGCACCGGGCTGGCCCTGACCACGGCCAAGTACTATACGCCAAGCGGCCGGCTGATCCAGCGGGATTATTCCAACGTCTCCTATTACAACTACCTCAATAGCAGGAATGAATCCGGCGTGCCGGATACGACCGATGTCCGCAAGACCGACACGGGAAGGACCGTCTATGGCGGCGGCGGGATTACGCCGGATGTGGAGATTGCTCCCCCCGATCTGAACGAGTTTGAAACCTTGCTGCTGCGGCGGGACGTGTTCTTCAACTTTGCGGGCCGCTACCTGGCCGGGCACGATCAGACGGTCAGCCGCGACTTTGTGGCCGATGAGGCGGTCCTGGAGCAGTTTCGCGCCTTCCTGGCCGAAAAAGAGATCGAGTACGAGGAAGCGGACCTGATGGCGAATCTGGACTTCGTGACACAGCGGATCGAGCTGCAACTGGCCCTGTCCGTATTCGGGATGAATGAGGCCTACCGGTTGGAAGCGGCCCACGACCCCCATATCCAGCGTGCGATCGAATTGCTGCCTCAGGCTGCCTTGATGCTGGAGACCACGCGCCGGGCACAACTCCAGCAGGAAAACCAGCAAGATACCCAGTAAGGGGCTCCACGCGCAGCGGCCTGTTTTCGCGGAACCCTTCTTCTGAACCCCGATTCATCAGTTCATTTCGGATGACTGTCATTTCGGATTGCCGGGCGGAGAGTATTGCCAATGCTCGGACTGGTTGCCGGAGCCGGTCATCTGCCGGCCGGTGTCGGCATTCCTTCCAGGGCGATGATCCCACGCCGGTCAGACAACCAAGAGACATCAGACAAACAGATAGAAGCGAACTGTCATTCCAGCCAGGGAGTCGCTTATAATAGAGCGTGCGTGGCAGCGGACGCGAGCCACGGCGGGGGAGAGAGCGAAATGACGGTGGAAGCCGCGAACGGTGCGGGCGGGCAGTCGCCGACGACATCCAGAAGGATCCTGTTGATGAAGCCGAGGGGCTTCTGCGCCGGAGTGGTGCGGGCGATCGATATCGTGAATCTGGCGCTGGAGTACGCGGGCGCGCCGGTCTACGTGCGCAAGGAGATCGTGCACAACACACGCGTGGTGGCGGACCTCTCGGCGCGGGGCGCCGTCTTCGTGGATTCGCTCGACGAGGTGCCTGAGGGGGCGCTGGCCGTCTTCAGCGCGCATGGCGTCTCACCCGGCGTGCGGCGCAAGGCGCGGCAGCGGAAGCTGCGGGTGATCGATGCGACATGCCCGTTGGTGACGAAGGTGCATCTGGAGGCGGTGAAGTTCGCGCGCGACGGGTATTCGATTGTCCTGATCGGGCACCAGGATCACGACGAGGTGATTGGAACGATTGGGGAGGCGCCGGGGCAGACCTGGCTGGTGAGCTCGGAGGAGGACGTGGAGCGGTTGCGGGTGCCGGACCCGGAGCGGGTGGCCTACCTGACGCAGACGACGCTCAGCCTGGATGAGTCGCGGGGGATCATCGCGGCGCTCCAGAAGAAGTATCCCTCGATCATCGGCCCGCCGGCGCAGGATATCTGCTATGCCACGGAAAACCGACAGCAGGCCGTGAAAGCCGTAGCTCCGGAGTGCGATCTGCTGCTGGTGGTGGGTTCGGAGAACAGCTCGAACTCGAACCGGCTGGTGGAGGTGGGGGCGGGCTCCGGGATGAAGGCGTATCTGATCGAGGGCGGCGGCTCGATCCGGCCGGAGTGGCTGGAAGGGATCGAGCGGGTGGGTGTGACGGCAGGGGCGTCGGCACCCGAACATCTGGTGATGCAGGTGGTGAGCAGGCTGCAGGCGCTCGGGTTCGGTGAGGTGGAGGAAGTGGAGATCGTGCCCGAGGACGTCAGGTTCGCGCTGCCGCAGGAACTGGTCGAACTGGCCCCCGCCTCATCCAGATAATTTCAAGCGCCGGAAGCCCAGGCTGGCTGCCCAGCTTTCTATGAACTCTTTTGAAAATATTCCGAATCCGAAGCGGAGGGAATCGTATCCTTTGAGCATGCCGATGACAATGGGCGGGCCGATGGATGTGGCCGGGTGCGCCGATGCCGGACTGAAGGCCCTGATGCAAATGCAGCGGGCCGAGGGGTACTGGTGCGGGGAACTGGAGGCCGACAGCTCGCTGGAAGCCGATGCCATCATGCTGGAATACTTCCTGGGCGCCCCGGACCCGGAGCGGGTCCGGAAGCTGGCGAACACGATCCGGGAGCAGCAGACTCCGGAGGGTGGCTGGTGCCTGTATCCGGGCGGAATGCACAACGTGAATCTGATGGTGAAATGTTATTTCGCGTTGCGGCTGGCGGGCGTGCCGGAAGATGATCCGGCGCTCGAAAAAGCGCGCAAGGTGACGCTGGACCTGGGCGGAGTGGAGGCCACCAACAGCTTCACGAAGATCTACCTCTGCTTTATGGAGCAGTATGACTGGAATCAGGTGCCGGCGCTGCCTCCGGAGCTGATGCTACTGCCGTCGTTCGCCTACATCAATATCTATGAGGTGTCGGCCTGGTCGCGCGCCATTCTGGTGCCCCTGTCGATTATCTACGCCTTCCAGCCGAAACGTCGGCCGCCGTCGGGAGTATCGCTGGAGCCGCTCTGTCTGAGCCGCTATGGGCGGCGGGGGAGCCTGTTTCTGCCGGAGCGTCCGCTCTATAGCTGGAAGAATGTCATCCATGCGGCGGACCGCACGCTGTCGGTGATTGAACAGAAAAAATGGACTCCGTTGCGGAAAAACGCCCTGAAGAAGGCCGAACAGTGGATGCTGGAGCGGCTGGAGGGCAGCGACGGGCTCGGGGCGATCTATCCGGCGATGATGAACAGCATCATCGCGCTGGATTGCCTGGGCTACGATCGCGACGATCCTCTGTTCCGGCGGGAATTGCGGCACTTCTGGCGGCTGGCTCTGGAAGACGGGGACCGGATGCGGATGCAGCCGTGTTTTTCGCCGGTGTGGGATACGGCGATCGCGACTCTTACAAGCGCGGCTGAGCTGGGGAGCACCAATCCGGAGGTGATCCGGGGGGCCGAATGGCTCCTAAGCAAGCAGATCCTGAGGGCCGGGGACTGGGCGGTGAAAAATCCAGTGGTGGAGCCGGGTGGCTGGGCGTTCGAATTTGCCAATGATTCCTACCCGGATGTCGACGATACGGCGATGGTTCTCCTCGCGCTCTCCAAGGTGAAAACGCCGGAGATTCCCCGGCAGCGGGCCGCGATGAGACGGGGGCTGGCCTGGGTCATGAGCATGCAGAACAGCGATGGCGGCTGGTCTTCATTTGACAAAGACACGGATAAGAAAATTCTGTGTCAAGTACCATACGCGGACCACAACGCGATGCTGGACCCGAGCGCCCCGGACATCACCGGCCGGGTGCTGGAGATGCTGGGTGCGATCGGCTTTGACTGCCGGCATCCGGCGGCCGAGCGGGCCATTCGGTTTTTGAAACAGGATCAGGAACTGGATGGAGCCTGGTTCGGGCGCTGGGGAGTCAGCTATATCTATGGCACGTGTTTTGTTTTGAGAGGGTTGGCGGCCATTGGAGTGGACATGCGGGAAGGATACTGCCTGCGGGCAGCCGAGTGGCTGCGGTCGTGCCAGAATCCGGACGGCGGGTGGGGGGAAAGCTGCGATACCTATGACAACCCCGACCTGCGCGGGATGGGTCCGAGCACCGCGGCTCAGACGGCGTGGGCGTTGCTGGGACTGTTTGCAACGGACGATTATTCGACCGGGTCGGTGGAAAGAGGCATCCGCTATCTGGTGGAGCATCAGAAAGACGGGGCCTGGCAGGATGGTACGTTTACGGGCACCGGGTTTCCGCGCGTCTTCTATTTGAAGTATCACATGTACAGCGTCTATTTTCCGATCCAGGCTCTGAGCGAGTGTTCGCGGCATCAGAGATCCGGAGGGGACCCCTATCGCGGGCTGGCGGAATGGCAACTGCTGACGCCCCGAACCAGAGAGTCCTAAACAGGGAGTCCAGAGAGTGAGGAAGCAATGCCGTTTCCACTGAGCATGACGCTCACGATGGGCAAGTACGTGATGGGCAACCGCCTGCGGGGGCGGGAGAAGTTTCCACTCGTGCTGATGCTGGAGCCGCTGCACGCCTGCAACCTGACCTGCACGGGCTGCGGCCGGATCCGCGAGTACAAGGACACGATCCGGGAGACGATCCCGGTGGAGCAGTGCCTGGAGGCGGTGGAGGATTGCAGTGCTCCGATCGTCTCCATCTGCGGTGGCGAGCCGATGATCTACCGGCCGCTGGACGAGCTGGTGGCCGAGCTGCTGCGGCGGAAAAAATTCGTCTACCTGTGCACGAATGGGATGTTCATCGAGAAACGGCTGGCCGAGTTCAAGCCCTCCTCAAAGTTCTTCTTCAACGTCCACATGGATGGACTGGAGGAGACGCACGATCTGTGCGTGGAGCGCGAAGGGGTGTTCCAGGCGGCGGTGGCGGGCATCAAGGCCGCCAAGCAGGCCGGGTTCATGGTGTGCACGAACACGACCGTCTACAAGGAGACCGATATGGGCGAGATCGATGCGATGCTCGATTACCTGCAGTCGCTGGGCTGCGACGGCCACATGCTCTCGCCCGCATACTCCTACACCGCCGTGCAGACAAAAGAGATCTTCATGGACCGGGCCATGATCCGGGAGAAGTTCAAGGATATCGATCAGTTGTTCCGCCGCTACAAACTGAACAGTTCGCCCATCTATCTCGAGTTCCTGAAAGGGACGCGCGATCTGACCTGCACTGCCTGGGGCAATCCCACCTACAACACGAAGGGATGGAAGGGCCCCTGCTACCTGATGACGGATGCCCATCACGAGAGCTACCGGAACCTGATCGACGATACGCCGTGGGAAAACTACGGCCATGGAAATGACCCGCGTTGCGAGAACTGCATGGTGCACTGCGGTTACGAGCCCTCGGCGGCGCTGGGCGTGAACGGCCGGCTGGGCGATACCTTCAAGATGATGACTTGGGCGCTGAGCTAGCCGGCGCGGCGGGCGGAAACCCGGCCCATTCCAGAACCGGCCTTCTGCGATGGCGCTTTCTGAACCGGCCATTCCGGGATGGCGCATTCCGAGATGGTAAAGACACTGGCCTAGATGGCAAAGACACTGGTAACCGGCGCAACGGGATTTGTGGGGAGTCACGTTGCCAGGAGGCTCTGCGAGCAGGGGCACCGGGTCCGCGTCCTGGCCAGAGAAGCCAGTCCTCTGGACGCCTTGCACGAACTTCCGGTGGAAGTGGTCCACGGAGACCTGCGGGAGATCGGTTCACTGGAGGGGGCCGTTGCCGGCTGCTCGGCCGTCTTCCACGTTGCGGCCGATTACCGGCTCTGGGCGCCAGACAAGCAGGAACTGTACCGCAGCAACGTGGAGGGAACGGAAAACCTGCTGTGTGCCGCGCGCGCGGCGGGCGTCGAGAGGGTTGTATACACGAGCACCGTGGGGACGCTGCGGTTCACGCGGGACGGCCGGCCGTCCGCCGAGCGGGACCGGGCGGACTGGAAGGCGCTGGCGGGCGATTACAAGAGGTCGAAGTTTCTCGCCGAGCAGGCTGCGCTGCGCCATGCGCGCGAGGGCTTGGAGGTGGTGATCGTGAATCCGAGCACTCCGGTGGGGGAGGGCGACCGGAGACCGACCGAGTCGGGAAAGATGATTCTGGATTTTCTGAACCGCCGGATGCCCGCTTATCTCGACACGGGATTGAACCTGGTGGACGTGCGTGATGTGGCGGAGGGTCATCTGCTCGCGTATGAAAAAGGCCGGGCGGGGGAGCGGTACATTCTGGGCGGCGAGAACATGAGCCTGAAGGAGATCTTCGACCTGCTGGGACGCCTCAGCGGGCTGCCCTCGCCGAAGCTGCGGATGCCGTACACGGTGGCCCGGCTGGCCGCGGGGATGGATGAGTGGCTCTCCGGAATCCGGCGCACGGCCCCGCGCATCCCACTGGAAGGGGTGAAAATGGCGCGATACAAGATGTACGTGCGTTCGGATAAGGCACGGCAAGAACTGGGCTACAATCCCGGTCCGGTGGAGGCGGCTCTGCAGCGAGCCGTGGATTGGTATGGCGGCCACGGGTACGTGCAGGCCGGATAGAGGCGGGATCGAAGATCGGCGCAATGAGCACAAACGGCGGCAGCGGGGATGGTGGCGGGGATGGCGCCGTTCCTGACTCCGGGGGTGGTCCAGGGATTGGCCCCGGGATAGGGCCCGGGAGTGATGATGACCCGTTGCTGGGAATCGTGGCCGCCTATCGCTGGGAAGTTACTCCCTTGTTGCGGCGGACGTCCGGCGTGGAGAAATTGCCTCGGGGCTGGTATCGATTTCGGCTGCGGGGCGAACCCGCCATGCTGGTGGTCGGCGGCGTGGGGAAACGGAATGCACAGTCGGCGGCCGAGTCGCTGGCGCGGACCGTTTCCCTGAAGGGGCTCATCTCCCTCGGTTTTGCCGGCGGGCTCCAGGAGAGTTTACAACCCGGCGACGTGGTGGTGGCCGAAGAAGTTCTGGACCTCCGTACGGGAGAACGGTTCCGGTGCAGCGAGGAGTTGCTGCCGGAAACAAAGGCGCAAAGAGGCGTGATCCTCGCTGTGGACGATGTCGTCCAGGAAGCGGATGCGAAGCGGCGATTGGGGCAGCAGTGGAGCGCACTGGCGGTGGACATGGAGTCGGCCGGGGTGGCGAGAGCGGCCACGCAGTCGAATCTTCCCTTTGCCGCCATCCGCGGGATTACGGACGGGTGCGACGAGAGCCTCTCGATTGACTTTGAAAGTTGCCGGAGCGACGATGGTGGGTTATCATCGTTAAAAATACTTTGGCAGGGGATGCGCAGCCGGAATGGCGTGCGGGACCTCTGGAGGCTGTCGAAGCGTTTGCGGTGTGCGGCCGGTAGCCTGGCCGAAGCGCTGCAGGCGGGATGCTAGGCTGGAAAGAGCGCGTTGTGGTTTGGAATCGATGTGAATTGCAGGCCGGTCAGGTTGCCGGTAATGGTCGATGCCAAACACGCGCGATGTGATTAGGGGATCTTCGAATCAGGGAATAACGTGCCATCAAACATGACAGCAGCCGTTCTCTACGGCAAGGAAGACCTGAAAATCGAGCAGGTGCCGGTCCCGGAGATCGGCAGCGACGAAGTGCTGGTGCGCGTGCGCGCCGCGCTGACGTGCGGAACCGATCTGAAGGTCTACCGGCAGGGTTACCATGCGCGGATGATCAAGCCGCCGGCGATCTTCGGACACGAGCTGGCCGGGGTGGTGGAAGCCGTGGGCGCGGAAGTTACCAGCGTGCGTCCGGGCATGCGCGTGGTGGCGGCGAACTCGGCTCCCTGCGGACAATGTCGGTACTGCCGTCGCGGCCGCTCGAATCTGTGCGAGGACCTGCTGTTCAACAACGGGGCGTACGCGGAGTTCATCCGGATTCCCGGACCCATCGTGCGGCAGAACCTGCTGGAGATTCCGCCGCAGATCGGTTTTGCGGACGCGGCGCTGGTGGAGCCGCTGGCCTGCGTCCTGCGCGGCCTGGAGCAGACCGGCCTCAGGGCCGACGACAGCGTCACGGTGATTGGACTGGGGCCGATCGGGCTGATGTTCATCCGGCTGGCCAAGCTGCGCGGCGCGCACGTGGTGGCGATCGGTAAACGGGATTCGCAACTCAACGCGGCACGGCGGCTGGGTGCCGACGAGGTGGTGAATTTCGATACCAGCGCCGACGTTGCCGCCGAAGTCCGGAGCAAGACGCTGGAGGGAGCGGGCGCCGACGTGGCCATCGAGGCCGTGGGAACCCCGCAGACCTGGGAGCTGGCGTTCAGCACCATGCGGCGGGGCGGAACGGTGAACTGCTTCGGGGGCTGCCCGTCGGGCAGTAGCGTCCAACTGGACACCTCGCTGCTGCACTACTCGGAGATCTCCTTACACGCCACCTTCCACCACACGCCGGCCCATATCCGCAAGGCTCTGGAGACCATCAGCCGCGGCGATATCCGGGGAGCAGACCTGATTACCGGGGAGATGCCGCTGGCGCGGCTGCCGGAGTTGCTGCGGGATCTGGCCAACCGGAACGGACATCTGAAAACAGCCATCCTTCCATAGAACCAAGACCCATAATCCTCACTATTCAGGTGGGAGCCGTGGATAAGAGTTCGATGACGGCCAACCCGATACTTCCCGCTGAACCCGAGTTATGGGACGGGATTTCAGATGGGATGCCGTAGATAATGAGTTCGATGACGGCCAACCCGATACTTCCCGCTGAACCCGAGTTATGGGACGGGATTTCAGATGGGATGCCGTAGATAATGAGTTCGATGACGGCCAACCCGATACTTCCCGCTGAACCGGCGCAATGGGACGGGACAGTGCCGGAGATCGCGCCGTCGCTGGAGGAGTCCCGGCGGTATTGCGAATGGCTGGCCGTTACGCACTACGAAAATTTTCCGGTGGCCACCTGGCTCCTGCCCGCACCGCTCCGCCGCCACTTTTATTCCGTCTACGCCTATTGCCGGTGGGCCGATGACCTGGCAGATGAGACGGGGGACCCGGAGCGATCTGTTTGGCTGCTGGAGCGCTGGGAGCAGGAGTTGCGTGCCTGCTATGCCGGCGAGCCGCGCCACGCCGTTTTTGTTGCGCTGCGCGAAGCCGTTACCCAGTGCCGGATTCCGCGGGAACCATTCCAGGATTTGATCACCGCGTTCCGGCAGGATCAGGTGCGGCAGCGGTACGCCACCTACCAGGATCTGCTGGAATATTGCCGGTACTCGGCGAACCCGGTGGGCCGGCTGGTGCTCTACCTCTGCGGGTACCGGGAGCCGGAGCTGCAGCGGCTCTCCGATTACACCTGCACGGCGCTGCAACTGGCGAACTTCTGGCAGGATGTCCGGCGGGATTATGCCATGGGGAGAGTCTATATCCCCCAGGATATGATGCAATGGTACGGGTGCGCGGAGGAAGAGCTGGCCGCGGGCCGCTGCACGGAGAGCTTCCGCGGATTGATGAAGGATCTGGTGGACAGGACCAGGCAGATGTTTGGACGGGGGATGCCGCTGGTGGAGAAGGTGGACCGGAGACTGGCGGTGGACATTGAGCTGTTCAGCCGCGGGGGAATGGAGATCCTGCGGCTGATCGAACGGCAGAATTACGACGTGCTGGCGAAGCGGCCGAAGCTGGATAGGGCCGGGATGGGGCTGCTGCTGGGCACGGTGCTGATCGGGCGGATGTTTTCCCGCCGGAGCCTACCGGAGCAATAGTCGAATGATGAACGAACTGGAACGATCCTACCGGCATTGCCGGCGCGTGGCCCGGGGCCGGGCGCGAAATTTTTACTACGGATTCTGGCTGCTGCCCAAGCCCCGGCGCGATGCGCTGTGCGCCGTATATGCCTTCATGCGCTACTGCGACGACGTGGCGGACGGGCCGGACAGTGCGGGGGAAAAAGCCGACGGTCTGCGGCAGTGGCGGGCCGCCTTGGATGGGGCCGTGCGGGGCGAATATCAGGACAACCTGATTCTGCCGGCGTTTCATGATGCGGTCCGGCGGTTCGAGATCCCGGTGGAGTTGTTCCATGATCTGATCGACGGCGCGGAGATGGATCTTTCCCTGCGGAGCTACCGGACCTTCGAGCAATTGTACGAATACTGCTACCGTGTGGCATCGGTGGTGGGGCTTTGCTCCCTGCATGTGTTCGGGTTCCGGGACGAGAGGGCCAAGGCGCTCGCGGAGCAGTGCGGGATCGCCTTTCAGTTGACGAATATCCTGCGCGACCTGCAGGAGGACGCCCGGGAGGGAAGGGTTTACCTCCCGCAGGAAGACCTGGACCGGTTCGGGTATGGAAGCCGGGAGCTGGAGGCGGGCGTTCGCAATACGGCCTTCCGGGAGCTGATGAGCTTCGAGATTGCACGCGCGAGGAGTTACTACCAGAGTTCCTACCCGTTGCTGGATCTGGTGGAGGAGGAAAGCCGGCCGGCGCTGTGGACGCTGATCTCGATCTACCGGGGGATTCTGAGCGTGATCGAGCGCAACGGGGGCGATGTTTTCACGCGGCGAGCCATGATGACGGATATGGAGAAAATCATGCTTGTGCTGAAGGCCATTGGGATGCGAATCCAGTTGCGGCTGGGCGGCGGGGCGGAGGGGGAGATGCCTTGGAGGCTGGACGCGTAGCGATACTGGGCGGCGGGCTGGCCGGCATGGCGGCGGCTGTGCGGCTGGGGGAAGCGGGCTTTCAGGTGGAGTTGCTCGAAAGCCGGTCCGTTCTGGGAGGGCGGGCTTCTTCCTTCCTGCCACCCGGCGAGCAGAAGGCGATCGATAACTGCCAGCACGTGCTGCTCGGCTGCTGTACCAACCTGCTGGATTTTTTCGAACGTACAGGAAACAAGAAGAACTTCCGCTACTATCACCGCTTCGATTTTCTCGGACCCCGGGGCGTTTGTTCGATGGGCGCGTCGGCCTTGCCGGCCCCGCTCCATCTGCTGCCATCGATGCTGCGTTACACGCATCTCCCCTGGCCGGACCGCCTTGCGGTCGCGCGGGCCATGGCGGCCATCCTCATGACGCGGGAGCCCATACCGGATGAGCCGCTGATGGATTGGCTGACACGGCACGGGCAGAGCCAGAAGGCGATCGATCTATTCTGGCGGGTCATCCTGACCAGCGCGCTCAATGAGGACCCGGAGCGACTCTCCACCCGTCCCACGTTCCACGTGTTTCTGGACGGCTTTCTTCGCAACCGGCGGGGTTATCACATGGGCGTGCCTGCGATTCCACTCTCGGAACTCTACGGGGCGGACCGGCTGGCCGGGAAATGCCGCGTGCGCCTCTCGACGCCGCTGGCCCGATTGTGCCTGGAGGACTCGCGCGTGAGCGGACTGGAGCTGCAATCGGGAGAGCGCGTGCAGGCGGACTATTACCTGAGCGCCTTGCCTCCGGATACGCTGGTCAACCTGCTGCCCGGTGCTCATCGCGGAAAGTGGCCGGAACTGGAGGCGTTGCAGGCGGTCGAGTGGGCCCCGATTACGGGGATTCACCTGTGGTTCGACCGGACGGTCATGGAACTGGATCAGGCCGTGGTGCTGGGGAAAAATATCCAGTGGGTCTTCAATAAGTCCGTGAACGCGGAGGGCGACCCGCCCGACGGCGGGCGGCAATACCTGCAACTGGTGATCAGCGCCTCCCGGTCTCTGATGCAGCTCCGGCGGGATGAGGTCCTGGAGATGGCGTTGCGGGAACTGGGAGATATCCTGCCCCGGAGCAGGCAGGCGAAACTGCTGAATTCGGTGATCGTGAAAGAGACCCGGTCGACACTCTCGTTCCTGCCGGGAATGGATCAGATGCGACCCGGGCCGCAAACGCCGTTTCCTAACCTGCTGCTGGCCGGGGACTGGACCGCAACCCGGTGGCCGCCCACCATGGAAGGGGCCGTTCGCAGCGGATACCGTGCGGCGGAGTCGGTCGCGGAGATGGCGGGCTCTCCCCGTACGTTTCTGGTGCCCGATCTCAGGCCCGATTTTCTTGCGCGCATCCTGCAAAAGATCCTTTGAGACAAGCCATGTCCAATAAGAAGCCGGGGGACACACAGAAAGTTTTTGCCACCGGGCGTACGGAGAGGCGCGTGGCGAACAACGCCGGGCACGGGATGGACATCCCCGTAGTACGAAGAAATCTGCTGGCCTGGTACCGGAAGAACCGGCGGGATCTGCCCTGGCGGAAGACACAGGATCCCTACCGGATCTGGATCTCCGAGGTCATGTTGCAGCAGACCCGGGTGCAGGCGGCGATTCCCTATTACGAAAACTTCCTGCGGCAATTTCCGAGCGTGGAGGCTTTGGCCTCTTCGAAGGAAGAGAAGCTCCTGGCATGCTGGAGCGGCCTCGGGTATTACTCACGTGCCAGAAACCTTCGGCGGGCCGCGCAACAGATCGTTCGCGATTTTGACGGCGTCTTTCCCCGGGAAGCAGCGATGGCGGAATCATTGCCCGGCGTGGGTCCCTACACGGCGGCCGCCGTGCTGAGCATCGCCTGCGGCGTCGCGCTTCCCGTGCTGGACGGCAACGTCGCGCGTGTGCTCTCCCGGCTGCATGCCCGCCCGCTGGACCTGCGAACCGGCAAGGGAAAAGCGAGCCTGGGCGTGCTGGCACAGTCCATGCTTGCTCCCCGCCGGCCGGGGGAGTTCAATCAGGGCATGATGGAGCTGGGCGCGACGATCTGCCTGCCCGCTAACCCGAATTGCCGCTCTTGTCCGGTCCGGTCCGCATGCCGAGCATGGCAACTTCAGAGGGTCGATGAATTTCCTCCCACCCGCCCCAAGCCTTCCGAGCGACGCTGGTCCCTGGGGGCCGCCGTGGTGCTGAATCGAGCGAGACGATTGTTTCTGGTGCAGCGCCCGCGGGATGCGCAGTGGCTCGCGGGGTTCTGGGAGTTGCCGATGTGGGACGCCGGATTACCAAGTGAGCGGTCCGGGAACGGCAGTCTGTTTTCTCCCACGGACTTTGACCTGAAAGAGTCGATGGGCCGGGTGCGGCACACCATTACAGTGAACCGGCTGGACATGGAGGTGTTTCGAGCGCGCCTTCGGAACCAGCAGCGGCTCTCCGGCGGACGGTGGATCTCTCCCGATGAACTGGATGGATTGGCCGTCAGTACGATCACCCGGAAGGCCCTGCGGCTGCTGGGTCGAGAAGATTAGTGTATTCGATGTAGTGATTGATATGCCTGGGGAATCATAGTCGAGACTCCGACCATGCACTATTCAGCTTGACGAATCGTGTGAGTCATTTTCATTCTCATTTATTATCCATTATGAAGAATCAACTCTCTTATTTGTTGCCCAGAAGGTGGATGCTCATGGAACGTCGAGTGAAATTTGTTGTTCTGCTTACCGCTGCTTTCCTTGGGAGCGGGTGCTCTTACTTCGGAGGTTCGTCTGGCGCCGGGGCTGGCGACGCGGCCGCGATGACTGATGCGGGCGAGGAGATATTTTTTACCCGCTGCTGGATGTGCCATGACCCGGAATCTGAGGAACCGGGGGTGGGGCCCGGATTGAAGAACCTGTACCAAAGGCCTCCGCACACGCTGACCGACGGATGGGAACATCTGCACACGGACGCGGACATGCGGCGGGTTGTCGAGCAGGGAAATATCAACATGCCGCCGATGGGCGAGACGCTTTCAGCCGGTGAGATCGATCAGGTCCTCGCCTACCTGCGTACACTCTGAAGCCTCATGGGGCGGAGTTGCTGATCTGGATCGTTACCGGGTTGCTGGCCGATCCGTTCACGGTAACGATCACCTCCGCAACGCCATCAGCAATCTCCGGTACCCGGACATTCATCTGATAAAGTCCGACAAACCCCGGCGCGAGCCCGGAGAAAGACACCTCCGCCGGAACTCCCCCGATGGTAGCTTCCACCCCAGAATCCGTAGTGGACAAAACTTCTGCAGACGCGGGGAAGCCCGTTGCCACGGGGGGCGTTACAGGCCCGAGCCCGTTCGCGAAAATCTGGAGAAATTCACCGGGGCGTGCCGGAAACGTTGCCGAGACGGCAACCTGGCTGTCCGCATGCGTGATGGCGCCCGGCCCGCTGCCGCTGGAATCGAGCGAGAAGATGCCGGGGCCGGCGGGCCCGAGCGTGATCTCGACCGCCGGAGTTACCTGCGTGCCGTTGCGGACCTGGAGCGAAACGCTGGACGGGGAGATCTCCGCGGGGACCTGTGCGTTGACCTGTCCGGGGGAGACGAAAAACAGCGGCGCGGTCTGCCCGTCGATCTCCACACGCGTATTGGCGAGCGTGTTGGGCAGCGGGACGGAGGAGGCCGACACGGTGGAGCTGGCCAGGCTGACGCCAAAGATGGAGATGATCGAGCCGGGGCTGAGTGAAACCGAGCCGGGGCTGAGTGAAACCGAGCCGGGGGCAAAGCTGGCGCCATTGACGATGCCGCCCTGCGGAATTGATGGTATCCCCAGCGCATCCAGGAGGAAGCGGGCCGAGAGAGATGTGCCCACGACGCGTGCTTCCACCTCCACCGGTCCTCCGGCAACGCCCAGTTGCATCTTGGTCGCGGCCCGGCCTTCGTTATCCGTGGAAACGGTGGGCGAGAGGATTGTAGCGGCGCCCTCCACCACGGTGAATTCGATCGTCACGCCCGCATACGGGATGCGGTTCTGATCCTGGAGCATGACCCGGAGCGGGTCGGTGAGAATCGTTCCCGTATTCCCGGATTGCCCGTTTCCATCAGTGATGGTCAGAGAGAGATCCGCAGTCAGCAGATCCGCCGAGATCACTTCCACGACGGTGGTGGCCGTTTTGTAGCCTGGAGCGGAGGCGTCGATGGAAGCCCTGCCGGGCTGGGCCGCCGAGATGGCGAAAGTGCCGGAGAGCGCTCCGGCCGGGATGAGGACCTCCGAGGAAACGCTGACGGAGGCGCTGGATGAGCTGGACAGGCTGATGGAGAGGGGAGTGCTGCGCGCGGCCTGCAACTTCACCGTGCCCTGCGCGGACTCGCCGCTCAGCAACCCCAGCGACTGCGGGCTGGTTCGCAGGCTCTGAATCAGTTCGGTGTCTGCCGTCCCGCGGAACGAAGTCGCCTGAGAGAAAAATCCCTCCCACTCCTGCCGGATACGGTCCAGGTGAGTGACCTGGTCCGCTGGCGCGGTGGTCCCGTGCGGCGTTACCAACAGGAAGGCGAATTGGAAGCGCTTCGGGGCGGTTACTTCGTTCGGCCATCGCGCCCCGCTGGCCGCAATGACCTGGTCCACGGACACGTTGTTGCGGGTTCCGGAAAAAGAAACATTCAGAGCGGGGGTGCGGGAGGCGCTGGTGAACGGGACCGGGCTGCTCACAAAAAAGCTGGGCGCAACGTCGGCCGGCGAGCGCAAACCCATCAGGTATTGATCGAACTCGTTATAACGCTCCACCGCGCCGATGGTGGTGAACGTTCCATCGCCGTTGTCGAGGATGCGGTTGCCCTCCATGACCGAGGCGTCGGAGTTGAACAGAAAGCTCCAGTGCTGCAGGTCGCGGCCGAGAAGTTGAGTGCTGTTCGACGAGCCGGAAGGGTCGTCAAAGGTTACGTAGGACAGAAAGCGGTGTCCGGCCTCCTGACCCATAATGCTGACCGTGGAATCGACCCCGCGAAGAAATACCTGCAGGGGATCTTCGGGATATTTACCGAGGTTTCCCATGTTCAGAATACTCTCCAGGCGGGAACTGCCGAATTGGTCTGAGAAATCGAACAGGGGAGGATTGAGAATCGCTCCGAGTCCCGTCACGTCATTCGAAACGTTCAGCTCGAAAGCGAAAGCACCATTGAAGTTGAAGTTTGTGAATACAACGAGGAACTCATAGGCATCGTCGTGCGTGGCGTAGAAGCGTTTGGCGACGGCGGTTATGTCCAGGGACGTGGTAGGCGTAAAGACCTCCGCGATCGCTCCCTGGTGGACGATGCTTCCCGTCATCGTGCTGAGGTCGGTGGCAAGCGGCGGCGTGAAGAGATTGCCGGCCGATATGCCGGCGACGGACTCGGTCCCGTTGATTCCCGCGCAAACAAAGCGGATCCGGCCATCCGGGAAGAGCGTAACCTGAAAGTTTTCCAGCGGTCCAAAGCCGGAGAAGCTGAAGTCGGGAACATCGATCCAACTGACCACGAACCGGTCCGGGGAGGCAAAGTAACTGAGCTGCCCGTCGTCCGCCGGGTTCAGATCCGCAAAGTAGGGAGAGATGCGCGGCGCTCCGGAGAGCATCCGGGACAGGCTCCGCTCCGACGATGCACTGTCGCCGGCCAGAAAGGTCAGGTTGCCGTCCGAGTTGATGAAAATTTTGGTGTAGCTTTGTCCGAAAAAGAGAAAGGAAAATCCGATGGCGACCTCTCGCGTGTCGTCGTCGCCAAGACTGGCGGGGTTGCCGCCACTGATGGCTTCGTTGTCGAGTGCTCCGGAGCTGGCGGAAACCGTGTAGCCGGTCCCGGATGCTTCCAGTTGCAGCTGCATTCCGTCCAGGTCGAAAAAATTTGCGCTGGATACCAGGGTGCCGTCATCGGGAACGACGGCGATGTGGCCCACGTCCACATTGGATGTGGCCGTACCGGCCTGCGGCACGAAGCCCGCGCGCTGGCGTTGCAACACGTATTGCCGGTGTAGGATGAGTTCGTCCAGGACCCTTCCCGGGTAGGTGCCGCAATAGGGAGGCGCGACCGGTCCGGAAGCATCAGGACCCGATGCCGGAAGCGGCGGGGAACCAAGCAAAACCAGGAGTGCAAGGGAGATCATCCGGAACCGGAATCGATCTGATCTGCTACAGGAATGTTCTGGCCGGAAGGTCATGGAGGCATGCTCGTCGTTTTGTCGGCGCCGCAGGTGCTTCGACAGGTGATTCATCTGGCGCGGCCGACGCGGATTCGATGGTTCTGATCCGGAGATCGAAGCCACCATGCGTACCCGTTCCCGTTGCCATTCCCATCCCCATCCCCATCCCCATCCTCATTTCAGGGGATCGCGTAATAGCCTCGCTTGTGCCGGGGTTCGACATTCTTGCGGCGGGTGCGAATCTCCACGGTCCGGAAATTTCCGTCGATCCGCCGGTTCGTGGAGGTGTAGCCGATGGCGTACTGATTGGTGAGTTCGTCGCCGATCGCCTCCAGCGCGCGCGTCAGCGACATGGCTAGCTCCGCCGTGTATTGCCCCGTGCCGGTCTCGTAAATCGAGTTCTGGCTTTCATACAACTGGTGCTTGGAGATATAGCCGGTCGCGAAGGCGCTGCCCGGCAGGTCGTCGAGCGGGGAATACATGCGGCCGTTGGTCTCCTCGACTAGACGCTTCAGCACATCGTCGCCCGGGGCGTTCTGCCCATACCCGTTGGAGCTGACCGCGAAGATGCGGGCGTCGGCGCGCAGCGCGACATCGATGGTCTGCTCCAGGCTGTGTTTGCTGAGATTGTCATCCCCGTCGCTGAAGATCACCAAAATGCGCCGGGGGATGCCTGGACCGGGCGCGGCCAGCAGGTTCTTCTGGCAGGCTTCGATGACCGCATCGAGCAGCGCCGTGCCGCCGGCGGCCTGCAGCCGGTCAATGGCAGCGGTCAGGTCATTGGGGTCGGTCGTGTAGTCCTGCACGACATCCGGTCCATGATCGAAGGTCATCAGGAATCCCTGATGATCCTTTGAATTGCTTAGCACGTAATAGCCGAGCTGCATGGAGGCTTCTCTTTCAAACTCCAGACGGATGCGGGCGCTCGCGCTCGTATCGATCAGAATGCCGAACCGCAGCGGGAGATTGGTGGGAGGGTTGAAAAACGTGATCTCCTGCCGGACTCCGTCCTCGTAAACCTCGAAATCTTCCTGCTGGAGATCCAGGACCAGTTCATCCTCTTTATCGAAGACGGAAAAGGGTATCTGGACTTCCTCGACTGCGATGCGGATGGTCTGCTCGGGGATCTCGCCGCTGCCCAGGGCGGCCGGACCCCCCTGCGCTAAAGCTTCGGGCGGCGGGCCGTCCTGGGCCAGCACGGAGGAGCCGGTCAGGAAGGGCAAAACGGCGAGGAAGGCGGTCAGGACAAATCGAATCATTCGGGCAACCATTGATTTTGGATCTCCCACCCCTGGATACCGGCTCTTACGGCGCCGGAGATGACTAGGCTCAGTCTAGCATCAAATGGGGGCGATTTCGACCCGCGGGATTGGAATGGCACAGGGATCGGAGCAAAAAGGAAAGACCCCGCGCCGGTGTTGCGGCGAAGGGTCTCAAGACACTTCTGACTGCGCCTGGAATGCAAAGCCCGCTGGCCCGGTTACCGCTGTTCCGCCTCGGTGAACTGGAAGATATAGCGGACCAGCAGGTCGAGGTGATCTCCATCGTATCGGTTGAAATCCGGGGGAGTCGGCCCGGCCGAGATCCACCGTTCCCCATCCCTGCGGAACAATCCGGAAGGCATCGCGGTGCCGGGGCTGATATAGGATGGATCGAGCATCCACCGCCCGGACCAGTCCGGTTTCAAGCGAACCTTGGATAACAGGAAGCTGGGCGCCGTTGCCCGCGCATCGTGAGCCGGGTCGCCCGTAGCGTGGCAGGAAAGACACGGCGCGCCCTCGCTGCGGAATAGCTGCCGGGCCAGTGAAAGCTCCTGCCCTCGCAGCGGTTCCAGCTCCGGAGCGATATAAGGCTGAGGCTGTGAGGACATGGCCTCGAAGAACCGCACCAGCTTGAGTACCTCACCCTGGGAAAAATAAAAAGTGGGCATCCGGGCTTGCAGATAGGGGCGTACGCCATTTCGGTTGACGCTGGTCTCACTCAATGCCGGATTGCTCAGGAAGCCCGCAAGCCACAGCGGATCGACACGGGCGCCTTCACCGATAATGCTCGGCGGCAGTTGCTCCCTCCAGTCCGGGGACTGGTAAAGCGGCAGTCCGGACAGCGTCGACCGCTGGCCGATGCGGACGGAATGGCATCCCGTGCAGTTGTATTTCAGAATCACTTCCCAACCCTGCTGGATCGCCTGCCGCTGGTCCTCCGGATGGTAAAAGTATCGCTCCGGCAGAGGTGATTCCACGCTGCCGAGCAGCAACGTGGTGAGTGCCGTGATTTCATCGTCTTCCAGGTGGAAATTCGGCATCCTCAGTTTTTCAAGCGGGCCTTTTATTTTGCCTTCGTCATAGATGGCGGGGGTTTTCAGTTTTCTTTCAAAGAAGCCTTTGTGGTTGTACCAGTCCTCCCGTTCCGCATCATGCGTCATGAGCGAGAAGTCCAGCCGCTCGATGGGTTTGCTTCCTTCCCGCGTCAGCTCCGTGCCGATCCGGCTTTCCTCTTCCAGTCCCGCTATCTCGTGGCAGCCGTCGCATCCAAAATGCCGGACCAATTCCTTGCCTTCCTCGAACAGCGCCGTATCGTCTATGTAGGAGGCTTCCTCATAATCGCCAGGCTCCCGCTGCTTCAGCGTCATCAGATAGCTGGCGATATCCCGGGCCTCCGCGGTGCTCAGCCGCAGGCTGGGCATCACCGTCATCTGCTGCACCTGGAGCTCGTGCTCGTCATTGGGGCAGGTGCTGTGGTCCAGGTCGAAAACGTAGGGTAACCCGTGGTTTTCGTAGTCCTCCGGGGTCAGGTCGCGCTTCTCAAAGGGACAATAGGGCGCCGTTCTGACGCGGGGATTGTGAACCCACCGGACCAGATATTCATAGTTCGCTTTTTCGCCGACGCGCGACAAATTCGCCGCGAACTCTCCGCCAACCGCGTCACCGCCTTCACCCACCGAGTGGCAGGCCATGCAGCCTCTGGTTTCGAATAACTCCTTGCCATTGGAGGCATTTCCTCGCGGATGAGATGGCAGATCCCCCCGGACTCCCGATTGCCAGATGAATGCCGAAATCGAGCGCACCTGCTGCTCGTCCAGCCGGAACTGCGGCATCTTCGTGGCGGGCCGGAACGCCTGCGGGTTCTCAATCCACTCCGGAATCCAATTTTTATTCAACTTCACATGGACTTCCTTCAGGCTGGGACCCACTTTCTTGCGTTCCTTCATCAGGTGCCGGACCTGCCCGTTCATCTGCGTGGTCTCCGCGTCGATGCCACTGACGGAGACCTTCAGGCCATCGGCTTTGGCGTACAGGAACCGGGCCTGCTCATCGGTCTCGGACCGGTCGGCCTGATCCACCGTGCGGTCGATCTCCACCAGCGTCGTCCGCCGGAGTTGCTCATTCTGCAGGATCTCGTTTTGAACCGCCAGCAACTGCTCGCCTTCCGTGTCATAGCCCTCATAACGATGGCATCCCACGCAGCCTCGATGCTGGTAGAGGAACTTGCCTTCGTTGAGCGTGGTGGCATCGGGAAGATAGAGATCACGCGTGTGGCACTGCTGGCAACCGGCCTCGATATTTTCCTTCTCCCAAAGAGGCCACAGCCAGAATTCATGCCTCCCGTGCCCCTTCACGACGCTGGTGGTCGCCCGCCCGTTTCCGTTATGACAGGGGCTGCAGCCGAATTGCTCGGGGTCGTGCGCATCCAGCAACTGCTTGCGGGGATGGCTGGCGAACTCCATCCGCCCGCCCATATCCGCCGCCGCAACCTCCAAAGGCGCGCGGGTGGCCAGGTGGCAGGACTCGCACCGGTCCACCAGATCCATTTCCACCACATGGATCTGACGGATACCGACCTGTAAGGAGCCGGCTTCCCGCTGCAATCCTTCCATCTGAGCCTCGTTCAGGCCAACCAGGTTCTCTTGCAGATAGGAGTCGCGCTTCCGGCGCAGATCCGTTGCTTCCTGCAGAATCTCCACACGGCGGTTCTGCAGCTCTGCCTTGCGCGCCTGGAGCCGGTCCAGTTCGGCTTCCAGATCCGTATAGACGTACTCGGTCTCTTCCGCCGGAGTGCCGTTCATTGCGGGAGTTGCCACCGGAAGCACCTGCCCCCGCAACTGCTCGATCCGTTCCCGGATCGATTCCGCCGCCGACTCGTTTCCGTCCTTGGCCGCCACTTCCTGCTGATAGACCAGTGCGCCGATCTCGCCGCGGGCCGCCTGGAATGCCGCGTTCATGAGGGCAATTTTCGGGTTGATCTCCTGGTTGAGCTCGCTGTCGATCTCCTCCACCTGCGGGGCGACCGCCGTTTCGGCGGCTTCGAACTCGGATTCCAGGTCCTGGAACTCCCGCGATTCGCGGACCTGTTGCTCCAGACCGGCCTGTTCGGGAGTCTTCGTCTGCAGGAACTGCTGGTACAGCGAGACGAAGTCCTTCTGATATCCCTTCCACGGCCGCATCGAGTACGTTTCGTCGTAGACGGCCCAGATGAGCGTCAGCATCAGCAGCAGTGAGGCCACCAGGATACTGAGGCTCATGGAGCTGCTGGTTACCGGGTCTTTCACCACAGGCGGTTTCTCGTTGGGAGGAACGTCTGCCATCCTCTTGTCTCCGATCCTACTTAAACTTGAACTTTCATCTTGCGGCCGCGTCCGGTCAGATATTGAACCAGGGCGTAACCCACAAATACTTGAGATTGATCAACTGCCGCAGGATGATCTTGACCGGCAACAGAAGCATCAATACGAGCAACATCTGCATGGTCAGATACTGCAGCAACGTCATCCGTTCATAGACCTTCCGGCTGAACTCCGTCAATGTGATCAGCTTGTGGCAGCCGTATCCGGCCACAGCCGCGTAAAGACCCACCGCCATGGCGCCGAAAATCGATTTGCCCCACATGCTGGTGATCCCGAAGAAGTCATGAAGGTCGCGGTTCAGATCAAAGACCACCAGATTGTGATCCCACGTCTGTCCCGGCCAGAACCAGACCCATCCCGGACCGCGGATAAAGGTCCCGATGACGACCATGACCACCCAGAGGCCGATGAAGCCGAAGCAGAACGTCCACAGCGCGAACCGCCGCTGGCGATAGGTGTAGTAGCCATTGCCGAGCGGGTTGATGTCGATATAGGGAATCGCCATCAGCCCCACGATAATCACGGTGGGCAGCACCACGCCGGCCATCCAGGGGTCAAAATAGACCAGCATCTCCTGCAGGCCCAGGAAGTACCAGGGGGCCTTGGAGGGGTTCATCGTCAGAGAGGGGTTCGCGGGCGCTTCGAGCGGGGCGTTGAGCGTGATCGACCAGACGAACAGGATGACCGTTACGATCAGCGCGGCCAGGAACTCGATGCGCAGCAGGTAGGGCCAGACGTGAACTTCCTTGGGCCAGGACGGATGATAGGGTTGCGTCTTGCGATGATGCGTCTTGGCCATCTCCGGGTCCGCTTCCAGTTGCCGGATCAACCGGTCATTGGCAAACGATTGCCGGAAAGCGTACCAGAAGTAGAAAGGAACCAGGACGAGCAGGGAAGCGATCGGAACATTGTCCGGCTTGCTGATAATGACCCATAGTTGATGCCAGTCCATCGCTTACCCCCTTCCCTTCACGGTGGATTCATCCAGACGGTCCCAGCGCACTTCCTTCTCCAGAACCATCGGGGACGGGCCGGAGATGCCGCCGTCTTTCCGCACGCGCCAGAAATGGACGATCATGAAGGCCGAAGCGATGATCGGGATCGCCACGCAGTGCCAGATGTAGGCTCGCAGCAGGGCGTTGGAATCGACGATGGAGCCGCCCAGCAGCGCGAAGCGCACATCGTTGAACGGCGTCATTCCCATCTCGGGACCCAGCGGCCCTTCGTGGCCGAGCATCGGCGACGCCCGCGCCATGTTGGTGCCGACGGTTACGGCCCAGAAGCCGAGCTGGTCGTCGGGCAGCAGGTAGCCGGTGAAGGAAAGCAGCATGGTCATCACCAGCAGGATCACTCCCACGCACCAGTTGAACTCGCGGGGCTTCTTGTAGGAGCCGGTCAGGTAGACCCGGAACATGTGCAGCCACACGGTGATGATCATCAGGTGCGCCGCCCACCGGTGCATGTTCCGGAGCAGCTTGCCGAACGGCACGTCGTGCTCCATGTAGAGAATGTCGCGGAAGGCCTGGACCTTGGTGGGATGGTAATAGAACATCAGCAGAGCGCCGGTAAAGGTTAGCACGACGAAAAGGTAAAAAGTGATGCCGCCCATGCCCCAGGTGTAGTTGTAGCGGACCGCATCCCGGTTGATCCTCGCCGGGTGCAGGTGCAGGAACACGTTCGACAGGATGCCGAGCGCCCGGCTCCGCGGCGTCTCCTCATGCTTGACGCGGAAAATCGATTTATAGAGCTGTGTTTTCTGGGGTTGCTGGAGGCCTTTCAGGTCCTGCCGGAGCTTTCCTTTTAACGGCTCCACTTCCTCCTTGATGCGGTCGAGCAAGCCGTCCGACTCCTTGGGGGATTGCTGTCCAGGCTGTTCTTTTTGTTCGTCTGCCATCCGACCCTCTCCAGATAAATATCCGCTGGCCCGCGCCATCCGGGATTGAAAGAACTTAAGCGCCCCGCAGGATCGCCCCTTCGTCTCCGAACTGGTTGACTCCGCGGAACGGGTCCTGCACGAACAACCGGCTCGTGTCGATCACGACCTGGCCGGAGGGATTCAGGTTGATCAGAGCGCGGTCCATCGGCCGCGGCGCCGGACCTTCAAAGTTCACTCCCTCGTTCGTGTATCCGCTTCCGTGGCAGGGGCATTTGAATTTATTTTCGGCCGCTTTCCAATCCGGCGTGCAACCCAGGTGAGTGCAGCGGGCGTAGATCGCAAACAACCCCTCGCTGTTGCGCACCACCCAGATCCGGGCGTTCTGCTGGAACCGGGTATCGACGCCGTAAGCGAAATCGGAAGGGTACCCTACCGTGAAAGTGGTCTTGGGCTCAAAGAGGGCGCGGGGGAAAAAGAACCGCATAAACATCAGCAGGTTCACTCCCAGAAAGCCCCCCAGCGAGGCCATGACGAGCCTCCGGCGTGTCTTTCGAACTTCAGGTTTTATGTCTTTCTCGTCCACTGCAGGCTGCTTGCTCATGAAGGCTTTCGCTCTCCTTCCCCAGTTCCGGAAGGCGGTTAGAATTGATGGATTTAGACCGATCCGCTCCAGAGACAGCTATTTTCCGATGTCCTTCCAGTCGCTGTCAAGGGGGTGTGACGTTCCGGTTGCGCTGGAGTTTGCTTCGCAATGGTTCTGATTGGATGTATTCTGGGGTTGCTCTAGGGAGGTGAAACCATGACACTCTGCACCCGTTGTGGAACGGAAGTGGATCCGGAGATGGCCGGGCGCCGCGGCAAGGCGCAGTGCTTCGCGCTGGAATCGGCCGGATACGTCGCCCGGATGACACGCGGCCAGCAGGTCCGCGTGGAGTGGGGATCGGAAGAGCATGGCGAGGACGCCGAAGACCGTTACGGCCGCAAGCTCGGCCTACCTCTATCTGCCCGATGGCCGCATGCTGAACGCCGAGCTGGTCCGCCTGGGCTATGCCACCGGATATTTCCGCTTCCCGTTCCGCTACTCGGACCAGTTCAGGCTGTACGAGGCGGCCGCGCGGGAAAACAAGACCGGTCTGTGGAAGGAATGTAGTGCGGAATCTGCTCGATAATCAGGCTGAGGAGATCAGAATTCAGGCAGGAAATCTTTAGAATCAGACAGTAACCAGAATCTCCGCAAGATAGCCAAAACCTCATCTTCCGGCACGTCTTCTTGCCCCTTCCCCACAATCAACACATACCAAGCAGGTCGTGAAGTGCGCGGAAATGGAAATCTACCTGTTAGAAAATAAGTCGATTCACCTGTCAGGGGGTCCTCAGGTCTTGTGGTCCAAAAGGACCCCTTTGGCCATCAGCTTATCCAAAAGCGAGAGCAGGTTCATCGGTAGGATGCTCGATCCCCTCCTGAACCTGAATCAGAAAACACTTATTATGGTCCAGTAATATTGGAGGCATTGCCGTCATTGGCCTTCCATCCTCGAAAGCCGCCTCCCAAAACTCCTGAGGCGCTGCGAATTCGATGTATTCACCCCATCCACTTTCTAATCCAAACTCGATGTATGACTTGATTGCACTCCGAATTCTCCGCTCAGCGACTTCTAATGTGTCTGCGGTGCAGACCAAATCGAAATCCAATGCATGTGCAATAAAATTCGATCTCTGCTCATCCGTTCTGCATGCGATCAAGGCACGAAATGGAGTCTCAAATTTACTCATAACCACCACCTTGGCACATTTTTCCAAATTTTAGTCATAACCATAGGATCGACAGTATACCTGATGGCCTTTAGTCGAAAGTATTAAACCCAGCACATTCGGAATATGCTTGTCCCGGTAGTACTTAGGACCGGATTCTGCCGTTTTCTGTCGGTCCTTGCTTATATTTGATGCATTTAGAGAGTTTAAGGATGTATCCTCAAGAGTTTCCCTAATATCTAGCCTGATCCTCGTGGGTGGTCATTCAGGCTCGGTGGCCAACCGGCGTGGAGACGTACTCGAAGCAGACTACCACCCACAGTTCGGACACTTGAATTCATCCCACGGCTGATCCTTCACCAGCACCGTGCCGCATCCCGGCGTGGGGCCGTTCGTTTCCATTTCCCAGCCATCGGGCGTGCGGCGCTCGGCATCTAAACCACATCACCCACGATACATCCGGGACAGTTCCATCACCTCATCGTCGTAGTGCGGATTGCCGCCGCCGTTATACCGCAGCAGCGCCCGTTTCAATCCGTGACACTCAAATATCAATGCCCAATTTAAAACTGGAGCATTATCTGGGGGTCTGGCGAGAGATTGAAATTTATTCAGCCGTCGTTTGGAAGTTCGTCGCAAGGACTTTATAATCGGTTTCCGGCATCCGTTGGCAGCCCGCATCGATTTTTCGGGGAGGTTCCATGACCAGGGAGGTTTCATGAAAGGCGTCGTACTGGCGGGCGGCCTGGGTTCCCGGCTTTTCCCGCTCACGAGGATCACCAACAAGCATCTGCTCCCGGTCTACAAAGAGCCCATGGTCTACTATCCCATCCGGACCCTGGTCGAGGCGGGCATCCGTGACATCCTGCTCGTTACCGGCGGACAGAACGCCGGCGATTTTTTCCGCCTGCTACGCAACGGGGAGGAGTTCGGGCTGCGGCAGCTCAACTACGCTTACCAGGATGGCGAAGGCGGTATTGCCGACGCGCTGCGGCTGGCCGAGCCGTTCGCCGACGGCGAGCCCATCTGCGTCATCCTGGGCGACAATATCGTCCAGAAGGGAATCGGTTCCATTGTGGAGAGGGTACGGAAACAGGCCGATGGCGCTCACATTGTCCTGCAGGAAGTGGCCGATCCCCAACGGTTTGGCGTTCCGGCGTTTGAGGGGGACCGGATCGTCCGGATCGAGGAAAAGCCCGCTCATCCGGCTTCGAACTTCGCCGTCATCGGCATCTACTTTTACGACAATACGGTTTTCGAGCGCATCCAGCGCCTGGTTCCCTCCGGCCGGGGAGAGCTGGAGATCACGGATCTGAACAACAGTTATCTGGAGGAGGGGAAGCTGGCGCACAGTTTTCTGGACGGCTGGTGGACCGACGCCGGAACGTTTGAATCTCTTCGTGTCGCCACCAATCTGGTCGCCGAATCTCTGGAATCGACCGAGGATCAGCCATCGGTGCGCTCCGGTTCCGGTAGCGGGTCCGGCGCCGGGGCCGGGAATTCCTAGGCCGCGCCAGTCCGCCGGAGGAGTTCGCGCCCTCCACCCGGAATCTTTCCTCTCCTTGTTGCCTGGGAGGTGTTGCCTGGGAGGTCTTCGTGGCTGAACCCGTCCGCACGGTCTGCGTAACCGGCGCCACCGGTTTCATCGCTTCCGAGACTCTCCGCCAGCTTCTGGCGGGCGGTTATCGCGTTCATGGCACTGTGCGGAACCTGGCGCATCGGGATTCTCATGCCCATCTCAGGCAACTGGCCGGCGCGGCCGGTGCCGATGGGGCGAATGGTGCGGATGACCGGCTGCATCTGTTCGAGGCCGATCTGCTTCAGCCCGGCTCGTTCGACGAAGCGGTCCAAGATTGCCAGACCGTATTTCACATGGCCAGCCCCTTCGCTCTCACGGTCCAGGACCCCCGCCGCGACCTCGTGGAGCCTGCCGTCCAGGGAACCAGGAACGTTCTGGAATCCTGCCGGAAAACGGCTGGCCTTCGCCGTGTGGTGCTGACCTCGTCCGAGGCCGCGCTGACCGACCAACCCGATTCCAGCCACGTTCTCACCGAGCAGGACTGGAACACCCGCTCCACCTTCGACCGGAATCCCTACTATCTTTCCAAGACCCTGGCCGAGCGCGAGGCCTGGCGGTTCGTGGAACAACAAAAGCCCGGTTTAGATCTGGTCGTCATCAATCCCTTCACCGTCATCGGCCCGTCGCTGGCGCCCCACCTGTGCCTGTCGAACCGCATCTTCCAGTATCTGATGTCGGGCGCTTATCCGGCCATCATGAATCTCCACTTTCCCTTTGTGGACGTCCGGGATGTTGCCCTGGCACACATCCGCGCCGGTGAGTTGCCCCAGGCGCGGGGCCGGTATCTCTGTGGCTGCGAAACCCTCAGCATGCGGGATCTGGTCCGGCTGATTCGCGACTCCGGGTACGGGGAAGGCCGCCGGTTGCCGCGGATCGGGCTGGATTTCCGGCTGGGAGACTGGCTGGTCCGGCTGGCCGCGTTCCGTGAGACGAAGGGAATCCGCGATTACCTGCGCACTCACGTCGGCAATGTCACGCGCTTCGACAACTCGAAGACCCGCCGCGATCTGGGAATCGGTTTTCGGCCCCTGAGGGAAACCATCCTGGAGACACTTGCGGATCTCGACGGCTGGGGACACCTGCCGCCAGCGGCGAAATGATGGTTCCGCCGCGGGGGCTTTCCCGAAAGCCGTGTCGCTATTATTCTGAGGAAGTGGATTCGCTGGAGTAGGTGGGGAACTGCGGCCCGGTGAACCGCACGCCGACAATCCGATGAGTCGGATCCGCGCTGACGATCCGGACCACGCTGCCCTGCGTCAGGAAAGGTGTTTGGCCTAGGGGCCCCGTAATTCTACGGTAGATCTCGATCTCCAACTCGGTTCCCTCGGGCAGATCATGCTCGGTTTGAAAAGAACAGCCGCCTCGGCTGACGTCGTTGGAGTGCACGGTCTCCTCGAAAGCGTTGCCCTCCCGGGTTTCCCCCCGGATCTTTACCTCCAGGGCTACTCCGATCCGGTGGTGGCGCCGCTGATCATCCGTCATAGTATCTCTCCGACTCCGCCGGCCGCGCGCCTCGCCGGCTCCTAGGATCCGGCCGGTTCCACGCTCGCGGAAACTTCCCGGTCCTCGCCGCCGGCCTCCGCCTCAGATTCCTCAGTGGATGCCGGCATCCCGGCGCCTTCCTCCCCGGCCAGGTACTTTTGCACGTTGAGCAGAGGTCTGCCCATCGATGGCAGGTAGCCGGTCCATTCCGCGTTATTGGCGGTCTCGCGTTGCAGCAGTCCCTGCATTGCCTGGAGCTTCGAATCCAGATCATCCACGTAATGCAGCAGCAGCGCTTCTGGAAACATGGGCAGCTTCGGCGACCCGAATTCATATTGGCCATGGTGGCTGATGATCAGGTGTTCCAGCAGCACCTGCAGCCGCCGGGGAAACTCCGGGAGCTGCCTTAATTTCTCGTGCAGAATCTCCATCTCCAGCATCATGTGTCCCAGCAACTGCCCCTGCGTGGTGTACTGCACCGAGCGCGCATAGGACATCTCGTAGATCTTTCCCAGATCGTGCAGAATCACGCCGGAAAAGACCAGGTCCTCGTCCAGCTCCTCGTAGTTCTGCATGACCAGCCGCGCCAGGCGGCTCACCGAGAGGACATGCTCCAGCAGCCCTCCCAGGTAGGCATGATGGATCGTCTTTGCCGCCGGGGCCCGCCGCAATCGCACGGCGATCTCCGGATCATCCAGGATCAACCCGAACAGTTCCCGCAACGACGGCCTGTGGAGGCTCGCCACTAATTCCAGCAGTTCCTGCCACATCTCCTCCGGATCGCGCTGGGAATGCGGGAAGAAATCAGCCAGCTCGACTTCCTCGTCTTCCAGTTTTTTCAGTTTATAGATGGTCAGTTGCGGCTTGTTGCGGAAGACCTGCACGGCCGCCTTCACCTTGACGAAGTCATCGCGCTCGAAGCCGGGGTCGAGCGCGTCCACGTTCTCCCAGATCTTGGCTTCCACCTCGCCCGTCTTGTCCGACAGAGAAAGCGAAAGGTAGCCCTCGCCGCTTTTCTTGAACCGCATGTCTTTTGACTGAACGAGAAAGGAGGAAACGATGACTTGGTTGGGTTGGAGATCGCTGACGTAGAGTTCTTTCATATCTGGGGATGGAGCGTTCAGCCGTTCCTGAACTTTTTGATCCTATTGGATGCCGGCCTGCTGGTTTTCATCTTCCGGGACCGCCCCGGTATCTGTATACCCGGACTTGACCGTAATAAAACTTTCCCGCCGCAGTTGCGTCAGGTACTCCCGCAGCGCCGGCTGCATGCGTTCCACGTACAATCGCTCGTGGATCTGGTTCTCCACCTCGGACATCTGGGGAACGCCTCCGTCCGAGCGGTCCAGCAGCTTCAGGATCATGAAGCCGAAGCGGGTCTCCACCATGTCGCTGACATCGTTTTCTTCCAGCCCGGCGACCACCGCATCCAGTTCTTCGGATAATGTTCCCTGTTCGAAAAAGCCGGCATCGCCGCCGCGCGCCGCCGTCGGGTGGTCCGAGTTCGCCCGCGCCAGTTCGGCGAAGTCTTCCCCGCTGCGGATTTTGGCGAGCACTTCATCCGCCTTTTGCCGCAGGGCCGGTATCTCGGGCTCGGATTTTTCCTCGGTGGAGATCAGGATTTCAGCCAGATGCACGCCGGCCGGCCGCTGCATCTCATTCTTGTTCTGCTCGTAGTAAGTTTCAATCTCGGCCGGGGACACCTGAACCCGGCTGCCCACCTGCTGCTGCATCACTCTTTGGGACAGGATGTTGTCGCGCATGTTGGCGCGGAAGTCCTCGTAGTTCAGTCCCTGGGCCACCACGGCTTCCTCCAGCGCTTCCATGCTTTCCAGGTTCATGTTCTGCCGGATCTCGTCCAGTCGCCGGATCACGTCCGTGTCGGCGTTCATCCCCAGATCGGCGGCCCGCTGCACCATCAGTTGATGGTCGATCAAATCGCGCAGGGCGTGGCTGGACTGCTCGGCAAAGCGGCTCTCCAGATCCGTTCCCGCCGCTGCGTCCCTGGCCAGATCCTGCTGCAGTTGCGCCAGGCTCGTCCGGTACTCGGAAAGCACTATGATCCGGTCGTTTATATGCGCGATGATCTCCTCGATCACCTCACCGCTTGCCGGAAGGGCGCCTCCCGCCATCGCGCCGCAGAGCACGAATGCCGTAATTGTTCTCAGATCCATCCTGGTTCTCCGATTCATCATATCGGGATCAGTATAGGGTACCAATTCCCGCCCCCGCAACCGCTTTCTGTCCGGCGGGAAGATTCCCGGTTACCCCTTCCCCCGTCCTGTCTCCGGTTCATGAGGGGTTTTATTCCGGCCGGCCCGCTACCCCCTTTGAGCCGCACGCACAGTTTTCCGGGCCCGCACATCGAAGTATGGGATCGGTTTCCGGCGGTTTTTTTCCTTAACCTCTTAAAATCTTTGACTGCTAAATTTCATTCTGCTACGTTTCATGGTTGGACAAGCGGTCGGGAAGCCGGGCCCGGAACCTGTGGCCGGGCCGGTTGCGAAGTCTGGAACGAACACAATTCTTCAAACAGCGGAACGGGAGAAACCATGTTGTTGCCAAAGCAGATATTTCTGACCAAGGGTGTGGGACGCCATAAGGAGGAGCTGACCAGCTTTGAGCTGGCGCTCAGGTCGGCCGGCATCGCGGCCTGCAATCTGGTTACCGTGTCCAGTATTTTTCCCGGCGGCTGCAAGCTCATCCAGCGTCCGGCGGGGCTGCGCAAGATCAAGCCCGGGGAAGTCATCTTCGCCGTCATGAGCCAGAACCGGACCAAGGAGCCGCACCGGCTGATCGCGGCCAGCGTCGGGCTCGCTCTGCCCTCCGACCACAAGACGTACGGTTATCTTTCCGAACACCACTCGTTCGGGCAGACGGACGAGGAAGCCGGCGAATATGCCGAGGAACTGGCTGCCGAAATGCTGGCCACCACGCTGAATGTGGATTTTGACCCGGATAAGAGCTGGGATGAGAAGAAGGAGATCTATCGCATCTCCAACAAGATCGTCCGCACCACGAACATCACCCAGTCTGCCGTGGGCCACAAGCGCGGGTGGTGGACCACCGTTCTTGCGGCGGCCATTATGCTGCCCTAGCCAGCCGGGTTTCGGTGGAAGGTTTCCCGCACCGCGCGAATCCCATCTTATCGATCCATCTGTCCGGATCTAGTCGTAGTACTCCAGCCCCAGATGTGTGATCAGGTCTTCCCCGCGCAGGTGGCGGAGCGTGTTCTTCAGCTTCATCGACTGAATGAACAGATCGTGCTCCGGGTAGACGGCGGAGGCGCACATGGGGCTTTTGAAGTAGAAGGAGAGCCATTCCTGGATGCCGCGCATCCCGGCCCTTTGCGCCAGGTCCAGGAACAGCACTAGGTCCAGAACGATGGGAGCGGCCAGAATCGAGTCCCGGCACAGGAAGTTGATCTTGATCTGCATGGGGTAGCCCATCCACCCGAAGATGTCGATGTTGTCCCACCCCTCCTTGTTGTCGCCCCGTGGGGGGTAGTAGTTGATCCGGACGGCGTGATATAAGTCTTTGTAAAGTTCCGGGTAGAGGTCCGGTTGCAGGATGTGCTCCAGCACCGAGAGTTTGCTCTCCTCCTTGGTCTTGAAGGAGCCGGGATCTTCCAGAACCTCGCCGTCCCGGTTGCCCAGGATGTTGGTCGAGAACCAGCCGGAGAGTCCGATCAGCCGGGCCTTCAATCCAGGGGCCAGAATGGTCTTCATCAGCGTCTGGCCGGTCTTGAAGTCCTTGCCGCAGACCGGCACCGAGTTCTGCTTAGCCAGTTCCGTCAGCGCCGGGATGTCCACCGACAGGTTCGGAGCGCCGTTGGCGTAGGGGATGCCGGCCTTCAGCGCCGCGTAGGCGTACACCATACTGGGCGCGATGCCCGGATCGTTCTCCCGCAGTCCCTTTTCAAAGCTCTCGATGGACTGATGCACCGCGCCGGGTTTCAGGAACGTCTCGGTGGAGCCGCACCAGACCATGACGGTTCTGGCAACCTGATTCCGCGTCTGGAACTGTTCGATGTCCTCCAGGACCATCTGTGCCAGGTCCCATTTGCTGGCTGCTTTTTTCACGTGGGTCCCGCTGAGGCGCTTGACATATTCCTGGTCGAAGACGGCCGGCATCGGCGCGATGCCTTCCATAAACCCGCGCACCCGGTCCAGGTCGCGCTGTTCCAGCACGCCGCCATGGGAGGCGATCTCATAGCAGTTATCGGCCCGGATATCCCAGCCGCCGAAGACCAGATCGTCCAGCGTCGCCAGCGGGATGAAATCACGAATCGCCGGAGTCCTCTTGTCGCTCCGCTTGCCCAGACGGATGGTTCCCATCTGCGTCAGCGATCCGATCGGCTGGGCCATTCCCTGGCGGACCGATTCCACGCCGGCTATAAAAGTCGTGGCGACGGCGCCCATGCCGGGCAGCAGGACGCCCAGCTTTCCTTTGGGTTCTGCGATGTTGGGTGGATCTTGCGTTGGTTCTGCGTTGGTGGGCACGGCACCTCTTTCCCTGGCAATTGAATTCATAGCTCCCGGGTCCCGGGCAGGATTGCCGAGACCGCGATTGGTCATTGTAGGGGAAGTTGGGTCGCGAGGGAACCCGGGACTTGCTTTTCCGGTTGTATGGAGGGTCCGCAGTGGCGGCGAGAGAGCTGAATCAGGTGCGGTCCATGAATATCTGGCGGATGTTTTCCCGCAACTTGGGGAACCGCTGCATGAAGGACCGGAAGGTATCTATCTGAATGGCCAGTACGCGCAGATCCGTCACGGCCCGGACGTTGGCTGTCCGGATTTTTTCCGGGTCCAGCAACGCTCTTTCCCCGAAAAATGCCGGGGCCTCCAGTTCTGCCAGCTTTCGTGCATCTGCTCCGGGTCCCTGGGTGATCTCCACGGTACCTTCTTCGAGCAGGTAAACCTCGGTGCCCCGCACTGGCCTTCCCATATGACGCGTGAACCGGCCGCAACCGTTTGTTCGCGGGCCACTTGAGCGATCTCATCGAGTTCGGCGGCCGTCATGTTCTGGAAAATATCGAAGATCTGCAGACGTGCCTTATCTCCCGATTTTTCCCGGTCGAGGCGGGGATTGCCGCGGATCAGCCGGGTCGCGGCATCTGCTTCGAGCGGTTTGGAGAAGTAATACCCCTGTGCGAACTCGCAATGGGAAGCGCGAAGGAAGTCGACCTGTTCGGCCGTTTCCACTCCCTCGGCTACCACCTGCAGGTCCAGGTTGCGGCCCAGCCCAATGACCGCCTTAATGATTCCATGATGCAGAGTCGTTTCATCCAGCAAGCAGATCAGCGAGTGATCGATCTTGATGGAATCCACCTTTATTTTGGAAAGGGAGCTGAGCGACGAGTAGCCCGTTCCAAAATCATCGATCTCCACATGGACTTCGTGGCGGCGCAGTTCCTGGATGGTCTCGGACAACGTCTTCGGGCCATTGATGATCTGACCCTCCGTGATCTCCACCCGGAGCCTGCCGGGCTCCAACTCATAATCCCGCACCAGTTGGAGAATCTCATCGGCCAATTCGGGCTGGGCCAGGTACTTGGTAGTCAGGTTCACCGTGAGGGTCAGCCGGGCATGTTCGGACGACATCCGTTTCCAGATCTTGAGCTGGCGGCAGGACTGGTGCAGGGCCCACTGGCTGATCTGTAAAATCCGTCCGGTTTCCATGGCCAGAGGCAGAAACTCCGCCGCGGTCAGTAGTCCGCGGCTGGGATGATTCCATCGCAGAAAAGCTTCAAATCCGACCACGCGGCCCGTTTCCAGCTTTATGATGGGCTGGTAGAAGAGCCGCAGTTGGTTCCGGGTCATGGCTTCCCGCAGATCCACTTCCAATTGCTGTATCTGACCCGCTTTCTGCTTCATTGCAGGATCGAAAATGACGTAACAGCCGCGACCCTTTGCTTTTGCGTGGTACATGGCAATATCGGCATCGTTCAGCATCTGATCCGCTTCCAGATTCTCCCGGGTACTCAGTACGATCCCCATACTGACGGATGGAAATATATCGCTGTCTCCCAGCCGGATCGGTTTCTCGATTTCTTTCCGGATTCGGTCGATGGTGTGAGCCACGTTGCTGACTTCCCCGATGTCATCCAGAAGAATGGTGAACTCGTCTCCTCCAAAGCGTGCCACCGTGTCAGTGGCACGCAAGGTGCTTTGGATACGGCGTCCGATCTCCGACAGCATCCGGTCGCCGAAAAGATGGCCCAGAGTGTCATTGATTTGTTTGAAATGATCCATGTCCAGATATACGATTCCGAATTGATGATTCCTGCGGCGCTTCCTGCGCACGATGGAAAGGGACAGATGATCCAGGAACAGCGTTCGGTTCGGAAGTCCTGTCAGTTGGTCGTGGAACGCGTGATGGTGCAGTTGTTCTTCGTACTGCTTGCGTTCCAGAACCAGGCCCAACGAAGCAATGGCGGCGCTCAACATCTCCAGTAATGCGGGATTGGGTTGGACCTTTTGGGTGGTGAAGAACTCGAGGATGGCAACCACTTCCGCATGGTGCAAGACCGGCAGGCAGAGGGCGCCGCGCAGGTTTTCCACCTTTCCGTCGCGGGCGCGGAGGGAGTCTTCCATCTCCTCGAATTCAAAGACCTGCAAAGGCTTGCCGCTTTCAAAAACCTTGCCTGCCATGCCTTCGCCCGGCGCGAAAATCGTCGCTTCGGTTGAGATCCGAAACTGGTCGAAATGCTCCGGGCCGGGCACGTGCCATTGTGCGGAGGAGATGATCTGAACGGTTCCATTTTTCTTCACAATGTATGCATGGCCCAGCGACCACCCCAGATGGGTGCAGATGGCTTCCAGAGAGACCTTCAGTGCTTGTTCAAAGCTGTTCGTTTCTCCGGCAAGAATCGGAACCTGCATCAATTGCAAGTACTGCTCCCGTTCCTGCTGGATGAAGCGCGCCTGACGCTCCAGCAGGTCGCGCAACAAATTTTCCTGGCTATTTTTTATGTGTAAGTGTAATGAATAAAATAGCTTAGGAATAAGAGCAGGAGATTGGGACAGGAAGTTCAGGAAGGCATCCCGGTCGATCAACAACCATTCACAGGCCTCGACTGAACGAATAACTACTTTTGGATCAACCACATCCACAAGAAGCAGGTCGTTGACGCATTCCAGAGCCCTCAGAGTGCAACGCTCGACCGTCCCACCGTTCTCGGTTGTCTCATAAATGATTTAAAATAAGCTGGTTAGGATGAAAATCTGCGGAGGAGAATCCTTCGGAAGGGTAATGGTGGCGTCGGCGTTGGTGGAAAGACTCCGAATCAGCCGGGAAACCTGTTCGGCCTGTTGGTCGGTCAAGTCGCAAAAGAACGGGAGAGACCACATTAAGTCGTTGAAATATTTATAGATATAACTGCCTACGCTGATGTGTGATTTCCTGGTATTAGGTATTTCCACGTGTCCGCCATCGGCATCAGGCATTGAGCATCCTCCCCCCTGGGAAACAACCATATCAAGAGTATCTTATCGGCATGTTTTTGAAAAATGCTCAGTTGCCGGCCAGATCGTGGGATTGAGTCGAAGAAGCCGGTGTAGTGAGTGGCGCAAAGACGTTGTGGAGAAAGGAGTTTTCGCGTTTGGGTGAGTGTCGCCTATAATTGTCGAAACATTTCCGTGACGGTCCGTGACGGTTTGGTTACCAGACCGGCCGGAATGAGGAGGGTGAATTGCGGCGGGTGAAAGCAAGTATCGGAATTCCCGGAATCTTCGAACCTATCCAACCTATCCAGCCTATCAAAGCTTACGTGGTGCTCGGGATTGCGCTGGGAATGGTCTCCTGCACGCTGGATGCGGACCGTCAGCAGCAGAAATCCGTCCGGACGGAGACAACGCGGGCGGGAGCGGCGCCGGCCGAGCTCCAGATGGCGGGCAAGGTGACGGCGGACGAGTTCAACGACCGCGCCGACGAAACCGACGTTCCCGTAAAAGGCGGACGGCTCATTATGCAGGTTGGTGCAGAGCCGGATTCGCTGAACCCATGGACCGACATTTCGGCATACTCAACGTACGTAACGCTTCAGATCTACAATTCGTTGCTCACGCAGGATCCGGAAACCTATGAGTGGGAGGGAAGTCTGGCGGAGCGATGGCTCGAAGAGGACATGGTGATCCGTAAGGACGGCACGAAGGTTCGGGGGCAAGTTGCCAGGGATGCGGAGGTGGCAGCAACCGTTTCCGTGAAAACACAATCCGGGACGTTGACGATCCCGCGGGGGGAGATCGAGGAGATTCAAAGAGGGGTTTCCTTCACATTCTATCTACAGCGGGACGCGAAGTTTCATGACGGCATGCCGGTAACGGCGGAGGATGTGAAGTTCAGCTACGATACGATCAGGAACGAATATGTGGATGCGCCCTCATTGCGCACCTACTACAACGACCTGGAGAGTTGCGAGATTCTGGACGACCACACGGTCAGGTTGACCTACTCGAAGCAGTACTGGATGGCGCGGAGCTTTGCGGGCGGGTTTGAAGTTTTACCAAAGCATATCTATGATCCCGACGACCTGTTAGAGAGTGATCCGGAGGCATTCGGAAAACGGTTCAATGAGAGCGAGTACAACCGCAAGCCGGTCGGCTCAGGTCCGTATAAATTCGAGAGGTGGGAGACGGGACGCCAAATCGTTCTCCGGCGCAACGAGGAATATTGGAACAAGAAGCGCGCCGGGCATCTGGACGAAATCATTTTCAGCTTTATAACGGACGACATTGCCGCGTTGCAGGCACTAAAGAGCGGAGACATAAATTTTATTCCAGAGTCGACTGGCGAGCAGTTCGATCAGGAGACCGATCCTGAATTTCTAAGTAAGTTTGCGAAGGCGGAGTACTTCCTGGGGTCGTTCCGCTACGTGGGTTGGAACATGCGACGACCACCTTTTGATGACCAGCGCGTACGGCTGGCGATGGCATACGGGGCGCTGGACCGTGAGGAGTTCATCGACAGTGTCCTGCACGGGCATGGAATCGTAGTTACCGGGAGTCAGAATTATTTTGGGCCGGCCTATAACCGCGATATCAGGCCTTATTCATTCGACCCGGAGAGGGCGAAGGATCTGCTGCTGGAGGCCGGATGGTACGACCGGGACGGAGACGGGCTGCGTGACAAGGGCGGCAGGCCGTTCCGATTCGAGATGCTGATGCCGACCGGTTTTGAAGCCTATCGGAGACGGGCGGCCCTGATGAAGGAAAGCTTACGGAAGCTGGGGATCGATATGGTGGTACGGGAGCTGGAGTGGGCCACGTTTCTGGAAAACATCTACGACCGGCGCTACGATGCGTGTTCGTTGGGATGGACAACCCCTATCGAATCCGATCCCTATCAGATCTGGCACAGCTCGCAGAGCGAGAATCGCGGCTCAAACCACGTCGGTTTCGGCAATGAGGAGACCGACCAATTGATCGAAATGTCGCGGACGACGCTCGACGATATGGAGAGAAGAAAATTATTTGCGAGGCTGCATGATTTCCAGCATGAGGAGCAGCCCTATTTGTTCATGTATACGGAACCGAATCTGGGCATCTACGACAAACGTTTCCGAGGCGTAAAGTTCTACAGGATGCGGCCAGGATGGGACCTTACGGAGTGGTACTTTGTGGAGGATGAGGGGCAGCGGCAAGAAGTGCGTGCGGGGATGAACATCCAGTGAAAACTTATGTGATGAAGCGGCTATTGCTGATGATTCCGACGCTGATCGGGATCAGTGCAATCACGTTTTTGATCATTCAGCTGGCACCGGGCGACCCGGCGGCGATGCGTGTGGGCAGCAGCGTGCAAGGAAATATCGGCGATCAGCAGATGGCGAACGAGATCATCGAGAAGACGCGGGCGGAGTTCGGCCTGGACCGTCCAATATACGAGCAGTACTGGCTTTGGGTAACGAAGATCGCGACGCTGGATTTCGGCAGCTCCTACAAGGACAACCGTCCGGTGATGGACAAGATTTGGGAGCGGCTCCCGGTAACCCTGCAACTGAACATCATCTCTTTGCTGCTGACCTACCTGCTTGCGATTCCCCTGGGCATCTATTCGGCGACGCACCAATATACGGCGGGCGACAAGGCGACGACGGTGGTGCTGTTCGTGCTCTATTCGCTGCCGAGCTTCTGGGTGGCGACGATCCTGATTCTGTTCCTCGGAGGCGGGGACTACCTGCACTGGTTTCCGATCAGCGGGATCAGCTCGCTGGACGCGGAGCAACTGGGCACATGGGACTGGCTGGTGGACCGGGTGTGGCATCTGGTGCTGCCGGTCTTCTGCCTGACCTATGGCGGGCTGGCGTATGTGTCGCGGCAGATGCGGGCCGGTATGCTGGAGACGATCCGGCAGGACTACATACGGACGGCGCGGGCCAAGGGGCTGAGCGAGCGGACAGTGATCTTCAAGCACGCGCTGCGCAACTCGCTGATCCCGATTGTAACGCTGCTGGGCTTTCTGCTGCCGGCGATGCTGGGCGGCAGCATCATCATCGAGAGCATCTTCACGATTCCTGGGATGGGGCAACTTGGATTCGAGGCGATCCTGTCGCGCGACTACCCGGTGGTGATGGCGATCTCGACGATTGCGGCGTTACTGACGCTGATCGGACTGCTGATCTCCGACATCGCCTACGCGATTGTGAATCCGACGATTTCGCTGGAGGCGCAGTAACGGGACTCTCAAGAAGTGCAATCGCAATAATGGGCCTCTCAATCGATGGAGGAGCAGTAACGGAATGAACCCAGAGCGCCAGCCCCAAATGATGAATGCGCCGGAGCAGGGCGCGCAGCAGGTGGAGACCTACTGGGGACTGGTGGTTGGTCAATTCCGCAAGAACCGGCTGGCGGTGGGATCGGCCTTCTTCGTCCTGACCCTATTCCTGATCGCCATCGGCGCACCGTTTCTGGCCGACAGCAAACCGATTGTGTTCCAGGGCGCTTACCGGGGGCAGTACCAGGACCGGTTCGAGGAGTGGCGGCGCGGCGGGCATCCGGAGTTGCTGGCCCAGATCGAGGCGATGCGGGAGGCGATGCGCGAGGGCGCGGATGCCGACGGGGTGGCGAAGCTGGAGGCGGTGACGAAGCTCGAAGCAGCGCTCAGCACCGTGGAGCGGCAACTGCTGTTTCTGGCGAGCCAGCTTGCGGATACGGAAGCTGAAGAGCTGACCGGGTATCTGGATGCCTACCGCGCGGCGGCGACCGGGGCGGCGTCTGCCGAGGCGGCAACCCAGGCAGCAATGGTCACGTTCGAGATGACCGAGCGCCGCATCGCCGAACGCTTTGCGCCGGAAAGAGTGCAACTGGAGCGGAAGCTCTACTGGCCCGTGATCCGGGACCTGCGGCCGGTGGACCTGTTCTTCCTGACGCTGGCGCTGATGGTGATGGCGCTGGGACTAATGCGGACACTGGCGCAGAGTGCTCTGCCGCCGGCGATCCGCCGCTCGGCGAGAAATCAGTTCCTGGTGCTGGTGCTGCCGGCTGTGCTGGCGGCAGTGTTATGGTCCGGGCGGATGGAGGTCTTCGACACGCAGTCCTACAAGGAGCAGATCCTGAACGGACAGATCGAGTCGTCCTTCGCGCTGTTTCCGCCGGTGCCCTACGGCATCAACGAAGATCATCTGGTGGACAAGTTCCTGCCGCCGGGCGCGACGTATTGGATGGGCACGGACGGCAACGGACGGGACCTGATGGCGCGGATGATCTGGGGGGCGCGGATCTCGCTCTCGGTGGGGTTCGTGGCGGTGGGGATTTACGTGACGATCGGCATATTCGTGGGAACGCTGGCGGGGTATTTCCGGGGATGGGTGGACATGGTGTTTTCCCGGGCCATCGAGATCGTGGTCTGCTTTCCGGCTTTCTTCCTGATCCTGGCGGTGCTGGCTTTTTTGCAGCCGAGCATGTGGAACATCATGGTGGTGATCGGGATCACGGGATGGACGACCGAGGCGCGGCTGGTGCGGGGCGAGTTTCTGCGGCTGGCCGATCAGGAGTTTGTGATGGCCGCGCGGGGGCTGGGCGTGGGGAGCATGCGGATTATTTTCCGGCACATCCTGCCGAACGGGGTGGCGCCGCTGCTGGTGTCGGCAAGCTTTGGGGTGGCGTCGGCGATACTGATCGAATCGAGTCTGAGCTTTCTGGGCTTTGGGATCTCGATTCCTGTGCCGAGCTGGGGAGGAATCTTGAACGAGGCGAGAGAAAGTTTCCGGTACTGGTGGATTACCATCTTTCCGGGGCTGGCGATCTTTTCCACGGTAACCGCGTATAACCTGATCGGCGAGGGGATTCGCGACGCGATCGATCCGAGGCTGAAGGTATGACGATGGGGGGAGAGCTGATCGGCCATCCTGCGCCAAGGCTACGGACGGCAGGCCCCCCTGCGCTAAAGCTACGGGGGACAGGCGAGGAGAAGACGCGGTGGGCAACGGTAATGGAGGTGCGGGGGTGAAGAGTGCGCTGCTGGAAGTGCGCGGACTGAAGACGCATTTCGATACGGACCGGGGCGTGGCGCGCGCGGTGGACTCGGTGAGCTTCCAGATCGCGGCCGGCGAGACGCTGGGGCTGGTGGGCGAGAGCGGGTGCGGGAAGAGCGTAACGGCGCTGTCGATCCTGCGGCTGGTGGCGACGCCTCCGGGACGGATTGTGGAAGGCTCCATCCGGCTGGAGGGCCGCGAGCTGCTGGGGCTGAGCGAGGACGAGATTCGGCGCGTGCGAGGGAACGATATCTCCATGGTCTTTCAGGAGCCGATGACGTCGCTGAACCCGGTGTTCACAATCGGCAACCAGTTGATGGAGCCACTGATGCTGCATCAGCAGATGAACCGCGCGGAGGCGTGGCGGCAGGCGGTGGAGATGCTGGGGCGGGTGAAGATTCCGTCGGCCGAGACGCTGATGAAGCAGTATCCGCATCAGGTGTCGGGCGGGATGCGGCAGCGGGTGATGATCGCCATGGCGCTGGTGTGCCGGCCGAAGTTACTGATCGCGGACGAGCCGACGACGGCGTTGGACGTGACGATTCAGGCGCAGATACTGGACCTGCTGGAGGAGTTGCAGCAGGAGATGGGGATGTCGGTGCTGATGATTACCCATGACCTGGGGATCGTGGCGAACCTGGCCAGCCGCGTGGCGGTGATGTATGCCGGGCGGATCGTGGAGATGGCCGGGACGCGGGAGCTTTTCGCGAGGCCGCGGCATCCCTACACGCTCGGGTTGTTCGAGTCGAGGCCGCGGCTGGGCGCGCGCAGGGAGCGGCTGGAGGTGATTGCGGGGGCGGTGCCAAATCCGGTGAGCTTTCCGGCCGGGTGCCGGTTTCATCCGCGATGCAAGTTTGTGGCCGAGCAGTGCCGGACGGAAGAGGTAATGCTGGCGGAGCCGGAACTGGTGAGGGTGGGAGCAGAGATGATGACGGTGGGCGGGGAGCATGAAACGCGGTGCGGGCGGGTACAGCGCGGGGAGATCGAGCTGGCGGAGGCGGGAGAGCGATGAGCGTTGTAGGCAACAGTACGCCGCTGCTGGAGGTGCGGGACCTGCGGAAGTATTTTCCGGTGCGGCGCGGCGTGCTGTCGCGAACCGTGGCCGAGGTGAAGGCGGTCGATGGCGTGTCGTTCGAGATGAGGGCGGGCGAGACGCTGGGGCTGGTGGGCGAGAGCGGGTGCGGGAAGACGACGGCGGGGAGGGCGATCCTGCGGCTGATCGAGCCGACCGGCGGCGAGGTGCGGTTCGAGGGCGAGGATGTGCTGGCGATGCGCGGCGAGCAGTTGCGGAAGATTCGCAAGCGGATGCAGATCATCTTTCAGGACCCCTACGGGTCGCTGAATCCGCGGATGACGGTGGGCGGGATCGTGATGGAGGGGATGGTGGCGCACGGGATGTTCTCCCGCGAGGAACGGGTGGAGAGGGCGCGGCGGTTGCTGGAGCGGGTGGGCCTGGACCACGAACATTTCCACCGCTATCCGCATGAGTTCAGCGGAGGGCAGCGGCAGCGGATCGGGATTGCGCGGGCGCTGTCGGTGGAGCCGCGCTTCATTGTGTGCGACGAGCCGGTCTCGGCGCTGGATGTGTCGATCCAGGCGCAGATCATCAACCTGCTGACGGATCTGAAGAAGGAGTTCGGGTTGTCGTACCTGTTTATCGCGCACGATCTGTCGGTGGTCCAGCACATCAGCGACCGGGTGGCGGTGATGTACCTGGGGCGGATCGTGGAGATGGCGCCGAGCGACGAGCTGTTCGAGAGGCCGCTGCACCCTTATACGAAAGCGCTGCTCGAATCGGTGCCGTCCATGGAGCCGGGAGAGAAGAAGCAGCGGGTCGCGCTGGCCGGCGACGTGCCCACGCCGCTCGATCCGCCGCCGGGCTGTGCGTTCCACACGCGGTGTCCGGAGGTGATGGACGTCTGCCGGACCGAGCGGCCACTGACGACCGAGCAGGACGGCGGGCACCGGGTGGCGTGCCATCTGGTTCAGATCGAGACGGCGGCTGTGGGTCGGTAGTGTGTCAGTTGATTCCGTTTGGTTTCCTAAAAAATCGTTCCAGGCTGGCCGGGGATTTGCGGGCGTAGGTTGTGCAAATGGGCTGGGGCCAATTAGAATCGAAGCAATGAGCCGCGCGGGGCTGGCAGGGCATTCCAGCGAGGGGCCGCGCGACGAAGACTGCTGGACCGATACGGAGAGGTGTCCGAGTGGCTTAAGGAGCACGCTTGGAAAGCGTGTGTAGGGGTAACTCTACCGTGGGTTCGAATCCCACCCTCTCCGCCATCCTACGCCAAGGCTACGGATGGCAGGCCATCCATTACGCTGATAGTCGAATGTAGCAGGCCATCCATTACGCTGATAGTCGAATGTAGCAGGCCATCCATTACGCTGATAGTCGAATGTAGCAGGCCATCCATTACGCTGATAGTCGAATGTAGCAGGCCATCCATTACGCTGATAGTCGAATGTAGCAGGCCATCCATTGCGCTGAGACTGAGGGTGGTTTAGCCTCCGAAGCTCGGAGAGCGTAGGAGGTCGGGCCATCCTGCGCTGAAGCTTCCCTCCTATGCCAAGGCTACGGAGGACGCGCGGACGGTGGGCCGTTCTGCTACGCTAAAAAAGTTCCGGGGAGGACGTTGGGCAGGCTGGGTGTCAAGGGCGGCTATGAGCGGGTGGTGGGCCCCAGAGGGAGGAGCGTATGTGGTATGTGTACATCCTGAAAAGCGAATCGGACGGCGGGTTTTATGTGGGCTCCACGCCCGACTTGAAGCGACGAGTGCGGCAGCATCGGGATGGAGAATGCGCCTCCACGAAGAACCGACAGCCGGTGGAACTGGAAGCTTATATCGCGGTGAAGGAAGAGACGACGGCACGGGATCTGGAGAAGTATTTGAAGAGCGGGTCCGGGACCGCCACGCTGCGGAAACGCATTGTGCCGTCCGAAGCGCAACGTGCATAGAAGGTGCCTGCCGCCCCTTCTATTCCTCAAAGACCGTCTTTTCCCGGCCTGATGATTACCTTGCCATTGCGCATTACAAATTTAACATTCTTGAGGGTTTGAATATTTTCGAGGGGATTTTCCGGGACAGCGATTATATCGGCAGCCAGACCGGGCTGGAGCTTTCCCCCGCTCTTTTTCTACTCCAAGCAATCGTGCCGCCTGAGTAGTCATGGATTGGAGAATATATTTGGCCGGAATTCCCGCCTCGACAAAGCTGTCGATGTAATCCAGCGAAAGCATGCCGCGTGTCCGATCTTCTTCATCATGCATTACATCCGTTCCAAATACAATTAGCAACCCGGCCCGATAAGCACGACGGAGTCGTTCGATCCTTGCAGTATGTATCCGTTTGGCATCAGGGGGTTCCCAGCCCAGGCCGAGCAGGTGCTCCTCAGGAAAATCAGTGGAAACGAGGACAACGTTATTCCGTACTGCGAGAGCCATATCATCGTCCGTGAGCCGCCACCCATGCTCAAGTGAAGCCACGCCTGCTTCTATCGCATTGTGGGCTCCCCGTTCGGTCTGTGCGTGTGCAGCCACTTTAACACCTGCTGCCGCTGCCTCTTTCACAATGAAACGTATGTCATCAGTGGAATAGATGTATTTCTGGCTATCAATGACGATTTTAATTACTTTTGCATTCCAATAAATATTCTCCCTGATTGCCTTTCTCAACTCATCATGACTGTCGGCAAAGTAGTATTCGGGGTTATCCAAATGATTGGGGTCGGCCGGCGTGTCCCAAAACTGTCCTCCAAACGGCGCGATGATCCTGCCAGCCCAGATAATCGTCGGGCCCGGCACGAGCCCGAACCGGATCGCCTTTTCCAGGTCCAGGTTGAGATAATCCCCTGCATTGCCCAAATCACGAACGGTCGTGAATCCAGCCTCAAGCATTTCCTTGGTGTGCTTCACACCCAAAATAGCTCGAAATCCAGCCCTGTGTTGCAGCGCATAGATCCAGAAATCTCCCAAGTCCCATTTGGGGTCAATAGCCGCGCAAAGATGAGTATGAGCATCCATCAGACCTGGAAGGACAGTTTCATGGGAGAGGTCAATGACCTTTGCATTGGCCGGAGGTTTTAGGTTCGGGCCGATGTCGGTGATTAGTCCATCTGTAACCAATATGATTTGGTTCGTACGGACCGTTCCCGATTCGGGATCAATTATCTTGCCCGCACGTATCGCGGTGACTTCAGTTTGAGCTGCGGCAGATAGAACAAGTCCGAGGGTAATGAAGATGAATCCGACGGTTTTATATAGCACTCTTGTATCCTCCCGGGAAGCATTCGATGTCTTAGATGGACTTGTCGCCTAGTTTAACGTGAATCAACGCAGGTGTGGTGTGAGAGGTTGAAGTCGTCCCAGAGGAGGTGGTCCGAGGTCTCTGGGGGTGGTTGGTATGAATGGCGGTCTGACTGGAAGGTACGCCAGACGGAGCTGGGCGTCAGGAGGCAATGCAGCGGCGGCGGCGGGGTTTTCGTGGAAGCGGGGGCGGTAATTGGTTATTCGAAGACGACGCGCTGGGGGAGGCCGGTTTCGCGGTACTGGGTGATGCCGGCGTCGAGCCCCTCGGCGGTGAAGCGCGGTCCGGAGACGACCAGGTCAAGCTGGAGGAGACCGTCGTCGAATCCGCTGAACCCTGTATTGGAAGATGGCGGGAGGAGGGAGAGGATCTCCGGCGGAACGGTGAAGGAGCCATCCTCGCCGCGAGCCCAGCACTGGAAGCTCATGCCTTCGGAGAAAATCTGGACTAGTGATCCACGCGGACCAATGGATCCGAAATGGGTGTCTAAGGCTGAGAACAGGAGTGACGTGCCGGTGATGGAGACGAGCGAGCCAGCAGGGGCGTTCTGCCAGCGGACGGTATGGGGCTGGCTGCGGTTGATGACAGGGGGAGAGGGAAAGGCGATGGGACCATACAAGGGTTCGAAACCGCTGGGGAGATCGATGGTGGCGGTGAATCGGCCGACCGGTTCTCTGGGGGGGATGATGAGAATTTCATCGTTTTGATTGCCGTTGCCGCCGGTGGCAGTAAAGTTGTGGGTTCCGGAGGTGAGCAGAGTTCCGTCGGTTATGATGCCAGGTCCGAATAACTCCGCAAGTAAGTCCGCAAGTTCTTCGTCCAGGCCTGGCAGGAAGCTGAGCGAGTGATTTCCGAAGCCAGTGTCGTACAGGTCGAATCGTCCCTCCGGGCCGGACATTTCGATGGTTCCCGCTTCAAGGCCCCGTACACCTAAGAAATCTTCAATATCAGAAAAAACAAATCTTCCGGGTGCAGCAGGATCTCCCGTTTGATTCACGGTGCAGGTGCCGGGAGCGAGGGGCGAGGCCGGAGGGATTGAGAAGGATGGCAGCAAATTGAGGGCGGAGCGTTCAGTAGGTTGCAAGTCGCGTAGTAAGGTCCTCCTAAAGCTGGCGGAGACATTCTCGGAAGAAGGCCCAGGGAATAATTGCAAGAACGACGATCGGTTGAGGGTGATGGCGCCGGTGCGGAGTTCCCCGTTCTCATCGAGGGTTTGCATGTCGGAGGCGGTCCAGCTTCCGGGGATATCGCAATAAGCGCCTTCGGGCGCAATGGAAATCGTCAAGAAGTTGCTTGCGACGCCATTTACTTCAGCGTGCACGGGGACATGGCAGCCCGAGACGGCGTCTGGCAGGACGAGGAAGCGGACCTGGTCCACGCCGGCGCAGCATCCGGAGCGGCCGCGGTAGACGACTTCCGCTTCCTGGCCGGCGACGAATACGCGGACATCGAGCGAGGGCAGGTCGCCGGGCACGGGCCGGGCGGTTTCCTCATCGAGATCGGTGCCTGCGACAGCGCCGAGGCCGGTGCCCCAGAGGTCGAGGAGGTGGCCGGGGTTCGCGGAGGTAACCAGCGAGTTGGCGGCGGTGGTGAACGGGTCGGTGACGACGCCGGAGCCGGAGCCGTTCTGGCTGGTGGAGAAGATGCCGAACGAGTGCGGGACGACTTCGATCTCTAACGGCTCGCTGGTCTCACCGTCATAGGTGAGCGTGAGAGTGCCCGTGCCTGCGGGCGTAGCCGAGGGCAGCAGGATGGTTACCTGGCGGTAGCTGGCGAAGAGGATGGCGCAATCGAGCGTGATGCCGTTGACCGTAACCTGAACCGATGTGGTGCCAAGAACGGTGGGCAAGGGGAAGCCGTCGGCGTGCAGCGACGGATCAAGGAACAGGAATGGAATCAAAAACGGTGCGCCGGGACCCATCTCCTGGCCGAAAAGAGACACGAGGCTGCCCGGAGCCAGTTTGCCGTCCGGAAGCGAGGAGTGGCGAAAACTGGCGGCGTTGACAGCTCCGCTGACGGCGGGCGCGGCGCGCAGATACGCGGGAGCAAGCAGGATCAACAGCAGTAGTGCGGCTGCAAGCTTTAGTGCCGGGAAAGCGGGCGAAGAGACCGCAACCTGAGACGGACCATCGGCGAGCCGGGAGGTCATACGGTAAACCTCAAACTGAGAAGTTACTGAACTTGGAGGGATGATAGTAGTCTTCCGGGTGAAACAGCAGCGAAAAATGCGCCCTCAGGAGGCCAGATTCATGCGGGCGAGCAGGTCCTGGAAGCGGGCATCCGGGCGCAAGTTCGCAAAGAAAGCACCGTCGCGGAGATAGACCATTCTCGTGCGCACGCTCCCGGAAGCCCTCCTCCAGCCTTTCCAGTGTGACATTCGATTCGGGTTCGGAAGACGGGCGCCGTAGCATTGCCACATCATCGCCACATCAGCGCCGCGCAGATGCCGGGTAGCTGGCCTGGAAAGTGCGTGCGGGGCGGGAAGCTTGCAACAACCGGGGAATTCTGTTAAAAACAACCGACTATTAGGCGGATTCAACAGGTATCTCCCGGTCAATTGGAGGCTCGATGAGTTGGAAAGGGTTGTCGGAAATTGCTCCCATGCTGACCGATGCGGAAGTCCGCTTCGAGAAGCAGAGGCGGGTGTTCGGGCTCATCGTGGGGCCGCTGGCTTTTGTGGCCTGTATGCTGGTGCCCAACCTGCCGGAGACATCAGACATAGGGATGCGATCGCTGGGAGTGTTCCTGTGGACGGTGGTCTGGTGGGTCTGCGAGCCGATCCCGATTCCGGTAACCTCCTTCATGGGACTGGCGATGCTGGTGGTCGCCGGCATCCGGCCAGTGGATCAGGCGTTCGTCTCCTGGGCCGACTGGATCAACATCTTTCTGCTCGGCGCCATGGTGATCGGGCATGCCACCAGCGTTCATGGACTGACGAAGCGTATAGCCTACAGGATGGTGGCCTCCCCGCTGGTGGCGGGCAGGCCGTGGCGGCTGCTGCTGCTGTTCGGGCTGGGCTCATCGCTGATGAGTTCCATCATGTCGCACGTCGTGACGACGATGATCTTCATCTCCATCGCCACCGGGCTGGCCGAGACCTTCAAGTTCGAGCGCAACAGCCGGTACGCCGAGTCATTATTTCTTGCGATTGCCTGGGGATCGAACCTCGGCATCCTGACGCCGGTGGGCACGCCGCCGAACCTGATCGCCATCGGATTTGTCCGCGACCTGGGCTATGACATGGGATTTCTGGAGTGGGTCTGGGCCTGCCTGCCGGTCTATGTGGTCGCGCTGACGGTCGTGTTCCTGGTGATCAAGTTCGTGCTGAAACCGGAGATGCCGGACTGGAGCGGCTCGGATGAGTTCCTGCAGGCGGAACTCGAAAAGCTCGGCCCGATGAAGCGGGGCGAAAAGATCTCGGCTATTGTTTTCTTTACGGCACTGTTCCTGTGGATTCTGCCGGACCTGCTGCCGCTGATGATTGACGGGATGCAGAAGCTGGGCCTCTCGGATGTGGCCGGACGGGCGCATCCCTGGAGCCTCTGGCTGCGGGTGCATCTGAACTGGGCGGTGACGGCAATCTTCATGGCGACGTCGCTGTTCCTGATTCCGGTGAACTGGGAAAAACGTGAGTTCGCGATGAACTGGGAAAATGCCGTGAAGGGAATCGAGTGGGGAACCTTGAGCCTGATCGCCGCCGCGCTGGGGCTGGGCGCCACGATCGCTCATCCCGAGCTGGGACTTGGCGAATTCCTGCAGACCACGATTGCGTCGCTGTCCTCCGACGGACAATCGAACTTCCTGTTCGTGCTGATCGTCGTCTCCTTCACGATTATCGTCGGCAGTTTCATCTCCAACATCGCGATCATCGGGATGGTGGGGGCGCTAGTGCTAGGCGCCGCGCCGACCGCGTCGTTCAACCCGGTGGCGCTGATGGTGTCGGTCGGTATGGCCGCCTCCTTCGACTTCGCCCTGCCGATCGGGACACCGCCCAGCGCGATGGTCTTTGCCAGCGGCTATGTGCGGATCGGGACGATGTTCAAGGGAGGGGGCTTGATCTCCATCATCGGAATCGCCATCGTCTCCCTGCTCGGCTACTACATGGTGAACTGGGTCGTGCCCTGGCCCCCGCAGTAATAACGTGCGTTCGCTTTGCAGTTGCGTGATCTTGCCATTCAATCGGATTCTTCCCGGCGAGGCGTGCGGGTTCGAACCGTAAGATGCGGAATGACGAGCCGGCCGGCGTTTTGCGAGCCATCGGGTTCCGGTGGGAATCGAAACTCCAGCAGCAGAGTGGCTGATCCGGCGGGCACCTTTAGACGTTCTTCCAACTGATCCCAGAACAGATCATTATCCGCGCGTTCCTGTGCCAGCGGCCATTGTCGGCTGAGCAGCGGCTGGCGGTTGCCGTCAAGCAATTGCAGTCTGAGGACGGAGCCTGCGCAGCGGGCTGTCTGGCAGCTATAGGCTGCTCGCAGGTGAACGGGGCCTCCGGCTGACACCGGGACCTCGGCGCTGAGCCGGGTTGCGTGCCCGGTTCCGCCATCCCAATAGAGCACGGAAAGCGGCTGGCCCGCGATGTGGATCTGCCGCAGCAGATCGGAGGCGGCTGAAGGACCCTCTGCTTCGTCCCCGGCCACTTTGAGATCGTTGACCCGAATCGCAACTTCATTGCGGGAGAGGACCGTCGCCCGGACGGAAAATATCGCGGCCACGGCTGAAAAAACAATGATGACCAGGATCGCCGGCGGCACGGTGAGCGGACGGTTCCACTTGGTTCGCAACCCTTTCAGCAATGCCGTTACGACCAGAGCGAGTCCCACGGCTGCGAACAGTATCTCCCAGGGAAGCGCCGGGATCCGGTAGCGGATGTTGGGCGGTTGCAGAAGCACGGTTCCCAGGGTGTGGTGGAAAAAAAGCGCGATCCACAGGACGGCGCCGGTTGGCTGCAAACCAAGCCGGCGGCCGCAGATCATCGCAGCCATCCCCAGCAGGACCAGCGCGAAATACCAGGTCCCGGTCAGGGGCGCCGAGAGGACCCGATAAAGCGAGTGGGCCCGCTCGAAATTCGCCGGGTCGATATCCGCGCCCCGCAGGCTGCGCGCGGCCAGCTCCGGATTTCTGCGGCCGGCAAATTCCAGCAGCGGCAGATAGGTGGAATGCCGCAGCCATTGCCACTGCCCGGTGGCCGGATCGCGCAGCATCAACGGGTAGCGCGCGAGGCGGGAGCGAAGAAATTCGAAGGGGTGATCCAGAATTGCCTCCCGCGCGATAGCCGCGAGCGCCCGGTCGATCTCGATATCGGATAATTGTGTGGCGCGCCGCAGCTCCGGCAGGGCGGCGTAGATGACCACGGCGTCCGGGCCGCGCTTGCCGGCGAGGAAGGGTTTGTAGGTGGCGCGAATCAGGCGGTGCGGGTCGCGGTCGTAATCGATGAACCGGTCGGCGACCGAGATGATGTTTCTGCCGAGCGACTGCGTGATCGCAACTCTGTCCCAGGCGACATGGTTGCGGACCAGCAGCGGGATCAGGATCAGGACGAAGGCGCCGCCCGCAACCAGGAAAAACCGCAGCGCGCTGCGTCTGGATTGGAGGAAAAAGAGCAGCACGGCCCAGAGGGGGAAGAGGCCCATGGCGATGGGGCGCGTCATAGCGGCGAGAGCCAGCAGTGCGCCGCACCAGACTGCACTCGTGAGTCTTCCCTGGCGCAGCCAGCCGAGCGCAGTCCAGCCCGCCAGCGCAATCAGCAACGTGTACAGGGGCTCGGAAAGGATGCTGTGTCCCAAGATGATGGGGGCCGGAACGAGGGCGCACAGCAGGCCGCTGAGTATAGCCGCGCCACGGAACCGCGGGAAAAACATGCGTCGGGGAAGCAGATAGAACAGGACAGCCGTCAGGGTCCCGGCCAGATGTTGCCCGATGATTGCACCCCACAGTCCGATCTGCGGAGCCAGCCCGGTTAGCCACAGGATGAGCGGATAGAGAGGCGGGCGGCGCGTCAGATCGCCGAATTCATTCGTGGCCGAGAGCCGTTGCGCAATTTCGAAATAGGAGTCTGAATCCAGATGAATCAGCGGAGGGAGCCAGAGCGAGAAGGCCAGGCGCGCCAAGGCGGCGGCGAGCGCGATGCCGGCGATGGCGAGCCAGTCGGCCCGGTCTGCATGGAAGTCCGGATGCCAGTCCTCATCCAAGCAGTCCTGATTTGGGGAAGAGTCCGGGACGGGGTGGTCGAATTCGTGGTTTCGTGGCACGGGTCAGCAGGTTTCCGCAGCGGGGGTTACCGCAGGCAGGGCGAGAGACGCTAACTCCTCAGCCGGCGTTCGATTTCAGCAACTGCTTCGCATGTTTCCGCAACGCCGGGGTAACCTGCGTTCCGCTCAGCATGCGCGCCAACTCCTCATGCCGGCCCTCCGCGTCCAGGTAATCGACGCGCGTAACGGTCCGCCCGTCCCGCTCCATTTTTTCCACGCGGTAATGGTGCTCGGCGAAGCTGGCGATCTGCGGAAGATGGGTAACGCAGAGCACCTGACGGGTGTCGCCCAGCCGGCGGAGCTTGCGCCCCACGCTCTCGGCGGCCCGGCCGCCGATGCCGACATCCACTTCGTCGAAGATGAGCGAGTGGCCGGGGCTGGTGTCTGTCCCACGCCGGGACGCGACGACCGTCTCCAGCGCCAGCATGATGCGCGAGACCTCGCCGCCCGAGGCCACCCGCGAGAGGGGCTGCAACGGCTCGCCGGGATTCGCCGACAGGAGAAACCCGACACGGTCCAGCCCGCTTGCCCGCCAGTTCTGCTCGCTGGCGGATGAAACGATTTGAATCTCGAAGACCGTGCCGGCCATGGCCAGCTCGCCCAGTTCTTTTTCAATCGCGGTCTTGAGTCTGCCCCCGATGCGTCGGCGCGCGGCGGAGAGTTTTTCGGCGGCCTTTCCGTAGTTCGCCGCTGCCTCCCGTACCTGTTCCTCGAGTTCGCGGGTGGCGAATTCGCTCGATTCCGCTTCCGCCATGCGGGTCCGCAACTGGTCGCGGTAGGCGATGACTTCCGCCAGGGACGGACCGAATTTTTTCTTGAGCCGGTCGATCGCCGCCAGCCGGGTTTCGACCTGTTCCAGACGCTCGGGGCTGGCCTCCAGATTTGCCAGACGGTCGCGCATGGTCAGAGCGACATCCTCCGCCGTGGCTCTGGCGGAGAGCAATGACTCGGCCAGCGGCTGCAGGCCGGTATCGTAGGAAGCCACTTCTTCCAGGTCGCGCTGCGCCGAGGCCAGCAGGCTCGCGGCCGACATGTCGGCGTTGTAGAGTTGCTCGTATCCGGACGCGAGACGGGATCGGATGCGCTCGGCGTGCGTCAGAATGAGCTTCTCCTCCTCCAGTTCCCGGTCCTCCCCTTCGCGCAGTCCAGCCTCCTGCAGCTCGCGGTCCTGGAACTGCCACAGATCCATTTGGCGCAGCCAATCCCGCTGTTCCGAGAGCACAGCCTCCAGCCGTTTGACCAGCGCGGTCCATGCCGCATGACGGTCCCGAACCTCTTCCACCTGTGCCGCCAGCCCGCCGAACCGGTCCAGGAGTTCCCGCTGCGTGGCGGGCAGAAACAGTTCCTGTTGCTCGTTCTGCCCGTGAACCTCCGCCAGAGAGGGTGCGATGGAGCGCAGTAATGTTGCTGTGGCGGGCTGGTGGTTGATGAAGCAGCGCGACCTGCCGGCTGAAAGGATCTCCCGCTGCAGGATCAGCTCGTCGGCGCCGTCGGTATCGATGCCCGCACGGGCCAGCTCTTCCAGCATCGAGCGCCAGCGGGATTTACCCGTAGCATCAGGAAGACCGGTTCCCGTGCCGGTGGGGTGATCCGGGCTGAAAACACCGATGATGCGGGCCCTGTCAGCCCCGGTGCGGACTAGGTCCGCGGAGGCCTTCTCGCCCAGCAGCAGTCCGACGGCCTCCACCACGATCGACTTGCCGCTGCCGGTTTCCCCGGTCAGCAGATTCAACCCGGAATGAAAGTCGAGTTCCAGCTTGTCGATCAGCGTGTAGTCCTGAATTTGCAGCGAGCGAAGCATGGGAGTAGGGAAAGTCTAGCACAATGGACTGGTTGGCAGCCATCCGCAGCGCCCGCATCGGCCGTGCCAGCTTGGCATGCCAGCTTGGAATGCCAGTTTGGAATGGAAGAATCGTTCCGGTGGCAAGGCCGGTAGCACGAAGCAGAGCAGGCAGCACGGGGCTTTAGCTGCCCGGGTTTCGACAGCTCTCACGCGACGCTATTGTAGGAACCGAGCACACGGATGAATTCCGCGACCTCGGCCAGGTTTTTCAGGGCATTCCGCACGACCGCGGATTTGGCGTCTCCCTTGCAATCCATATAAAACATGTATTCGAACGGGCGGCCCGGCAGCGGCCGGGATTCGATCTTCGTTAGATCGATGTCCCGCAGCGCGAAGACGCTCAGGCAGTGGAACAGGGCGCCGGGATGGTTGCCCGTGGCAAAAGCGATGGATGTTTTCGTCGGGGTTTTTGGTGATCCGGCAAGTTGGCGGCGGCCCAGCAGGAAAAAACGGGTGTAGTTTTCTTTGTCATCTCCAATATCTTTGACTAAGATACGTGCGCCGTAGATCGCCGCCGATGCCGCGCTCGCTATCCCCGCAGAGTCCTGTATGTATTTTTCTGCCAACATCTTAACGCTACCAGCTGTGTCATAGAAGGGCACCACTTCCCACTTCCGGTGCTTGTCGAGAAACTTCAGGCACTGGCGCAGCGCCACCGGGTGCGAGTAGACCTTGCGAATCGATCGCAATCCCACGCCCTTCGGGGCAATCAAGTTGTGAACGATGCGGATCCTGGTCTCCATCTGTATCGGCAAGCGGTATTTCAGCAGCAAGTCGTAGTTTTCGTGAACCGATCCGTGCAGCGTGTTTTCGATGGGAACCGTGGCGTAATCGATTCTGCGGCCAGCCAGAGCGCGAAACAGGGCGGGGAAGTTCGCGCAGGGAACCAGCTCCACCGGACGATTCTTTACTAGTTTATTGGCGGCTACCTCGCTGAAGGCGCCCCGCTCACCCTGGAATCCAACTCGCAATCGGCTCGGCACGTTACGGTTTCCTTTCTCCGGGCGGGAAAAACGCCCGTTCCCCCTGTTCCCGGTGCTCTTGGATACAGGTGTTCCCGGTATTCCTGAATACAGGCCACGATTATGCGCATCCACGTTCAAATCCGCAAGCTGGAACACTTGGGATTGACTGCCGGGTGTGAGCCCAGTGGTGAGCGAGGTGGTGAATGAGATGATCGGGAAAAAGTATGCTCCTGCCGGTTGCCGCCTGACCTGGAATGACTGCTTCATGTCCGGACTTGACCGGGGATGTCCGGAAGTACAGAATCATAGATTCAATTCATACGGAATCCGTAGGCGTGCGGTGGTGGCTTTGCCGTTTTTGAGACGCGCCGGTGGTTCCGAAACTTCGTTCCATGACGCTGCAGGGCGGGGAGGCACCTATTAAAAAATTCACTTCGAAAGCTCATGTTTACTGGGCGGACTGCGACGCCGCCAAGATCGCTTATTACGGCAACTTCATGCGCTATCTGGAGATGGCCGAAGAGCAGATGTTTATCGCTCTCGGTCATCCGCGTACCGATGTCTTCGGCGGGATGAAGATCGGTTTCCCGCGCGTGGAGGTCTGGATCCGTTATCACAAGCCCGCACGGTTGGGCGACAATCTGGAGATCGATATCCGGGTGGAAAAGAGGACCAGAAGCTCCATCGTCTTCCGGTTCGAGATCCGGCGTGAGGGAGAGACGGATCTGGTGGCCGAGGCCTCCAGCCGGCTGGTGTGCGTCAACCAGGAGTTTCACGCCACGCCGATGCCGGAGGAGTTTTTGGAGATACTGAAAGACTATCTGCCGCCGATCACCAAGCATCCCCATGAGGACATTGTGGTGCATCATCCGCACGTTGAGCCGAAGGGGTGAGCCGAAGGATTGATTAACGCAGCAGGTCCTCCAGCTGAATGGATGCATCGGTTTTCTCGTCGCGATACTTGACGATCACGGGAGTGTAGAGCGAGATGCCCGCTTCCTTTCCCCAGCCGTGGGTAACTCCGCGCGAGCCCGGAACCACCACGGCTCCGGAAGGGATGATCAGCGGGGTGTTCTCATCGCGGCGCAGGATGCGGTCCTGCACCAGGTCGAAAACCGGAGTGGAGCCGGTCAGGATGGTTCCCGCTCCGATGACCGCGCGGCTCTTCACGATGGTGCCCTCGTAGATGCCGCAATTGCCTCCGATCAATACATCATCTTCAATAATCACGGGCATGGCGCCCACCGGTTCCAGCACCCCGCCGAGCTGGCTCGCCGCGCTCAAATGGACTCGTTTCCCCACCTGCGCGCAGGAGCCGACCAGCGCGTGGGAATCGATCATGGCCCCCTCATCGACGTAGGCGCCGGCGTTGATGTACATGGGCGGCATGCAGGTTACTCCGCGGCCCAGGAAGCAGCCGTCCCGGATGGAGGAGCCGCCGGGAACGACGCGGATGCCGGCGTCTGGGGCGAGGGGGCGGAGGGGATAAGTGCTTTTGTCAAAAAAGGGCAAGCTGCCCGGTATGGACATGTCGACGATCGAGCCGATCCGGAAGCCGAGCAGGATTCCTTTTTTCACCCAGCGATTGACGCGCCAGCCCGTGGCTGCGGAATTTGCGGAATCCTCCAACGGTTCTGACCCATCGTGAGGCTCGGCGGCACGGATTTCTCCACGGTTCAGCGCCTGTTTGAACTCCTCGAAGGCTTCAAAAAATTCGGGGCCGTATTTTGCCGGCTTCTGGTCAAAGAGCTGCTCGATCCTACCGGCCAGCGACATGTTCGGTTTCCTTTGCGAGCGGAAATTCGAGACCCGAGAGCACCTGGCGGAGCCGGGCCTGTGTCTCCGGCTGGGGCGGGACGAGAGGCAACCGGTAGGCGAGCTGGCAGCGGCCGAGCGCGGCCAGGGCGGCCTTGACCGGAATGGGGTTGGACTCGATGAACAGCGCCTGGATCAGGGGAAGCAGCCGGCGGTGCATGCGGCGTGCTTTGTCATAGTTGCCGGCGAGCGCGGCGCGAACGAGCAAGGTCATCTCGCTCGGTACGACGTTGGCGGTTACGGAGATGACGCCGGCCGCGCCGAGCGAGAGCATGGGCAGCGTGAGGGCGTCGTCGCCGGAGATGACGCGGAACCGGGCGGGCAGCGTCTGGAGAATCTCGTCGATCTGCGCCATGTTGCCCGAGGCTTCCTTGACGCCGAGGATGTTGGGGATCTCGGCGAGCCGGTGGAGCGTGGCCGGAGCGATGTTGGAGCCGGTACGGCCAGGCACGTTATAGAGCAGGATGGGCAGACGGGTGGCTTCGGCGAGCGCGCGGTAATGCTGGTAGAGGCCTTCCTGAGAGGGCTTGTTGTAGTAGGGCGAGACGGAGAGGATGCCGTCCACGCCCAGCTTCTCCATGACCTCGATGCCTTCACAGACGCGGTCGGTGTTGTTGCCGCCGGCGCCGCCGAGTACGGGGACACGCTCGCGCACCTCCTCCAGCACGATCTCAACGACGCGGAAGTGTTCGTCGGACCGGAGGACGGGGCTCTCGCCCGTGGTGCCGCAGGGGACGAGGAAGTCGATGCCGTTCTCTAACTGAACCTGGACGTGGCGGCGGAGCGCGGGCTCATCCAGGGTTCCGTCGGTTTGAAAAGGGGTGATGAGTGCGGTGCCGCACCCCTCAAGCTGATAGATGTCCATCGGTGTTTCCTTCCAAACATTCAGGGATAACAGGTCAGGATACAACAGACGGGCGGGATTTGGGAGCCGAAATCGGAAATCAGGGAATGGTAGAATCCGACCGATAAAGGTGGGCTATTGCTTCTGGTGCTCGTGGTAGTGGCAGGAGGTGCACTGCGGCGGCAGTCCCTCCACGAGAGTCTGGTCCGATTTGGTAATCATATCCAACGTAATGTCCGCGGGGAACCTCCGTCGGGGCTGATACAACTGGAAATAAAAGCTGCCGCAACTTCGCTCTGGTTCTGAATACGATCCTAACCAGGCATGATTTCCGCTCATTGCAGAAAGTTTACTCAAGAGGTCTCGCAGGGGTTGGCCCTCATATGACAAGTCTATACGTTCTTTGGGAAGGTTCCTTGTCCCCAGGTTACGGCTTCCGCAAAACGGGTCAAAGCCTTTGGTGATACACCGCAGATTTCCGAATGCGGCCTCCAAGTTGTAGTTGAACTCGATGGGAGGAATCACTCTGTTCAGACAGCTTTCCGGATCGGCATCGGCCAGATCGGGCAGGACTTCAATGACGCCAAATCGCTCCCAATACTTGAATCGGGGGTCCTGATGAACGATCTCCTTAAGAATCTCACCCACAGTGATATTTTGAACATCCACGGAGATCGGGATCACATTATCAAACTCGGGAGTGGGAAGAGATTCAAATGCGATCCGAACTTCGGTGTGCCACGCCAGAGCCAATACGGCATCTTTCGTGCCTAGCGGATAGCCACTCGCTCCAAAATGGGCCCGGCTTTCCGCCGAAGCCTGGCCGTTAAATATGAAGCGGCGGACGGGGGTGGAGAGCAGGTCGTCCTGCTGCTGTGCGGCGGCGCTTCCAAGCGGCGCCGCCACGACCAGCAAGAAAAGAAGCCCTGCTATTGTTACATTCTTTCTTTTCTTTAGTAGTCGGTTGCAGTTACGGATTCTTTGTTGATTGTAAGGTCATAGCCATTGTGAAGTGGACAGCTCGGACAGTTCTTCACTTGAATTGGTGCAAGTGGAGAACCGGGAACTGCTGCCTTGAACTTTTGTCGGACAGTCGTTGTGCAATTCCTTTGGCATGTCTTTACATCATCCATAATTTGGTACCCGATGCTCGGAACGTCTAAGCTTACATCGCAATGTTCCGCTGATGTGAACGATTCTGCGAGATGGTATGATAGAGAGCTAAAGATTCGGCCATAATTGTCATAAAAGCCAAACGTTCTGCTTAACTGTACTGCAGGTGTAGGCAGACAAAGGCCAAGAGTCGTAGTCCCGGGTCCCAATCTTTGAACCCATTGCGGATCACGTACTCGAGACTGGGCGGATGTGGATTGCGGATCATAGAAATCGACGCATTCTTCCCAAAACTCATCGTAATATTCTGTCCAGTCATCCCATCCAGCGGTAATCGTAGATGTTCCAAATGAATTTCCCGTCACTGTCCCAGATGAGTTTACGCTGGCAATGGATGAGTTGCTGCTCGACCAAGAATCAATATAGAGAACCGTGTAAGGACCCACAATAATACCCTTGCCGCCGCAGGTTTGGCGATATTCCTTTGGCGTAAATGGCGCTGCAGAAGTACCCTTTAGCAAATCAGCTGATGACGGACTCATGAAGGAGGACCACGGATTCGATGCGCATTCGCAACCGTATCCACAACTGAAACTGCTGGCGATTCCAGCGGATATGTTGATTCTTTCGGCCCGGCCAATCATAGTATAGGGTTTTTCAGCTATCCAGATTAGAACGCCTCGCTCCACTGTTTGAGGGAAAAACTGGTCACGAATATCCTGCTGGTTGTCAGTCTTCATCTCTCCGATGTCGATTGAAATGGCCTGGAAGGGTTCCAGGAAAACTCTGTCCGGGTTGTAGGTGTCTCCGTTGGGGAATGTGATTTGAATCATGGCATACGTCCTCTCCTCCGAGGCGTTCTTGAGGTGAAGGATCGTGTGCGTCCCGTTTTCAAGCGACCAGGGATAGCTGCCCCCTATCGTCTCATTGATTCCCGATGGATCTTTAATCGGAACTTCGAAGGCAAAATCTCCCGACGCATCTACGCTGGTTAGCTGGCCAATGATATCGCCAGGGCGGCCAGTCCAGGTTACCTCTACTCCGGAACTATCCACAGGCCCATAAATACCCAGCGCATCTAATTCCTCATCCAGCCTAACAAGACGGACATCTCCGGGATTCATAAGACTTTCGTCCACGGACACGCGGTTCGGTTGTCCACCAGCAGTAACGTCAACATGTATTTGAACATTCGTGGGTTGATCGCCGGTATTGGCAACAAGAAGAGGAGCCTCGAATGATGTGCCCGTTGGGAAACCATCTCCTGGATTCGGCTGGCCAAAGCGGAAATGAGCCCCGGCGATTTTATTTGAGGCAGCTGTACCTGGATCCGTCATATTTATGCTCGTGGAATATCCGGTTTGAGTGTTGAAAACAAACCCAGTGGTGATTATATCACCCGGTTCTCCATCGTGGTGAAGATGGATAAGAGCCTTTGTCGGAACCGGCCCTAACAGGCCGTGGTGGAAGTGTGGGGAGGAGCACATTTCTGGACGAATGAGCTTGTGAGGAAGCGAGAGAGGCTGGAGAATGGCGGCATGGCGATGGGAACACGGAAACAACGGGAGCGACAGGAAGAGATCTGGGTGGCCACGTGCGATCTGCCGCGAACGGCAGGACATCCGTTCTATGAGCGATTGAATGAGTTGCTGGAAGAGGCTGGTTTTGACGGCTTCGTGGAGGAGCGGTGCCGGCGGTTCTAGGCGGAGAAGATGGGGCGGCCGGGTCTGGCTCCGGGGATGTACTTCCGGCTGCTGCTGATGGGGTATTTCGAAGGACTGGACTCGGAGCGCGGGATGGCGTGGCGGGCGGCGGACTCGCTGGCGCTGCGGAGTTTTCTGCGGATCGGGCTGGAGGAAGCGCCGCCGGATCACTCGACGGTCTCGCGGACGCGGCGGCTGATCGACGTGGAGACGCACCGGGAAGTGTTCACGTGGGCGCTGGGAGTGATTGCGGAGAAGGGATTGCTGCAAGGCAAGACGCTGGGAATCGACGCCACGACGCTGGAGGCCAACGCAGCACTGCGAAGCATCGTGCGGCGGGACAGCGGGGAAAGTTACCCGGAGTTTCTCACCAAGCTGGCGAAGGAGTCGGGCATCGCGACGCCGACGCGGGAAGAAGTGGCGCGACTGGACCGGAAGCGGAAGAAGAAGAGTTCCAATCAGGATTGGGAGCACCCGCACGATCCCGACGCCCGGATCACGAAGATGAAAGATGGCCGGACGCACCTGGCGCACAAGGCGGAGCACGCGGTGGATTTGGAGACCGGAGCGGTGGTGGCAGTAACGGTGCAAGGGGCCGATCAGGGCGACACCACCACGCTGCAAGAAACGTTCGTGGAAGCAGCCGAGCAGTTGGAGGCGGTGGGGAAAGAACCGGCAGCGGATGAGCAGATGAATGCGCAGGGACTCGAAGAGGTGGTAACGGACAAGGGATATCACAGCGGGCCGCTGCTGGAAGATTTACAAGCGATCGGAGTGCGGTCGTATATACCGGAGCCGCAACGAGGGCGGCGACACTGGCAGGGCAAAGCCGACGAACAAACTGCAGTGTACGGCAATCGGCGGCGCATGCGAGGCGAGCGAGGCAAACAACTGCTTGCGTCAGCGGGGAGAGGTAGTGGAACGAAGCTTTGCGCATGTCTACGGCACGGGAGGAATGCGGCGCACGCATCTGCGCGGACATCGCAACATCTTAAAGCGGCTGCTGCTTCACGTCGCGGCGTTCAACCTCAGCCTGATTCTGCGCCGGGAAATCGGAGCCGGGACGCCAAGGGGCCTGCAGGACCGCTGGAACAACGTCTTTTTCTGCTGCTGGTGGGTCTGGATGCTCCTGCAAGGGCTCATGGAACGATCGGGTCGTCAACCGGCCACTTCTACGGATAGATTCCGGTTTTCACCCCTGCAGCACCAAACTCTGAGAGCCGTGTCAAAAATGCCATTTCCACCACGGCCTGCTAGGCAACACCAACCGTTACAGACCATTCCCTGAGACGCACTGTTGCTACACAACCGCTAAATGCATCTGATTTAGTGGTCTTGATGGAGGGGCGGGGAGTGGCCAAGGTATGTTTGCCGGCCCCTTTGCGGAAAAGGGAGACTCCGACGTTGTTGCCACGAGACTCTGGCCGTGAGCGGTTGGCGGCCATCCAGGGGAATAAGTCAGCTCAGTTTGCGTGCCTCGCAGCCTGCGAGAATTTCTTCCATCGTTTTCTCCAGCTCAACCTTGTCGGCATCCAACTCCGCTAAATAATTTTTGATGCGTGCAATTTCAGAGGCCAGGTGCTCCTTCCACTCCGAATCCGCCATGTCTTCCCATCGGTGCTTGCCGGGGACATCGGCCCTCCCGTTTTGATTGGTGTTCACTGACTCGGACATTTCTACCTCCCGGCGTTTCCCTGGATTCATCTGCTGGACGTGCTTCCAGTCCTTAATATATTCATCGGCAAAATTTCTCGATCGATTACACGCACTGAAGCCGTGACTCTCTATTTCGCGGCATCCAGCAGCAAGACCGTTCATCCGGCCCGGACTGATTTTCGTTGCCAAGTCTCCTTTCGCTATGGCTCACTATGGCAACTTTCAGGATATTTGATCGGGAGAGATAAACCATGCGAAATCCACACCCGCTGTAATGGATTAGTTACCCTTAGGGACCCGGGCCGCCGGACCCGGCGCCGGTGGGCAATGGCTCTGCCGAAAAATGGTGGATTCGCTCACATCGGCTCGACGCAATACTGGAATCAACACTGGCTCCAGCAAGGGTCCGACTGTTTTTATCCATCGGTTCGGAAATAGGTACTGATGTACGGAAATAGCGTACTGCCCTCTTTGGTTTGATTAGGGCTGCCAAATGTCCTGCTCACGCCGATTAGAGGATCATGAGCACAGGTAGCTTTCTTGTAGGTCCGGGTAAAAAAACAGTCGAGCATATGAATTGCATTCCTGCGAATGAAAGCTTCGTTCATAGCGGTGAGTGTCTTGCTTGATTTGGGTTGAATCGATCGGCGCCAAAATCCAGATGTCTCTGGAGCCGGAATCTTATAAGAACCCAGTAATTGGAGTCGCGAGGCTTATTTTCGTTGACTGATTGCTCTTTTTGCCTATAATCTTTGCAGGATATGGTGTTTACGTGTTCGCGGCATGCCATGGCTAGCGGTATCTTGCGAGCGCGTCTTTGCAATGAAGAGGATGAGGAGTTGCGTGGCATGAAAATATCCGTTGGATGCATCTGCGGTGTCATCCTGCTGGGTGCGGCCTGTCTGCAGGCCGCACAGGAGCAGTCGCCGTCATCCGGGGCCGATGCAGCCTCATCACAATACCGCTCTGTTATCAATCGCTACTGCGCCACGTGCCACAACGGAAAACTGAAGACCGCGGATCTGGACCTGAACGCCGCGGATATCGCCAACCCTGGCAAGGCCCCCCACATCTGGGAAAAAGTGGTGACGAAACTTCGTTTTCGGGCTATGCCTCCCGATCCGCTTCCCCGGCCGGACGAAGCCACCTATAACAGTCTGGTGAACTACCTGACGACAGAATTGGACCAGGCATCTGTCGTGAACCGGAATCCCGGCAGACCGGCCACGGCTCATCGCCTCAATCGTACGCAGTATACCAACGCGATGCGCGACCTGCTGGGCCTGGAGATCGACGGGGCGTCGCTTCTGCCTGCAGACGATTCCGGCGGGTTCGACAACCTGGGAGAGGTCCTGTCGGTATCGCCCGTTCTGATGGAAAGGTATCTTTCCGCGGCGCGGAAGATCAGCCGTCTGGCGGTCGGCAATCCGTCCATTCCTCTGGATAGCGCGAACTACCCGGTATCCCCGTACCTGGTACAGGGCGACCGTATGAGCGAGGATCTGCCCTTCGGTACGCGGGGCGGGGTGGCCATCCGCCATCATTTTCCGCTCGACGGGGAGTACGCGATCAAAGTCCGGTTACTGAGAACCGCCGACGGTTATGTGCTGGGGATCGCAGAGCCTCACTTTCTGGATGTCCGTCTGGATGGCAGCAGAATCAAGCTGATCCAATTTGGAGGCGAACATCTCGGCAGAACGGCGGGTGCCGATGGACTAGAGAGCGATTTCCAGCAGAAAGAATACGAGCGCAATGCGGATGCGGGGTTGGTCGTGCGCATTCCGGTGAAGGCTGGCGCCAGACTGGTTCAGGTGTCGTTTCTGAACGAGCGGTCCGCGTCGGAAGGATTGTTTGCCAAGCGCAAACGGCTGACACTTCAGGATGCATTGCCTGGAGCGAATGACCTGCAGGGGAGTGATCCGGACGTGAGCCGCGTTACGATCAGCGGCCCCTACGGTGCCAGGGGATCGGGCGAGACAGCCAGCAGGCAGAAGATCTTCGTGTGTCATCCGAGCGGCGAGGACGAGCAGTCCTGCGCCAGGGATATTCTTGCCGGGCTGGCACGGCGCGCTTATCGCAGGCCTGTGGGAGAACGGGATCTGTCGCCCCTGTTGAAGCTGTATGAAGCTGGCAGCAGCGAGGGAGGCTTTGAAGCCGGAATTGAGATGGCGCTGCAAGGACTGCTGGTAAGCCCGCATTTTCTGTTCCGGATCGAAAGTGAGCCTTCCAGGATGCCGCCGGAGACCGCCTACGCGGTCAGCGACCTGGTGTTGGCGTCCCGCTTGTCTTTCTTCCTCTGGGCCAGCGTGCCGGACGAGCCACTGCTCCGTGCGGCGGAGCAGGGCAAGCTGTCCGACCCGGCAGTGCTTGAGCAGCAGGTCCGGCGGATGCTGGCAGATCCCAGGGCAAGGAATCTGGTGGACGACTTTGCGGGTCAGTGGCTGCTCCTGCGAAATGTGAAGACGAAGACGCCGAACCGGGACGTATACCCGGAGTTCGACGAGAACCTGCGGCAGGCCTTCGAAAAAGAGACGGAGCTGTTTCTGACCAGCATGATCCGGGAAGACCAGCCGGTTCCGGAGTTGCTCAACGCCGATTACACCTTCATGAACGAGCGGCTGGCGAAGTTTTATGATGTCTCTGGTATCTATGGGAGCCATCTGCGGCGAGTGGATGTGCAGGATGAGAACCGCAGGGGCATACTGGGCCAAGGCAGCGTCCTGTTATTGACGGCGTACGCCAATCGAACCTCGGTTGTTCAGCGCGGTAAATGGGTTCTGGAGAATTTGCTGGGCGTGCAGGTCCCGCCGCCGCCAGCCAATGTTCCCGGACTGAAGGAAAAAGGCGAGGGGGGCCTGGGCACACTGCGGCAGCAGATGGAGGCCCACCGGGCCAATCCGGCGTGCATGGGCTGTCACTCGCTGATGGACCCGATCGGCTTTGCTCTGGAAAACTTCGACGGGATCGGAAAATGGCGGACCGCTGAGAATGGCGCTCCCATTGATCCATCGGGAACACTGCTGGACGGCACGGAGTTTCAAGGAGTAACGGAGTTGCGCCAACTGTTGCACGGCCGTCCGGAACTGCTGGTTCACGCGGTTACGGAAAAACTTCTGATGTACGCCCTGGGCCGGACTCTGGAGCATTATGATGCCCCGGCCATCCGCGGGATCGTACGGGATTCTGCAGCCAGCGACTACCGCTGGTCATCAATCATTCTGGGCATAGCCCAAAGCACACCGTTTCAAATGAGGAGGACGCGACCGTTATGATGATCTTCAGGAAATCGATTCCACGGCGAACTTTTATACGGGGGCTGGGCGCAACGATCGCGCTGCCTTTCCTGGACGGGATGACGCCGGCTTTTGCCGGACCTCTGGACACGGCGGCCAAACCCGCCCTGCGGCTGGGCTACGTCTATGTGCCCAACGGGATCATCCGGGAGAGATGGCTGCCAACGAAGGTCGGGACCGACTTCGAGATGACCGACTGTTTGCAGCAGTGGGCGCCATTCCGGAACCAGCTGACGGTGCTCAGCGGACTGGACGGCGGGCCGCAGTTCGTGGGAGGACACCCACGGGGCAGCGGGATGTATCTGACGGGAGTGGACCCGAAGAAATCGTTGAACGATGTTCTGGACGGAGTATCGGTGGACCAGGCCGCGGCGAGGGAACTGGGCAAGCAGACCCAGGTCGACTCGCTCCAGCTCTGCATCGAAGACGCAGCCGAGATCGCTGGCCAGGCTCTGGGTGGCTATAACGCCGCATATACCAACACGATATCCTGGCGCACTCCCACCCAGCCGCTGGCCATGGAGTACCGTCCTCGGGCGGTCTTCGAGCGATTGTTCGGCGACGGCGACAGCATGGACCCGGAGGCGCGGCTGGCGCGAATGCGCAGGGACCGCAGCGTTCTCGACTTCGTGTCGGAGGAGACCACCCGCCTGCTAGCTGATCTGGGCGCTAGCGACCAGACCAAGGTGAACGAGTTCCTGGACGCCGTTCGGGATGTCGAAAGCCGCATCCAGAGAGCCGAGGCAAGTCCGCCGTCAGCGGACCTGCCGCAGGTGGAACGCCCGATCGGAGTGCCGTCGGCTTATGAGGATCATGCCCGGCTGATGTTCGACCTCCTGTTGCTGGCCTACCAGGGGGACATGACGCGCGTCAGCACTTTCATGCTTGCCCGTGAGTACAGCGAGCTTGTGTACACGAATCTGAATCACACCGAGCCACATCACCCGCTGACGCACCACCGGGGCGTGGAGTGGAGGATTCAGCAGGCCGGCGAGGTGAACGTATATCATTGCAAGTTGTTTGCGGAGTTTCTGGCGAAGATGCGTGCGACCCCCGATGGTGATGGGTCGCTGCTGGATCATTCCATCCTGTTCTACGGCGCCGGCATGGGCGATGCCGATATCCACAACCAGTGGAACCTTCCGGTCGCAATGCTGGGTGGCGGAGCAGGCCGGCTTAAGAGGGGTGGAATCCACATCCAGTATCCGAAGGGGACCCCGTTCGCCAATTTCCATCTGTCTTTGCTGAACCTGATCGGAGCACCGACAGAGCAATTCGGCAACAGCACGGGGCCGGCCGACCTGAGCGCCATCGTATAGGCTGGAACCGGTCGGAGGCGATGTTTGCTGGCAGGCGGACGGCGACGTTTCTCTGGTCAGATCACCGGATCGATTGAGCGCGCGAAAGTGCGGATGCGGATGAAGTGTGGAGAAACAGATACATGGCATAGCCGCTCGTTGGCGCAGTTCGCGGTGAGAGCCGGTTGTGGATCTCCCGGAGGTTCGCGGCTCGCCGGGGCATGCCGTACGGCGCAGATGATCAATGCATGAATGGAGGCAGGGAGGATAGCATGGTCGAAAAAACAAGATTTCTCAGCATTCTGGGCGGGTGCATGGTTCTATCTCTATTGGCCGTTAGCGGCCTGGATGCTGCCGGCAACAACCTTCGATTGGTCCAGGCGGCAAAGAATCAGGACAAGGAAGCCGTCCGCTCCCTGCTGGCGGAACGCGCCGATGTAAACGCGGCCCAGCCGGATGGTACGACGGCGCTGGCCTGGGCGGCGCATTGGGATGATCTGGAGATGGCGGATCTTCTGTTGCAGGCCGGGGCCGGGGTGGACGCCGCCAACGAAATCGGAGTCACTCCTGTTTCCCTGGCTGTAGTCAACCGCAGCTCTGCCATGGTCGAAAAGTTATTGCAGGCTGGGGCGAACCCGAATGCCCCGCTCTGGAATGGGGAGACGCCGCTGATGACGGCGGCCAGCACGGGCGAGGAGGGAATTCTGAATTCCCTGCTGAATCGTGGAGCGGATGTAAACGCGAAGGAAGCCCGGCGAGGGCAGACAGCCCTGATGTGGGCGATCGCGGAGGGGCATCCGGAAGCGGCCCGGCTGTTGATCGAACACGGCGCGGATATACGCGCCCGGACACACCGGCACGGAGACTTCCAGTCGATGTTGGTAACGACCTTCGGAAAGGATATTCAGGTAACTCCCGGCGGTGGATATACGCCGTTGCTGTTTGCCGCCCGGATCGGAGATCTGGAGACGGCGCGGCTGCTGGTGGAAAAAGGCGCGGACGTGAACGAGGGCACCCCGGAGGAGGGAACGCCGCTGGTGGTGGCAAGCGCCGCAGGACATGAACGGCTGGCACGATTTCTGCTGGATGAGGGCGCCGACCCGAACGCGAAAGATGTCAACGGGATGACCCCGTTGCATTATGCGATGCGGGAAGGGCTGAAGTCTCTCAACGGCGTTGCGATCGTTCGGGTGAAAAAGATCTGCGCCTCCGGCAGCGGCGGGCGGTGCATCGCGGCTGAAAATGTCGAGTCGGTTGTCTTTCTGGATGGTGGCTTTGCGCCCGGCATCAAAGAGGCACTAGAGGAGCATGCCGCGTTGGCGGCATCAGAGAAGCCCGTCGCGGCGGACACGGCGACTGCCAAGAGCGAAGCTGCTCCGGTTACGGCCGGCTATGGCAGCGCGAAGGACGGGATTCTGGCCGGGGCGAACATGCTGGAGCTGGCGAAGGCCCTACTGGCGCACGGTGCTGATCCCAATGCACGATTGGAGGAGTCTCCAGCCCGGTTCCGCATGAAAAGCAATCCGATCATCAATCTGAAAGGTGCGACCCCGTTCCTGTTGGCCGCCGCGGCAAAGGACGTCAGTGCCATGCGGGTGCTGGCCGAGGGTCGCGCGCAGGTAACGGTGGAAACCGAATCGGACCCGCATGAGCTCTATAAGAATGAAACAGGCGATGACAACCAGATTCAGGGCAATGGAACTCCGTTGCTGGTGGCTGCGGGATTGGGCCGCAAGGATGACATGGGACGGGAGGAAGCAAGACTGTCTCTGGAGGCCGTGCGAACGCTGGTGGAGATGGGCGCGGACGTGAACCAGGTGAATGACACCGGCTGGACGGCTCTGCATGCCGCTGCCTTCATGGGGGCCAACCCGGTTGTGGAGTATCTGATGTCCAGGGGCGCCTCGATCAACGTGCGGAATGGATGTGGCCAGACACCGTTGAGTCTGGCGGCAGGCACAGACTCCAAGGGGTTGTTGCAAAGGGCCATTCCTCATCCGAGTACTGCGGAGTTGCTGCGCAATTCCGGCGCCGTAGCCGACCCTGCATCCGAGCGTGTCGGGGCGTGCGTGCTGGGACGATTCGGACTCGAATACGCCGCGGTCAAGGAAGAAGGCGAGTAGGAGAAACGCCGCAGACCAATCACTCAGTCGCTAGTCAGCTCTCCGTGTGACGTGAGATAGTCCGTAGGGAGAGCCGGACTTGGGGATGAGCAGGCAGGGGAGAGTTTCCTTTTGTTCCAGCATCGATGAGAAGCGCGGGTCACCCCGGTGCGGAGTTCCCAGGTTTCCGGCGGGACGGTTCGGTCGGGAAGGTCAAGTCCTGTCCTGGAAGACCGCGTACTCCCACCAGCTTCTCCAGCACCAGCCTTTTCAGATTTTTCAGATCAACGACTTACAAGGGCCATTTATTACAATATAGACTTGTCCGACCCCGGCGGGGACTCTCCTTGGACACCAGTTCCACTATCCAGGCGTTATTGAACTCCGGCAGGACTCCACAAAATCTCTGATTACCCGAAGTAGTTCAACCAAAAAATGAGATCGCTGGTCCACACAGACTGGTAACAGAATTTCTTTCGTGATGAACTGTAGCCGTGCGAACCGTTTTCCATGTAGATATGGACGCCTTCTTCGTCTCCGTCGAGGAGTTGTTCGACTCTTCGCTGAAAGGCAAGCCGGTCGTGGTAGGAGGGCGTGCTCACGAGCGTGGCGTGGTAGCTGCGGCTTCCTACGAGGCGCGCAAGTTTGGGGTGCACTCAGCGTTACCGCTGCGAACTGCCCACAAACTGTGTCCGCAGGCGATTTTTGTCGAAGGGCGTCCGGATCGCTATCGCGAGTATTCCGGAAAAGTCCACGACGTCCTGCAGGGTTTCTCGCCGCTAGTGGAGATGGCCTCGATCGATGAAGCATATCTGGACATGACTGGCACCGAAAGCCTGCTGGGGCCTCCATTGAGCGCCGCCGTTGCGCTGCACAACGCGATGCTCGATGCGACTCAGTTGAACTGTTCGATTGGCATCGCGGCATCGCGCCTAGTGGCAAAGGTCGCCTCCAATCTGGCAAAACCGAACGGGGTTCTGTGGGTGCTTCCCGGGCAGGAAGCGCGTCTGCTGGCGCCTCTGCCGGTGCGCAAAATCCCAGGTGTCGGCAAGGTAATGGAAAAGAGGCTGCACGATCTTGGTGTCTACCGGGTAGGCGAGCTGGCAAAACTGGATGCAAGATTTCTTGCAAATTGCTTTGGCAAACTCGGATCGGCTCTAGCGGGCAAGGCGCAGGGATTGGATGCCGGGGGCTGGTTTGATGCGGAGATCGGGGAGGGAGGAGATGTAAAGTCCATCAGCCACGAGCACACCTTCAGCGAGGATACTTTGAACGTAACGCAACTCGAGTCCACGCTGGCGCGACTTTCCCAGATGCTGGGACGGCGGCTGCGAGAGAAAGGTTTGTACGCGCGCACAGTGCAGTTGAAATTACGCTATGCGGATTTTTCCACCATCACGCGCGCCCATTCTCTAGCGAACCCGACACAGTTGGATCATGACGTTCTCGGCGAAGTGCTCACTTTGTTTCGCCGGCATTGGAAGGCCCGGTCGGCGGTGCGTCTGCTCGGGGTGCAGGCATCTTCGTTGGACAGGACGGAGCCGCAACCGGCGCTGTTGCATGGTGAGGAAAGCCAGAAATGGCGGAAGGCGCTTTCTGCCGCCGACCGCCTGCGCGATAAGTATGGGGAGACGATCGTCTCATTAGCATCGGCGCTGAAGAGCAATTTCCGCGAGCGCAGTCACGAGAATCCCGCGGACCTGCACGGGAAAGCCAGAAAACCGCTCACGAAATAGCAGCATCCGGCAATAACTGGCTTGGCCGTTTTGACCTTCCACTATCCGGACGAGCGGCTTGCCCGGTCTTCCTTACAGGTTCCACTGATAAAGTTTACATTACGGCCTTCGGACTGCGAAATTGGTTTCCCCGATTGATGATTATAGGGTGATGCTGATTCCATCAACACTCGGATGCGGAAGCACCGTAAGATGGATTCCTGCCGGAATTTTGGTAATCCGCTTTGAAATGAAAACCAGTATGAGCCGGTCTATCTCAAAATCCGCCGAATTTTTTATGGAAGACCAGCCTGTTTTTGGTAAGATGATTCCGGCTGAAGGCAGATGCATGGGGCATTGCTTTTATTATGCAACACAAACAGCCGGTCTCTGATCTTCCAGTTCGAGGGTGGGAATTTATCTTAAGTTGAGGTGGATGCGGTGAGCAAACCAAATCGAAATTGGATCTCCCTACCTCTGGGTTTCCTGCTGATCATGCTCCTGACCCCATCGGTTGTTGCGCAATCAGAGAGGAATACCGAGAGTCTGTCGCCTGCAGAACTCTCGGGCAAGAAGTTATTTCTGCAGCGCTGTTCCGTCTGTCACCTGCCACCGCTGAATACCCCGCAAGACCCGGACCCTCAGCCGTTTGGGCCTAGATTGGAAGGGTATGTTACTGACCAGAATTCCGCAAACCGTGCGACTCGCATCATCCGATCCGGAACACCCAGAATGCCTGGATTCCAGTATGGACTGGATCAAACTGAAATCGAAAACATCATCACATTTTTGAAAACCTTTTAGTGAGGCTATCTAATTCGGCAGCGATTTTCCCAAGGAGAAGGGCAATGAATAGAAAGATTTTCCACCTTTTGACAGTATCGATTTTCGCAGCCGTTTCATATCAAATATTGCCGCAAGCCGAAACCGCCGTCACGGAATCGATCCTGAGCGGCAAGATTGTATCCGCATCCGGACAAGCACTCGACGGAATTGTCGTGTCGGCTCGTGAGGATGGCTCAACGATCACTACCAGCGTCTTTACGGATGACAGGGGAGCGTATGTATTTCCACCCCTCGGGCAGGGAACTTACCGGGTGTGGGCGCAGGCGGTCGGATTTGCCACCTCCAATGAGGAGATTTCACTCACTTCATCCAGCGATATTGTCCAGGATTTCACTCTTGCCGAATTAGCGGATTTCAGCAAGCAATTATCTGGCAGTGAGTGGATGGCCAGTTTGCCGGATGACACGAGGGAAAACAGGCGGCTAAAACACTTGTTCCGAAATAATTGTGCCGGTTGCCATACTCCCAATTTTGTCCTGCAGAACCGCTTTGACCGAGCTGGCTGGATCAAGATCATCGACGTGATGGAAACGATCGGCATTTACGGGAATCCTCCGAGGGACGACGTATCCCCATTTCCCCTGATCCGCCACTTCAAAGAGGAGCTAGCGGACTACCTGACCAGCATGAGGGGGCCGGAAACTTCACCGATGAAGTTCAAACCCTTTCCGCGGCCTCGTGGCGAAACGGCGAGGGTCGTCATCACCGAATACGACTACACATCGAGTTCGAATCCGGACGAATATGTAACTCACGATGGCAGCAACTGGATGGAGGGCGCTCCTTCCGCATACGAGGCCCGTGGACCTCACGATGCGGAGGTCGATTCCAGGGGCAACGTCTGGATCGTGGACTCGCAACGAAATCCGGTGAGGACAATCGCGAAGCTCGACCCTGCTACAGGCAAGATCACGAATTTCAAGCTTGATGCTGATCACGGAGTGGCCAAACGCAGTCATGGAATCGTGATTGACCAGAATGACATTGCCTGGTTCAACGCCGACGTTGGACTGGGCAAGATCAATACAAGAAACGAAAAGCTTGAATGGTTTGAGCCACCCAAAGGAATGGCGGGTGCGGGTGGAACCCTGGATGTTGATAATGAGGGAATGATATGGGTCTCTTCCAGCACGGGAGCCTTTCAATTCAATCCGAACACCAATACCTTCCGCAATTTTCTCTCGAAGAGCAAGGGTTCAAATGGGAGAACTTATGGCGTCGCCGCAGACGCTGATGGAAATGGGTGGTGGGCCCAGATGAATTACGACAAGCTGGGAGTGGGAAACCCGCGAACGGGTGAAATCACCGAAGTGGCGATGCAACCGGTTCCAGGGCTGGATGAAATAATTACTGACAGTGATCGAAAGATCTTTGAATTTGCGGGTTCCGATTGGAACTCCGCCACAGCGTGGTCGCAGTCTCCCCGGCGGTTGGGAGCCGATAAGAAAGGCGACACCGTTTGGGTGGCGAACTGGTGGGGTGGCAATCTTGCAAAAATCGATATTAAAACCCACAAGGTAACGTACTATCCTTACCCCGGACAGGGCTTTCCCGGCATTTACGACACCACCATCGACCGCGATGGCATGGTCTGGATTAATCTGATGAATGCCGACCGCGTTGCGCGATTCGATCCCAAAACTGAGCAGTGGACTGAATTTCAATTGCCGAGCCTGGGAACAGAGAGCCGCTTTATTGCCGTGGACAATCATAAAGATCGCCTGGAGGTCTGGGTGCCCTATTGGCGGACACAGAGAATTGCCCGCATTCAGTTCCGAACGGAGGAGGAACTGCGCTCCAATCGTTAGATTGGATTTGAATCCCTGATTTGAAACCGCACCCACAAACGGCGAGAGTTACGGTTTGAGCGATATTGCAAGGAGCAGATAGAAATACCATGCGTATTCCGTCCAACGGTTATGGAGATTCTGATAGCAAGGATTCCCCACGAGTATCTCGAAGAGGAACCATCACCAGAAGAGAGTTGCTGCGATCGGCGATAACCATTGCTGGAGGTGTTGCTGGCTCCCACCTGGTTTTCGACAAAGCAGGATTAGCAGCAGGCCGGGAGGCCCAAGAAGGTGGAGGCTCCGATGCTATTCAGACCGAAACCATAACCTATTCTTCCGGGAATTCTCGGATCAGTGCGTTTCTGGCTAAACCCTCGCTGGCTGGTGTTCATCCCGCCGTTTTGGTCATTCATGCGAACCGTGGCCTCAACGGACACTATCGGGAGATTGCCAGCCGGTTTGCGTCCAATGGCTATCTTGCCCTTGCACCCGATCTTCTTTCCCGTGTCGGGGGAACGGGAAGTATGGGGAGTCCGTCTGAGGCAACCCTCGCGCTAGGAAAACAATCGAATGCCAGCTTGCTCAACGACCTGAAAGCGGGATTCGCAAATCTGGCCCAAAGGCAGGATGTGGACTCCAAAAAGATATCCTCCGTTGGTTTCAGTTGGGGTGGCTGGAGGAGCTTGATGTTGGCCACAATGGAACCGGAACTGTTTCGGTCAGTTGCATTTTACGGGACCAGTCCCAATTCCGGATACGAAAGGATCCAGTCGCCTGTTCTGGCTCATTACGCTCAATGGGATTATCGCATTACGGGAAATGCTGCATGGACCGAAGAGAAGATGCGAATGGCGGGAAAAAAGTTCCAGTATCACATCTATCCTACAACTGCGAACGGTTTCTTCGATGATACCGGAGGCCGTTATGATCCCGATGCTTCTCGTCTTGCATGGGAAAGAACTCTTGCCTTCTTGCGCAGTTGATACTGATTTCTTATACCAGGGTCCGGGTGAGTTTTACGGATATTCGAGGCCCAACTGAGCGCGGCGAGCCACGTTTTGATGGGCAAACTCATGTGGCATCCTCTCCTGACTGCGCCGACAATCCCGACGCAATCAGAAGCAGACCCAGAGGCACGATAGCGAGCCATGAAATTTGGTTCTCGTCGAAGTCTTCTCCTTGCTGAGCGCGCCTCGTTATTCCCTCCTCCATGATTCAGTCATGATTCAGTAACCCGGTCTCATCGAATTCGCCATATTCCGATTGCGGAAGCTCTGCGGTGAATTTCAACTGCGGCCCCCGGGGAGAGCGCCCAACTCTTAGCATCTAAATCTGTGCTAAGGTGCGGGCGCACACTCCCCTCTACTCTTTCCCGTGATACTGCTAGTCGCCGAAGCGAAACACAAAGATGTTACATGAGTTCCATTGGGTCCAACGGCTCACCAAAATCATAGTCCTTTTCAAATTCCCACTCGATCTGGTGGCCCACAGGGTCCGTTCCCAGTTCCGTGGCAAACTCCTCCCGCAGTACTTTGATCTCCCCTCCCATGATCGTCATTACGGGATATACCGTGGGGAACTCTTCCAGAGGCACCGTAAAGTAGTCCTTGTTGAAGACCACGATGTCGGCATACTTACCCGGCTCCAGTGATCCCAATTCGTCCTCCTTCAGCACGAAGTGGGCTGCCCAGGTGGTGGCCATCTTCATCAGTTCCTGCCGGTTGACCGCCTCTTCCGGTGCAATCAGCTCGCCGCGGACGTTCTTCCGTGTGATGAACTCCAGATTGGCGGCTGTCCAGGTGAGACCGCTACCGCTAGTGGGAGAGGTGCCAGATTCCGAGCTAACCATAACGCCACCATCCAACAGACTGCGGATGGGCGCGATTTGGCTGGCCTTGTCTTTCCCATACACATCCAGCCACGGAGTGCTGCGGTTGATGGCAGTCTCGCAACTGAGCATCATTCCCAGGCGGGCAAAGTGCGGGATCTGATCCTTGCGGGGATAGAAATTGCAGTGGTCCGCAGTGATCCGCATTTTCCGGATGTCGTCCAGGGAGATGCCCGGCTGGGTTTCGATGACCTGCTCTATGATGTCCGTCACGTAGTCCATACCCTTGTCTCCAATGGCATGGTTGACCGTATACCGCATACGGCTTCGCAGCGCAGTGAAGATTGCCTTAGCGTAATGGTTGCCGGGCTCAAGCAGGCATTCCTCCTGGGACTTTCGGGCCGGAGAGGCATCCATGCTGGTGCAAATGGCCGGCATCCCGCTGTCAATGCCGCCAATGGTCACCGCGATGTTCCAGTAATACTTGTTTCCCAAGCCCCGAAAATCTCCCATCTTCAGCCAGCAACCGGCCGTGTCCGGCTCCACCTGCTGGCAGTTTCGATGAGAAAAGGCAAACCGGATGGGCATCCGTCCTTCCTCCGCCAGCTTGATGAAGACTGGCTGGAAAGACAATCCCACGATATGGGACGAGTAGGTGGTTGTGCCCGAGGGAAGTTGATACGACAGGTAATCTTCAATCACGTCGGCCAGCTCATCGGGATGATTGTTGAAGTAGCGGTCCACAACCAGCCCGCGTTCATACATGGTGGCAATGGTGAGGGCAAGCTCTTCATTTTCATCCGTCGGTGCGACTTCATACATCCGCAGGAAGTCATCCCGGGCTGCTGTATTCAACTTCCAGGTCGGATGGGAATGGAGGATCACCGGAAGGTCGGGAGCCAGTTCATCCAGCTCCGCACGGGTCATCGCATCTTGCTTGATGTACTGCACTCCAATGCCCGTGGCTCCCCCTTCCAGGCCGATCCAGGCCCACTGGCCCGGCAGCGGACGGGTCATCTGCTCCTTGACCACCAATTCGATCCCCCGGGTGAGGTCATCGAACGACCTTCCCCCAACGGAAAACTTCTTGCGAATCGACTCCACTTTACCTGGGTTGTTTTCGGCCCACTCGCTCACCGCTCCATTGTGCAGGTGGGTGTGCGTGTTGATGATTCCGGGCACCACAGTGCGTCCCTTCAGGTCAATCCTTTGTGTCTGCGGGCCAGCGTAGGTCAGGAGCACGTCCGTGTCCCCTATAAACTGGATCTTATCGCCTCGCACGGCGATGGCTTGTGCGGTCCTGCCTGTCGAGTCGCTCAGGGAGCGGTCGTCCATGGTCACAACTTTTCCGTTGTACAAAATCAGATCCGGATAGGCCACCACTTCCGCGGGAACGGTAACCTGCTGCGCGGGACTACTCACGCTCAGCAATATGACCCCAAAAACAATCAGGGTGGTTTTTCGCAATAAACGAGACATCGAAAATTTCCTCCTATTTTTTCTACGAAGGTTCTTGTTTTGGCTTTTCTTTCACATTGCCCTTATGCCGAAGTCGGAAAACAAAAGTCCCTTGTGTTGCATCAGATGAATTGGGTTCCATCGCATTTTCGAGCATCGTATGCATTCAGGTTTTAACCGGAATGATCAGTATGGCGTTCCGGTTGCGGTAATGTTACACCCATTGACCTGAGGTGAAGGCATATTTTTTTCCACTTGGCCTGCCCTGTTCCATTTGAACCGGAAGCAGTGAGAGAAATTCTCCTGAATGAGCAGCCACTGATTCTGCCGGTCAGTAAATATAAACCCATCAGATTCTAATGAGTCTGCGGCAGATTGAAGTGCGGATTGCGAGTGGGAAGACCTGCGCCGGAAGGCGATGGCATTGTCGAAATACTGGCTTTTCAGTCCCAGTCTGTGACCGGCCCCCGCTTTATTAGCCCAAGCGGGGAGTGAGTTTTTGCGGATCAAGCGGCGGGTGTCGGCATCCCACAAGCATCTTGACATAATTATATATAAACTATAGTTTAATAAACTTAGTAATCCATATTAACTAAGGAGGCTGAAGTTATGGTGCGTCTGGATGGCTGTGTTTCTGTGAGTCTGCTCGTCTTCATTTGTTGCGGTCTTCCCGCCAACGGGGCGGCGCAACTCCCGTCTGCGGCAACCTCTGCACCCCTGTCTGCTGAGACGAGCAGTGATATCAAGGGGCCCATTCAGGACAACAGCTTCTTGAGGGCCCTGTCCCCAAGCTGGTCAGCCAGGTGCGCAATTGCTGCGAGGAAGCCTACAACCAGGAAAAAGGAGTCGTCCAGCACGCCAGCTTCTTCACCTATTTTCCGGGAAGTGAAGACTGGGAGTACTCCTTCACCCATCCTGCGGAATGGCCCTTACCGGGCGACGAACGGCACCAGTTGAGCTACACGCTCCCGGTGTTGAATGCAGCGGAATTTCCCGGCTCAGGCGCTGGCCTGGGAGACGTCTCATTCCACTACCGCTACCAGTTGTTGGGCAGCGGATCGGCTCCCCTGGCGGTATCCCCCCGGTTGAGTCTCTTCCTTCCGAGCGGCGATTCCACAGGAGGCCGGGGCCTGGGAGGAGTCGCCATGCAGGCAAACCTTCCGGTCAGCGTGGTACTCGCGCCCCGCTGGGTGACGCATCTCAACGCCGGCGGGACGCTCGCTCCCGCCGCGCAGAACGAGCTGGGCGATACGTCATCCATAACGGGTTTCAATCTGGGTCAGAGCTTCGTGTGGCTGGCGCACCCGAGTTTCAACGTCCTGCTGGAGACTGCCTGGACCGGCGAAGGGTCTGTTGCAGGCGAAGACCAAACCGGGTTTGCTCACGAACTGTTTCTCAGTCCGGCCATCCGTTGGGCCCACGATTTCGACAACGGATTGCAGATTGTGCCCGGAGCGGGATACGCCGTCGGCGTGGGTCCCAGCGAAGGAAATAGGGACTGGGTCTTCTACCTGAGTTTTGAGCACCCCTTCGGCCACTCCCGCTGAGGACAGTCTTGCCCCACCGGTGAATCGGCGCGGCCATCGAGAAGCCTTGCAGGTTTTCATAGCTGCTGTCTAAGATGCGCTGCAGCATTGGCAAAAAGGCTTTGCGTTGTCTTCGGAAAATGATCTGGAAAGGTTACACCGAAACATCCGGGCGACATCTGATTTTCTTCACTGTAGCAGGTCCAAAGCAGCTGAGGCGATCGCTCGGCATACAGCATTCGGATAGGATGAATTTCAGGAAGAATGGTAAAATTGAGAAACTTTTCTACGAGTCAGAACCCTGGAGGTTACGATGCGTTCGCACGCTCATATATTCGCTATTGCCATCCTCATGATCCTATTACAAATGATCATCTTACAGTCAGTTGTCGCACAAATTTCAGGTTCAGAACTGCCGCAGGTGGTGGAATATACGGGGGTGCTGCTGGACGGGGCCGGGGACGTAGATGGCGTGGCGATGACCGGGGTGCAGGGCGTGACGTTCGCGCTGTACGCCGAGCAATTTGGCGGTACGCCGTTGTGGATCGAGACGCAGAATGTCGAAGCCGACGCTGCGGGTAATTTCACTGCACTGCTGGGCAGCGCGTCGGCGCAAGGGCTTCCCCAAGAGCTATTTACGGCCAATCAGGCGCGCTGGCTCGGGGTGCAGGCGAACGTAGCAGGATCGGCCGAGCAGCCTCGCGTGCTGTTCGTCAGCGTGCCCTATGCGCTGAAATCCGGCGATGCCGAGACGCTCGGCGGGCTGCCCGCTTCGGCCTACTTACTGGCATCGGATGCGTCGGAATCCTCGGAATCCGCCAATGGTTCGGAGCTATCGAACGACGCGGAAGCCGGGTTTATCGGCACGGCAGCGGTAACGGGCGGCACTCCGGGGACGGTGGCCAAGTTCGACGCCGACGGCGTGAGCCTGATCGACTCGGCGCTGATCGAGTCGGGCGGCAAGATCGGCCTCGGCACCGGACCCGACTACCGGCTCGACATGTTTGCCGGCGACGGCGCGCAGAATCTGCTGCGTTTCTTCCGGCAGGCGAGAACATCTTCACGATGACGGCTGATGCGGACGAGAATTCGAAGCTGGTTCTGGCCGACGGGAACGGGGCGGCGAAGGTGCTGATGGGAACGGCGGACGGCGACTTCCTATTGGACATGGACGCGGGAGCGGGAGCGCAGAATGTGATCCGGGTCTTCCGGCCAGGGGAGAATATCTTCAACCTGGCGACGGATGGCGCGGAGAACTCAATACTGTTTTTGAGTGACGGGACGGGAGCGGCAACGATCAAGCTCTCGACGGCGGGGGACGGCGCTGTTGCATGATTGAACCTTGGCGCGAGTCAGGCCGCATTCCCAACCCCTCGTTCATGACACCACGGCGTAGGACTTCGGCCTGCCGAGCTCGGCCATCCGGTTGAGGATGTGACATCCAATCGTGGCTTCTCTCCTTTGCGCGTTGCTGTTCCTCGCCTTCAGGCTTCCTCCGAGCACTGCCTTGTATCGGAAGAACGCGTTCTCAACGCGCGCCTGCTGACGGTAGCCCGACTCCTTCTGCCACTCTCGTCGTCCGATCTTACGAATCCTCTGAAGAGCCGCTTATCGTTGCGCCCACGGGCCGTCCGTGGGCCCCGCATCCACCGCACAGCGACGAGGGGGGATCACGATCACGACGTCCTGTATACCGGCCGCGCCGACCCGATCGTAGATCGACCTGTGGTCGTAGGCCCCGTCCGCCGTGAAACACCGGATGGGAACCTCGATCTGGTCGAGCAGATCCGGCAGGGCGGAGGCGTCGTCCCCGCTGCTCGTCGTGAGTTCGGCCGCCACAATGAACCCCTCGTCATCCACTCCGATGTGCAGCTTTCGCCAGTCCCGGCGTTTCTTGGATACCTTGTACTTGTGCGCGTTCCACTCGCTGCAACCCAGGATCTTGAGCCCCGTGGAATCTACGATCAGGTGGATCGGGCCGTCGTGGGCTCGGGTTAGGGGCGGCACATCAACTATTTGGTTCCGGCGCGAGAGTGTGGTGTGGTCCGGAGCCTTGAGGTCGAGGTCCATCAAGCTGAGCAGAGAGTCCAGGAAACCCTCGGTCTGGCGAAGTGGCAGGCGGAAGACGACCCGCAGCGTCAACGCGGTCAAGATCGCGAGGTTTGAATACCGCTGCTGGCCTCCCCGGAGACCGTTCTTCGCCGGTGTCCACGCGGCAATCGCCTCCTCGCTCAGCCAGATCGTGACGTCGCCGCGGCTCCTGAGGCCACGTTCGTATTCCCTCCAGTCCCGGATTCTGTACTTCGTCTTGTACTTGCGGTTGATTCGGCTCGACTTCCCTGCGGCCATGACGTTGCCCCCCTTGATCTCCATAAATGGATCGGGACACCCAGCCATTGCTAGCGTGGGAGCCGAGGCTGATTCATGCACCTACGCCGAACAGTGATGCAAAGTTCCGAGCACTCTGCAATGCATAGATGAAAATTGTGTGCACGAGCAGAATCATCCCGAGAAATTCCATGAGGCTAATCTCGACGGACCTGGAATTGGAATGAAATGGAATGAAACTGACTTCGTGCAGTATTGTAAGTGATTGAAAACATGGTGGCCAGGGACGGAATCGGTCTTTTCGCCGCATTGAAAATATGCAACTTGTTGACTCTGCATACGCACTGTGCGCATGGAACGCACCAAACTCCAGGGTTTTGGTACATGGTTGGTACACGGGGACCAAGCATCACTTGAAAATTTATGCTCTGCACTTGCGCAAACTCCGGGACCCCTCGTAAACTCTCTTACAAGGATTAGGGAAAATCTTCGGCTTGGTCTGTTCAGCCCCCACAATTTGCAATCAACTGACGAGCCGCAACATCTTGACAGCCATTCCCACTTTTTGGCGCTTGATAAAGACCGTCTGAGCGTTCATATGGGAGGCGAGATTGATTGGTCGGGAATACTCGGCGATTTCAGCGGCTGCTTAACAACACTGGATTGCGGAAGCACCGGGCCTAGAGCCTAAAATAGACCCACCCTACTGAGGCCCCCTATCTCGCAGTAATGAGGGCCTTAATTTGTCGAACGGCCGTCTCCACTTTTAGCTCGATGCCTTTCCTGCCGTAGGCTGTAGACGCTCGCGTCGGATCACCGGAGACACCACTGCCCTCAAATCCACCCCCTGGCGCCAGTTTGTCGCGCCGCACGTGCTCAGGCGCAGTGAAAAGCGGTGCCGAGGTGTCGGTAATGCCTGCGTGTTGCCCAATCGCGTCAGCGGTTTCTCCCTGGCTCTGCAGCCACTCAGCAAAGCCATTGTTGGAATAGTAGTCGCCAACAAAGTGAACACGGGTTCGTTCGCCTCCCCACTCCTCGTTGAGCATCTTGGAGACATCCCTCATGCCGCCCTGGTTGCCGCCACTGTCCCCGATGAACACGATGTCCGTAAAGCCATGGACCTGCAAGCTGCGCGCTGCGTATTCAAGGACCTTCATAAAGTATTCATTGGGAAGGGTGATAGTACCCGCGTAGCGCATATGTCCCGACGGTGGATCGAGGTCACCTTCGGGCACGTAAGTCATCACCGGAGCCACCAGGGCGTTTCCCAGACGGCGGGCGATAAGGTCCGCAGCGTGGTTGATGATGTACTTATGCTTGCCTAGGACCATATGCGGGCCGTTTTGTTCGGTGCCAGCAGTCGGAACAATGATCGTCGTGCTCCCACTCTGGATCGCATCACGGATTTCGGTCCAGGTAAGTTCTTCCAGAAAGACCGTGTCTGTTTCTTGAGAAGAAGCGGTTCCCACAACTAGTAATGTCGCCGCTATCAAAGAAATCAGTATTTTCATAGGGACCTCACCTTCGTAGAGAATTCAAAGGATGCTTATAGACCCGATTCAACTCTTCGCATCTCCGGCAGGCAAGATTGTACACCCCTGGCCTTCCACTAAGCCCTTCCTGTGCCGCTTTCCTCTCTTGACATGCCCTCTTGTTCGTACCAGTCGTAGCGAGAGTCTACATCACAGCCAGGACCGTGAACCTGATCTTCCAACATGACTATAGGCCCCCGCCCCGGCACTGGTATCGAACTGATCTGCAACTTCTACAATCCACTTGCCTAACCCCAGGCCATCCATTAAGCTAACGCCAGTCCTACCATCCTGTCTGGCGGAGGTCATCGGTTGCCCCTGGAGCCTGGAACCCGGCTGGGCCAGTTTGAAGTCCTCAGCCCCATTGCCTCCGGTGGCATGGGAGAGGTCTACAAGGCCACCGATACCCGCCTGAACCGCACCGTCGCCATCAAAGTCCTGCTGTCGCATCGTGCCGACCAGCCTCAGTTGCGGGAACGCTTCCAGCGGGAAGCTGAAACCATCGCCAGCCTGAATCATCCCCATATCTGCACTCTGTATGACATCGGCCACCAGCCAGGCCCGGAGGGCAGCGGGGAGCAGGGTGCCACGGACTATCTGGTGATGGAGTATCTGGAAGGGGAGACACTGGCCGAACGGCTCACCCGTGGCCCCCTGCCACTGAACGAGGTATTGCAGGTAGCAATGGAGGTATCGGACGGGCTGGACAAGGCGCATCGGAAGGGGATCACGCACCGGGACCTGAAGCCAGCGAATGTGATGCTGACGAAGGAGGGAGCGAAGATACTGGACTTCGGACTGGCGAAGCTGCAGCAGGAGGTGGCAGAGCCGAGCATCCGGTTATCGGAGATGCCGACGGCCCCAAACACGCTGACGGCGGAAGGGACGATCCTGGGGACGCTGCAATACATGGCACCGGAGCAGGTGGAAGGGAAGGTGGAGGAGATAGATGCCCGGTCCGACATCTTCAGCTTCGGAGCGATGGTGTATGAGATGGCGACGGGCAGGAAGGCGTTTGAAGGGAAGACGCAGGCTAGCGTCATTGGGAAGATCATGGAACACGACCCACCTCCCATGTCATCGCTTCAACCTGTGACGCCTCCGGCACTGGACCGGGTGGTCAAGAGATGTCTGGCAAAGGAGCCGGATGATCGCTGGCAGACGGCGCGTGATCTTCACGAGGAACTGAAGTGGATCGCCGAGGGTGGCGCACAGGTCTCAGCAGCTGCAGTTTCGGAGGCGAAACCTGCTCAGCCGATGTGGCGGCGGGCGATTCCGGTGGCCCTGGGTTCGTTGGTCTTGATCGCCATCACGAGCATCATCGTATGGAATCTACGATCACCAGCACCACCAGCCGTTACACGCTTTGCCCTGACGCTGCCGCCCACTGAACAATTTACTGGAGCGAATCGTGACATTGTGGCCCTCTCACCGGACGGAAATACGCTGGTTTATGCCGCCAATCAGCAGCTCTTCCTGCGCTCGATGGATAGCCTGGAGACCTATCCCATCCCTGGAACGGAAGGCGCTCAAAGCCCGTTCTTTTCCCCGGATAGCCAATGGATCGCCTTTATCGCTGAAGGCAAGCTGAAGAAGGTATCCATCACCGGAGGCCCACCGTTGGTCCTGAGCGACGCTACGGGTGGCCAGGAAGCTGGGGACCCAATGACACCATTATTTTCAATCCAGGGGCGAATACGGGCCTGTTAGAGGTCTCCGCCGCTGGTGGCACACCGCAGGAGTTGACCACTCTGGACTCCGAGAACGGCGAGGGGAATCACCGTTCACCAGAAATCCTACCGGACGGCAAGGCATTCGTCTTCACCGCCTTTAGGGCAAACGGTAACCAGATCGTGGTGCAAGATTTCGAGACCGGTGAGCGCCGAGTGTTGGTTCAGGAGGGCACCTCTGCCCGTTACGTATCCACGGGGCACCTGATCTATGTCCGAGAGGGGACGTTGCTGGCGGTCCCATTTGATCTGGCAAGTCTGGAGGTGACAGGTGCTCCAGTCCCCATTATCGAGGGGGTCATGCAGGGACGGTTAAGTCGCCATGCGGCGTTCAGCGTATCTAGAAGCGGGTCGCTTGTCTATGTACCGGGCGAAGCCCAAGGCGCTGCGAACACATTGGTATGGGTTGACCGCACGGGAGCAGCCGAGCCATTGGCGGGGCCTCTCCGTCTATACCGGAATCCAAGTCTCTCGCCCGATGGCCAGAGTCTTGCCGTAACGGTTGTAGGGACAGGGAACCTCTCTGACATCTGGGTCTACGACCTCCTGCGCACTACATTAACGCGGCTGACCTTTGAAGGAGACAACCGTCTCCCTATCTGGACTCCCGATGGGGAGCGTGTAACGTTCCGCTCCAACCGGGACGGCGGCCCTTGGAACCTGTTTTGGAAACGGGCGGACGGCAGCGGAGAGGCCGAGCAGCTGGCAACGAGCGAAATCAATCAGACGGCTTCGTCCTGGTCACCCGACGGCCAGGTGCTGGCCTTCTATGAAGGTCGCGGCGGAGAAGAAACTGCTCTCTGGACCCTTCCGATGGATGGTGAGCGCCAGCCACGACTTTTCCTGCAGACGCCGTTTCATGAATCTTCGGCTATGTTTTCGCCGGATGGAAACTGGCTGGCCTACGTGTCCGATGAATCCGGCCAGATCGAAGTCTATGTGCGGCCATATCCGGGTGGAACCCCCGGCGGGAAGAGGCAAATTTCCACCGAGGGCGGGAATGAGCCGGTCTGGGCCCGGGACAGTGGGGAACTGTTCTACCGCAGTGGAACCCGGATGATGGCCGTGGAGATCACGAAGGAGCCTGACCCGCCAGAGATTTTGTACCAACTGATGTGAGAGGCCACTTCTGCGTGTTGAAGGCGGTAGGATGGCGCTGGTAGCAGGCACACAAGAGTTTACACCACAATCTGAGGCCGAGAAACCGGTTTCCCGACAGGGCTATAGGCCCCCGGCGCCGGGGGCCTATAGCCGAGCGCCGAGTGGGGTCTTCTGGTGTTGTACTGCTGCCGCCACTGTTCGACCACCACCTGGGCCTCCTTCAATGAGTAGAAGATCTCTCCATTCAGGCATTCATCTCTTAGCTTCCCATTAAAACTTTCGCAGTACCCGTTCTCCCACGGGCTGCCAGGCTCGATATACAAGGGCCCTGTCCCCAAGCTGGTCAGCCAGGTGCGCAATTGCTGCGCCACAAACTCCGGACCGTTATCCGAACGAATGTGCTCCGGGATGCCCCGCCACAGCATGACATCGGACAGAGTCTCGATCAGATTCTGATGATTCAGCCTCCGCTCCACTCGCAGGGCCAGACACTCGCGCGTGTACTCGTCAATCAGCGTCAGGATCTTCAGCAGCCGGCCATCATGCGTTCGCGCACTGACGAAGTCGTAGCTCCAGACTTGATTCGCCCGCTCGGGCCGCAGCCGGATACAACTCCCATCGTTCAGCCACAGCCGCCTCCGGGGATGCTGTTTCTGCGGCACTTTCAATCCCTCTCGCCGCCAGATCTGCTCCACCCGGTCGCGCCCCACCGGCCATCCCGCGTTCTGCAGCAGAGCAGTTATCCTGCGGTAGCCATAACGTCCATACTGCTCGGCTAGCAAAATGACCGCCCGCGTCAGTTCATCCTCATCGGCTCGTGGCGTCGATTGGTATCGTTGCGTTCCTCGCCATTGCCCCAGCAGCCGGCAAGCGTGCCTCTGGCTGATTCCGTACTGACTTTCAGCCCGCTCTACCGCACAACTCCGCCGCTCAGGGCTCAGAAGTTTCCCTCTGCCACGTCCTTTAAGATTTGCTTCTCCAGACTCAACTCCGCCACCAGCCGCTTCAGCCGCGTATTCTCCTTCTCCATCGCCTTCAGCCGCTTGGCTTGCTCCACCTTCAGTCCGCCATATTCTTTCCGCCAACGATAGTACGTTTGCACGGTGATCCCGGCTTCCTTGCACGCTTGCGGTGTCGTCTTCCCGCTTGCCACCGCCACTTCAACCTGTCTTAACACCGTTACGATCTGTTCCGGTTTGTACCTCTGCATCGGCATGTTCAATACCCTCCTCCATGAGATTCTCTCTCACTTCAGCTGGTACTAAAATCCCCGGTCAGGTCACTTTGTTCTATCCATTCAGGCTGCTCCTTTCGATAGGCGTTAAGGTTAACGCTCGAAACCTATCGCAAAAGGGGCGCCCTTTTATAATGCGTGTAGACCTATCCTGTGGGCACCTTCCCCTCAGATGGAAACTCTGCCAACTGGATTCATAACCCAACTGTTGCAGGTTCAAATGCTCAATGAGTTTGACCTTTGACCGATTCAGAGGAAATGGTTCCATCCATGGGGGCAAAGGCGGAACCAATGAGGGGCTTGGGATTTCGCACTGCTGAACAGAAAAATAATTTAAGTGATCCTTGGACCCCGTGTACCAACCATGTACCAAAACCATGGAGTTTGATGAGTACCATGCGTACCATGAGCCTTTAGGATCAATCCATTCTTTGCTGCCAATATGTTGGAATAGATCGAATCCCGCCCCCACCGTCATGAATACCGGCTGACCCGTTCAAACCTACCCTTCTTTCTCCATGGGGACCCACCCAGGAATCTTGCACCACACCCAGCCAGCAACGCTGATTTCGGTCATTCCACAAAGACGGTATAAGAAGTGTGCACGAGCAGAATCATCCCGAGAAATTCCATGAGGCGAATCTCGACGGACCTGGAATTGGAATGAAATGGAATGAAACTGACTTCGTGCTTGCTTGTAAGTGATTGAAAACGTGGTGGCCAGGGACGGAATCGAACCGCCGACGCCAGCCTTTTCAGGGCTGCGCTCTACCGACTGAGCTACCTGGCCACTCCGGGAGATATTACTGGGGATATTCAGAGGCTGTCAACATCTCCCCAAATTCTTTTCCATCAAATATTTGGAAGACCTTGCCATTGCAGAGTCCATGGACGAAAATGATCTCTGATCCTTTGCATCCGATCAGTTCACGTCAGAGAGACGCAGCGTTGCCCGCCGTCTTCAACACCGGCATCTTCCACAGAGGGTGCCCATGCCCATGGCCGGGGGACAACCAGCTACACATCAACAGGATGGGAGGACCGTAAGCAATGGTGGGCGGGCTTGGCTATTTTTTATTTTTCCTCGTTGCCTTTCTGTCGCTGACAGTTCTGCTGATCTGGCCTGTTTTCCCTTATGTCGTATTGGCGATGCTGCTGGCGTATGTTGCCAGCCCGCTCAACCGCAGGATGGAACGGCTCATCGCCTCCGAGCGCATCCGCTCCGCGCTGCTGACGGTTCTGGCACTGGTCGGATTCGCAGTTCCGCTGGTATTCCTGATCCAGCGCATTTCGCGAAACATAGGTGCGGTCCTCGATATTGAGCGCGCCAGCAACTTGCTGGAGCGTGCGCGCACATGGCTGACCGTACGCGGGTTGGAATCCGCCGCGGACTGGATGACCGAACTGCTGTCCGAAGGCCGGGACTTCATCGTCGGGATCATCCCGTCGCTGTTTGGTTCCGTATTCACCGTTACACTTGGCATCTTCGTCTGCCTGTTTGTCTTCTACTACTTCACGAAGGAAGGCGAGCAGATCTGGCAGATCTTTCTGGATGCCCTGCCGCTCCCGAGCGATTTGAAGACGGACATGAACGACGAGGTCACCGGAATTCTGGGGGCGATCTTTTATGGGCAGTTGCTCACGGCAATCGTGCAAGGCTGTATCGGCGGCGTGGGTCTGCTGATCTTCCAGGTGGGCAACCCGGTCGTTCTCACTTCCCTGATGGTCCTGCTTTCGTTTTTCCCGTTCGTGGGAACGGGCTTGATCTGGGGGCCGGCTGGACTTTTGAAGATCATGGCCGGGGAAACCTGGCAGGGAGTCGGGCTGCTCATTTTCGGGGTTGCTGTTGTCATGAACGTGGACAACTTCCTGCGCCCGCGGCTGATCTCCATGCACTCGCAGGTTCATCCGGTCGTGATTCTGATCGGGATCATCGGCGGGACGCAGGTCTTCGGGTTCATCGGCTTTTTGGTCGGCCCGGTTATCTTCGCCATCTTTCTGCGGCTGCTGCGATTCTTCGCCGAATATCGCGCGATCGAGGCGGAACGCGAAGCCTCCTTATCATCTTCATCCTCTTCGTAGGCCTTTATTCGAATTGCCATGTCCGGCGCCGGTTGCCCGGCATCATTGGGCTCGTTCCGAATCGCCGGGTCGATGTGGCGATCCACAGCCGCGAAGGTCGTGAGAGCCGCAAGGGGATGAAACGCAGGAGATTTCTACTTTCTCGAAATGCCGGCTCGAAATACCGACTCGAATTACCGAGATGACGCGGGCAGGCGGCGGGGGTCTTGGATGAAGTGAGTGAGACGGATGACGCGGCCTTCCGGACTGTCCGTAACGAGATAGAGATCATCATCGGGACCCTGCACCACGCTACGGATGCGTTCCTTGAGGCCGGCAAGATAGAGGTCCTCCTTGACAACTATTCCATCCTGCATCGTCAGCCGGACCAGAAGGCCGGGGGCGAGCGATCCGATGAACAGGCTGCCTTTCCATTCCGGGAACGCATCCCCGGTATAGAAAACCATTCCGGAGGGCGCGATCACCGGGTCCCAGTAGTAGACCGGTTGCTCCATGCCGGCCTCCGGATGATTCAGTTCATCGCCTCCACGGGCGCCGTGCTCCACGGTCCAAAGCTGCCCGGTCTCCGGATCGATCGCTGCTCCCTGTATATTGCGATGTCCGTAGGACCATATCTCCGGCTGCGCCTCCGGCGTCTTCACAAAGGGATTATCGGAAGGTGTGCTGCCACCGGGATGAATCCGAATGATTTTTCCGAATCCGGTGGAGAGGTCCTGGGCTCCGAGCCGGTGATGGTACCGGTCGCCGAGCGTCAGGAAGAGCGTGCCGTCGGGCGCGAATACCAGCCGGGACCCGAAGTTGTCGCTTCCAAAACCCTTCGGGTCCTGCCGATAGATCACCTCCAAGTCGTCCAGGCTGTTCTGGCCGAGCCGGACGCGCGCAACGTTGGTGCCCATCAGTCCACCCGCCGCCGTTTCCGTGCCCGCCGTTGCTGTGTAGGAAAAGTAGAGGAGGCGATTTTCGGCAAAGCCGGGATCGAGCGCGACATCGAGAAGACCGCCCTGACCGGCGGCGGAGATCTTCCGGAAGACCGGAGAGGGGTTCAGAGAGATGTCCGTCCCTGTCGGCGATACGGATTCTTCCGGGCCGCTCGGTTATCACCATGTCGCCGTCGGGAAGGAAGGCGAGCCCCCAGGGGTGTTCCAGGCCTTCCACAATCGTCTCAACGCGGACTGGTGCGGGAACCGGTTCCGGCGTCGGTGAGCGAGGCGCTGCGGTTTGCGCGCTCAGCCATGCCGACGTCCAGAGCAGCAGAATCGTGATCGAACAGTACCCTTGCAACATCCTGTCAGGTCGGTTCTAGTCAGCGGCGAAGCAATAGATCAAACCATCACCGCCGGAGCCCTGCAAGGCCTCCTGACCGCAGCCGCGGGTTTCATGGGCTGAGTTCCAGGGCGAAAGACCGGGCGTGCGGCTGGCCCTGTCGTGGTGTCCGATCTGGCCCGTGCCTGCATCGCTGCTGGTCCAGTTATTGCAGGTCAGCCCGTCGGCGTAGGCGGTGCCGTCCAGTTGAGTTCCGGTCAGAATATCGTGGCGGTTGGGAGAGGCTCCTCTGCCGTTGACCCCCTGGCCCTTTTCATCCAGGGCCGTCTCCAGATTGAGGTTGTTGTCGCCGTGTAGTTCCGCCACGTTCTCTGCGATGCGCACCCCTTTGGCGTTGTACCAGGGCCCCTGGCCGATGCGGTCGCGAGCGTTCACGGCGGGCTGGCTGCCGGAGGCGTTCGTGCTCAGATAGGCGCGCCAGGTCCGGTTGCCCGCTCCCCCGGATTCCGCGAGCGTCTGGCAGTGGCGGTCGGCACCGGCCATCCCACCCAGATCGGCTCCGTTACCCGGTCCAGTGCTGGTAACAAAGAAACTCATTGACGTATCTTGGGCAAAGCCCGCACCCGGGCCGAGAAGTGCCAACAACGCAATGACGAAAGCAGATCGCATGGAATGCATACCAAATCTCCTTCTGGTCTTTGTGGATTCCGGGTTGGTGTCTCCAACTCCGTGTAAGTATACACGGGCCAGCGGGCCGGGGAGATGATATCTGGGAGGGGTGAAGTGGATGGACATGCTCCTCCGATGACGGTGGCTCGTATTGACTTGCCACGCGAGCGCGGATGAGAATAGCCATCTCAAACAGTGATGGCATTTCCGCCATTGTGCTCAAGGAGGACGGATGCTGGAAGGCTGCACTCCCTTTCCCGAAAAACTTGCGAATGAATATAGAGCGAAGGGCTATTGGGATTCCCGGACGCTGGGTGATCTGCTGGACGATTCCGCGGCGCGCTTCCCCGATCGCGTTGCGCTTCAGGACGGCGAAAAAAAGATCTCCTGCCGGGAACTGGCGGAGCTCTCCGCCCGGCTCGCGGTACACCTCCACAGGCGAGGGCTGCGCCCGCGAGACATTGTCTTGCTGCAGCTTCCCAACTGCTGGGAGTTTTACGCGGTGTTCTTCGCTCTCATGAAGATCGGAGTGCTGCCGGTTCTGTGCCTGCCGCCTCATCGCAACGCCGAGTTGAACTTCTTCGCCAAGCTGACCGGCGCCAGGGCTTACTTCTTTACGGAGCAATTTCGCAAGTTTGATTACCTCGCTATGGCGAGGGATATCCAGGCCGAATCGCCGCAGATGGCATACCTGATCGCTACCGGCAAGAGGAACGAAGCTGGTATCGATTCCCTGGCGCGATGGCTCGATGAGCCCGTCGACGCAATTGAAACCAAACAATTCCTGCGGCAGGTCCGGCCGGACCCGTTTGACGTGGCCTTCTTCCTGCTTTCCGGCGGAACCACCGGCGTCCCGAAGCTGATTCCGCGAACGCATGCCGACTATATTCACAACGCGCTCGCCTGTGCGGAGGCGCTCGGGTGGGACCAAAGTGTTGTGTTTCTGGTGGTGATTCCCTCGGCGCACAATTTTCCCCTGGGAGCGCCCGGCATGGTGGGCGCATTGTCGGTGGGCGGCTCTGTCGCGATATGTCCCATCCCGGCCCCGGCGCGGATCTTTGAGACCATTGAGCGAAACGGGGGCACCTTTCTGGCCTTGAGCCCGGCGCTGCTCATCATGCTGCTGAATTCGCCGGAGAGATCGAAATACGACCTGTCGTCGCTGCGGTTCATCTGCGCCGGGGGTCAGAAGATGCTGCCGGAGCTGGTGGAGAGAACCAAGGCCGCGTGGAACTGGGCGCAGGTGGGACATGCCTTCGGCATGGCGGAGGGGCTGGTGAATCTGACGGCCCCGGACGATTCTTGGGAAGTGATCCGCGAGACACAGGGCAGACCCTGTTCGCCAGGCGATGAGATTCTGGTGGTTGACGAGGCGGGCCATCCGGTCCCGTCGGGCGAGGTGGGTGAGCTGCTCACCCGCGGGCCGTACACCATCCGGGGTTATTACAAGGCGGAGGAGCACAACCGGACCGCGTTCACGCCGGACGGGTTCTACCGCACCGGCGACATGGTGCGCATCCATCCCAGCGGGAACCTCGTGGTGGAGGGGCGCAAGAAAGACATGATCAACCGGGGCGGGGAAAAGATCAGTGCCGAGGAGGTGGAGAACCTCATACTGGCGCATGAATCGGTCCACATGGTTGCCGTGGTTGCGATGCCCGACGAGATGATGGGAGAGAAAAGTTGCGCGTTCGTGATTCCGCGGCCCGGCAAGACGCTAGGGCTGGAACAGTTGTGCGCCTTTCTGCTGGACCAGCGGATCGCGAAATTCAAGCTTCCCGAGCGTCTGGAATTGACGGATCAGTTTCCCCTGACGGGCGTGGGCAAGGTCTCGAAGAAGGAGTTGCGAGAGATCATCCACCGCAAGCTGGTGGAGGAGGCTGGGCTGGCCGGTTGATCTTTTGCGGCGCATTGAGCACGTTGAGCGCACATTGAGTGGAAGATGTGCGGAAACAGAAAGCAACGGGGGCGGCATGACGGAGACACAATTTCCCAAGCTGGTCGAGCTGATGGCGCGGCTCCGTGGTCCGGACGGTTGCCCGTGGGATCGCGAGCAGACCTTTGACACGATCAAGCCGTTCCTGCTTGAGGAGACCTACGAGGTGGTGGATGCCATTGGCCGACGCGATTGGGGTGAGCTGGCCGGAGAGCTGGGCGACCTGTTGCTGCAGGTGGTCTTCTTCGCCCGGATGGCGGAAGAGGAAGGACACTTTACGATCGAGGATGTCATCGAGCGGATTCACACGAAGATGGTCCGGCGGCACCCGCACGTTTTCGGCGATGCGAAAGCCGATAGCTCCGCGGACGTTTTGAGCAACTGGGGCAAGCTCAAGGAAGAGGAGAAGAAGCAGCAGCGGGCTGGGCGCGGGGAAGCGTATCACCCGCCGGAATCGGTGCTCGCAGGTGTCTCCTCTTCCATCCCCTCTCTGATGGAGGCCTATCAATTGACCTCCCGCGCCTCCCACGTCGGTTTTGACTGGGAGAGGTTCGAAGACCTGATGGATAAGCTCCGGGAAGAGATGGAAGAGCTGGAAGAAGCCGCCGTTCCCGCAAATGACCAAAACGACCAACTGGACGCAGCCAGCCAACGCACCGCTGCCCGGCGAGAGATGAAACTCCACGCGCGTATTGAAGACGAAGCCGGCGATCTGTTGTTTACCGCCGTGAACATCGCCCGTTTTCTGGATGTGGACCCAGAGAGCGCCTTACGGGGAACCAACCGCACGTTCCGCCAGCGGTTTCAGTGGATGGAACGGGAACTGCGCAATCAGAGCAAAACGCCGCGGGAAGCGACCCTGGAGGAGATGGAAGCTCTTTGGCAGAAATCCAAGACGGCGGAAGGGAACAGTGTCCGCTGAGCCTGATATCACGATCCGGCATTGCCACAGGGTCGAGGAGTTTCGCCGTTGCGTGGAACTGCAGTCGGCCATCTGGCAGTTCGAGGACCGGGATCTGATCCCGCTGCGGTTTTTCGTGGTCGCGCGGAAGGTGGAAGGGCAGATCATCGGCGCGTTCGACGAAGAGAATCGCATGATCGGTTTCTGCCTCTCCATTCCCTCCTTGCGCGGCTCGGAGCCATATCTTCATTCGCACATGCTCGGTGTGCTGGCAGAGCATCGGCGGTCCGGCATCGGCCGGCGTTTGAAGCTGGAGCAGCGGCGGGATGCGCTGGAGCGGGGCATTCACCTGATGGAGTGGACCTTTGATCCGCTGGAGTGGCGGAACGCCATCTTCAATCTGAACCGGCTGGGAGCCATCGTGCGGCGCTATGTGCCGGACCATTATGGCATCAGCACGAGCCCTCTCCACCGCGGTCTCCCCACGGATCGGCTGATCGCGGAATGGTGGATGGATTCGGAAGATGTCCATGCGCGTGCGAAGCGGACGACTCCCCGGATGCGCAGTGTGGTGCGAAGAATCTCCATGCCACTGAACCGGCTGGACCTGGAACTATCCAGTCCAGTCGAATTATTGGAACTACAGAAGAGCCTCCGCGAGCAGTTCCAGCAGGCTTTTGCCGAAGGCCTCGCCGTGGTTGGATTTGAAGTGGATGGGGATGAGGGAAGCTACCTGCTGACTCACGCGGAATCAACCGGCTGAGCGGTCCATCCAGCCACCGCCGATCACGATGTCTCCATCATAAAACACAGCGGCCTGCCCGGGCGTGATGGCCCGTTGCGCGCTGTCGAACTCCACCCGCACACGCTCCCCGTCCGCATGGATCGTCGCCGGGGCGGGTGTGTGCTGGTGCCGGATCTTCACCGTCGCGCGGAACTTTGCGGGAGGCCCCTCTTGCGCAATCCAGTTGAGGTCGTGTACCGCGCAGGTCCGCGAATACAGGTCGCTGTCCTTGCCCACTTTCACCTGCTTGCTGGCCGGGTCGATCGACAGCACATAGAGAGGGCTGCCCGTCGCGATGCCCAGCCGCTTCCGCTGGCCGAGGGTGTAGCGATGAATCCCGTCATGGGTACCCAGGACAGTCCCGTCGTCCGAGACAATCTCTCCCGCACCGGCCTGCTCCTCGGAACCCTGTTCCTGCTGGTAGGTATCCAGAAACCGGGAGTAGTCGCCCTGGGGCACAAAGCAGATCTCCTGGCTCTCCGGCTTCTGCGCCACCGGCAACCGGAACCGCCCGGCGATCTCCCTCACCTGTTGCTTGGTCAATGAGCCCAGCGGAAACAGCGTGCGGCTGAGCTGGGCCTGCGTCAGCCCGAACAGAAAATAGGACTGGTCCTTGCTTGTATCCACCGCCCGCCGCAGCAGGTAACGGTTGCTGGCCTGGTCGAACTCCACCTGGGCGTAATGTCCGGTGGCAAGAGAGTCGGCTCCCACCTGCCGCGCGGTGGTTAGCAGGTCGTCGAACTTCACGTGGTTGTTGCAGAGTGTGCAGGGAATGGGCGTGCGCCCGGCCAGGTAGTTCTCCACAAATGGCCGGACCACCTTCTCTTCGAACCGCGACTGAAAGTTCAGCACGTAGTAGGGAACCTTCAGATGTTCCGCCACGCGGCGCGCGTCATGGATGTCGTTACCCGAGCAGCAGCGGCCCTCCACCTTCATCGGCGCGGAGGAATCCTCTCCGGTCAGGCGGCGCTGGTCCCAAAGCTGCATCGTCAGCCCGACCACGCGGTTACCGGCTTCCTGCAGCAGCGCGGCGACGGTGGAGCTGTCCACTCCGCCGCTCATTCCCACCGCCACCAGAGACCCCGCCGCGGACGCGCCATCTCCGGAACCGTTTTTCAGGACCGACTCGGGCCGCAGTGCTTCCGGCGATACGGGTTCGCAGCTCATGACCGTGTCTCGGCAACCGAAGTTTGGGGAGAGAGTGCGCGCAGGCGGCGGACCACGCTCGTCAGTTGCTCCAGCAGGAACTGATTATCTTCCCGCCGGTGGGTCCGCCCCAGGCTGAACCGGATGCTGCTCTTGGCCCGCTCGCGCGCGTGCCCCAGCGCCATCAGGACGTGCGACGGCTCCACGGTTCCCGACGAGCAGGCCGACCCGGTAGAGCAGGCCACGCCCCCCAGGTCCAGCGCGATCACCAGCGATTCCCCCTCCACGCGGTCGAAATATAGATTCGACGTATTCGGCATGCGCAGCGCGTCGCTCTCCGGGCCGCGCAGAGCCGGTCCGTTCACGCCCACGTCCTCGAACCGCGAGAGGATCGATTCCTCCAGCGAGTCCCGCAACTCGCGGATGCGAACCCGGCCGGAGTCCATCTCCTCCAGCGCCAGAGAGGCCGCCGCGCCCAGCCCCACGATTCCCGCGACGTTTTCGGTTCCCGGCCTCGGCTCGCCTTCGTTGTGCCCCCCGTAGATCATCGGCTCCAGCGCGAGAGCTTCGCGCACATAGAGTGCGCCGGCGCCCTTGGGACCGGAAAATTTGTGCGCACTCAGCGACAGCAAATCCACTCCCATTTCCTGCGGGTGCACGAGAATCTTGCCCGTGCTCTGCACCGCGTCCGTGTGCATCCTCACGCCGGCCTCCCGCGCGATCTCGGCGATCTCGGTGATGGGCTCGATGGCTCCGGTCTCGTTGTTGGCATGCATGATCGTGATGAGCGAGGTCTCGGGCCGCAGCGCACGGCGCACCTGGTCCGGATCGACCAGTCCAGTGGCATCCACCGGAATATAGCTGACCGTCACACCCTGGCGCTCCAGCGCGCGGCAGGTATGCAGCACCGCGTGATGCTCGATGGCCGACGTGATGACATGCCGCTTCCGGCCGGAACCGGCCCGCACAACGCCCAGAATGGCCAGGTTATCGGATTCGGTGCCGCCACTGGTGAAAACGATCTCCTCCGGCTTGCAGTTGAGCAGCGCGGCCACCTGCGCGCGGGCCTGCTCCACGGCTGCCCGTGCTTGCTGCCCGAACTGATGGATGCTGGCCGGATTGCCGTACCCCTCCCGCAGGTACGGAAGCATGGCCCCGAGCACTTGGTCGGCTACCGGGGTGGTCGCATTGTTGTCCACGTAGAGGCGCATGGCTTCCTGACGGGAGTGGGATATAAAACACAACGGTGATCGAGCACTTTTGCTGCTCGCGCAATTATAGCATTATCATCCTTGCGGTCCCGTGAATGGAGGGGCCCGGCCAGCATCCATTCCGAGCAGTCCGGACCGGCGTCCGGAGCCAGGGAAACCGATTGGCAGACCAGCTTCCATCCTCTGAAACCGCTGCCCCGCAGCAGACCACGGATCGCTCCCTGTTCCTGCGCTCTGCCGGCGTCGTGGCGGCCAGCGTCTTTCTGAGCCGGGTGCTGGGTTTTTTCCGCGAATGGACCCTGGCCCGCCAGGTCGGTTCCAACGAGCTGACCGACGCCTACTACGCAGCCTTTACGATCCCGGACATCCTGAACTATCTGCTGGCCGGCGGCGCGCTCAGCATCACTTTTCTGCCCGTCTTCATCAGTTATTTCACCACCCGGCGCAAGGACGAGGCCTGGCACGTCTTTTCGATCGTTCTGACCGTCCTGTGCTCGGTGCTTCTGGTTCTGCTGGTTGCCGCGGAGATTTGGGCTCCGTCGCTGACCCGCTGGATTGCGCCGGGATTCGATCCCGAGCGGCACCGGCTGGTAACGCACCTGACCCGCATCATGCTGCCGGCGCAGGCGTTCTTCTTCATCGGCGGCGTGCTCAGCGCCGTGCAGTACGCGCAGGGCCGTTTCCTGATCCCGTCGCTGGCGCCGCTCGTCTACAACGGCATGATCATCCTGTTCGGCGTTCTGTTATCGGACCGGATCGGAGTCGAGGCGTTCTCTTGGGGCGTGCTGGGTGGATCGTTGCTGGGCAACTGTCTGCTGCAAATTTATGGTGTAAGACGGCTGTCGGCCCGGTTCCGTCTGTCGTTCGATCTCCGCCACCCCGGATTCCGGCGCTTCGTCCGTCTTTCCATACCGATCATGGTCGGATTTTCGCTCATCTTCGTGGATGACTGGGCGATTCGCTGGTTCGGCTCCTACCTGATTCCGGCCTCCATCACCTGGCTCGGATACGGGAAGACGCTGATGCGCGTCGTCGTGGGCGTGTTCGGCCAGTCGGCGGGCGTCGCGGCGTATCCCATCCTGGCGCGGCTGGCGGCGGAGGAAAAATGGGATGCGTATCGCGAGGGCATTCAGGATGCCCTGCGGCATGTGGTTCTGGCCGTCGTGCCGGTATCGGTCCTGCTGGCGTTGCTGAGCCGCCCGGTGGTCTTCGTACTGTTTTCGCGGACGCGGCTGGGGCCGGCCGATCTCGATCAAACGGCGCTGGCCTTGCAGATATTTCTGATCGGAGCGGTCGGCTGGGCGGGACAGGCGATTCTGGGCCGGGGATTCTATGCTCTGGGCGATACGCTCACCCCCACCCTGATCGGAAGCGGGATGATGCTGGCCTCGCTGCCGGTTTACTGGGCGCTCGCCCGCGAGTATCAGCACCTGGGACTCGCCGCTGCCAGCTCCGCCGGGGTGGTTTTATACTCCGCCGCTTTGTATATCGTACTTTTCCGGCGGCTGAAGATTCCTTGCGGCAATATCGGATGGTTCTTTTGCAGGGTCCTGTTCTCGGCCGGATTCGCCGGGCTCATCGCCGGGTTTTTTCACCGTTGGTTGCAGACCGACGGCGGGCTGGATGGGATGAGTGGTATGGCGGGATCGATCCTTCAGATTACTATTCTGTCGCTCGTCTTTCTCTCCTGCTTTGCCCTGTTGGCCTCCTGGACGCGGCTGGCATCCTGGCGCGAGCTGAGCAACATCCTGTCTCTTCGCGGGGGTCGTTCGCGGTAAGGGTTTTCCTGCTTGCACTCTTGCTTAGCCTGAAAGCATATCTTCGACGAGGCCGCAGAGGATATGTCCCATCGTGATATGCGCCTCCTGAATCCGCTGCGTGTCCTGCGATGGCACCCGCAGGCAGAGATCGACCGCCCTGGCCAGCTTGCCGCCCGACTGGCCGGTCCACCCGGCCGTTAGGGCTTTCTGTTTTCGTGCCGTCTGAACCGCGCGGATCACATTGGCCGAGTTCCCGCTCGTACTGATGCCGATCACGATGTCGCCGGCACGAACGCTGGCCTCCACCTGCCGGGAGAAGATCTCGTCGAACGCCATGTCATTCGCCACGGCGGTCAGCGTGGAACTGTTGGTCGTCAGCGCGACGGAGGCGTAAGCGCGGCGCGGTTTGCGCAGCTTTCCCACCAGCTCCGCGGCCAGATGTTGCGCATCGGCGGCGCTGCCACCATTCCCCAGCCAGTAGACGGTCTTGCCGGCTCGCAGGACCTTTGCGACCTTGCTTGCCATCTCACTGATCTGCCCTTTCAGCTCGTCGGAGAACCGCTGTTTTACCCGGCAGCTTTCCTCCAGCTCCTGCTCGATCCTGGAAATCATGTCGCTCTTTTTCATATTCCGCTTCTGTCCAATGGGGGGCCTATTGGTTTTTGTCCGGCCCATTCGCCCGTATCCGTTCCAGGATATTTGTGGTGGAGATCCCGCTCCGGACCGGAATCAGCCGCGTCTGGCCGCCGTAACTTTTCACGTAGTCGCCGCCAACCACATCGGCCTCGGAATAATCGCTCCCCTTCACCAGAACGCCGGGCTGGATGGCGCGGATCAACTCCATCGGGTCCGGCTCATCGAAGACCACCAGGTAATCCACGCTTTCTAGCGCGGCAATGGCCTCGGCGCGATCCGCCTCCCCCACGATGGGCCTGCTATCTCCCTTCAGCCGTTTCACCGACTGATCGCTGTTCAGTCCCACCACCAGCACGTCCCCCTGCTTTTTCGCCTCCCGCAGCAGATGCATGTGCCCCACGTGCAGCAGGTCGAAGCAGCCGTTCGTAAACACGATGCGTTTCTGGTCGCCCCGCAGATTCGTCGCAATCTCTTGCATTTCGTCCTGCGTCCTGATCTTCTCGTTCGCCGAGGAGAGTTGCCATGCCAGCGACCGCTCCACTTCATACGGATACACGACGGCTGTTCCCGCCTTGCTCACGGCGATTCCGCCGACGGTGTTGCCGAGCTGCGCCGCTTCGGAGTAGCCGGCCCCCGAGGCCACGGCCATGGAGAAGGCCGCCAGCACGGAGTCGCCCGCGCCGGTAACGTCGAAAACTTCCCGGGCGCTGGTCGGAAAGTGATGAAACCCCTGCCGGTCGACCAGGCTCAGCCCCTCCGAGCCGCGCGTTACAAGCAGCGCCTCCAGGCTCCATTCCGCCAGCCGGTCCTGAATCGACTGTTCCCACCGCGCATCGGTCGCGGCGGCGGCCGGGTCGATCTGGATTCCCAGCGCGATCTCGGCCTCCGATGCATTCGGCGTCAGCACCGTCGCTCCCCGGTAGCGCTGGAAGTCTCTCTCCTTCGGATCCACGAACACGGGCTTTCCGGCGCTGCGAGCCAGGCCGAGTATCTCCTGCAGCAGCGCGGGAGTTACGGCGCCCTTCGCGTAATCGGAGACCACCACGGCTTGCACTTCGCCGAGCGCGCTGGAGGCAAATTCCAAAATCTTCGCTGCGGTCGCATCTGAGATGGGGTGCGGCGTTTCCTCGTCCAGCCGCAGCATCTGCTGGTGTCCGTATGGTATGCCGGTCGCGGAGGCTTTCCCGTGCTGCACGGCGACCACGCGGGTTTTGATCGTGGTCCGGCGGTCCGGCTCGCGGATCACCAGTGAGGCCGCGCGGCCCCGAGCCGTCTCCAGCCTGCTTTCCAGAACCTTTCCCGGCTCGTCTTCGCCCACCACCGCCGCGCACCACACGCGGCCTCCCAGGCTCCCGATGTTGCGAACGACGTTTCCGGCGCCGCCGAGCTGCTCCTTGGTCTCCTGCACCAACACCACCGGCGTCGGCGCCTCCGGTGAGATGCGCCCGGCCATTCCGGAGATGGTCCGGTCCAGCATGTAATCGCCCACCACCAGCAGACGCACTCCCGCGATGCGGTGGAGCAGTTCTCGGATGGGCAACCTTTCAGCGGTCATGGATTCATTGCCTCTGGCTGGCCGAACGCAGTCCGACCACTGGATTTGCCGGAAATTATCCGGAATTTATCCAGGAATTACCCGGAAATTACGATGATACGCGGAGTCTCGGATTCGGGCCAGACCCGGCACCGATTATTTGCCCTGCGGGTGGAATTGACTTGGCCGGTCCGCTGCCCGTATGCTGGCACTGTTTTCGTGCCCCAATACCGGCCACAGGAGTCAGGAGATGAACGAACAGGCGGATGCGGCCACGGCCGGCTGGAAGGCCAGAATCCTCTCCCCGCTGGGAATCACAATCATACTTCTCAGCCTCTTCCTTCTGTTGCAGAGTTTTCTCGGCCGGCGCGACGACGCCGTCGAGCAGGCCATGAACGCGCATGAGCCGTTTGCCGCGCCTGCCTTCGACATTCAATTCAACGACAACGTTTCCTATGACCCCCGCTCATTCGTAGGCCGGGGCCGCCGGTCCTCGCTGTGGGATTGGAGCCAGCAGGACGGGGTTACTCTCACAACGTTGGGCGCCAATTTTTTCGCCACTCAGGACAGCGGCCAGAACAGCGGCCAGGACACCGGCCAAGACACGACTATTGTTTCCACCGCCGGTGCCGGGCGCAGAAGGCTCGTCCGTATCCGGGCACAGTATGAGGGAGAAAACCGGCGGGAGATCGAGTTCGATTACGAGTGGACGGAGATTTCGCCACCCGCCGCGGCGTTGCTCTCACCGGCGCCCCGGCTGGGTGAAAGCTATTACGGACGCGCCGTCGTGATCCAGGATCAGAATGACTGGTCGGTCGATTCGTTCGAGACGCTGGATTTCGACGAGTCGCTGGACAAATTGCGCACCATCGCCAGCGGCCAGCTGGAATAGATGCTCCCCAGTGTCTCCCTTTGTTCATTGTCGCTTGCTGTTGCCCGGTAGGATTTTTGCCGCCCAAATCGGTCACAGCTGAAAAACCTTCCAATCCAGCTTCGATTTCCACCCCGCCGCCCGTCCCACCAAACGGCCCAGGCGGTCGACGACCGGCGCCACAAACACCAGCATCGTGAAGCACGTCAGCGCGAAGGCCGGAAAGCCCAGGTAGCCGGGGACCGGCATGGCGTAAATGCGCCAGTCCTCGAGGATCGGAAATGTATAGACCCAGCGCGCCGTGGCAAGGTGGTTCCAGAACTCCCACAGGATGCCGCAGATCAGCCCGGCCCACAGCAGCGCCCTTGCCCGGGATGTATCTCTCTCGATCAGGTCCCGCAACAGAGACTCTCTTCCGGCCCGCAGATGGAGCGGCTCCAGCAGGAAGACGAATCCGGTCCAGACCGCCCCGAACAGGTACGCGCCGGTCTCGGCTGGAACGATGAGGGGAACCACCAGAAACAGGATTCCCGTTACAACCGTCGTGTTCGCTTTCCACCTGGAAAGGGAGGGATTTCCAGCTCGATTCTTCGTCTCGGGCGGCAGGTTCCAGTCCATCGCCCGCAGCAGCGTCGCGGTTTCGAGGATGGAGGGCCATATGGTGGCAAACGACCAGCCGTATCCAACCTGGCGGGCCAGCCAGTTATGTGGCAGGCCCACGTAAAGCCAGTTGTCCAGTCGCAGATTGTATGCTTCAAAGATGAGCCACAGGGGAATCGAGCAGGCCGCCATCCAGAAGAACTCTTTTCTATGATTCCGCAGCAGGGAGTTCCCGCGCAGCGCCCAGATGGCTCCATCCACCCAGAGGATATATCCGGTCCATGCCAGGGGAGTGAAATACAGGCCCACGGGAACGACTCCGCTCTGCGCCAGATATTGGCTTGTGAAAAGCAGGACAGCCCCCGCTATGCCGTATCGCGGCAGCCTGTGTTTTCGCGGCAGCGTCCGGTAGCGTTGAAACAGCAGGAAGCCGGTCGCAGCCGCCGCCAGTAGTCCGATGTCGTCCAACCCGATCAAATGGCTCACATCCTTCCGCTGGAACGGTTCGCCGTGATTGCCGAAGATCCAGTCCGTGTGGAAAATATATTTTCCTGCTTGACAACGGAGTAGATCAAGTGATTATCTCTTAGTGGGTATCGTTTGGTCCCCTCCCAACTGCTGCACGAATTCGCAGCAGTCAAACCTCCAGGCTTTTTTCACCGAGGACTGAAAACAGAGAAACTGTTCGGTTGCATTCCAGCCGTGCTTGAGCAGGGTAGCTTGTTCAGGCCGTGTTCTTCGACCCCCGAATCGCAGATGGAAATAACAATCTCTCCATTCCATTCACCTACTCCATTTCCCCACTCCTTTACTGAATGAAACACGCGGCAAAAGCTATGACGATCAGTGAACTGAAAAAAAAGAGCATCGTCAAGCTGGCTCAGGTCGCCAAGCAGTTTAACATCGCCAGCCCCACTGCCATGCGGAAGCATGAACTGGTCTTCCGGATTCTGCAGGCCCAGGCGGAAAAGGACGGCCTGGTCTTCGCCGAAGGCGTGCTGGAGACCCTGCCGGAAGGTTACGGCTTCCTCCGCGCTCCGGACTACAACTATCTGCCGGGGCCCGATGACATCTACGTATCGCCGTCGCAGATCCGGCGCTTCGAGCTGCGCACGGGCGACACCATCTCCGGGCAGGTCCGCCAGCCCAAGGAGGGCGAGAACTACTTTGCGCTGGTGAAGATCGAGGCGGTGAACTTCGAGTCGCCCGAGGAGGCGCGCAACAAGATTTTCTTCGACAACCTGACGCCGCTCTATCCGGAGGAGCGTCTGTCGCTGGAGACCGGCAAAGGGAGCCTGTCGGGCCGTGTGATGGACCTGCTGACACCGCTGGGCAAGGGGCAGCGGGGACTGATCGTGGCGCCGCCGCGCACGGGCAAGACGATGCTGCTGCAATCGATCGCCAACTCCATCACGACGAATCATCCGGAGGTGGTGCTGATCGTGCTGCTGATCGACGAGCGGCCCGAGGAAGTAACGGACATGCAGCGATCGGTGCATGGCGAGGTGATCAGCTCCACGTTCGACGAGCCGGCCTCCCGGCACGTGCAGGTGGCCGAGATGGTGATCGAGAAGGCCAAGCGGCTGGTGGAGCATCAGAAGGACGTGGTGATTCTGCTGGACTCGATCACGCGGCTGGCGCGCGCCTATAACGCGATCGTGCCGCCGTCGGGGAAAGTCTTGAGCGGCGGTGTGGACTCGAACGCGCTGCAGCGGCCGAAGCGGTTTTTCGGCGCGGCGCGGAACATCGAGGAGGGCGGCTCGCTGACCATCGTGGCGACGGCGCTGATCGAGACGGGCAGCCGCATGGACGACGTGATCTTCGAGGAGTTCAAGGGCACGGGGAACTGCGAGATCATTCTGGACCGCAAGCTGGTGGACAAGCGGGTCTTTCCTGCGATCGACATCAACCGCTCGGGGACGCGGAAGGAAGAGTTATTGCTGACGAAGGAAGAGCTGAACCGCATCTGGGTGCTGCGCAAGGTGCTGAACCAGCTCTCGCCCACCGAGGCGATGGAGTTGTTGCTGGACAAGATCTCCAAGGCCAAGAGCAACGCCGAATTCCTGGCCTCCATGTCCAGCGGCGCCCCCGGCTCCTAACCCCCGGCGGCCGCCTAACCGCACAGGCCCTCCCCGAACCCCCGCCAGCAGCGTCTACCCCCCGGCGGCTGATGCTTCCCGGCTGATTCCTCCGGCTCATCCCCTCTGCCTCACCTCCCATTTGATCCCCGCGAACCCCATGGAATCTGCCTTTGCGGTGCCTTCCTGTAGCGAATCAATCCGGTTCATTCCCTTCCAGCTCCGATTGCTCAATAGGACCATGGGGAAAAATCAGTACTTTCGTTCTATTGACCGTGTTTGTTCCATAGAACACCCTATTCCCTGGAAGCCAATACTTCTGCTCAGAGCAAACCCCGGGAAACCGGGAGACGCAGAGCAACGGGGCCGAATCAGGAGATCGATGGTTAGCCGAGCCGCCAGAAGGAATGCGGGCACCATTTGAAAAAAGGAGGATGACATGGGAGTTACAGTTGACTCAATTGGTATTTTGGAAACCACACCCACTACCCCCCACGCAAATCCGTCCCCTGATTCGAGCACGCATGAAGTTACTCTGCCCCCGCGCGAGGTGGTTCGATGCCAGGGATGTTCGTTGGTTCAGTTTCGGACGCAGTCCGATCTGTGCCGGCGCTGCCACAAGGATTTGCCGAATCCGCTGAAGGAGGCTGCGTTGCGTGCTGCGGCGCAGAAAGAACTCGATAATGTCGAATTCGATGAGTTCGATAACTTTGAGTATTTCGATGATTCCGGGCTCGGTCGCGCGGCGCGGAATCGTAAGGTTGCCGTCGGGAAAAAGCTCCGGACCTGCCGCGAGAACATGGGCCTGACCCAGGTGGAGATGTCCGAAAAACTGGAGATTCCCCGCACCTACCTTTCCCGGATAGAAAATGACCGTCTTCTGCCCGGGCCGCTGATGCTGTCGCGGTTTGCCGAGATGCTGGAGATCGATGTATCCGAACTGCTGCCGATGTTCAGGGGAGCAAAGAGGAATGGCGTGAACCCTTTCGTGGATCCGATCGGCAGCCAGTTGCTGGATGCGTTTACCGGTCTTGGGTTGCAGGAGATGAACGAGGTGCTCGATGCCGCCCGCAGGATGCGAGTCAGCAAGGTCTTGCAGATGCCACAGCGTCCTGTGCCGGTGGAGCAGCCCGTGCGGTTGGTGTACTCCCGGTTGAGCTGAACTGAGAGATGAAGCCGAGCCGATCGAAGAGTAGATACCTTCTCGTAGCTGGGGGGGGCGGCTGGAGCACGCGTTGCTGCAGCCGGTCCTCGGCTCCATCGAAAATGACGTGATCAGGATCATTCCAGCTGGCTGATCAAGACACCGGCTCCGGGCTAACTTTCAGAAAAACTGACCACGACCTTGCCAAAGTGCTGTCCCGATTCCAGGTATTCGTGGGCCTGCGCCACTTGTGTGTAAGGGAATACCCGGTCCACCACTCCACGCAGCCGGCCTGCTTCCACCAATTGGAGGATCGGATACAGATCTCCTCCACAAGCCATCGTGGAGCCCAAAATCGACTGCTGGCGGATATAGAGAAAGCGGAGATCCATCTGGACCTCCGGTCCGGTGGTGGAGCCGCAGATCACCAACTTTCCCCCTCTGGCGAGGCTACGCTGGCTGGCCTGCCAGGTCTTGACGCCGTTGTGATCGATGACCAGGTCCGCGCCCGCGCCGCCGGTGATCTGTTTCATCTCCTTCGCGATGTCCTGCCGGTAGTGGTCCAGCACAACATCGGCGCCGAGAGCCTTTGCTTTTTCGAGTTTCTCTGTTCCCGCCGTCGTGATCACTCGCGCGCCATATGCCTTTGCAATCTGAACCGCGGCGCTGCCCACTCCGCTGGAAGCTCCCCACACCAGGACCGTGTTCCAGGGCTGTACGCCTCCTTTGTTCACGACCATCTCCCAGGCCGTGAGAAAGACCAGCGGAATCGCGGCGCCCTCCTCGAATGAGATGTTGCCGGGCTTCCGTATCAACTGTTTTTCATTGAGCACAACGAATTGTGCCTGCACTCCATCGGAGTGCTCGCCCAGGATGGAGTACCGATTGCAGTAATGTTCTTTTCCCTGTAAACAGGCATTGCATACGCCGCATCCGTAGCCGGGCTGCACCAGCACTTCATCGCCCGGCTGGAAGCGGCTGTTTCCGCTCCCCGTCTCACGGACAACACCGGCGCCATCGCTGCCGAGCGTTACGGGCAGGGGAACGCCGGGAATTCCCCTGCGAACCCACAGGTCCAGCATGTTGAGAGCGGATGCCTTCATTTCCACCAGCACCTGGCCCGGCGAAGGTTTCGGCGCCTCCAGATCATCCAGATGAATTTGGTCCAGGCCGCCATGGGCATGGATGCGGATTGCTTTCATGGTTGTCCTCGCTACGGATTTCCCTATTTGTAAAAGTTTACAATCGAAAGCTCGAATTGTAACCGCCGAGGGTAAGGGAAGGGAAGCGCGGGCGAAAGTTTTTTCGGCCGGTGGCTGAACGATTTTGTGAATCGGCGTCTTTCGCGAGGAAGAGACGAGGAAGCGAATCCGCTGCCGGACTATTCGAGAAGAGGGGATATCCCCGGCCTAGCCGGGGGCTGGGATTTTCGTGTTGCTCCTGGATGAGTACTTCCTGCGGATGAGCTTGTCGATCTCCATGGTCAGGAACAGAGGAAGGGCCAGTGCGAGCAGGATCGCCCATTCCCGCAACGATACCGGCTGCACTTCCAGAACTTCCGAAAGGCCCGGTGTATACAGGGCGCCGATATGGATCAGTTGCGCCGCCGCGGTTCCGAGGAAGAGAAGAGGATTTCTCCATGGTCCCAGACCGAACAGGGACCGGGTCTCCAACCGGCTGTTGCCTGCCTGAATATTTTCAAACAGGACCATCAATAACAGGATCCCGTTGCGCGCGCTGTCCACGGTCCAGCCCGCCTCCAGCATCCATCGGAAAACAAAGAAGGTTGTGCCTCCGATCACGGCACCCGAAAGCAGCGTTCGTTCGATCATCATCCGGTTGAAGATCGACTCCCGGGGTGGCCGCGGAGGTTGGAGCAACTCTCCGCCTTCGGCCGGTTCGAAAGCCAGCGCAACATCCTGGATGCCGTTGGTAACCACGTTCAGCCACAGCAGTTGTACCGGAAGAAGCGGAAGAGGCAGACCCGCCATGATGGAAAGAAGGAACAGGATGATCTCCGCGGCTCCGGTGGAGATGAGCAGAAAGATGACCTTACGCACGTTTGCATAAGCAACGCGGCCTTCCTCGATGCCGTCAACGATGGAGGAAAAGTTGTCGTCGGTGACGATGAGGTCGGAGGTCTCCCGCGCGATGTCGGTTCCGCGTTTGCCCATCGCGACGCCGATGTGAGCTGCCCGCAGGGCCGGGGCGTCATTGGCGCCATCGCCGGTAACGGCCAGAAGTGCCCCAGACGGATGAGGGAGGCGACGATTTCGAGTTTTTGCTGTGGCTCCACGCGGGCAAAGACCAGGGACTTTGCCGTCAGCCTGTCCAGGGTCTCATCGCCCCGGCTGGCCGCTTGCTTCTTCGCCGTAAACATTGTGGGTGGGACGAGTCGCCAGAATGTTGGCCTTACCCCAGGCGGTTACTTTTCGGAATGTTTCGGAGGAGACGAAATTGTCGAACGCCTCGCGGTTATTCCATTCCGAAATGACCAGGTAGGAGGTATTCCGGGCAACGTCCCGGTAGAGCTGTGTTGCCACGTGGCCGTCGATGCCCTGCATGGCCTCGAGTACCAGAGCGAATTTCTGCTCGAACGGACTTTCCTTTCCTTGGTGCACCTGGTAATTCATTCCAACCGTGATCATGATGTTCTCCTTGTCGTAGTTGTCCTTACTCCAGCCAGACCCGGCCCGTTTTGCCTTCCTGCTCCCATTGAAAAAGCTCCATCGGCTAAAAATTGCTTGCGGCGGCTCGCCGGGCCGGCCATCCGGAAAGCCCAGCGATCGGGTCCCAGGACCTGCTTCACTTTCTGATCCATCTGCTTGTTCCCCATGGAGAATAGTAACGGTTTTTGAAACGGTTCGAACAGAGCGTCAGTAAGAGCACCCAGCCGATTCTTGACCGGCTCAATCAATTCAGGACGAAAGTCAAGCGAGATATACTGCTCCAGGAAGTAATCTTCGCCCGCTCTGGCCACATCTCCAGGCATTGCGCCCATCTGTTCCACCATCTGGTGGATTCCCGTATCGGACATGGAGGATGGCCGGTAGCAGATGCTCGTGCGAATCATCTGGCTGCCCAGTTTCCCCATCTGCCGCGCCCGTTTGACTTGTCCGCCTGGATTCATAGGATTTTATTCCTGCACACCGGAATTAGACGCATTCGCTTCCTGCGGCCATCATTTCCTGTTGCGGAATCTTTCGTAGGTGCATTGATTCGCTGGAGCTGCCAGGTAGAACTCGGTTCGGATACAGGTGGAGAGGATCAGCGCCTCGGTCCCGGGAGATTCGGCTGCCACTTGTTGCAGCAAAGCGGCAGCCTGTTCTCCGTTGAAGGCGAGTTTCTCTCTGACGGCCGCCGGAGCATGCCGGAAACTGACTCCGAGGCCGTACAGCTGTTTGGTGTTGTCGATCATCGGTTCCACTTTCGGTTTCTAGGTCTGGATACTTGAAACGACATCCTGCAGCTCGGCAGCCATGCGAGACAACTCCGCCGAGGCCTGTTGTGTATTGGCTGCGCCGGCGGTCGTGCTCTGTGCCGCCTCCGCCACACCCAGAATGTTGCGGGCGATCTCCCCGCCTCCCGAGGCCGCCTCGTTCACGTTCCGGCCGATATCGGTGGTCGTGGCTGCCTGTTCTTCTACCGCCGATGCAATGGTGGTCGAGATTTCGTTGATCTGATTGATGACCGACGCAATCTGCCCGATCACTTCCACGGCGGCCGTGCTGTCGTGCTGGATCGCCTGGATCTGCTGTCCGATCTCTTCGGTAGCCTTGGCCGTTTCCTTCGCCAGCTCCTTCACCTCGTTGGCGACAACCGCGAAACCCTTGCCGGCTTCACCGGCCCTGGCTGCTTCGATGGTCGCGTTCAAAGCCAGCAGGTTGGTCTGCTGCGCGATCGAAGTGATCACCTTGATGACCTTTCCGATCTCCACGCTGCTCTCGCCCAGCCGGGTAACCGTCGCATTGGTGTTCTCGGCTTCCTGCACGGCCGAAGTCGCGACTTTGGCGGCCTCGTTGGCATTTTTTGCGATCTCCTTGATGGACGCCATCATCTCTTCGGTCCCGGTGGAAACCGTCTGGAGGTTTTTGCTCACCTCCTCGGACGCTCCGGAGACGACCGTTGCCTGAGCGCTGGTTTCTTCCGCGTTGGCGCTCATCTGCTGGCTGATGGCGTTGAGCTCTTCTGAAGAAGAAGCCAGGTTGGTGATGTTCTTCTTCATTGCCTCTACCTTTATCACCATGCCTTTTTTGAGCTCGACCGCTGCAGTGATATCGGTGGCGTACTTGACCACCTTGAAAGGCTTGCCATTCTGGTCCATGATCGGGTTGTAGGACGCCTGAATCCAGACTTCCTTGCCGCCCTTGCCGATGCGTTTGAACTCGTCCGTATGGAACTTGCCGGTGTTCAGATCGGCCCAGAACTGCCGGTACTCGGCGCTGTTGGCATACTCCGCATTCACCATGCCCATATTTTGTGCCGCTCGCAGTGAGAGTTTCCATCACCACTGAGGGGTCCCGGTGTCTGGCACGTCGTCATCACCAAGCTGTCCGGACCGGCCACAACCCAGTGATTTGCCAGGGTCGGTGGCCGATTCGAGTATGCTCGCAGGAAGAGTCCGGGCTTCAGCCACTGCCGGGACCTTCACCTATCGAGTGGCATCAATAAGACAATTATGCATTTATTTATGTTACAGGTATCTGGGTTACTTAAATTATTACTTTACTATATTTTGCGCCTCACGGAACACCTGCAGAAACATCTCTTCGGTCAGCCTTCCCGTCTGCGTATTCTGTCGGCTCGGATGATAGGACACAACCAGCGCCGGCAGCGGCGGCTCCATTGGGTAGACCGCTCCATGGGCGAACCGGTATTCGCTCCGCGACCCGATCTTCCCCTCGGCCTGCAATATCCCCAGATACCCGTCCATCGCGATCCGCCCCAGCGCCACCACTACTCGCACGTTCTTTAAGAGCTTCAGCTCTCTTTCCAGAAACGGCTGGCAGTTCCGGTACTCTTCGGGTCGGGGCTTGTTGTCCGGCGGGGCGCACCGCGCCCGCGCCGTGATGAACGCATCGTGCAACTGCATCCCATCCTCGCGCGACTCCGCCAGCGCCTGCGACGCAAACCCCGTCTCGTACAATGTCCGGTAGAGCAGGTCCCCCGAACTGTCTCCCGTAAACATCCGTCCTGTGCGATTCGACCCATGCGCCCCCGGAGCCAGCCCCACGATCAGCAGCCGCGCCTCCGCATCGCCAAAGCCCGGCACGGCCTTGCCCCAGTACTCCCAATCGCGATACGCCCGCCGCTTCTCCCGCGCCACCCGCTCCCGATGCTCCACCAGTCGCGGACACCTCCGGCAATCGACAATCTCTTTATTCAGCCTTGCCACGCTATCCCGCATCAATCCTCCTGCCCCCGGCCGGACATCGTCACGCGTCCTTCGGACGGTCAGTGTGGCCTCCCGCCGCGCCCGGAAAACGGCTATGGTATCATTTCACTCCCGTCCGGCCGTCGCGCGCCTGGACTCAGCTCCCGGCGCGGCACACGGGATTGGAAAAATCGCCTGGAGAGATCGTCCGATGAGCCAGCCGCAACCACCCCTTGCTCCGAGTCCCGCCGCTGTACTGCGCAATGAATATCTCTGCCTGATTGACGGCGAACTCGTGGCTTCGGAGACCGGTGGCGTCTTCGCCACCACCAACCCGGCCACCGGCGAGCACCTTGCCGATGTTCCGGACTGCGACGGTCGCGACGTGGACCGCGCCGTGCAGGCCGCCCACGCCGCCCTGCCCGGCTGGCGCGAGCGCACCCCCGTGGAGCGAGCCGCCTTCTGCCGCCGCTTCGCCGACCGTCTCCGCTCCCGTGCCGAGACGTACGCCCTGCTCGACGCGCTCGATCTTGGCAGCCCGCTCCAGGCCATGCGGAAGGACGTTGCCTCCGCCGCGAATCTCATCGACTACTACTCGGGTCTCGCGCCCGAGATCAAAGGCGAGACCATCCCCGCCAACTCCGGCACCTTCAACTTCACCCTGCGCGAACCGTTCGGCGTCGTGGGCCGCATCATCCCGTTCAACCATCCCATCATGTTCGCCGCCCGTCTCGCCGCCCCGCTCATTGCCGGCAACACGCTGGTGCTGAAGCCCCCCGAGCAGACCCCGCTCTCGGCCCTGGAGATGGCGCATGACGTGAAGGAAATCTTTCCGCCCGGCGTCGTCAACATCCTTTGTGGTGACGGTCGAGGAACTGGCGAGCCGCTCGTCAAGCACCCTCTGGTCCGCCGGATTCATTTCACCGGCTCCATCGAGGTCGGCCGCGCCATCGCTCATCTTGCCGCCGACACTCTGAAGACCGTCTCGCTCGAGCTAGGCGGCAAGAACCCCATGATCGTCTTCCCCGACGCCGATCTCGAAGCCGCTGCCGCCGGCGCCTTCAACGGGATGAACTACTGCTGGTCCCAGGGCCAGTCCTGCGGCTCCACCACGCGCCTGTTTCTCCACGCCGACATTCACGACGCCTTCATGACCCGCCTGCTCGAAAAGGTCGCCACCGCCCGCATCGGCCTTCCCACCGACGAGGCCACCGAGATGGGCTGCCTGGTCTCCCGCCGCCACTTTGACCGCGTGATGTCTTACATCGACTCGGCCAAAAACGAGGGCGCCACCCTCGTCGCTGGCGGCACCCGCCCCCCGCAACCCGAGCTTGCCGACGGCCTGTTCATCCTTCCCACCATCTTCGATGGCGTCGATCCCTCCATGCGGATTGCTCAGGAGGAGATCTTCGGCCCGGTCCAGGCGGTCCTCACCTGGAGCGATGAGCAAGAACTGCTCCGGCTCACCAACGGTCTGATGTACGGGCTCACCGCCAGCATCTGGACCCGCGACTTCCCCCGCGCCTTCCGCCTCGCGCAGCGGATCGAAGCCGGCTATATCTGGATCAACGACGCCAGCCGCCATTTTCCTGGCGTTCCGTTTGGCGGCGTCAAGCAGAGTGGCATCGGACGCGAGGAATGCCTCGCCGACCTGCTCGGCTATACGCAGGTCAAGTCCATCAACGTCAATCTATCCTGATTGTTTTATTCAGAAGGAATCCCCTGTACCCCACGTCCCAAAGCTCCGCAATTGCCTCCTCACCCGGGCGAGCCACGGCGCCTGCCTCCTGCTTGCCGGGAAAGGTGGCAGTGTCCTAATTATGTGTTGCTCAGTCCTGCTGACAAGCTTCAATCAATTCCTTCAGGTCTTTGATCATCTCGCAATATTTTTCTTTTAACGTTTGAGTATCCTCCTGAACGCCGTTACTGAAAATTTTCGTCTGTGGGTCCTCTAGGAATGCCAAGAATTCCTCGTCCCGTTTAAGCTCTTCTCTGAGCACCTCCAATTCCGCCTTTTTAAATTCTGGTGAACCGCGTCTCAAAAATTCCCTTTCAACTCCGCCTTTCTGACTGGAGGTAATGGGGTCTTTTAGCTTGACCGTTTTCCTCTGAATTCTTTGCGCCATTCCTCTTCACGTTCATCGTGTAAGGAAAATCTCCGCTTGCCTGCCTTTCTGATCTCCTCCAATTCTTCATGTAGTCGGTCAATCTCATGCTCTAGTTCTCTGAGGCTAACGCAATCGGGGGAGATTAGCGGAGGCCCGCTCTCCTCCCTTCTAGTAGACCATTTGACCATTACATTTGCGTTGGCATGACCTGGCAAGCCGCCTTTCTTTAGCGGATAGGGCGATAAAAATACCAAATCGAGTGAATGGGTCTTTTTCAACATTCGGGAATCCCTCCTATGCACCGGCGTTCAATACTTCCTAGATAGTCCAAACGTGATCTGTTATTCCCGCCTCCATTGCTGGCGTAATCTGGAGTTTGCCATCAATCCGGCAGAATTTATAATAAGCGCAGTGCAGGGCAAGAGCGGCCACGGGATACCCCCGCTCAGGTTTATTGGCATGCAGGCTTTTAATCAATCCCTTCGAGAGCACATTGAATCTCGCTGCATAGTTCGCAACAATTTATCCACTGCGGAACCCATACGCATGCCCGCTGACTGGGAGCCTTCCCAAAGAATCTCATTTTATTCAGTATCAGTGAGGGATGCCACAAGTTTATTGGATCTGAATATCCCACCAACACACATTTAGGACACTATCGGGAAAGGCTCGGGTTCTTGTCGATTGCCTGCAAGCCCCTTATAATGAAAGATTAGGTCGACAATACTTCTATGATCGGTAACCTGCTCACCAAACTATTCGGCACCAAGCATGACCGCGAGGTGAAGAAGATGAAGCCGCTGGTCGCCGCCATCGGCGAGCTGGAGCCCTCGGTCGAAAAGCTCTCCGATGCCGAGCTGGCCGGGAAGACCGTTGAATATCGCGACCGCCTCGCCCAAGGCGCCACCCTCGACGATCTGCTCGTTGAAGCCTTCGCCGTCGTCCGCGAAGCCGGCCGCCGCACGCTGAACATGCGCCACTTCGACGTGCAGCTGATCGGCGGCATGGTCCTGCACCAGGGCAAGATCGCCGAGATGAAGACCGGCGAGGGGAAGACGCTGGTGGCCACGCTCGCCGCCTATCTCAACGCTCTGCCCGGCAAGGGCGTTCACATCGTTACCGTCAACGACTATCTGGCACGCCGCGACTCCGAGTGGATGGGCCGCATCTACCAGTTCCTGGGCCTGACCGTCGGCGTCATCGTCCACGGTCTCGATGACCGCGAGCGCCGCGAGGCCTATAACTGCGACATCACCTACGGCACCAACAGCGAGTTCGGCTTCGACTATCTCCGCGACAACATGAAGTTCCGTCTCATCGATTGCGTCCAGCGCGGCCACAACTACGCCATCGTGGACGAGGTCGATTCCATTCTCATCGATGAGGCTCGCACGCCGCTCATCATCAGCGGCACGGCCGAGCACCACGCCCCGGTTTTCTATAAGGAACTGCGGCCGGTCGTCGAGCGGCTGGTCAGCAAGCAACTCGGTCTTGTCGCCCAGCTCGTCTCCGACGCCAGGAAGCTGCTCGACAGCGACGACGAGGACGACCAGGAACTGGCCGCGCAGAAGATCGTGCAGGCCACGCGTGCCGCGCCCAAGTTCAAGCCCCTGATGGAGCTGCTGGAAAACCCCGAGATCAAGACCATCGTCAACCGGATGGAGCGCCGTGTCGGCGGTGATTTCGAGCGTGAGCTGCTGGAGCCGCTCTACTTCACCGTCAATGAGAAGAACCACATCGTCGATCTCAACTCTTTGGGCCGCGAGGTGCTGGCTCCGGCCCTGATGGATGAGCTGGCCCGGGCCGAGCTGGCCTGGCAGATCGGAGAGATTGAGCAGGACGATTCGCTCGGCGCGGAGCAGAAAACCGAGGCCATCCGCGCGCTGCAGCAGAACTACGACTCCTTCTCGATCCTCGACATCGAGCACACGACCCGGCTTGTCGAGGAGCGCTCCGGGCTTTCCGGAGAAGAGTTGGACAACCTCATCCAACGCATCCCCAAGATCGCCGAGCAGCGCTGGGTCAAGAACGAATCCATCCGCCAGTTGCTGAAGGCCTATGTTCTTTATGAAAAGGACGATGAGTACGTTGTCCTCGACAATCAAGTCGTCATCGTTGATGAGTACACCGGGCGCATGATGCCGGGCCGGCGCTGGAGCGACGGGCTGCACGAGGCCGTGGAGGCCAAGGAAGGCGTCAAGATTGAGCGGCAGACACAGACCTTTGCCACCGTTACCTACCAGAACTACTTCCGTATGTATGGCAAGCTTTCCGGCATGACCGGCACGGCGGAGACCGAGGCCGCCGAGTTCCAGAAGATCTATAACCTCGATGTCGCCGTCATTCCCACCAACAAACCGCTGCTGCGTCTGGAGTACCCGGACGTCGTCTACCGGACCGAGCGCGAGAAGCTCAACGCCGTTGTGGAGGAGATCCGCGAACTGCATGAAAAAGGCCAGCCCGTGCTGGTCGGCACCACCTCAGTGGAGCAATCCGAGCGGCTCGCCGAGACGCTGAAAAAGTCCGGCATCCGCCACAACGTTCTCAACGCCAAGCAGCACGCCCGGGAAGCCGACATCGTTGCACAGGCCGGCGCGCCGGGCGCCGTTACTATTTCCACGAACATGGCCGGCCGCGGTACCGACATTCTGCTCGGCGGCAACCCGGAGATTCTCGCCCGCGACTATCTCCGCAAGCAGAACATCACGCCGGAAGCGGCCACCCCGGAGCAGATGCGCGACGCCATCGCCCGTTTCCTTCCTCAGATTGAGCCGGAGCGCAAGAAGATACTGGAGTTCGGCGGCCTGCACATCATCGGCACCGAGCGCCACGAGTCGCGCCGCATCGATAACCAGTTGCGCGGCCGCGCCGGCCGCCAGGGCGACCCCGGCAGCTCGCGCTTCTATCTGTCGCTGGAAGACGATCTGATGCGGATCTTCGCCAGCGACAGCATCAGCCGCATCATGAAGCGGCTCGGCATGGAGGAAGGCATCCCCATCGAATCCGGCCTCATCACCAAGCGCATCGAGGCCGCGCAGAAACAGGTCGAAGGCCGCAACTTCGAGGCCCGCAAGCACCTGCTCGAATACGACGATGTGATGAACAAGCAGCGCGAGGGTATCTACGGGCTCCGCCGCCAGTTGCTCGAAAACGAAGACCATCGCGATTACGTGCTCTCTCTGGCCGATGAGATCGTTGCGCAGATGGTGGAGCAGTTCTGCCCCAAGATCGCGCACCCCGATCAGTGGGACAGGACCGGGTTGCGCAACGCCGTCTTCGGTCAGTTCGGCGTCGATCTCCGCGCCGATGGACTCCTGGATACTGGACTGAACCACGAAGATCTGATCGCCGCCATCGTCGATCGCGTCCACAAGAAATACGAAGAGAGGGAAGCTCTGCTCAAGCCCGAAGCGCTCCGCTACTTCGAGCGCATCATTCTGCTCCAGGTCGTCGATGCGCAGTGGAAGACCCACCTGCTCGCCATGGACGACCTCAAGGATGGCATCGGTCTGCGTGGCTACGGCCAGCGCGATCCTCTGACCGAATACAAGAAAGAGTCCTTCGCCATGTTCCAGGAGATGATGGACAGCATCGACGAGGAAGCGCTTCGTCTGCTGTTCCTCCTGCAACCGGTCCAGGAAGAGCAGAAGGTGAAGGAGATCGAGAGGCAGCAGCAGCGCAAGCAGGACGACCTCAAGCTGACCGGCGGCGGCGACGAGTCCGATGCGGGCTCGAAAACCGTCGTCCGAAAGGGCGATAAAGTCGGCCGCAACGACCCCTGTCCCTGCGGCAGCGGCAAGAAATACAAGAAGTGCCACGGCAAGGCTGCCTGATCCCCGTTTTCGTGTCAGTTGCCCATTTGCACGTCAGTTGAACGTCTTGCGTGCCAGTTGATAGCTCCGAACCGTTGGATTCTGACGAGGATTCCGAGCCCCGGAAATGAAATCTCCCTTAGTGGTCGAATCAACCGCTCCCACCCGCGTGGACCTGGCCGGCGGGACGCTCGACATCTGGCCGCTCTACCTGTTTCACGAGAACTCCCAAACCGTCAACGCCGCCATCAACTGTTTTGCCCGCTGCCGCATCACCAGCCGTAAAGACAAGAAAATAGAGCTGATATCCCGTGACCTCGGCCTCCGGGAAACCTTTTCCTCTCTGCGGGATCTACTCGCCGCCCGCCGTTTTTCTCTTCCGCTTCCCGCCCTGCTCGTCAGGCAATTTGAGTCCGAGCACGGCTTGACACTCGAAACCAACTCCGAGTCCCCAGCCGGCGCCGGCCTCGGCGGCTCCTCCGCGCTGACCATCGCCATCTGCGGCGCGCTGCGCCGCTTCACCTCTAAGCGATTGAATAATAATCAGCTTATCGAGCTGTCCCGCAACGTCGAATCCCAGGTTCTCCGTGTTCCCGCCGGGGAGCAGGACTATTACTCCGCTGTTTTCGGGGGTGTCCAGTCGATGCATCTGACCGCGCAAGGAATTCATCCGGAAAGACTTAAGGTTCGCGCTGCGGAGTTCGACTCGCGGCTTGTATTGATCTATACCGGCCAGACGAGAAATTCCGGGATCAATAACTGGGAGGTCGAGAAGGCGCATATTGACGGCAACCGTACTGTAATCAGACATTTCGATCGTATAGCCGCCATTGCCGCCGAGATGCGCGACGCCCTCTGCCGAGCCGACTGGGACTGCGTCGAAAAGCTTCTCGATGCGGATTGGAAGGCCCGCAAGAGGGCCTGGCCGGGTATTACCACGCCGCAGATCGAAGACCTGATCCGCATTGCCCGCCGCCACGGCGCACGTGCCGCCAAGGCCTGCGGGGCGGGCGGTGGAGGCTGCGTCGCCTTTCTTGTAACTCCTTCAAATAGAAAAAAATTGGAAGATGTTCTGCGCCGGGAAGGCGCCACGGTCTTACCGGTCCGAGTCAATGCTTCGGGTCTCAAGGTGCACGACTCGGCGGCGAAAAACTTCACGGTTGATTGTTGAGCCATTCCGTCGTATAGTGGCCGCAGTCAATTGAATCCAAATATGTTGTTTGTCAGATCGGGGAGGTTTCCATGGCGCAATCGCAACCGCAAAACTTTGAAAATCATGCCAGGTTCGTGCCTGCTTATCACATCGTTGCATTCGGCATCCTCGGCATTTTTCTCATCTGGTCGTTAGTTCGTCTGATTCAGAATTTTTCCGTGGACGCAGGTATATTTTTCCTGCTGGCGATTGCGCAATTGATCCTGTTTTTCTGCATGCGCGTATTCGCGTTGAAGGCGCAGGACCGGGTGATACGCCTGGAAGAGCGGTTGCGCATGGAAAAGCTGCTGTCGGCGGATCTGCAATCCCGCATCCAGGAGTTCTCGCCGGATCAGCTGATTGCGCTGCGATTTGCCAGCGATGGTGAGTTGCCAGATCTGGCCCGCAAGGCCCTCTCGGAAAACATCACTGACCGGAAGGCGATCAAGAAATTGATCCGGGAATGGAAGGCCGATCATTTCAGGGTTTGAAACCTCCACCAGAACCTACCACCGATGCGGCCCTGTTTGATTTATAGGAATCTGCCGCTGCGATCTATGCACGATTTCATGACCAGAATATTTCTTCTGCCGGATGGACGACTGCGGTCCGGATGGCGCTTCATTCTCTTCATCATATTTTTTTTGATCGCGGTCATCGCCCTCTCCTGGCTGGCCGCGAGCTTGTTTCCTCTGCCGACTATTCCCGTTCAAGCTGGAGTTCTGGCGATCTCCATTCTCGGCGTTAGCTGGGTATTCGTCCGTCTCCTGGACCGAAGAGCATTTCACACCATCGGGTTGCAGATAGACCGGCGGACGGGCAGGGAACTGGCTTCCGGATTGTTGATGGGGGTCCTGCTGCAGATCGCGATCGGTGCGACGGAGTTCTCACTTGGCCTCGTAACATTTGAAAAATCCGTACCGGTGATGGGCGGCGCCGGTGTATTGATTACAGGCACGCTGGTCCTGGTCCTCTCCGCCGCCAACGAGGAGATTCTTTTCCGGGGATACCCCTTCCAGAGACTTGTGGAAGGGGTGGGCGGGGCTGGCGCGATCCTGATTTCATCGGTCATATTCGGCGGGGTTCATCTGGACAATCCGTCCTCCACCGCCTTGAGCACCTTGAATACAGTGCTGGCAGGCGTATTGCTTGCGGTCGCCTACCTGAGGACCCGAGCCCTTTGGCTTCCCATTGGACTGCACTTCTCCTGGAACTGGACGATGGTGTTGATCGGATTCCCGGTGAGCGGGCTGGAACTGATGGAGCCGGGATGGAGGGCGGTTCCGGTTGCAGGCATGGAATGGCTCCATGGCGGGGCGTACGGTCCCGAAGGTGGCGTGATCGCCACGGGCGCGATCCTTGCAGGGACCGTTTATTTATGGAAGATGCCACAGATGGTTCCCGAACAATCGCCTGGGCAATCGCCCGAACAATAGATGGAAACGAATGCTCTGGCAGGAGGCGACGAAGCGGGCGCACAGCGGTCCGCCCCGCCTTCCGCGGAGTAGGCAAGTCAAGCGAATCAGATCCTGGGTAGCGGGCTGTCCGGCGTGGCTGCCGGCCTTCCAGAAATCCACACCGGGTTTGAGCTTGCGAATGACTCCACGCGCTTTGCGATCCACCTCTCGTAGTGGAATATTTTTCATTTCCAATCAGTCCTGTCCCTATGAGCGGTCCGGATATCCCGATGCCGAAGATGCCCGAACGGCCTCCCCCGCCGGTCATTTCGGCGATGCTCTGATTGCCGAGAGCAGCGGGTACCTTTCCGGACACTGGGAATATCAGGGAATTTATTCCCGAAACGGGTTCTATTCCCTAGAATAGGGTCTGCCGGTTTGGCTGTGTAACAAGCTGATAAAGATTGGGTTAGGGTAAAGTTTCCGTTTGGATTTCAAATTGCACTTTAATGAAGCGCGTGCTAGTTCAAGGGCTAGCGACATCGCAAGTCCTGAAGAGGGGCGAGGTTTCCGGGGGGAACTACCTTGTCCCTCAAGGGATCAACCAGGGAGGAAAAAATGAGCAAGAGAATCAACTGGTACGCGAAATTGGGATTGGGAGTGGTTTTGTTGGCGGCGGTTACGGTCGGCTGCTCGACGCGGCGATATGTTCGCGATCAGGTCAGCGCCCGATCCACAGAACTTCCGGCCCGCATGGATGACCAGCAAAGTGGCATCGAGGCCAACGCAAACCAGATCAATGAACTGGGCGGCGTGACGCGGGAACAATCTGAAGAGATCGGGTCATTGGGCCGGGGCTTGGAGGCAACCGACGAAAAAGCCGGCGAGGCGATGCGGGCCGGACAAGGCGCCCAGGCGAGAGCAGATCAAGCCGCCGGACAGGTGATGACGCTGGACGAGAAGTTTCAGAACCGCAATAGCTATTCTGCCGTCAGCGAGGATTTGATTCCATTCCGTTTCGGCAGTGCAACAATCGAAGAAGATCAGAAACCCGTGCTGAACCAGATCGCGGAGGCGATGAGGGGGAATACGGATGCCGTTCTGGTCCTGGAAGGACGGACCGATGCAACCGGCGATCCTCTTTACAACATCCGGCTGGGCGAGCGCCGCCTGGATTCCGTTCTTCGTTACTTGGTGGTGGACCGGGAAGTTCCGATGCACCGCGTACACAAAATGAGTTTTGGAGAAGACCGGCCGGTGGCATCGAATGACACCACCGAAGGCAGAGCGCAGAACCGCTCCGTAGTGCTGCGGGTCCTGGTGCCGAACCTGAATAGTGGTTCCGGTACACAGATCACCTCCGGCGTCTCCAATACAGGAAGGTAAAGCTAGTCGAGCGGGTCCCCACCCTGCGTGCAGAGGACCGGAAAGGAGCACGGCCATGAGTATCACGCCTTCCCCCGGTGGAATTTTTGATGAGCAGGAATCTCGGAATCGCCTGGAAACGGAGACTTTTCAACCAGGGGTGGACCCGGAGAGAAAGATCCGGATCATGGCCCTGCTGGTTGGAATTCTTTTTGTGGCCGCCACGGCCGAAGGGTTTTATTCCTGGTGGCTCGCACAGACGATCCGCGAGATGCAGAGCGGGCTGGACAGCCGTGTCGTGATGCAGGAGCAGACGGTGGGCCGGATTCAGATGCATCTGGGTGGCACCGAAAAGCGGTTCGCCGTGCTGGAAGGCGACATGGCTGAAACCAGGAACGTGCTGGGCAAGGCGCAGGGTGATTTGCAGATGACCCGGAAGGCCTCCGGTGACCTGGCGCAGCGCGCGCAAGCCACCGCCGAGGTCTTCAACAGCCAGTTGGGATTGCTGCAGGTGGAACAGGACCGGACCCGGGGAGCAGTCGGAACGATTTCCTATGATGTGGTCGAGGTCCGCGAGGATGTCAGCCAGACGAGGGATGAACTGGCCTCGGCGCGTTCGGATCTGGAGGAAGTGATCGGTGAACTGGGTGTGCAGAGTGAAATGGTGGCCCACAACCAGCAGGAGTTGGAGACGTTGCAACTCGTCGGCGAGCGCGATTACTACGCCTTTGACCTGCGCAAGACCAGCAAGCCACAACGCGTGGGTCCTCTGCTGTTGCAATTGAAAAAGACAGACCAGAAACGGCAGCGCTACACCGTGGACCTGATCGCCGATGACCGCAAGGTGGAAAAGAAGGATAAGACCCTGTTTGAGCCAGTGCAGTTTTATCGGCAAGGGTTTAGCCAGCCGACCGAAATCGTCGTCAATTAGATTCATAAGGACCGGATCGCCGGCTACGTGGCCACGCCGAAGACGCGCGATCTGCCACTGCGCTCTGCGCTGGATGTCCGGTAGTAGTTGTCGCGTATTTGACGGTCCATGTGCTTCGTTTCCTCCTCGCTGAGTGCATGGACCGGCTCGCGGGATGAACCTCATGTCGTAAGTGCCCATGTGGGAATTGCCATGTCGGAGTTGCGATGTCGGAGTTGAAAATGACAGGAGTGAAAATGTCAGGCAGGAAAATAACGGGCAGGAAAATGATCGCCGGGCTGGGCGCCACCGGTCTTGCCGCATTGCTGATGGTCTGGCTCACCGGCTCCGCGGATTCCGTGGCCAAGGAAGCCGTCTTTGTCCCGGTCGGAACCCGGATCTCCGTCCGGCTGGATCACGCCATCAGCTCGGAAAGCAATCTGGCGGGGGATACATTCTCAGCGTTGCTGGACCGGCAGCTGGTGTTGAAAGGGAAGCCGGTTGCGCCGGTGGGAAGCCGGTTCACTGGACTGCTGACAGAAGTGGTCCGTACCGGTGAGGGCGAGCCGGCGATGATGACGATGATTCTTCGGAAACTGGTTGTTGGCGAAGAAGAATTCACCTTCAGTACGCATCCATTGACCTTCAGCGCCGGAGCAGCGGTAGTGGAAGACCGGCCGGAGACGGAGCGAAATCCGGAAACGGAATCCAGGATATTTCACTCCACCGACCCGGTGGCATTTGGTCCCGAGAGCCGGTTTACATTCTCCATCGCGGAAGCGATCGATCTGCCCGTATACGAAAAATAAAGAGATCCCACCATCCAGGGGAAATGGAAGCTGTCCACCCCTTTCCGAATATTTTTCTCCATCAATCAATTGATTAATTACTGGCCATAGGAGAGTTGCCTTCCGGAGCCGGATGGCACAACCCGCCGGTGGTGGATTCCGTGGCTGGGCGGGGTGAGGAGACGGCCGGGCTGGTTTGACTATCGGGAGGGTGATGACGGACGTCGCTGCATGTCGATGCGTTTGAGGCGGTCCAGTTCCCGCGTGAGATTACGGATGCGCTCTTCTCTCCCGTCGATCTCAGACCGCAGGCGCTCCAGCTCCACGGTTCTCAACTGTTCCAGCTCCTGCGAAAGCTCCCGGGTGCTTTGCTGGTAGTCCTGAACCCGGGCGCGCAGCCGGGCGGTCTCCCGCTGGTAGTCCAGGATCAACTGCGCCTCGGGTGCATAGGGGCTGAGTGGATATTGCTCCAGCAACTGGTTGAGATGCCCGGTCCCCTGAGAGGCCCCCTGACCGGCGTTGTCATCAGGGCTGGAGGGGATGGTGGTGGCCAGCGCTGCACGGAAAAGCGCGCGGTCGCGGCCCATCCCGGAAGGCTCCTCCTGCAGGAATTTCAGGTAATGGGCATGGGCATTCGCGGAATCGCCCGCCTCAAAGGCCGCATCGCCCAGGGCGAGATAGTCCGGTGGCGGCGGTGAAGGGGGCGGGGAATGCCGGCGCCGGCAGGAGAGGACGGAAAGAGTGAGAAGAATCGAGACGAGCAGAATCCCTGTGGAAGTCCTCCGGGAAGGCGCAATCGGCAGGCCGGTCATCGATTCAGAATAGCACTAATTCCGGGCGGGCAGAGTAGCGGGTTGGGCGGAGGCGCGGGATGCTTCCGGAGAGTTCTGGGACGGGAGCAGGACGCGGAAGATGCTGCCGCCTTCCGGGTTCGGCTCCATCCAGACGGTGCCGTGATGCGCCTCCACGATGGTGCGGGTGATGGCCAGCCCCAGGCCGGTGCCCTGTCCGGCGAGTTTCTTCCCCTGGCGGACCTGGTGGAATTTCTCGAAGATGCGAAGCCGGTCTTCGGCCGGGATGCCCGGACCGGAATCGGTGAGGGAGAAGAGCAGGTACCCTGCCTGGGAGGCCCGGGAGGCCATACGCAGCCGCAGCATGGCGGGCATGGCCGGGGGCAATTCCGATTCCCGCTGGAGAGCAAGTGCGAGCGTGCCGCCTGCGGGCGAGAACTTCATGGCGTTGCCGAGGAGATTGTCGAAGACCTGTATCATGCGGTCCTCGTCGCAATGGGCCAGCAGAGGGTCCTCCGCGATCTCCCGGTGAATCGTGAGCCGCTTTTCCCGCAGGGGGATCTCGAACTCCCGCAGGCATACCTCCAGCAGGCGGCGCACGTCGTGGGGCTGGAATGAGTATTCCATGACGCCGGCCTCGATGCGCGACAGGTCCAGCAGATTCCCAATCAGACGGGAGAGCCGCAATCCGCTTTCCTGAGTGAGCTGCAGAAGCTGCTGCTGCTGGTCCGTCAGAGGGCCGGGAATGCGGTCGAGCAGCAGGCGGTTGGTCTCCTGCATGGAGGCCAGCGGGGTTTTCAGTTCGTGCGACGCGTGGGAGACGAAATCCTTCTTCATCTGGTCCAGCTCGCCCAGCCGGCGCGTCATGGTGTCGAAATCCCGTGCGAGCTGCGACAGTTCGTCCGAGCCCTCCAAGTCCAGTTGGTAGGAGAGCTCGCCGCGCGTAACGGCGCGCGTAGCTTCGGTCAGCCTCTTGAGGGGCTTTGAGATCGATCGCACGATCCAGAGCGAGACGACAACGGAGACTAACAGTGCCAGAAGCGTGGTGAAAAGGGCCGTCTTCTCGGCCTGGGCCGCGGCGGAGGAGGATTCAGCCACCTGTTCTGCAATCGTCTCACGAGATGCCCGGATCACCATCTGCGCCTGGCTCCGGACCTCCGACAGCATCCGCAACTGTTCACGGAGCAGGGCGTTGGAGGAGAAAAAATCTAGCAGGTTCGATGCATCATCCACCTCGCCAGAGTGAACCAGAAAATCCGACCAGAGCCTCTGGAGCGCCGCCACTTCATCAGCCTCCGTGGGAGAGAGGGAGAGGGCATTCAAATCCAGGAGGACGCGAGAGAACGAGTCGCGCATCTCCGCCGTCTGCATCGCGTAATCCGGGTCGCCGGCCGTCGCGAACAGCTTGCGGGTGAACTCTTCCACCTGGTCCAGATCCCGCAACAGTTGGAGAGAGAGCAATGCGGCGCGGAAATTCGTTCCCCCCAGCCGCTCGGTGGCCGATTGTGCCTGGTCGATGGTGTTTCGCTGGTAGGCGAGCATCAGTACGATCAGAAGGATCAGGGCGCCGAAACCGGTTGCGATCTTGGTGGAGATGTTCATGGTGCACGCCGGAGAAGCAAAAGACCTGAATCCGTCCTCTACCCGTGTCCGTAGGATTTGAGCTTGTTGCGAATCGTTTTTACATCCAGCCCCAGGCGACGCGCCGTCTCCGACTTGTTGTTCCCGGTCTCTTCCAGTGGTCTTCAGGATGAGTTCCCGCTCGGTCGCCGCGGCTGTGGCGCCGGTGGGAAGGCCGAGCTTGTGTCCTGAACTGGTGCGTTTCGCGCGCAGGAATGGCGGCAGATGGGACGGCTCGATCCATTCGCCTTTCGTCAGGATGACCGCCCGTTCCAGCACGTTGCGCAGTTCGCGAATATTGCCCGGCCAGCCGTAGGCTTCCATCAGCCTGGCGGCCTCGGGCCGCAGGGCGATGACGGAAGTTCCGTGCTTGGCGTTCATCTGCTGGAGAAAGTGGTGAACGAGGCTGGGAATATCTTCTTTGCGATCCCGGAGCGGCGGCAGAGAGACCGTGAAAACGTTCAGCCGGTAGTAAAGGTCTTCCCGCAGCTTGCCATCGGCGATAGCCGCAAGTGGGTCGCGGTTCGTGGCGGCCAGCATGCGGACGTCGCAGACGATCTCCTTAGACCCGCCCAGCCTCCGGACCCGGCGGTCCTCCAGAACCCGCAACAGTTTGGGCTGGAGATGGACCGGCATCTCACTGATCTCATCCAGAAACAGGGTTCCGCCCTGCGCCAGCTCGAAGCACCCGGCCCGGGCGGTAGTGGCTCCGGTGAAGGCCCCTTTTTCATGGCCGAAGATTTCGCTTTCCATCAGCGTCTCCGGAATGGCCGCCGAGTTGACGGCGATAAAAGGTCCCTTGGCGCGGGAGCTGCCATCATGGATGGCGTGCGCGACCAGTTCCTTCCCGGTTCCGCTCTCGCCGGTGATCAGCGCGGAAGCGTCGCTGGCCGCCAGGGTTTCCACCAGATCATAGATCTCCCGCATCGGGCGGGATTGGCCGATGAAGGGTCCGAAGCCAGTGCTTTTTTTCAGCGTCGCCGACAATTGCCGCGATTGCTGGCGCAGTGTGATGTCTTCGGCGGCGGCGTCCAGGATCGCCTGCAGCTTGCCATAGTCGATCGGCTTGGTGATGAAATCCAGCGCACCGTACTTCATGGCCTCGACAGCCATGTCGATGGTTCCCTGGGCGGTGATGAGCACGACCTCCGGCGCGGATTCAGATTTTCGGACGGCCCGCAGCAACTCCATTCCGTTCAGTTCCGGCATCACCACATCGGAAAGGATGATGTCCGGTTTCAGGGTCTCCGCCATCCGGAGACCCTGCTCGCCATCGCTGGCCACCAGGACTTCGTAACCCCATCCTTGCAGACGCATCTCGATGACCATGCGCATGGCCGCTTCGTCATCGATGATCAGAATCTTCAGTGTTCGTGCAGGCATCGCAATTCCTGGACCCGTTCCCGGTGAAAAGTCTATTATAATCGGCTGGCGGGAAAAGGCCTCCAAAACAGATGGTACGGGTCAGGTTGGAGTTCCGGCCGTTCGTGCAATCATAGAAGTTTTCCAACTGGTTCGGGAGGGAAGTGCATGCTGAGTTTGCGCGCTTGCAGAGCTGGATTGTTTTTCTGGAGTCTGATCTTTCTGCTTCGGGCGCCGCTGTCCGCGCAGACCTTGGCCAACCCGGTCGAGATCACCGTCGACGCCCGGCGGGCGCCGAGCGGGATCATTGAAACCACGATGTACATGCCGGTCCGGCCCGGGCCCCTCACGCTCCACTACCCGAAATGGATTCCCGGCGAGCACGGACCCACGGGCCCGGTCCGCGATCTGGTGGGATTGAAGATGCGCGTCGACGGGAAAGAGCTGGAATGGGAGAGAAATGCCAGCGATATGTTTTCCTTCCAGGTGGTGGTCCCGCCGGGTGGCAGCCGGATGGAGATTTCCCTGCAGTACCTCGTGCCATCGCGGGAGGGCGGATTCACCTCAGGCCGGTCGGCGACGCGAAATCTGGTGATTCTGAGCTGGAATCAGTTTCTCCTGTACCCGGCCGGGCACCCGGCGGCGGACCTGATGCTGTCAGCCCGATTGCGTTTACCGCAGGACTGGCGGTTCGGGACCGCGCTTCCCGTTGCCCGCAATTCGCCCGGTACGATTGAATTCGAAACCGTTTCCCTGGAGACGCTGGTGGACTCGCCCGTCCTGGCCGGCGCCTACCTGCGAACCGTGGGGCTCGATACAGGTCCGGGTCCGGCCCATTACATCGAAGTGGCCGTGGAGAACGAGGCCCTTCTGGAAGGCAGCGAAAACCTCACCCTGGAATACGGATGGCTGGTGAAGGAAGCGGGCGCTCTGTTCGGCACGCATCATTATGAGGACTACCGGTTTCTACTGACGCTCAGCGACCACGTGGCGCATTTCGGGTTGGAGCATCATGCCTCCAGCGATAACAGGGTCTCAGAGCGTTCACTGGACAATTTCAAATCCCGCTCCTCATTCGGCGGACTGCTGGCCCACGAGCTGGTGCACTCCTGGAACGGCAAATTCCGCCGACCAGCCGGCATGACGGCCCCGGATTACCAGACGACGCTGGAGACCGGGCTGCTGTGGGTCTATGAAGGCCTGACGGACTATCTGGGTTCGGTGCTTGCAGCCCGGAGCGGGTTATGGTCCTCGCAGGATTTTCGCGATGACCTGGCAGCCACGGCCGCCTATCTGGATATCCGCAAAGGCCGCTCCTGGCGCTCGCTGGCCGATACGGCCGTCTCTGCCCAAGTGCTGTTCGGCGCTCCGGCGGCCTGGAGCGACTGGCGGCGCGGCACCGATTTCTATGACGAATCCTCGCTGATCTGGCTGGAGGCGGACGTCATCATTCGCCAGCAGAGCGAGGGAGAATTGTCGCTGGATGATTTCTGCCAGCGGTTCTACGGGAGTTCGCAAAATGGGAACCGGGTCGTCCCCTACACGCTGGACGATCTGGTGGATACGCTCAACTCGGTTGTTCCGCACGACTGGAAGTCCTTCTTCGAGGAGCGGCTGGGGAGGAAAGGCGCCGGAGCGCCGCTGGGCGGGGTCGAGGGCAGCGGCTGGAAACTGGTCTATCGCGATGAGCCATCCGAGCGGTTCCGCGCGAACCAGAAGGTCTCGGGCGGAATCGACGCGCGTTATTCCATCGGCTTGGTGGCGGATCGATCCGGCGCCGTGCGCGACATGCTCTACGATGGCCCGGCGGCCAGGGCGGGCATCGTCCCGGGGATGAAACTGGTGGCGGTGAACGGGTTGAACTATAGCCCGGAGCGGCTCCGGGAGGCCATTCAGGCGAACGGCAGGGCGTCGGAGGGTGTCGAACTGCAGACCGAGCGGCAGGGTTATCATCAGTCGCACCGCATTCAGTTTCAGGGAGGGGAGCGGTTCCCGCATCTGGAGCGCGATCCATCGCGTCCGGACCTGCTGGGGGAGATCATCCTGCGCAAATCGAAGTAGCCGGTCCGAACCGGGCTTTCCGTCAAAGCCTGAATCATTCCATCCCAGCTCGCCCGATGCGCTAAAATAGCTTCCGAGGATCCGATTGGTAAAAAGCAATGAGCGGATCAACGCGTCCAATTCTATACATTTCTGAAAAGGAGCACTCGATTCAATGAGAAAAGCTGTGAACGGAAAAGTTCTGTATCTGATGGTAACCACCCTTTTGGTATTTGGCGCCTGGCAGGCGGGCCAGCGGTCGGCCGAGAGTCAAATGGGTTCCAGCAGTGGCGACCCGGCCACAACGCAGAAGTCCCTGATGCATGTCTTTGCCTACACGCCGTTGGATGGCGCCACGCAGGCTGACTTCGACGCCTTCAAGAAATCGACGGCGGATATGGTGGCCGCCATTCCGGGATTCCGCAAAGTCTGGGTCGGAAAGCTTCGTCGCCCGCTTACCCAGGGTGATTCGGAACGGGAATACGGCGTGGCCATGGAATTTGACGATGAGGCCGCCCTGGATGTCTATGCCAACCACCCGGCCCATACCGCTTGGGTCAAGGTCTATGAGCGGGTTCGTGTTCCCGGTACCACGACCGTCGATATCCTCGGAGAATAGACGGGGCGAGTAGACGGGGAGAGCAGGCGCGTCATCGGGTAGCGCATCGGGCTGGGCGGCATTCGGCTGGCGCGGGTGCGGTCGCCGGATGCCGCTGTCGTTCGTCCTGTCGCCGCCATCCGGGAAAGGGACAACTGAATATCGATGGCCGCACAGAGCACTGTACTGGACCTGATCTTTGGGAGCTGGAAAGCCCGGATTCTCTATGCCGGCCTGCAGCTCGGAATCATCGACGCGCTGAAGGATGCGCGGATGTCGGCCCGTGAGATCACCGACCGGCTGGGTCTGGACGCCACGCTCGGCTACCGGCTTCTGCGCGCCATGGCCAGCATCGGACTGCTGACCGAGACCGTCGGACACAACTTCGTGCTCTCACCGGCCGGCCGGCTCCTGATCTCGGGTCATCCCGAAAGCCTCCGCGACATCGCCTTGCTGCAAGGGGGGCCGGAGCATACGGTGATATGGGACTATCTGCCGGCGATGGTTCGCGACGGCCGCCAAAACGGTTTCGTGCGCCATTTTGGCCATCCTCCCTTCGAACATGCCGACACCAACCCGGAATACGGCAATGTGTTCAATGCCGCCATGACAGCTTACTCCTCGTTGCAGGCGAAAACCTTCGTGGAAGCGTTGTCGGTCTTAGACCTTCCCGAGGCCATATCCGTCTGCGATATCGGAGGAGGGCAGGGACGGCTGCTCTGCGAGCTTCTCGAGGCGCGCCGGGAATGGCGCGGCATGGTGCTGGAGCGGCCCGGGGTCCTGGATGACCGGGATTCGCTCTGGGCCGAGAAACTCGGCCTCGCGGACCGTTGTTCCTACGTTGCCGGAGATATTTTCCAGGAGGTTCCGCCGGCCGATCTCTATCTGCTGAAGCTCATCCTGCACGACTGGGACGATGCCGACTGCGTAAAACTGCTCTCCAATGCCCGGCGGTCCGCCCGTCCGCATTCCAGGCTCTTCATCATCGAACATGTCATTCTGGGTCCCGAGACGCCCCATTTCGCCAAGCTCTACGATATTCACATGATGTGCTGGGGCGCGGGCCGGGAGCGTACCGTGGAAGAATACGTCGAACTGATGGAAGAAGCCGGGTGGCGTTTCGAGGACGTGCATCCCATGGCATCGGTGGGGATGAGCATCGTGGAGGGACGGGGGGCCGGAGATTGATCCGCCGTCCCGGTTCCTTTACAATTTGACGAAGGGCGCCGTTCACTTGGCCCGCGGTCCGGATATAAGGACACAAGGAGGAAAATTTATGCGTTTCGGCATGCGTCTCGGGAAAACATGCGCAATTTTACTGGCATTTTCCGGGGTTCTGTTCTTTTCCGCCCGCGCGGTCGCCGGTGAGATGGACAATCGTCCGGTCAGGAAAATAAGCGGCGGGGAGTGGATGGAGTTTTCCAAACCCGAGCTGGTGGAGATCTCCAAGCGTGTCCTGGCCATGCCCGACATCCCCTTCCAGGCCCACGAGGAGATCATCCGCATCCGTTCGCTCGAAATGGACTGGGACATCGCTTCGATGGTCTACGAGCCGGAGGATTCCTCCAAAGTTCCGACCGGCGCGGACGGCAAGAAAGCCGGCCTGTTCCTGCTGCATGGCGGCTCCAGCGATCACCGCTCCATGGACCGGTTCGCCCGGTTCCTGGTCTCGAAGTTCGGCTATAAGATCGTCTCCATGTCCTATCCGGGCCGACTCTATCTGGAAGATGAAAGCCGCGACTGGCCCGGCGACACCATGAACGCGGACGGCACGGTTCGGACCCCGAACTGGCTCCGCGGCGAGGTGATCACGCCGGATCAGTACGAGATGGTCGAGGATAAGGAGGAGTCCCGCCGACGCCGCTGGGGAACGCTATTCCTGGCTTGCGGCAAGCCGGGCACCACGTTTTACAACCGCATGGCCGGCTGGCCCGTGGCCTTTGAAGAGGGTGGCCGGGAACTGCTGCGGCGTTTTCTGCCCGAGAGCGAATACTCCATCTACGCTCACGGACACTCCACCGGCGGACCCTTCACCATGATCTTCAGCCAGCGCATCCCCAACCTCCGGGGAATCGTCGGCATGGAAAGCTCGCCCTTCGGCTCCCTGTACGGAGAGATGACTCGCAAGGACCAGGGCATCAGCGAGCCCTGGAGCGCCGACTTCAACTGCCTGCGAATCCGTTCCTGGCGCGACACGGCCCGCTATTACGGCTACGAGCTGATTCAGGATGAGGGGGAGGCGGCTCTGGAGCGGCTCGCCATGGTCATGGAGGAGGTGCTGGAGGATTGGTCCGGCAGCACCCGGACGGCCCAGTTCAAGGCGGAAAACATCATTCACTTCGACATCCCCTGGGCGATGACCAATGCTGGCAAGGCGACCGCCCGGCGGCTCCAGCTCTCCGAGGCCGAGACCAAGAAGATGGTGGACCGCTATGTCGGTTATCTGCGGGAGGTCTCCGGCCCCGGCGCGAAGCCGGTGCCCCCGCTGCTATCCGTCATTACCAACAACAGCCGCGACCATACGGTATCCATCTATCAGAATTTCTATATGCCCGCCTACGCCGCCATGAAACCGGCTCCCAAGGTCCGCGTGGTTCGCTTTGCAGCCGGTATCCATGGCTACAGCTCGCCGGAAGAAGACCTCCCGATGGGGGTGGCGCCGGTCGGAGCGCTGTTGTGGTATGAGGCGATTACGGGCTGGTACTACACGTCAGATCATTAAACTCTTACTTCAATAAAACTGTGCGGGGCCATGATAAATATCTCCATGGTCCCGCTTCACTATTTCTGCCTTCCTACCGGCCCGGCATCTGCATCTCTGTCTTCTTCAACCCGGGGGGCAGGCTATACAGGCTGGGGTCGATCTCCTGCCGCTCGGCCCGGACGATCTGCCATTCGGAGGCGACCTGCTGCCCGTTGTAACTCCTCCAGCGAACGGGAACCCATCCACTTCCGGCATCATCGATCCCTTCGGCATTCCAACGTTGAACTGTGAGAGCGACTGCCGGAGCGGCTCGAAGAACTCCGCCAGCCCACGGAACGTCTGCATTTCACTCGCGTTCAGCAGCGAATCGCCGACCGGCGCGACGCACATCTCCTCGGTCCGCTCTCCGTCGGCCAGCACGTTGTATATCTCGCAGGTATACTGGCCGACCTGGTCGGTCTGATTCGTTGCCTGAACCGTGATCTCTGGTGCCGCCTGCGCCATTCCTTGCATCTGGGCCTGCATCATCCCTTGCATCTTGCCTTGCATCATCTTTTCCATCATGGCGCGCTGCTCAGGCGGCATTTGCGCCATCTGCGCCTGCATCTGCTGCATCGCGCTGCTCATGGTCTGCTGCATCCGCTGGATATCCTGCGCCGTCATCTCGTAGTAGGTCTTCTTGCCCGGGTCGATCATCCACATCACCTGGCGGCCCTGGTCAAAGATCACAATGTGCTGGCCGTTCCCGCCGGTGGTTTCCATCCGAAGCTTGCCGACTTCAATGTAGACGGTCGAACTCTCGGATTTTCCCGATTCCTGCTGTTCCACCACAACGCCCGCTGCAGCTCCTGTGGCGAACAACGCCAATGTGGTCAGTACCAGTGCACTCCTGAGAATGTTCATAGATATCCCCCCGACACGCTGATTTGACTCTGAGTCCGCTCCGATTTTCCGGCACAGTTGATTTTCCGCAGAGCGACGGCGGAAGTCAACTCAGCCCCGTGAGGTATCCGGCAACATGGGTTCAGCCGGGCCTCCACCGGATATGCGGTTCCTTCCGCTCACCACATCAATACTCGAACCGTTCTCCTGGCAGCGGTGGCGTCGTCTCCGGCGTTTTTCGCCGCCTGCTGGCCTGCTCGTAGGCGTGCGCGATCCGGAGCACCTCCAGATCGCCATTGTGGCGGCCGAAGATCTGAATCCCGATCGGAAGATTCTCCGGCGTGTATCCTCCAGGCACGATCACCGACGGCAGTCCCGTATGCGACGTCAGATTATTCGTCGACTCCGGCGGCCGGGGTTCGTCGAGCCGTTCGGGCGGCACGGACCGGTAGGGCAGGGCAATGGCGTCCAGCGCGAACCGGTCCATCGTTTCATGAATCAGCCGGATGAACATCTCCCGCGCCCGGTAGCGCGCCAGATAGTCCGCGCTCTTGTCCGGCGGCGGCAACTCCAGTCCAGTAACCATGCCGCGCGAAAACTGGTCCGGCCCCACCGTCTCGATCATCTCCCGCAGGGAATGGAACTTTGCTGCCGGTCCCAGCCGCTTCAGGTAGGCATCCGTATAGGAGGTCTTCTCATGCTCCGCCGTACGGTTCCACTCCCCCAGCGACTCTCTTTTCAGATCGATGCCGGTCAGGACGGGATCGATGACGTAGGCGCCGGCCTGCCGCATGTCTTCCAGTGCTCTTTCGTAAATCTCCAGACCCGGCCGGTGCGCCGGCCCGTCGTAGACCATCTCCCGCAGCACGCCGATCCGTTTGCCCTCCAGCGTGGCGCCGTTCATCCGGAGCGACCAGTCGCCTTGGGGGAAATGGCCCATGGCGCGAAAGGTGATCAGGTCCTCGGCGTCCCAGCCCGCGATCACCGAAAACATCGCGGCCACGTCGTAGACGCTGCGTCCCATCGCTCCCGGCCGGTCCTGCGTTGCGCCCCGGGGGATGATCCCGGCGCGGCTGACCATCCCTTGCGTACCCACAAATCCCACCACGCTGGAATTGGCCGCCGGATGCTGTACCGAAGCGCTCGTGTCGGTTCCGATGGCCAGCGTGGCGAAATAGCCCGCCATCCCGGCACCGCTGCCATTGCTCGTCGCACCGGGTGTATGCGCCACGTTGTAGGGGTTCAGCGTGGGGCCGATCGGATGGGTGTGGTTGAAGCCCCGCCCGAACCAGTTCACTGTCGAAGCTTTTCCCAGGATGACCACCCCGGCTTCGCGCAACCGCGCCACGATTGTGGCGTCGCGCGTGGGCACCGGGGCCCCGAACGGGATAAACCCAGCCGTCGTCGGCAGCCCGGCCACATCCACCAGGTCCTTGAAGATCACCGCCACGCCGTGCAATTGCGAACGCGGACCGCTGGCCCGCCTTTCCTCATCGAGCGCCCTCGCTTCATCCAGTGCCCGCGGGTTCACAGTGATCATTGCATTGATCTTCGGCCCTTTCTTGTCGTAGGCCTCGATCCGGTTGAGGTAAAGCTGAACCAGCTTCTCCGACGTCAACGCGCCGGAGTCCATGGCGGCCTGGATGTCGGCCAGCGTTGCGGTTGCCAGATCAAACGTCTCCGCCCGAACCGTCGCCGGCGGGAGGAATGCCAAAACCACACTACATGCCGCCGCGATCAGCGCCTGCCTGAGCGACGCGGATCGTCGGGTTCTCGTCTTCCTCTTCTTACTCTGCATTCGATAAATGGTTTGCAGCATTCTGATCTTCTCCGATGGATGGGCTGAAAATTACCTGGCAAAAAAGCCGAAGGGCTGCATCAACCTGCCAGACCTTTTCTGGTCCCGGCAAGCCTGCAGCCCGTCGTGTGATTCCCGTGGTATTGGCGTGGCAGTCAATCGAGTTACTTCGGTGAGATCGGTCCCTCCGCGGGACGGTCCACCTTGTCCACCACCTCATTTTTTTCTGTTTTCCAGTCGCGGATTCCGCAGAATCCACCGGTCTTGTACCCGGCCTTGATTAACATGTTTTCGGCACGCTCCGCGCGCCCGCCGCCCTGTCAGTAAAAGACGACCTGCACATCCTTCGGGATGTCCCTCATTCTGCCTTCCAGCTCCGCCACCGGAATATGGATGGCGCCCTCGATCGCGCCATTCTCTTCCAGTTCCCAGTCTTCCCGGACATCGATCAGCAGAAACTTCTCGCCGCTGTCGAGCTTCTTTTTCAGCTCGGAGATGGCGATCCGTTCCGCCTTCGCACTCTCGGTCTCCTGCGCCCACGCCGCGGAGCTTAGCAGGATCGATGTCACCAGCATTGCGATTACCAGCGCCAGCATTGTCTTCATGGTTCCTCCCCGTTGAGATGATCGAAACCTCTCGTCTCACCGCATTGTAAACAACTTGGCCGTCACGGGCAATGGGGAATCGGTTCGGCCGGAGAGCCGGTTGGACTGAATTGCTGCGTTCCCGAAGCGGAAATGCAATAATACCCTTTCGTTCCGCTTGCAGCGGCATGCCAGGCGAAGGGGTAGAATTTCTTGTCGAATGAAGTGAGATGCTCCCCTATGAAAGCCCCGGAGTGATTCGATAGATGAAGCGACGATGAAAGTTGCGGTGGATGAAGTGACGTGCGAGGGCTACGCCAAGTGCGAGCGTATTGCCCCGGAGATATTCAAAATGGATGATCAGGATATTGCGCGCGTCATCGCGGACAAGATCGAGGATGCAGACCAGATCCAGCGTGCCAGGATGGCCGCGCGGATGTGCCCCGTGAAAGCCATCTTATTGTCGGAATAGCCAACCAGGAGAGTCTATCGTGAGTGAGTTGACAAACCCGTTCATCCGGCATGTTTTCGTCTGCACCACCGGGTCCTATTGTCCCCAGCTCGACGGGAACTCTCTGGAGATTCACAAGGCCTTCAAGGAGCAGGTGGTCCGGGCGGGATTGAAGGGCAAGGTCCGCGTCAATAAAAGCGGCTGTCTCGATCAGTGCGGCCACGGGCCGAGCGTCGTCGTTTACCCAGAGGGGGTCTGGTACTCCCATCTGTCGCTCGAAGATGTGCCTGTCATCGTCGAAGAGCATCTGGCGAGCGGCCGTCCGGTTGAGCGGCTGCGGTATCATCCTCCGAAGCCGGGCGGGAACAAGATGCGGCGCAATCTCAAGGATCAGCGCATCGTTGGTCAGATCGATGGCTGCCGCGCAGACTGGCCCACGATCCCGCACGATGACCCGCACTCAGGTCCTGCCGATGAAGATCCCCTGAAGATCGTTCCCTGAAAATAAGAAGGGGAGAAGCGTTGACTGCCTCTCCCCGTTCGTTATTGTTGGCCTTTCCGGTTATGGCGTTGTTACGGACGCCTCGTTGGAATAATCCGAGTCTCCGTTGGCGTTCCGCGCCATCACGCGGTACAGGATCGTCGTCCCGGCTGCTGGCGTATAGGCGTGCGAAGTAACACCAGACCCCAATACAAAGGTTGCACTCCAGACGCCGGTGCAGGAAGCGGTCTTCTTCTTCCCCCGGCCGGTCAATGTGATTCCAGTGCAGGTTTCGATCACGAAGTTGTCCTCGTTAATCGAGTTGTCGTTCCAGGTCAGCTCCACTTCACCCGTGTAGGTTTTGTTTTTGCCACGGCCCACCGATACAAGAGACGCCTTCAGTTTGTTCGGCGCCGCCGGTGGCGCCGGAAGCGCCGCCACGTCGATCGTCAGTGTTGCCGAGTCCGAGCCGCCGTTGCCGTCCGATACGTTTACTGTGAAGCTGTTCATGCCGGCCACGTCGGGCGTCCCGCTGAGATCGCCATTCGAAGCCACGTTTAGCCAGGACGGTCCAGTCATCTTGGAATAACTCAAAGGATCGCTGTCCGGATCGCTCGCCGAGTTGCCAATCGCGCCGCTGTAGAGGGAACCTTCCGTTCCGGCGCCTCCATCAATCGGATCGGTCGTGAAGACTGGCGGGTTGTTGCTGGAGTCGATCACGTTGATCTCCAGCGTGGCGCTGTCCGAGCCGCCGTTGCCGTCCGAGACGTTCACGGTGAAGCTGTTCATGCCAGCCACGTCGGGCGTGCCGCTCAGATCGCCATTGGAAGCAATGTTCAGCCATGCCGCTCCGGCGGTCTTCGAGTAGCTCAGAGGATCGCTGTCCGGGTCGCTGGCTGAGCCGCCGATGGAACCAGAGTAGGGCGAAGCAAGCTCTCCGCCGGCCCCGGTGATCGGGTCGGTGATGAACGAAGGCGGATTGTTCCCGCCGGTCCCACCGCCCAGCCGGAAATTCGCCACAATCGGCGCCGTGGAGTCCCCGGCTCGTGCGTTGTCGCGCTGGCCATCGATTCCCGAAGCAAATCCGTTGTGCAGGATGTCGGGGTTGGAGAATTTCAGCGCGCGGCCACAGCCCAGCGTGCATGGGTTCGAATAGGACATGATGGTCCGGAACGAACCATTGACGTAATGCCCGAACGCCCAATCGTAGGAAGCCGCCGAGGGATTGGTCCCCACGGAGCTGTTCTCCGGGTTGTGTTCGAAGCCCATGTTGTGCCCGTGCTCATGGGCGAAGGTGCTGTTGGCCAGGCAATCGAGGTCCGAAACCTGGAAGGCGTGAGTGGCGAAGGAGCTGCCCGGACTCCGCTGCACCCAGGCGATGCCGCAGTAGGGCCCGCCGTTCTTCACGATGAGGGAGACCATGTCGGCGCTGTGCGTATTGCGCAGACTGTCTACTCCGGCGTCCCCGGTTACCCAGTAGAGGTCTTGTTCGATACTGCCCGTATCTTTCCGGTTGGCCAGCCCCGTATGCGCCAGAACGAATCGCGCGACCATGTTGCTGTCCTGGAAGGCCGTGTTGGCCTGATCGACGGCCGCCTGAATCCGCGCTTCAATCTGGGCCACTCCGCCCACCGCGTCGCGGGCTTGCGCGGTGTAGAGCGACATCAGGAGGATCTGGTCGGCCGCGTCCGCGGATGTGGCCAGTTCACTGGAGATTGTCGTCGTGGTGGAGTCCGCACCGGGCGCTCCCTCCACTGCTGGCACTGCCGGAGGAACCTTGTCGCGGCTGGGGTCATCATGCCCCCACTCAGGTGCAAAAGTCGAATGGTCGATCTTCTCCAGAATGGACTCGCCGTTCGGTCCAGGGTAGATGGTGTAGGAATCATCCCCACTTTGGATCATGCCCACCACCAGACCGTTGTGCCGCGTGATCACGATGCGGCTGTCGGACTCCGACGCTACCCGGCCACGCCACATCAGATTCCCGCTGCCCCGTTGCTCCATGCCATCCTGCTCGGCCAGCATGTCGGCCCGGCCCGGAATATCCAGCCAGAACCGTGTCGCCCCGCTCGCAAGCAGATCCGTATCCACGTCAACCGTATAGGCCTCCGATCCATTCGGTCCGTGGGCTGTCGCCTGAGGTGGCTGGCGAAACAGGTTGGCAGGGTTTTGTGCCATTGCTGTCGTCCCGGCCAGCAGGGCGATTGCCATCAGTAGCTTCGAAGCTTTTTCAATTCCGCTCGGTATTCTCACTCTCTTCATTCATTCCCCCATCTTGTAATGTCGGGCACTTGCCGCAGATTTTGAACCGCTGCTCGAACTACCAATGTAGACGCGGTTCCGAGGGATTGAAATGGGCCTCCAGTCACGAAATGCACCAGAACTTTAGTACTACGTCTTTCGCCCGATTCAACCCCCTTTTGTAAGGAACCAGCTCTCAGTAGGCCATTTATCGGCGGGGAGACCCTTTCCCGGAAGGCCTGGAAAGTGGTAGTTTATCTGCTATCGGGCAACAGATTCAAAAAATGTGAGGTAAAAAGAATGATGAGATTTCTTGTTGATTTTGAAACGCGAATGGATGCCCGGCGCCGTTTGATGTCGGCGCTTGCATTTCTTCTGATGCTCGGGCTTGCGGGATGCAGCCCGGCCCCGGAACAGGCCGGGGAGGGGGCCGCTCCGGAAGAGAGGACCCGCCAGCCCAACCGGATGGTGCCCCCCGAGCCGTTCCGGATCATCGGGAATATCTATTACGTCGGCCAAACGGATAATTCCATTCCGGGTTCCGACGATGCCTCCTATCTGATCACCACCCCGGAGGGCCACGTTCTGCTGGATTCCGGCGAGGAGCACACCGTCGGGCAGATCCAGGCCCACGTCGCCGAGCTGGGCTTTCAGATGGAAGACATCAAGTATCTCATCCACAGCCACTCGCACTCGGACCATGTGGCCGGCGACGCCATGATCCAGCAGGCCGTCCCCGGCATCCAGCTCTGGGTGATGGAGGGCGACGCCGAGGTTGTCTCCAGCGGCGGCGAGGCGGACTTCGATCCCGGCCGGCCGAAGTTCGCCCCGGCCCAGGTCGACCGCGTTCTCAGCGATGGGGACCAGTTGGAGATCGGCGGTGTCACCCTGACCGCGCACCACACTGCGGGCCATACCGAGGGCTGCACTTCCTGGTCCGTCGGTGTGGAGGCGGAAGATGTCGAGGAGGAAGGGGAAACGCTCAGCGCCATCTTCGTCTGCAGCGCTCGCATCTCCGGCGGCATGACCCTTGTCGACAATCCCCGTTATCCGGAGATCGCCGAGGACTTCCAGGCCACCTTCGCCAAATTGCACGCCATGAATCCGGACGTCTTCCTTGCCTCGCACGGTTTCTTTTTCGGAATGGTGGAGAAGGCCCAACTATTGGCGGAAGGCGCATCGCCGAATCCGTTCATCGACCCGGAGGGCTATCACGCTTTCATCGATGAGGTCGAAGGCGTTTTCATCGCCGCATTTGAGGAGCAGGGCGGCACGCCGTAACGGGCCTGCGGATGCCGGATCTTCACGGTCCGGGCGCGTGAGCTTCCGGTTCATTCGTCCGGCGGCTCGCCGTCATCACGTGGCATTCCTGTCGGCATCCTTGCAAACAGCGCGCGTCATCTCTGCAATCATCGCGCGTCGAGGATACTGCGCAGAAATTTTTGTGTCCGCTCCTGCTCGGGTCTGGTGAAGATCACCTCCGGCCGGTTGTCCTCCAATATCCGGCCTCGCTCCAGGAACAGCACCCGGTCGGCGATATCCTGTGCAAAGTTCATCTGGTGGGTAACGATCAGCATCGTCATATCCGTGCTGCGCGCCAGTTCCCGCAGCACCCCCAGCACCTCGCCCACCAGCTCCGGATCCAGCGCTGAGGTTACTTCATCGAACAGCATGATCTTCGGCCGCATGGCCAGCGCCCGCGCGATCGCCACCCGCTGTTTCTGCCCGCCCGATAGCTGCGCCGGGAAGCTATCCACCTTATCGGCCAGCCCCACTAGCTTCAGCAGATCCATCGCCCGCTCCCGCGCCTCCTGCTTTTCGAGACCCAGCACATGCACCGGTGCCTCCGTCACGTTTCGCAGCACATTCATATGCGGGAACAGGTTGAACTGCTGAAACACCATGCCCACCTTGTTGCGAATCCTGCTCAGATGCGCTGTATCGGCCGCCACCTCGCGTCCCTTCCGCGACATCTTCCAGAGGTTTTCCTCTTCGATGAAGACCTCTCCGGCGTCGATTGCCTCCAGTGTCATCAGGACGCGCAGGATCGTCGATTTCCCCGATCCGCTGGGCCCGATCAGCGCCACTTTCTGCGATGCTGGAATGGAAACGGTCAGCCCGTCCAGCACGCATAGCTCGCCGAACATCTTCCGGACACCCTCCATCCGGATGATCGCCTGTTTTTCCCGATCCGTCCTGTCCTTACTGTCTTGCAAGCCGCATCTCCAATCTACGGATCAACTGCGCCGACACCAGGCTCGCCACCAGGAAAATAATCCCCACTATGGTGAGCGGTTCCAGGTAGCGGAATGTCTCCGAGCCGATCAGTTTCGCTGCCTGCAGCATCTCATGCACCGTGATCGCCGCCAGCAACGGCGTGTCCTTGAACATCGCCACCAGGTAGTTGCCCAGCGCCGGAATCACCGGCGGAATCGCCTGTGGCAGGATGACCGCCCGGAAGGTGTGGAAGCGCCCCAGGTTCAGTGCGGTCGCCGCTTCCCACTGCCCCCTCGGAACGGCTTCGATCCCGGCGCGGTAGACCTCCGCCGTGTAGGAGCTGTAATGTAGCCCCAGCGCGATGATCCCCGTCGTCAACGGTGGCCACGCCACCCCGAAATTCGGCAGCACATAGAAGAGGAAGTATATCTGCACCAGCAGCGGTGTGCTGCGGATGAAGTCCACCGCCCACCAGGAGACCCGGGCCACCAGCTTGTTGCGCGCCCGCCGCGCAACCGCCCAGACGAGCCCCAGCGTTATCGCCAGCGCCATGCCTCCGGCCGTCGCCCGCAGCGTGACGCCGAAGGCCTCCAGCAACGTGGGAAGCGCCTGCCAGGTGAGTTGCCAGTCCCACATCAGCGCATCCCTCCGTATTCGCGCCCCACGGACAGACGGGCTTCCAGCCGCCGCACCGTCTGCGTCATGCCCGTCGACAACACGTAATAGAAGATCAGAACCAGAAAGAAGATTTCGCCGGATCGGAGTGTGCTTGTCCGCAGCGTCTGCGCCTGAAAGACCAGCTCGTTCAGCGTAATCATCGAGACCAGTGCCGTGCTCTTGAGCAGCTCGATCCACAGGTTGCCGAACGGCGGCAGTATCGGCAGAATGGCCTGCGGCGTCAGGATGCGCCAGAGCGTCTGCCACCGGGTGAAGTTCAGCGCCACGGCGGCCTCCCGCTGCTCGCGCGGAACCGCCTCGATCGCCGCCCGCACCACCTCCCCGCCATAGGCCCCGATATTCAGTCCCAGCACCACGATGCCGGCCGTCATCGCGCTCAGGTTGATTCCAAAAAAGGGAAGGGCGAAGTAGACCCAGAATAGTTGCACCAGAGCCGAGGTGCCGCGAAACACGTCGATGTAGAGCCGCGCGGCCGCGCGAACGATCCGTACCCCCGATAGCCGCGCGAACCCGGCCGCGAACGATGCCGCCAGCGCTACCACGGTGGCCCCCAGCGTCAGTTGCACGGTGATGGCCAGGCCATTCAGCAGCGGGGGAAGCAGATCCAGGAAATGGGGCATCTCAATTGATGGGAGGTGAAATGATCCAAGGTGTCATGGGGCCGGCTGGCACAGATCGCCTGTCGTAATGCCATGCGGCATGTCTTTTTCCGTCAGGCCGAACGGGGCTACGGTTTCCAGGTGTTCGGGCGAGCCGATATATTCGCTCAATCCTTCGTTGAACGCCTGGAGAAGCGCCGCGTCCTGGCTGCGAAAACCGAAAGCGCCACAGCCACGCACCGGCTGGCCGTCGATGACCGGGTCGGTAAAGGGCTCGGCCATCTCCAGTCTGTCGTTGGCTGCCGTTTGCAGCAGGTTTTGCACGGTGCTTCTGGTTCCCGCGAATGCGTCCACCCGGCTGGCCAGCACGCCTTCCAGCGCGCTGGGATTATCGGGGAAGATGACGATCCGCTCATCCGGGACGCCCTGGGCCCGCGCATAACCCAGCTCCACCGTTCCGGCCACGATGCCCAGCCGCGCCGTGGCATGGCTCGCCACATCCTCGTAGCTGTTGAGGCCGAGCGGATTGGATGCCAGGACGGCGAAGGCCTCGCCCATGCAATAGGTGGGTTCGGAGAAGGCGATCTGCTCGCAGCGCGCCGGCGTGATGTACATGCTGGCGGCGATCATGTCGAACCGGCCCGCCTGCAACCCGGGGATCAGCGAGCCGAACTCGGTCAGCACGCCCTCGATCTTCCCCAGTTCCAACTGGCCCAGAACCACGCGGGCGATCTCGGGAGCCTCGCCGGTCAGCTCGTTCTTTTCGTTGTCCAGATAGGCGTAGGGAGCCTCGTTCGCGTAGCCGACACGCACCGGGTCTCCGCCGCGCAACCTCTCCAGCGTATCTGCGGTGTCGGTCGAGCATGCCACCAACGCCGCAGCGGCCGTCACCAGGAAGAATACCGCCAGCCATCCGTGCCGCTTTTCACCGTTTTGGATTCGATCTTCTGCCATAGCATCTCCTTTGGTCCGAGGGCCGGACGGGTCTGTTTGTTCCTGCGCCGGTTCAACCGGGATGAGTCGGAGACGAAAAAGGGGAACGAGCACCGCTCGCTCCCCTCTTCGAGTTTAATGGGTCATCAGGTTAGAAGATCACCTTCACACCGAACTGCAGTTGGCGAGAGGTGGTCCGGGTCGTGTCGATTCTGGCCGCATCACTCTGCTCTCTTCTCTCGGTGGGTCTACCGCGCCGGGGCCGTCGGAAGATCTCCATTTCAGGATCGCCGAAGTTCGGACGGTTCAGGATGTTATAGAACTCCGTCCGGAACTGCAGGCTCCCCGACTCACCCAGGAACGGCAACGCCGTGTTCTTGGTAAAGGTAATATCCACATTTGCAATTCCGGGGGAGATCAGCGTATTGCTGCCCAGATTGCCCTCGAAGAACCCGTGTTCATCTCCTTCAATGACGATCGGAATGTTGAACTGCTCCAGGTCGAAATACTGGTCGGGATTTCGTCCGCCGTTGATCAGCGGATTGTTGTCCCCGCCCGGAATCAGGTCCACTTCCCGGCCTTCCGTATTTACTGCACGGACATTGTTCGGACGCGGCTGCTGAGACTCGACAACCAGCGGGAATCCGGAGTTCATGCGAACCACTCCACCAATATTCCAGCCGCCCAGAATGGTAGCTGCTGCACCGGTCAGATTCTGCCCGGGCAGGTCATATACAAAGTTGGACGAGAAGTTGTGGCGGAAATCGAACGCCGACAACCCGACAAGCTTTGTATCCCGGTAACCGCGAATCGTTGACTGGAAGTCATTACTGCCGGTCCAGTTGCTTCCGTCATCCACGGATTTCGACCAGGTGTAAGAACTCTGGAATTGGAGTCCTCCGCTGAACCGTTTATTGATGTTCGTACGGAAGGCGTGGTAGGCGGAAGTCCCGTCGGTAAAATTCCAGCGGAAGAAGCTGAAGGATTTGCTCGGGTAGGGCCGATGCGTTTGAACGAACAACCGCTGCCCGCCGTTCGGATGATCCTGAAACTCAGCCAGTGTGGCGATGATGCGCAGTGGGCCGCGCTGCAGGTGATAACTCCGGGTGCCGGAATATCCTACTGACAACGACAGATCTCGCGCGAGCTCCTGCTCGATATCCATGCTCCACTTGAAGGTCTTGGGCTGCTCCGGATTCCACTGGAATCCATCGGCGCGCGCCAGACCGCCCCCACCCTGAACCAGGTCCGGCTGGGTGAAGAAGGTGCCGGGGAAATCAACTCCCCCTTCGACCAGGTCGCCTTCCAGGAAGACGTTCTCAAAGAATGGCGGCACGCGGACACCCCAGGTCAGCAGGTTCACCGGCAGAACCAGATCGTGGAACAGGCCCGCTCCCGCCCGCAGCGAGGTCTTTCCGGTCCCGAATACGTCCCAGGCAACTCCGACCTTGGGAGCAAAGTTCCTCAAGGAAGGATTCAGGTACCAGGGATCGCCGACACTGACTTCAGCAGTAGTAAAACTGTAGAGGAAGTGCTCCCGCGGATCGCGGACGTTGGCAACCTTGCCGTTCACCTCCGTTGGAGTATTCGTGAACTCATACCGGAGGCCAAGGTTCAGTGTCAGCCGGTCGGTGAGCCGGATGTCATCCTGCAGGTACAGCGCGAACAGACTCTGCCGGTAGCCGCGAATGGTGTCGGACCCGGGACGGAGAAATGTCGCCCGGTCGACGTCATTGTCGAAAAATTCGTCCAGTCCACCAAATGCAAAAGTTCCGAAGCCGCGGGCCTCGGATCGCTGGTTGACCTGGAAGCGGTCAAAGTGGAAACCGAACTTGAGCGAATGGTTGTCGAGCGACCAGGTGAAGTCCTGCTTCCATTGGTAGTTGTTTTGAATATTCCTCTTCGGGTTGGTCTGGCCGCCACCCCATGCAGTGATGCCGGAGATCGTGATAGCGCCAAAGCCCTGACTATCATCCAGGTCGGAGAAGACCTTCTGCGGGAACGTGAAGCCGGGAGCTGCAATATCGTTGATGGCGATGTTCGTGCGGTTGAAAGCTACCATCGTCTTGCTGAGCAAGGTCGGCGAAAAGATGTGCAGGAGTTCGGTATTGACAAACCGGGACTTGGTGGCATGTTGTTCGATCGTGTTGAGACGGTCGGGATTGTCACGATCAGAATCGTCGAAGACGACCCTGCCGCTGATGGATTCGGAATCGGAATCGGAATCGGAAAAGCGATGGTCGAGCTTGGCCGACCAGAAATCCTGGTTCGTGGGCCGGGCACGTCCCTCGGCATAAATCCCTTCGTCGCCGTCAATGGCTCCATTTGGAAGCGGATAAGAGTCCAGGAATGGTTTTGAACGGGGATCGATCGCGACTGCTTCTCCGCCCAGGATTCCGGCGCGGGCGTCAGGGCTGGGCACGTCAAAGGTTTTGGTCTGACCGAGGTTTTCCCTCAGTCCTTCGTAGCTTCCAAAGAAGAAGGTCCGGTCGGAGACAACCGGGCCGCCCACTGCGAACCCGAACTGGTTGCGAATGAACTCCGGTTTCGTGCCATCCCCGCGGGCGGCGTCGGCCCAGTTGGCGGCATCCAGATCGTCGTTCCGGAGAAATTCAAAGACAGAACCGTGGAAATCGTTGGTTCCGGATTTCGTAACGGCGCTGATCACTCCGCCCGTATGGCGGCCATACTCGGCGTCATATCCGTTGGTGATCACGCGGAATTCGCGAATCGTCTCAACACCGGCGAGCGTGCCGCCCGCGCTGCCAGCCGCTCCGGCCGCGTCGTTCATATTCGCGTCGTCCAGCAGGAAGCTGTTTTCGGTATAACGACTCCCGGCGGGAGAGCGGGGATCCGGTAACCGCCCCTTGGTCCGGCGACGCTCGTTCGGATGTTGCCGGTCTCCGTATTGCGGACGGTTACGTCGGCTCCGGGCAGCACAGCACCGCTTTGATCGGCCACTGTGCCGAAAATCGTTCCAGCCGATCCTTGCGCGTTCAGAAGCGGCCCACCCGCCAGCGCAAGAACCAAGGCAAAAGTAGCTGTGCCAATGAAGCTTACTTTCTTCGATAGAATCGAAATCATTTCTTCGTCCCTTCCCCCCCCCCTGCTTCCAGGGCAGCACCCTCCTCCGATCACGTGGAGCACACTGATTTAGAATTGGCCAAATTGTCGAAGTTCTGTCTGTCTTCCAATGGCTGGACCCACCTGCCCCGGTCCACTTTTTGCGGGGGCCGCGCAAAACAGAAGCCCCATTCCTGCCCGGATGTTGTTCAACCCTGGCAGGACTACCACGTCTCCGACTCGGTTGTCGAAATAAATGACAAGACTCGTCTGTTTTTTCGGCGCGAGGAGCAAATCCCGACACGCCGCGTTCCTCTTCCAAACAGGTTGTTGGTACTTCTGATCCCGTCCTGAATTCTAATTTCCTCCGCGCTCGCTTGTCAAGCGATATTCTCGCTATCTGATTGATTCCGAAACGTTCATCAACATTCACCGTTCGTTGCTCCACGGCCCGGCCAGTCGGGCCCGCCCAAGCCACAGGACCAAACCTTGCGGACTAAATACCGCCGCTCTCCACCGCCCGCTCCCTGCCGGTTCGCCTCCACCTGATGTATACTGTCGCGGAACAATTTCCTGAGCCACCGGATGGGGATGAGGAGAGAATGCTCAAGCTGAAACTGCACTGGCAGATCCTGATCGCTCTTTTGCTGGCGGGCCTCGCCGGCTCGTGGACCCAGCCGGGAGCCACCGTGGCTAGCGTCGAGATCGTCTCCATCTACCGTTTTGTCGGAACCCTGTTTCTGAACGGCCTCCGGATGGTCATTGTCCCGCTGATCGTGGCCTCGATCATCAGCGGCGTCGCTGGCGTGGGCGGGGACGGTGGCTTGGGCCGCCTGGGCGCCAAGACCATCTTCTATTACATGACCACCAGCCTCGCAGCCATTCTGGTTGGCCTCGTCCTGGTCAATGCCATCCATCCCGGCATCGTGGACGGCGCGCCCGCCGGTTTGCGGCTCGGACTGGCGGAAGATACCGGCGCACTGCTGGAGCGTATGGAAGGCACCAGCGCCGGCGATCTGGCCAACGTCTTCCTCCGCATGGTCCCTGTCAATATCGTCTTCGCCGCCGCGGACGGCCAGATGCTCGGGCTGATCTTCTTCAGCCTCCTGTTCGGCTATTTCATGACCCGCATCGATCAGGAGTTAACCGGGACGCTGATCCGGATGTGGCAGGCCATCTTCGACACCATGATGCAGATTACGCTCTGGGTGATGAAATTCGCGCCCATCGGCATCTTCGGACTGGTGGCCGCCACCGTGGCCAGCACAGGTTTCGAGGCCTTCGTTCCCCTGCTCGCCTTCTGCATCACGGTTCTGCTGGGGTTGGCCATCCACTGCTTTATTACACTCCCCCTGCTGCTGCGCATGATCGGGAGAGTCAGTCCCTGGGCGCATTTCCAGGCCTTTTCTCCGGCGCTGCTCACCGCGTTTTCCACCGCATCTTCCTCGGCCACTCTGCCCATCACGCTCGAGTGCGCGCAGAAGAACGCCCGGGTCTCGAACCGCACCTCCAGCTTCGTCCTGCCGCTCGGGGCCACCATCAACATGGACGGAACCGCGCTGTACGAGTGCGTCGCCGCCATGTTCATCGCCCAGGCCTACGGCATGGAGCTGAGTTTCGCCACGCAGTTCACCATCGTCCTGCTGGCCCTGCTGACCTCCATCGGCGTGGCCGGCATCCCGGCTGCCAGTCTGGTCGCAGTCATCGTCATACTCACGGCGATCGGGCTGCCCATCGAGGGCGTTGGACTGATCCTGGCGGTGGACCGGATCCTGGACATGAGCCGCACCGCCGTGAACGTCTTCAGCGATTCCTGCGGCGCCGTGGTGATTGCAAAGACCGAGGGGGAGACCGGGGTTCTGTCTCCGGAAAACCTCTAGCCCGCCGGACCATCGCGGCGTCATAGCCGGACCGCCACGGTGTCATAATGGTCCTTAGACCGGCGATCCATTCAGAGGGAAGCCATGACTGACGAAAATCCATCCATCCCCATCGTGGACCTGCGCAGCGACACCGTTACCCGGCCCACCCTCGCTATGCACCGCGCCATGGCGGAGGCCGAAGTCGGCGACGACGTTTATGGCGAGGACCCCACGGTCAACCGTCTCCAGAGCCGCGCCGCCGAGATCTTTGGCCGCGAAGCCGCACTGTACGTTCCCTCCGGCTCCATGGCCAATACGATCGCCATGCGCCTGCTCACCCGGCCCGGCCAGGAGGTCATCTGCGAGCAGCGGTCCCACATCTTCAACTACGAGATGGGCTCCATCTGCGCCCTTGCCGGCTGCGTCCCGCGCCCGGTGCCGGGCACCGACGGCATTCTGCACTGGGACCAGATCCGCGCCGCCATCCGCCCCAAGGTCTTCTACTCCGCCCAGACCGCTCTGGTGGCCTGCGAGAACACGCACAATGTCGCCGGCGGTCGCATTCTGCCGCTCGATATCACCAATGAGATCTGCGACGCCGCGCACGACGCCGGCCTTCGCGTCCATCTCGACGGCGCCCGCGTCTTCAACGCCGCAGTGGCGCTGGGCATCCCTGTCGCCGACCTCACGCGCAAATTTGACTCGGTTACCTTCTGCGTCTCCAAGGGGCTGGGCGCGCCGGTCGGCTCTCTCCTGATGGGCAGTGGCGAGTTCATTCAGCAGGCGCGTCTGCAGCGCAAGATACTCGGTGGCGGGATGCGGCAGGCCGGCGTCATCGCGGCGGCGGGACTAATCGCGCTGGAAAACTCACCCGCCCGCCTGCACATTGACCATGAGAACGCGCAGGTGCTCGCTCGGGGCTTGGCTCAGGTGCCCGGCATCGGGATCGACCCGGCCCGCGTCGAGACTAATATCCTCATTGTGAATGTTTCGGGGACCGGGATGACCTCTGGCGAGATTGCGCAGCGGCTGGCGGCCCGCTCGGTCCGGGTCCATGCAATGGACCCGGCGGCCATTCGCATATTGACGCACTGCGACGTAACGCGCGAAGACTGCGAGCGCGCGGTCGCGGAGATGGCCGATGTGGTGGAAAGCCGCCGCGTTCCGGAAAAGGTGTCCGGGTAATGCCCGCCTATTTTTGCGGGCGACGGGAAGGGAATCTGGTGGCCAGCGGCTTGCCGGCCACCGGCCTTGTTAATCGGGAATCGTGATTCCCGGCACGGTCCGTCTCGGGTTCATCCGGTAGGCGTCCGAGTCTTCCTCGACCGGCGTGAAATATCCGGGCGTATCCAGCGGCGTGGCGCCCAGCCGCAGCAACAGCGCGGCGGTCTCCTCCCTTACCACCTCGCCCAGCTCGTCGCCCTTGGGCGTCCACGGCAGATGCACTCCCGCGGCGATGCTCAGCGGCGTCTGCTGGTAGATATCCTTGATCTCCAAGTCCGCTCCCACGCCGCCCAGAAACTCGATGATGGAATCCCCGCCCAGGTTCGACGCGCCATGCAGCGCGCCGCGTTCCATCTCATTCACGGCGTTCACGTCCCCGCCCAGTGCAACGGCCAGCTTCACCGCCTCCAGCGCCTCGGTCTCTTCCGATTCGGTAAAGTCCTGCACGCGTCCCACTCCCGCCGCAGCCAGCAGAGCGGTCGTATTTCCTTCTGTTGCCATGAGAGGGTTGGCTCCGTTTTCCGACAGCACTCGCATCGTGTAAGCGTCTGCCGAGGCTGCCGCCAGCAGGAACGCCGTGGCGCCGGTCGCCGCTTTCGCGCCGCGTCCGGCCACCGGCACCGCGCCTTCGATGCGCGCGTCCGGGTCGGCCCCTTTGGCGAGCAGTTCCTTCACCAGATCCCGCATGTTGGGCCGGAACAGGTGCGAGACGTAGTTGGCCAGTGAGACGCCGCTCATCGATGCGATGCCCTCCAGCATAGAGTAGTGCAGCGCCGTAGCCCCGTGAGGGTCACGCGCGTTCGGGTCGGCGCCGCGAGAGAGAAGGAAAATAGCCATCTCTTCGTGCCCGCTGGCGGTTGCCATCAGCAGGGGCGTCATCGTCTCTTGCAGATCTTCTTCCGGCTGAACGCCTGCTGCCTCGATCGCCTGCGCCAGTGCATCGGCGGCGTCCGGGGCGTCGTTGCCGCCCAGCTCATACGGGTTCGGGGGATTGTATGTGCTCTCGACGGCGATCGCTTCGTTCACGTCCGCGCCCGCCTCCAGCAGCACGCGAGCCGAATCCACCGCACCCACGCGCGCGGCGAACATCATCGCGGTGGAGCCGCCCTTCGACCGCGCCCGAATCTCCGCGCCGTGCTCTATTAAGAGCCGCGCCACCTCCGGGTGTTTCTGTGAGACGGCCCACATCAACGCCGTCTGATTCTTTTCACTCTCTTTTGCATTGGCATCGGCTCCCCGGTCCAGCAGCGCCCTCACTCCCTCCCGGCTGCCCGTGCGCGAGCAGGTCATCAAGGCCGACTCGCCGGTCCCGAGCGCCGCATGCGCATCCGCGCCGGCGTCCAGTAGCATCTCCACCATCGCGCCGTCTCCGTTGGCGCAGGCCACCGAGATGGGCGTGACTCCCAGATCGTTCCGCGCATTGAGGTCCGCACCGGCCCGGATCAATAGTTGCACCGCCTCCCCGTTGCCGCGATGGACGGCCCAGTGCAGGGCCGTGGCCCCGTCCGGCTGGCGTGTGTTGGCATCGGCTCCGCCTTCCAGCAGCGCCCGCACCGCGTCGATGTCCGCGCTCTTCACAGCGCCGACCAGCGCGATGTCGCCGCTGGCGGCTGCGACGCCTGCCAACGGGGTGGCCAGCAGGCCGCCAAACAGCAATGTCATCAGAACGATCTTTTTGCCGGGCCGTTCCATCCTCTTGCGCATCCGTTTTCGCATCCGTCCGTCCTCCTGGCCAAATTGCGGTGTCGGAAAACTGATTTCCATCCGCGAGCCCTGCCGTTTCCCGGAACCGGAATTCACTCATATCATACTCTCCATTTCGCAGATGTAAACAAATGCTTGCGCAACGAAATACTCTTTCCAGACAACAGCTTAGACATGGGAGAATCCCCATCCCCCGGCCCTGTTTCTATGCTACTGTAAGCACGTTCTTGCAAGGTCATTCGCCGATGGAGGCGGAAGGGGAAGCGAATCGCCCTCATGGTCGCTATGCGTCTTCCCATTTGCACGCAATTTCTTGTCAGGATGACTTCCGTGAACAAACCCGCTCTGCCAGCCAGCGCTTCGCCGTCATTTACAAAACTTAGAGCCCGTTTGCGTGTTGCCGCGCTCCTGTTTGGTTATCTTGTCTTTCTATCCGCTGCATCCTATGCCCAGCAGACAGCCGCCACGGAACAGCGCGCGGTGCTGAACCGCTATTGCGTTACCTGCCACAATGAAAAGCTGAAGACCGCCGGACTGATGCTCGACCATCTCGACGTGAAAGATCCCGGCGCGGCGGCCGAGACCTGGGAGAAAGTCGTCAAGAAGCTGCGCGCCTCGCAGATGCCGCCATCCGGCGCTCCGCGGCCTGCCGAATCGGTTCTGGCGTCCCTCGTGGATGATCTGGAGACGGGGCTGGACCAGGCCGCCGCAACCAGCCTCAACCCGGGCAGAACGATCCTCCACCGGCTGAACCGCAATGAATACGCTGCAGCCGTCGGCGACCTGCTGGGGGTGGACCCGGGCGCCATCGACATGCAGGCGCTGCTGCCGGCCGACGATGCCGGATATGGGTTTGACAATATCGGCGACGTCCTTACCGTCTCGCCCCTGCTGATGGAGGGCTATCTCTCGGCCGCGCGGAAGATCAGCCGCCTGGCCGTCGGCAATCGGAACGCGCAGCCGGTGTCGGAGACCTATGAAAGCCCGAAGTACGAGCTGCAGAACGGGCGCATGAGCGAGGACCTGCCGTTCGGGTCGCGCGGTGGAACTTCTATCCGGCATTTTTTCCCGCTCGACGGCGAGTACACCATCAAGATCCGTCTCCAGCGCAACGCCGACTATTACGTGCTCGGACTGGCGGCCCGCCGCCAGATCGAAGTCCGCCTCGACGGCGCGCGGATCGGCGCGTTCGCCTTCGGCGGGAGCGGCGATGAGGACGGCACTTTCGGCGCCACCTCTTTTGGCTCCAGCGAGGCTCGGGAGGATGCCGATTTCGAGGTCCGGGCCAGCGTACGAGCCGGGATGCGCGCGCTGGGCGTAACTTTTCCGAACGTAACGCTCGAGCCCGAGGGCGTCTACCTGCCTCCGGTAACCGACTACGGCTACGCGATGGATTACGGTAATCCGGATGTGGAACCTGCCCTGGGCAGCGTGACCATTGCCGGTCCCTACGACGCGAAAGGTCTGGGCGAGACCGCCAGCCGGGAGAGGATCTTCACCTGCCGCCCGACGCCTTCTCTGCCTTCATTCGCTGCGGATGCCGAGCGCCAGTGCGCCGCGCGCATCCTGTCCACTCTCGCCCGCCGCGCCTATCGCCGTCCGGTTACGGCCGAGGACACGGCGGATCTGATGGAGATCTACACCACCAGCCGCAGTATGGATGGCAATGGCATGGGTGCTGCCATGGGTGGTTTCGAAGAAGGCATCCAGACCGGAATCCAACGCATTCTGGTGGACCCGGAGTTCCTCTTCCGGATCGAGCGCGACCCTTCCGGGCTGCCTCCGCGAACCGCATATCGGGTCAATGACATTGAGCTGGCTTCCCGGCTCTCCTTCTTCCTGTGGAGCAGCATCCCGGACGAGGAGTTGCTAACCGTTGCGGAGCGGGGACGCCTCCAGGACCCCGCCGTGCTTGAGGGGCAAGTCCGCCGGATGCTCGCCGACCCGCGCTCGGCCGCCTTGGTGGAAAACTTTGCGGGCCAGTGGCTGTACCTGCGGAACGTGAAGGCGGTCTGGCCGAACCCGGACGTCTTCCCGGACTTTTCGGCCAATCTTCGCCATGCGTTTCAGGCCGAGTCCGAGCTTTTCTTTGAAAGCATGCTGCGGGAGGACCGCAGCGTTCTCGATCTGCTCCGCGCCGACTACACCTACGTCAACGAGCCCCTGGCCCGCCATTACGGCATTCCGAACGTTTACGGCAACCACTTCCGCCGCGTCCCGCTCACCGATGAAAACCGCCATGGACTGCTGGGCCAGGGCAGCATCCTCTCCGTTACTTCCTACGCCACCCGGACCTCTCCCGTGATGCGCGGCAAGTGGGTGTTAGAGCAATTGATGGGCACACCGCCGCCTCCTCCGCCGCCCGACGTTCCGTCGCTTGAGGAGAAGAACGAAGAGAACGGCCGCTCGCTCACCATGCGAGAGCAGATGGAGCGCCACCGCGTCAACCCGGCCTGCGCCTCCTGTCACAAGATCATGGACCCGCTCGGCTTCGCGCTCGATAACTTCGACGCCACGGGCCGCTGGCGGGAGATGGAAGGCAATACGCCCATCGACTCCTCCGGCATCCTGCCGGACGGCACCGAGTTTCACGGCCCCGTCGAGTTGCGCAACCATCTCTTGAAGCGGCCCGAGCAGATTGTTCATACCATTACCGAAAAACTACTGACCTATGCCCTGGGAAGGGGTGTCGAGTACTATGATGTTCCCGCGATCCGCAAAATCATCCGCGACGCCCGGCCCACCGATTACCGCTGGTCGTCGCTGATTCTCGGCATCGTCGACAGCCCACCCTTCCGCATGAGGAGGACACGCTAGCCATGATGATCTTCAGAAAAGCCATCCCACGACGCACCTTCCTGCGCGGCCTCGGCGCCACGGTTGCCCTGCCGCTGCTGGACTCCATGGTCCCGGCCATGGCGGCCCTGCGCGACACCCCGGCCAACGCGCCCGTGCGCCTCTCCATCGTCTATATCGCCAACGGCTCCATCATGGAGAAATGGACCCCGGCGACCGACGGCCCGAACTATGAACTCACTCCCATTCTCCAGCCGCTTGCGCCTTTCCGCGACCAGATGCTCGTTCTCAGCGGCCTGGCGCACAATGAAGGCCGGGCACTGCCTGGGGAAAACACCGGCGACCACGCCCGCGCCGGCGCCACGTACCTCACCGGCGTCCATCCCCGCAAGACCGAAGGGGCCGACACCCGCGCCGGCATCTCCGCCGACCAGATCGCCGCCCGCGAGCTGGGCAAGCACACGCAGCTTGCTTCCATGGAACTCTGCCTGGATACGCCGGAGCTGCTCGGGCAATGCGAGGCCGGCTACACCTGCGCCTATATGAATACGCTTTGCTGGCGCTCGCCCACCACACCCATGCCGATGGAGAACCGGCCCCGCGCCGTCTTCGAGCGACTGTACGGCGACAACGACACCACCGACCCGGCGGTCCGCCGCCGCCAACTCCAGAAGGACCGCAGCATCCTGGACTCGGTTACCGAGAAGGCCTCCCGCCTGATGGACGGGCTTGGCCCGGGCGACCGCGCCAAGCTGTCGGAATATCTGGAGGCCATCCGCGACGTCGAGCGCCGCATCCAGATGGAGGAGGAGCAATCGGAGCGCGAGCTGCCCACGCTCATCCGCCCGCCGGGCGTTCCAGCGCGCTTCGACGAGCACGCCAAATTGATGTACGACCTGCAAGTCATCGCCTATCAAACCGACATGACCCGCATGATCACCTTCATGACTGGACGCGAGTTCGGCGGTCGCACCTACAATGAGATCGATATCCCCGAGGGCCACCATTCGCTCACCCATCACCAGTACAAGCAGGAGAAGATCGACAAGGTCATCCGCATCAACATCTATCAGGCCGAGCACTTCGCCTACTTCCTGGACAAGCTCCGCTCCACGCCCGACGGCGACGGCTCGCTGCTCGACCACATGGCCATCCTCTACGGCGGCAGCCTCAGCGACGGCAACCTCCACTGGCACGACAACCTGCCCATCCTGCTGCTCGGCGGCGCATCGGGCCGGATCAAGGGAGGCCGCCACATCCGCTATCCGCAGGATACGCCCACGACCAACCTGCTGCTCAGCCTGCTGGAGATGGCTCAGGTGCCGGTCGATCAACTCGGCGACAGTACCGGCCGGCTCGACCTGCTCTCTCTCGCCTGACCCGCGCCGTTGGCAATGTAAGTAGGGAATAAATGGCTAAATTACAAAGGCTCCGTGGACATCCTCCGCGGGGCCTTTTTGCTGCTTACTAACCGTTAGGTCTACTGCTTCGTGTAAACCCCGCTCGTCTGCACCTAGGCGCACCGCCTACAGCCACGCGGCATGAACGCCCGGAAGGTCTACTGCTTCATGTAGACCCCGCTCGTCTGCACCTAGGCGCACCGCCTACAGCCACGCGGCATGAACGCCCGGAAGGTCTACTGCTTCATGTAGACCCCCACCGTCTGTATCATGCCGCCCTCTGCGTCCACGCCCAGCGTCCGGATCGTCAGCGTATTTCCATCCTCTGAAAACTCCCGCTCCAGAAAGCGCACGATCTGCCCGTCCCGCGACCGTACCTGCTGGATCATGTTGGCGTCGATCCTCCGGAATACCGATGTATCGCCTTCCTCCCCGTCCTGGTACGGTTCACCACTGTAGTCGTCGGTCTGGTTCTCCACCGGGATCGACGTACCGTCTGCGAACACCCGGTTGGAGGAATGCCTCATCTTGTCGGGCCCGAGCCTTTCCCACCGATGCGTCCGGCTCACCAGCATCGGATTGGGTACGGGCCGCGACCGCGCAAAATCCTGCGTCCAGTCGCCTTCGAGCATGTCCAGAACATCAACATCCGTCCCGGCCTGTCCGGCATCTCCAGCCGGGGTTGGCCTCTCCGCGCCGCACCCTGCCAGCATCACCGCCAGCGCCATTCCGCAAACCGCACCCAATCGCATCCTCATCCCTCTCGCCATGGGGTCTGCGCTACTCCTGCTTGTGGTAAACCTGAATGATCTGCCGCGGCTTTCCGTCGGCCTCCACGCCCACCTGCCGGATCGTCAGCGTCTTGCCGTCGTCTGAGATCACCCGTTCCAGGAACCGCGCGATCTGTCCGTCCCTGGTCCGGATCTGCTGGATCGTGTTCGAGTCGATCAACCGGAATATGGAAGTCTCGCCCTCGTCGCCGTCCGGGTAGGGCGTGCCGCTATAGTCGTCCGTCTGGTTCTCCTCCGTGCTCTTCGTGCCGTCGGTGAATACCCGCTCAGAAAAATGCCTCATCTTGTCCGGGCCGATCATCTCCCACCGATGGATACGGCTCACCGGCAGAGGGTCGGGCGCCGGCCGCGTCTGCGAGAAGTCCTGCCCCCAGGTGCCTTCCAGCTTGGCGAGCGCATCCGCCCCGGCCTGCGCTGCTGTGCCGGCGTTCTCGACCTGGGCCATTGACTCTCCGCCGCATCCGGCCAGCATCACCGCCAGCGTCAACGCGAAAAACATGGTTCCTTTTCTCATCCTGATCCCTCTCTTCCGGAAATGAAAAACCTGCTCCGCCCATCATACTTCCATCCCCTCGTCCGGCCACACAATTTCATACTCCCGATCCTGTGCCGGCAAGTCCCGTCCTATCGTCACAACGCATTTTTCGCTGACTTCCGGAAGTGATGGCCCGTGCTAATATGTGCCCATGCATAACGGTCTTGAAAAAATTGCGGCCGAGAAGTTCGTTTTCGATATTGGAAGCTCCAGCGGCAGTTTCGATCCCTCCCCCTATCCATTCACGACCGTGCTGGTGGATCTCAATTGGGGCGACAATCCACCCAAAGGGAGGATTGCTCTTCGCGCGGATGCCGCACAACTGCCGTTTCCCGATGGCTGTGCCGCTGCCGTGGTCTCGAATCACAGCCTCGAGCATTTCGAGAACCTTGAGGGCGCGCTGGGTGAAATGGCCCGAATCCTCACACCCGACTCCTTCCCGTTTGTCGCCGTTCCGGACTCCAGCACCCTGAGCGACCACCTGTACCGGTGGCTGGCCGACGGGGGAGGGCATGTCAATCCATTTACGGATGCCTCTGCCCTCGGCGTCAAAATCGAAGGCTATACCGGCTTGCCGCTCTTCGGAGTACAGCCATTGCTGACTTCTTATAATTTCCTGAACCGGAAGAACTGGCCCGATCAGCATGTTCCCGACAGATTGCGGCTGTTTTTTCGAGGCAGGGAAGAGTATCTGACCCGCATGAACTGGGTCCTCCGCCTGATAGACAAGATCTTCCGGACACGCCTGTCCCACTATGGCTGGGCTCTCTACTTCGGAAAAGGGTTTCCGTTTCCCGCCCATTATGCCGGGGCGCGCGGCAATGTCTGTGTTCGATGCGGCTGCGGGCATCTCTCGCAACAAGTGCGGCCGGTGGCGAAGGGAAGCTACGGAATCTTCTCACTCATCCGTTACTATCAATGCGTCGATTGTGGAACACGGAATAGCTTCGTGGAAGATGGAACCTGAATCTCCAGCGGCTTCTCCCGTTGCCGCCCATCCTCTCTGCGGCTAAGATGGTAGTCGCCGGGGCGCGTTCGCTCTTCTGCTCTTCGGCGTTGCCACCCATGCCGGAACTGCCTGAAGTCGAAAACGTGGTCCGTTCCCTGCGCCCCCATCTTGTAGGCTGCATCATCGCGTCCATTTCTGCGGCCCGCAACCCCGCAGGCATTCCCGCTCGCCCCGACACCCGCTCCACCACCCGCTCTGCCACCCGCTCCACTGGGGCCGCTCTGACCCGCATCCTGCGCACGCCGCTCCGCCGGTTGCGGAATCAGCTGACCGGCGCGCGCATCGAGAGCGTCGAACGATACGGGAAGAACATCCTGCTCGCCTGCCGTCATCCGGATCGGCGCGAGGCGACTTTCTCGCTGCGCGTCCACTTGGGAATGACTGGCCGGCTCATCTGGGAGTCAGCCGCCGAGCCCCGCTCCCCGCACACGCATCTGGTCATCGAGCTCCAGGACGGCGCCCTCAATGACGGCGGCTTTCTCCACTACACCGACATCCGCCAGTTCGGCGAAATCGAACTGATTCATCTTTCCGGAGAATCAGCCGGGGACAAGCTCTTTTTCAACGGACGGCTCGGACCCGATCCGCTGGAGATTACATTCGTTGAGTTCGCCCGGCTACTACGCCCCCGCCGCGCCAGGATCAAATCGCTCCTTCTCGACCAGCACTTCCTGCGCGGCCTCGGAAATATCTATGTCGATGAGAGCCTGTTTCGCGCCCGCATCCACCCGGCCTCCATCGCCGCGCAGCTCGGGCGTCCCCGCGCCGAACGGCTCTACCGCCACATACGCCAGACGCTGGAAGAGGCCATCGCGGCCGGCGGTTCTTCCATCTCCGACTACGTGGACGGGCAAGGCAGGCCCGGCAGCTTTCAGCAATCCCACCAGGTCTATCAGCGCACCGGCGAGCCCTGCCCGCGCTGCGGCGCCCGAATCCGGCGGATCCTCATCGCCAGCCGCGGCACGCACTTCTGCCCGCGCTGCCAGCGCGCCCCTCGCCGTCTTCGTTCCGGTCAAAGTTGGCGTCCCGCGTTGTCCTCTTCTCCGTTGCCAAAGGCGGTGCACCTGTGAGCCGTTTTGCCATCGGCGTCGATCTCGGCGGGACGAACCTCCGCGCCGCCGCCGTTGATAGCGACGGTCGCATCCTGGAAAAACATGTTTCGCCGCTCCGTAATTGCGATGGCCGCGACGCTGTCATCGATGCCCTCTGTAGCGCCGTCAAGCAATTGCTCTCCAGCCAGCAGACCGCGGGCGACTGCGCCGGTGTCGGCGTCGGCGTCCCGGGCATCATCTATCTGGAGACCGGGTTGCTGCGCCACTCGCCGAACCTGCCCGGCTGGGAGAATTTTCCGGTCCGGGACGCCATTGAGCAGAGCCTCGGCATTCCCGTTCGCCTCGATAACGACGCCAACCTCGCCGTCCTCGGCGAGCATTGGCGCGGTGCGGGTGCCGATGTCGACAGCCTTTGCATGATTACGCTCGGCACCGGAGTCGGCGGAGGCCTTATATTCAACGGCACGATCTGGCATGGCTTTCTCGGCATGGCCGGCGAGCTTGGTCACATCCATGTGGCCGAAAACAACGTTACCTGCGGCTGCGGCAGCACTGGTTGTCTTGAGACCGAAGCCTCCGCCACCGCCATCGTCCGCAACGTCCGCCGCGCCATCGGCCAGGACTCTGCCGTTGACTCAAGCTCCGTTGCCGGTCATGCTCGCGCTACTTCCCTTCGCGACGCGATTGCCGGTGGGGAGTCTCTGTCGGCGCGTCTTGTTCACCGGCACGCCGCGGCGGGGGACCCGCTCTCCATGGAGATTTTTCAGTCCGTCGGCCGTTACCTCGGCATCGCCGTCGCCGGGCTGGTCAACGTCCTCAACCTTCCGCTCTACGTCATTGCCGGCGGAGTCTCCGAAGCTTGGGATCTTTTCTCACCATCATTGCTGGAAGAACTTGAGCGCCGCTCTTATATCTTCGCCGAGGGCAGGACTCGCGTCGAGAAGACCCGTCTCGACGGCGCCGCCGGTCTGCTCGGCGCCGCCCGCCTCGCTTTCCGGCATTGATCCCGGCTCCGCTGGCGCTTCGCCAGCAGGACTCACCTGCGAATTCAGGTGAGTAAAATTCTCCTGCTGACTAGCCTCGTGTCACGATTTAAGGCAGAATCATCTATTGGATTCTGAACCGGACTCACTATGGCGGAACACAGACTCGACTATCTTCAGAAATTGATGGGCAGGTTTCCCGATCTGCCGCCGGAGGTATTTTTCAAGGAAGACCTGCTGCGATTGGGCCTGGCATTGGCCCCTTCCGCCCCCTTTGAGGCTCCTTCCGCGTCGTTAGATGGATTCGATGGGGACGAGGATTCCGAGCAATCCTATCAGCGCAAATCCTACTTCATCTTCTCATTTGACCGGACCCCGATCGGCAGTATGGCCGGGCAGGAAAACCTCCGCGCTCCGGAGGAGATCGCTCTCGCGGGAGGTCCGCTAAACCTCAGGCGCACAATCGTTTCCGTCCGCCTGAACCCGGCCTCCCCCTACCGTCTGGAACCACGCGCATCGGGTGGCTTTCTGACCCTCGATGGAGAACCAGTTTGTAATGTTGAGTTTCCGCCGGAACCGGAGCACTACCGCCGGACACTTTCAAATGGCAAGCCGGTCTCCGAGATCGCCCCCGTCATCGAGTGGGGCTATCTTATTTATTTAACGGTATTTCGCCGCTGCCAGTACGTCGGATCGGACCAGGAATGCCGCTTCTGCGACATCAATCCCAACTTCGACCAGCAGCGCGCCTCCGGCCGCACCTACACCACCGTAAAATCCATGGAAGAAGTACTGGAAGCGCTCGACATAATCGCTGCAACCGATAGAAAAAGTGGAGCTTATACGCTCACCGGCGGCAGCGTTACGTCGCAGTTACGCGGTGATTCCGAGTCGGCCTTCTATCTTCAATATGCGCGGAGGATCGAAGAAAAATTCCCCGGCCGCTGGACGGGCAAGGCCGTCATACAAGCCCTTCCAAAAGAAGAACTTGCGCCGTTCCGCGAGGCAGGCATCCGCATCTACCATCCCAACTATGAGGTCTGGGATGAGCGGCTTTTCGAGTGGCTCTGCCCAGGAAAATCCGCCTATATCGGCCGTCAGAAGTGGATCGACCGGATCCTCGGCGCGCGCGAAATCTTCGGCGCGGAAAACGTGATACCGAACTTTGTTGGCGGCGTGGAAATGTCTCAGCCACATGGGTTTAAGTCGGTCGATGAAGCCATCCTCTCAACCGGCGAAGGGCTGGAATTTTTCATGTCGCGCGGCATCACACCGCGGTTCACCACTTGGTGCCCGGAGCCGCTGAGCAACCTTGGCTCCCAGGATCCTGCGCCGCTCGAATACCATATGAGGCTGCTGCAAATCTATCGCGACACGCTGGTTCGTCACCGGCTCGCGCCGCCTCCGGGATACGGGCCGGCTGGTGCGGGAAATGCTGTTTTTTCGGTGTCCTCGTTTATGGATGTGCTGCCGGCTCCGGTGGGCTCCAGCTCATCTTTATGACCATTAAGCCCTTACGCGTCGCCGCCGTTTCTTACCTGAATTCCGTCCCGCTGGTCTGGGGACTGAGGCACGGTCCTCACAAGGATCGTTTTCAGGTGCACAACACATTGCCGTCCCAATGCGCCGATGATCTGCGCACTGGCAATGCCGGAGCGGGGATCATTCCTTCCATTGAATACCAGCGGATCGACGATCTGAAAATCGTGCCGGGATTGTCCGTCTCCTCCTCCGGTCCGGTGCAGAGCGTTCTGCTGATCTCGAAGACTCCGGTGGAGCGGATTCGCAGCGTTGCGCTCGACACCTCTTCCCGAACCTCGGCGTGCCTGATCCAGATACTGATGAAGCGGCACTACGGCATCGCTCCGAAGATTGTGCCGCACGCACCAGACCTCGACGCGATGCTCGCCAAATGCGATGCGGCCATGATGATCGGCGACCCCGCGCTGGCAACGGATTTCCCAGGGTTGCAGGTGCGGGACCTGGCCGAGGACTGGCGCGCGTTGACGGGGCTCCCGTTCGTGTTTGCCTTCTGGGCCGTGCGGGGCGAGGAGGCGAGAAGTGATCTTACGCAAACTTTTCAAGAGTCGGCGGCTTACTCGATGCGGCATCTGGAACAGATCATCGCAGAGGAGACACAACGTACAGGATTCACTCCGGAGCTGATCCGAATCTATCTGACGGAGAACATCGATTTCACGCTGGGGGAGAAGAATCTGGAAGGCCTTCGGCTCTTCTATTCAATGGCTCACGAGGACGGATTAATCCCGCACTGCAAGCCGCTGGAATTCTTGTAAGACTCCATTCAAATTTCAATGGTTCTGCTTCGGGCCGGGAGCGGTTTTCTTTGTTAGCAGTTTTCCGATAGTGCCTCAGATATATTCCCCCCATTGTTTGTTTGACCATGTATAAGGTAGTATTTCGTTGCCATGCTGGACACTGGTAACGACCCGCATCATTTCGACTTCGACCTTGATCGGGGCATCCGCACGCAAGTTGTTGAGAAATTAGAGTCGAGTCCATTACTTGCTCTCAAGAAAGGCGCAGGACCGCTGGCCAGTGGAATCTATGCCCTCTACTTCAAAAAACGGCTCGTTTATGTCGGTAAGGCGTCGAAGGGAACCACTAAAAGAAAACGGACACTGCGTGCTCGCCTTGCTGAACATGCAGCAAAGATTAGGGGGAGCCAGAATATCGCGCTGGAAGATATGAAGTTTCGCTATCTGACGTTTGCCAGTGAATGGTGGGTCTTCGCAGCAGAATTTGCGCTTATGGTTCACTATCAACCAGAATGGAACAAAAGCGGGTTCGGCAGCAAGGTGCCGGGCGTGGGTCGCCCTGGAACGGATCGCGTAAGCCGATGGAATGAGCTATTTCCGAAAAGGTGACTGTCGCTCGCAATCATCACCATTACGGCAGATGATCCAAAAGCAGTGCCGTTTCCTCGCATGGTGAGCCGCTTTCCACTTAGTGGAAACCATCGGTCCAGTCCTAATCTTGACAATCAGGTCACAGACAGTGAACCCGGCTTCTTCAGCCATTCGCATGAAGTCGCAATGCGGCCATTTCGACTTGTGGTTATTCACCATATCCGTGATCTTGGCAAGTAGTAGACCATTCCGTTTTAGTACTCGCCTAGCCTGCTTCAAAAATGGCGGATAAAGATAGCTCAAGTTCCAGTCCTGCTCCTTGCCACATTCCACTGTCGCGCCGAAGTCAACATCAAATCGCTTCTTGCTTTTATCTCGGCCTTGCGGCCCAACGTGGGGCGGATCATAGACAACCACGCCAAATTTTGCAGACGGCACGCCCGTCATTTCGCGATTGTCCGCGACGATGTTCGGCTTGTACTGCGGATCAATATCCATCGAAACGACGCGCCTTTTGGAACCTTTCCAGAATCGTCCCGCGTTGTAAGTCGCATCCAAAATCGGCTCAGGTGGAATGGTCGCGTAGAACTTCAACATCACTTCAAGCAATTCTCCGTCACTTCCCTCCCAGACGCTACTGATTGGTTCATATGTCGAGGCACTATTATCGTTTAAGGGTAATATTTGATGGTTTGCAGCGCGTTGAATCTGCATTGGCGCTGGAAGGGATTGCTTTTCCATTACGCTTGCATCCTGTACACGAGCCGTTTACCTTCCGCTGCCTTGATTGCCATAACTGTTCGCTCTCCGTCATTTAGTTTACGATGATTCCAAACGAAATCAAACTGCCATATATAACGGTGCAGGTGATCGAGGCTGACGTTGTGATAAATTCCCATGGACCATGGACAATGAAAGGGTCTAGAAGCCGCGGCGGCCGCGCATGCGGCCCATGCCTGGGGCCAAGCCCTCGTATTGTCGCATGAGCAGATGGGATTCCACCTTGCTGACCGTATCCATGGCAACACCGACGATGATGAGCAGGGAGGTGCCGCCGAAGTAGAAGCTGACGCCCAGACCGTCGAGTAAGAAACGCGGAAAGTGCTCATCGATCCAGGGTCCGAAAAACGGCAGGTGATGCAGGTGAATGCCGGAGATCATCCATTCGGGCACGAGCGAGACCATGGCGAGGTAACATCCACCCACCAGCGTCAGACGTGTGAGGATCGTGTTCAGGTATTCAGCCGTGTTCTTACCGGGCCGGATGCCGGGCACGAAGCCGCCGTGGCGCCGGATGTTATCGGCGACATCGCTGGGGTTGAAGACGATGGAGATATAGAAGTAGGCAAAAAAGATGATACTGGAGACATAGAGCAGCGTATAGAGAGGCTCGCCCCAGGCCAGCGCCTGCAGCACGCTGCTGGTCTGGAGATCCTGGCTGACCATCATCGCGGCGGTCTGCGGAAACGTGAGGATCGATGACGCGAAGATGACGGGCATGACGCCGCCGGCATTGACCCGGATGGGCAGGTGCGTGGACTGCCCGGAAAACTGGCGGCGGCCCATCATGCGCGACGCATACTGCACGTTGACCCGGCGCTCGCCCCGCTCGATGAGAACGATGAAGGCGACCGCGCCGAGCATCAGCGCAAGCAGCATCAACAACTGGAAGAAGTTCCATTGCCCGGTAACGAACACCCGCTGGTAGAGTTCCGAGATGGCACTTGGCAGGCCGACGACGATGCCGGCGAAGATCAGCAGAGACATGCCCTCGCCGATACCGCGCTCCTTGATCTGCTCGCCGAGCCACATGACGAACACCGCCCCGGCCGTCAACGTCAGCACGGTGGTAATCATGAATGGTGTGCCCGGGGTGATGACGAACGGCGTACCAGAGAGCGAATTTCCCTGGAGGGTCATTGCGATTCCGAAGGACTGGAACAGGCTGAGCACAACGGTAAGATAGCGGGTATAGGAGGTGATCTTCTGGCGACCCATCTCACCTTCTTTGTTGAGGCGGTCCAGATAGGGCCAGACAGGCGTAAGCAACTGGAGAATGATGGAAGCGGTAATATAGGGCATGATGCCCAGAGCGAAGATCGTCATCTGGGAGAAGTTGCCACCGGAAAACATATCGACGAAACCGAGAACCGTGCCCTGCTGCTGCTGAAAGAACTGCTGGAGCAATTCAGCATTGATGCCCGGCGTCGGGATATGCCCCCCCAGGCGAAACACTGCCAACACGCCCAGGGTGAAAAAGATCCTGTATCGTAAGTCCGGTATGCTAAGTATGTTACGAATCGTCTTCACACGCTCTCCTTGCTACAGCACCCTTATGGTATCCATACAGTATATTGAAGGTGGTAGAAATTGCCAAGGGGCGGAACCCCTGGATCGCAGGATTCTGCACGGTGCGGGATTCGGTTCCAGTCCAGGTTGGATCACCGGCCCAGAAATCCCTCCAGCTTTTCGATCTGACTCTCCGCCAGCTCCAGGCTCCTGCGCGCCGGATTCCGCCCATCAAATCGGTCGTTAGCCGAAGACCTGCTATTGTTGAGCGGCCTCACGGGGATGGGGAAAGATCGGGGCCCCGCCCTGGGGCTTGACCATCACCAGAAACTCGTTGGAAAGGTTATTTCGATGGCCCAGATGGGCGATGTCCGAGGCGCCCCGGGCAAGGTTCGATCCCCAGCCAAAATCCGGGTTCTCTACCGTTACAGCATACGTCCCCTGTTGCAGTAGATCGGCAGGCACATCCGCAGTCAGTTGGAAACCATCGACGAAGTTCGTCTTCAGTTTCCGCCCGTCGAGTTGCACGAAAGAATAGGGAATAAATCCCGTTCCATGGACCGTCAAAGTAGCTCCCTCGGTGGCTGCCACGAATGCTTCGGGCGATGCCCAGCGAATTCGCGGAGACGGGAAGAAGTGGCTGCTGCCCTCCCAATCGTTCTTGGGGATGGGGTTCTTGAAATCCGCATGATACTCACCATCCAGCACCCGCCCCCGGCATCCACGAATGCTTTGATCAACCGATGGGCGTTCGTGTAGCCCTGATGAAACAAGTCCTGCTCATATTGCGATAGATCCATCCAGTGCCACAATCCGATCTCCTGGTACTCCTTCAGATTTGCCAGCCGCCAGTTCAGCGGCACGTAACGAAGCCGCCAGTCGTTCATGAGCAGGTCGAAATCTTCATACTGGAAACCCCTTCTCCCGCAGCGCCCGGTCCCCGGTCCAGGACATCCGCATGGTGGGGTTCAGATATAGACCGCTTTCCACCATCAGCTCCACTATCTCCGGCAATTTGCTAAGATCCATGAAGGATTCCGCCGGGAGATCGAGTCCTTTCCGGACCTTCTTCAACGCATCCTCTCTGGCCTGCCGGTCGATGATCGCGTTGGCAACCGCCCCGTTATGTTCTATCCCATGAGCGCCCGCATCGGCTGCTATCCGCACGTCCTCAAAATGGCCGATCACCGGGATGTTCGCTCTGTCGGCCTCTCTCACCACAACTCGCAACACCTCGATGCTGATACCGTCATAGACCTTCACCGCTTTCACATCCTCGGAGACATACTGCCTCATCGCGAACATCGCATCTTCCGGATCTTCCAGGACATGGACATAACCCCGCATGGAATAGTTCTCGTCCCGTGGTCCCTCCAGATTGTTGGTGCCGAAAAAAAGCCGCGGGCCGGGAATGGTACCCTTCGTCGATTCCCTCCTTCTGCGCTTTGACCCATTCATGCGGGGTACCCAGATCCACCACCGTTGTAACGCCGTGGTTTAGATATAACTCCGCCGACCAATCCCGGTAGTGCACATGCAAATCAATCAGACCAGGGAGAATATACTTTCCAGTGGCATCGATCACCGTCCCGCCTTGCGATGGTTGCCCGCCTGCCGTTGAGACCGATGCGATTCGGTCCCCTTCCACGACCACCTCCGCGTTGGGCGTGAGACTGCCATCGCGGACGTTGACCAGGGTCCCCCCTCGAATCACCACGCGCTCCTGGGCCATCAGTAAACCGCACAGTGCCCATACCGCTACCAATAGATACCCGCTTTTTTAAAGTGTTTTCATTGCATCCTCCCATGAATTCGTTGTTGCAAATTGATCGCCACGACCTGCAGTTCCGCAGTTTCGCAAATGCAGAATAAGGCATTTTTGCTGGTTGCAGATAGAAAATTTACTAATGCTAAATTGCCGACACCCGGCGCCGGGGCAGCGGTGGGATCTCATCTCAAGGCCGTGGGACGCCCGTTAAGCCATGGAATCGCGCAGTTCCCTGATATGGGGTATCATCGCTTGTGTCAAATGATTACACTCGATAGATTCTTTGGATGGCGTCGACTCTGACGCTGTTTTAGCCCGGGCACCGGAAAGGTGCAGGGACGAAAATGGAGGAAAACAGTATGCAACCTTTGTATGATGCGGTAGCCGTGCGGCCGATGTGGGAGGAGCTGGCGCAATGCGGTGTCACGCCGCTGAAGAGTTCTTCGGATGTGGACGCAGTTCTTGCCAAGCCCGGGACGGCTCTGATTATCGTCAATTCTATCTGCGGCTGTGCGGCCGGAGGCGCCCGGCCCGGCGTTACCCAGGCGCTACAGGCCGCCCTCATCCCGGATCACTTGACGACAGTCTTTGCGGGAGTCGATATGGAGGCAACCCAACGGGCGCGCGAACTCATGCCGGAGATAGCGCCATCCTCACCGTCCGTCGCACTCTTTAAGGACGGCGCGCTGGTCTATGCGCTGGAGCGCCGGAACATCGAGGGCAGGTCGCCCGATGAGATCGCCGGCGCGCTGGAGCAGGCTTTCCGTCAGCATTGCACTCGCAAGGGGCCGTCCGTGCCCGCCGAAGTGTACGGGCAGGTCGTTCATGCACGGCAGTGTGGATCGCAGATCCCGGGCGCTTCCGTTATGTAGCGTCGGCAAGGATTGTCTGCCTCCAATAAAAAATAGCTGATCCCTGCATTTCCCGAACTGCGGAATTGCAGGGATCATTGCTTCCAGCCCCATATTGAAGATGATCGGGCATGCCTATTCCTGCAACAGTCGATTGCGGAAGCGCACGAGAGTCAGAAGAGCGATGGGTTTCATTTGCCGGGAGTCCGTGCGCTATCGGTCCAGCCGGGAGAGCAGCAGGTGCTTCTGGACCTTGCCCAGCGCGTTGCGGGGCAGTGCATCGGTCAATAGAACCCGTTTGGGCACCTTGAACGATGCCAGTCCCTTGCGGCAGGCCGCCGCCAGGGAATCAGGGTTGGCTGGGGCATCAGAGTCGGCGACAACAAACAGGACCGGGACTTCTCCTTTGACCGGGTCCGCAACGCCCACCACGGCCGCCTCCCGCACGCCTGGCTGGCCGAGGATGAACTCCTCGACCTCGCGCGGGTAGATGTTGAATCCGCCGGAGATGATCAGTTCCTTGAGACGGCCCTGCAAGGTGTAATAGCCATCGGGCGAGCGGTCGCCGAGGTCGCCGGAGCGGAAGTAGCCGTCGGCGTCGAATGCATCAGCGGTCGCTGCCGGGTCGCGCCAGTATCCGGCAAAGACATTGGGACCCTTGATGAGTACCTCTCCGTTTTCGCCTTCGGAAACCGGCAGCCCGGTCGCCGGGTCGCAGAGCCGGATGGAGACATCGGGCAGGGGGAATCCAACCGAGCCTGGACGGCGCTCGCCCTCATAAGGGTTGGAGATGTTCATCAGGGTCTCGCTCATTCCATAGCGCTCCAGGATCACGTGGCCGAACAGTTCGCGGAATTGTTCGAGGGTGGCCGCCGGCAGCGGGGCCGAGCCGGAGACGAACAGGCGCATACGGTTGCCGATCGCACGCGCCGTCTCCGGCGGCGTCTCCAGCAGGCGGGTGTACATGGTGGGCACGCCGAAAAAGACGGTGGGGCGGTAGTCCAGCATCTCGTCCAGGATGGTCTCCTTCTGGAATCGCTCGAGCAGCCGCATCCGGTAGCCGAGCGCCAGCCATGTATGCATGCCGTTGGCGAGCCCGTGAACATGGAACAGCGGCAGGGGCAGCAGCAGACGGTCGTCCGGGGTGAGCCGCCAGCATTCGATGAGATTGCGTGCGTTGGCGATGAAGTTGCCGTGGGTGAGCATAGCCCCCTTGGGCCGGCCGGTGGTGCCCGAGGTGTAGACGAGCGATGCGAGAGTGTCGTCGGAGAGATCGACGGGCGGCGGACTCTCCGGCTGGCCCGCGGTGAGCGAGCGGATGTCTTCGATATGCCAGTGCTGGAGGCCGGGCTGGCCGGCGGCAATGGGCGCGACGATCTCGTCCGTTTTGGCGTGCGAGAACAGGACCTTTGGCCCGGCGTCGGTGAGGATGTGTTCGATCTCTCCTCCACGATAGAGGATATTGATGGGCGTGAAGATGAAGCCGGCCTTTACGCATGCCAGATAAATCTCCATCATCTCGACGCAGTTCTTGACGTAGACCGCGACGCGGTCACCCGGCTCCAGACCAGCCGCCAGCAGGCGATGCGAGAGCCGGTTGCCGCGCGCCTCGATCTGGCCGAAGGTGAATGTTGTTCCCTGGAACTCAAGGGCGTCGAGGTCGGCGTGTTGGATGAGAGATGGTTCGAACAGTGCGGGCAGGTTCATGATCTATTGTAAGGATGGGGAATGGGTTTGGTCAAAGCAGTCCGAAAAAGAGCCAGCAGACCAGGCCGCCCACGACGCTCATCGACAGGCCCCAGGCCAGCAGCTTGTTGAACAGCGCCTTGCGGTCTTCGGTGGGGGCGGCGTTGGCGATGCACAGCGCGCCGAGCGTCGAGACCGGGGAGGCGTCCACCAGGAACGAGCCGACGTTAATGGCCGACGCGATGGCGATGGGGTCGCCGCCGCCCAGCTTCTCGATCAGGCCCGGAATGGTGGGCAGAAAGGCCGGCATCACGACGCCGGAAGAACTGCTATAGACGGAGATGACTCCGGTAACGAAGGCGATCACGCCGGTTACCGAGCTCTCCGTGGAGAATTGGGCCAGGATGGAGGTGAACAGGTCCATGCCTCCCTTTTTCTCCAGGATCGATATCAGCACGGTTACGCCGCAGACCATCACGATCACGTTCCAGGGGACGGCCTTCACGGCTGATTCCTCGTCCGCTGCCCGGCAGAGCGTCAGCACCGAGGCGGCGACGAACGCGCCCATGCCGACGTTCACCTTGAAGAAGGTGGCGGCGATAATCAGCAGAAAGATTGCGGCGATGGTCAGCTTCTGGTTCCACGTCATCGGCTCGGTTTCGCCGCCCAGCGCATCCCCGGCTGCGTCCGCATTGTCCGGTTTCCGCGAGCGGGTGAACAGCTTCCAACCCCCGAAGAGCATGTAGCCTCCCAGGCCGATGAAGGCCTGCGCATAGAAGTTGTTGGCATAGGTGGGCCATTGCTGCCCGACGATGCCGATCCGCTCCAGCAGTTGGTTGGCGATGATGCCCGGGGGCGCGAATGGCGAGAACGTCCCCGCATTGGCCCCCGCGCAGACGACCACGGTCATCAGGAAGGCGCTGACGCCGACGCGGCTGGCGACGCTCATCGCCACGGGGGCGAGCAGCGCCGTGGTGGCGATGTTGCCCGCTCCGATAGAGGAGAGAACCGCAGCCAGCAGGAAGAAGATGATGGGGATGGCGCCGGCGTTGCCACGCGCCAGCCGCACGCTACGCTGCGTGATGGCGCCAAGCGTCCCGTTGACCCGCGCCTGGCTGAACAGCAACGTGACGCCGACCAGCGTCAGAAACAGGCTCGACGGGAAACCTGACATCAACTCCCCGACGCTCATTCCGCCGAGCACGACGCCGATGAGGAAGGCGAAGGCGATGGAGAGCAGTCCCACGTTGATCCGGGAGACGCAGCTGATGAGGATGGCGGCGCCGAAGGCGATGACCGAGGCGACGGGTAGGTTCATGACCGGGAGACTCTAGCAGGATTCACACGACCGCGCAACTGTCATGCGACGGTCATGTAACTGGCATGCAACCGGGCACACGACCGCTGCACGGCGACGCGCTGATGGACGGGCGACTCTTGCCAGACCTACCAGCCTGCGGGGATCTGTTCCGTCCATGTGGTGTAACCGGCCGGCTCCATCCCGATCTCGCCGGCCAGATCGGCCGTCAGATGAACGGTTTTGCCGCCCACGACGGTCATCAGCACGTTCAGGTTCGGAATCTCTTCCTCCGGGACGGTCAGGTAATCGCGGTCCAGGATGATGAAATCGGCGAACTTGCCCGGCTCCAGCGTCCCCAGCACGTCTTCCTTCAGAAGATAATAGGCGCCCCAGCGCGTGATGGCCTTCAGTTGAATGATCCGGTCGGTGCGCTCGCCGGGGCCGTAGACCATGCGGTCGCGCTCGTTGTAGCGCGTCATTCCTTTGTGGAGGAAGAAGAAGATCTTGTGCGCCAGCGGCCGGTCGATCTCGAACGTGCTCATCACGCCCTGCTTTGTAACGCTGTTGCGCGGCGAGACCCAGCTGGTGTACTCGGTCCCGTGAATCTCGGCGAACATGGAGGTGCCGGCCATGTTGGGCACGACGCCGGGCGGTTCCCAGAGCAGGTTGTTGTTGAGACTCGCCATCATGCCCAGCTCTTTCATGCGGGGAATCTGCGCGGGGCGCGGCACGCCGGAGCTGTGATCGAAGGCATGGCGCTTGGCCCGGATCTGCTCGATGGTCATCCCCTCTTCCTTGCTGATCTTCTCGATGGCGTCCATCAGATTGTCGATCGAGACGTCGCCGCTGACATGGATGCCGGCAACGCGCATCCCGCCGCGAATGGCGTTTTCCAGCTCCTCGCCCCAGGGCTCGCCCTTGTAGCCGTCAAAGCACTCGCGGCGGCGGAGGATCGCGAGCGGCTTGTCGCGATAGTCCTGGCGAATGGGCGCCGTGGAGCAGTTGCCGCCGTTAGCCCCCTGGAAGACGCCCATCAGCCAGATGTGATCGGTGCCGGTGCCGATGAGGCTCGACATGTAGCGCATGGTCTCGATGTCCATGGCGGGGCCGGGATAGGCCCAGCCGTAGCGGACCGGCATCTCGCCGCGCGCATCCAGATAGTGGTAAGCCCCCATGGTTCCGAACGAATAGGGGCCGGAGGCGAAGGCGGACATGCCGTGGGCGGCCCACCACTCGAGCTCGGCCTTCAGGACCTGCGCCAATTGCGGCCGCTTGCCGCGAAACATGGCGTTGGGCTCCATGGGTCGGCTGAAGCCTCCGCCGCGGGTCAGCAACACCTCGTCGCGAATCACCGGATGGACGGCCTTCAGCGCATCCAGGGCCTTCGTGTTCACGATGGAGGTGATGAAGCCGTTGCGGACTTTTACAGGCGTGTTCGGTGCGAGCGTGTCCAGATATTCTTTTGTGATGCTGATGTCGAACAACTGCGCCATCTCCGTGGCGTGCTCGTATTCCGGGCCGTAGTTGAAGCTGAGGAAGACCCACTGGCCGGGCTTCGCCTTTGCAAGCGCTTCCTTCATCATGGGATCGAACAGGGCCATCTGCTGCTTGGGCGCCACGTTCGGCATCCATCGGTGGATCACGGTGTCGTTGTCATCGGAGGGGAAGACATGCGTCAGCGCGCGGGGCTCCTGGAAGGCCCAGTCCATGGGGTGCTCGTGCGTGATGATGAAGCTCGGCAGCACGGTGCGTCCCTTCAGGTCGATCTGTTTCGTCTGCGGCCCGGCCAGCTCGCGAATCTCAGTGTTCGATCCGGTGGCGAGAATTTTTCCGTCCCGGATGGCCATCGCCTGAACGATCGTTCCCACGCGGGACTCGAAGGAGTCGTCATCCATTGTTACAATCTTTCCGTTGTGCAGGATCATCTGCGGGTGGCCCAGCCGCAAAGCGATGCCCCGTTCAACAGAGGCCGGTTGCGTCCAGGCGCAGACGCTCATCAGCAACGGGATGGTGGTTGCAAGTAGGGCTTTCCGAAACATATGAGTTTTTCTCCCAGGTGAATGAAGCAGCCGCCAAATGAAGGGAATACTCCCAGCGATGATTTCGGCTCAGGCAAAGTCTACACTACCGCACGGAACTGTGGAATAGAATTTGGCATGTCCTCCGGCCTCCGTGTAGGGAAGTAGATGTAACCGCTGGAGCCATTGCGGCGTCCAAATAAGCGGACCATGTGAGATGAGAAGGCAACTGCGTTCCTGCGGCCTGCAAGATGGGACCGGAGAATTATCGTGTTGAGCCGCAGCCCGTAGGCATCTAATATGGACGCGGAGAAGAACTCTCACAGCACCGCGCGGGACAGGAGGAAATAGATCATGCCCTTTAGCATGTCTTTTAGCAGGCCGAGGACTTTGCATTTCTATCGGAAAATTTCAATATTCGTTGCGTTGACGGTTCTATTGTCGATTGCAGGTCTCATTGTCATCAGCAATGGCGATGACGGGGTGGCGCGAACGGTCCCGATTGGCCAGGAACGGCTCGTGGCGTGGAGTGCGCTTCCGGAGATGAGCGGGACTATGTGCGAGTTGATGCCGGCCAGCAGTTCCTTTACGCTGGCGGCCCTCCAGCAGGCATCCGGCGGACAGGCGGTTCCTCCGCGGCCAAGTGATGCGGAGCGGGCCGAGGTATCCCGGCGGGCGCCCATCTACACGGTAACGGACCCGCACTTCGCCTTTGCGGGAATCGCGGTGGACCCGATCCGGAACGAAGTCGTCCTGGCCGAGGAGAACCTCTCCCGGCTGCTGGTCTACGACCGGCTGGAGGATACGCCGCCGACCGCCACGATGAGCGAGCCGAAGCGGATCATCGGCGGAGAGGAGACGTTTCTCGAATACGCCTGCAGCGTCTACATCGACCCGGAGACCGGCGACATCTACGGCGTCAACAATGACACCATGAACTGGATGCCGGTGTTCGGCCGGGACGCCCGCGGCAACGTCGTCCCCAAACGCAAGTTGCGAACGCCACACACCACCTTCGGCATCGTGGCCGACGAGCAGGAACAGGAGTTATTCTTCACCATTCAGGACGATCACGCCGTGGTCGTCTTCCAGAAGGATGCCAAGGACGAGGACAGTCCCTTGCGCATCCTTCAGGGGGAAAGCACGCAGATGGCCGACCCGCACGGCATTGCGCTCGATACGAAGCGCAACGAGATCTTCGTCTCCAACTGGGGAACGTTCAATGAGCGGCCTCCGCTGTCGGAAGGCGGCGGCGGCGACGCGCGCCACGAGCGGGAGGACTTTCCCGTGGGCCGTGCCCGTGTATTTCCGGCCTCGGGCAAGATCCAGCCTCCCTCGATTACCGTATACGCAAAGGACGCCGAGGGCGATACGGCGCCGCTACGCGTGATTCAAGGGCCGAAGACACAGATGGACTGGCCCACTTCGCTGGCCGTTCATCCGGAACGCGGCGAGGTCTTCGTCGCCAACGACACGGGCGATTCGGTGATCGTCTTTCCGGTGGATGCCGAGGGCGACGTGGCGCCGATCCGTGTGATCAAGGGCCCGCGAACGATGGTCAAAAACCCCACCGGCGTCACGATTGATCTCGAAAACAATGAACTGTGGGTCGCCAACTTCGGCAGCCACGCCGCAACCGTCTTTGACATGGATGCCGAGGGCAACGTCGCTCCCAAGCGCGTGATCCGGAGCGGCCCGGTCGATGCGCCGTCGCCGATGCTCAGCAACGCGCATACGGTGGCGTTCGACAGCAAGCGCGACGAACTTCTGGTCGCCAACTGAGTGGGCCATCCGCAGGTTGCGGCATTCGCCAGGACGGCGAATGGAGGCGCTCAGCCCACAAGAGAAATAGCCGGCCAGAACACGCTGTTTACCCGGACCATGCATGACATGGCCTATGATCCGGTTCACGACGAGATCGTCGTTCCGCAGTTCTTCGCCTTCGCCATTCTCACCTTTGACGGCGATGCGGACGGCAATGTTGCTCCGAAGCGGATGATCTTCGGCCCCAGCACGCAGATGAAGAATCCGCACGCCGTCTCGGTGGACGGCATCAACTCGGAGACCTATGTGCCCGGTCGCGCCGGGGACCACCGCATCCTGATCTTTCCCAGCCAGACGAACGGCGACGTGGCTCCGAAGCGGATTCTGGACCTGGAGTACGAGCCGGGGCGCGTCGGCATCGACGCGGTGCACGACCTGGTGGTTGTCTCCGGCGGGCCGGGGCTGCATCTATACAAGCGCACGGCCTCGGGGATGGCCGAGCCGCATTCGGTGATCACCATTCCGGACGACGGGTCGGGACGCAGGTCCACCGGCCTGATGGCAATCAACCCGGGTAGCGGCATGATCTTTGTGCGCGTCAGCGGCGGCGGCCGGCACGCTCCGCTCGATTACGTTGGTGTGTGGAGCATTCACGACGAAGGCGTGGTCGCTCCGCGCTGGACGATCGGCGGCCCGAACGGCTTCTTGAAGGACACGCGGGGCGTGGCGGTTGATTCGAAGAATCAGAACGTCATTGTTACGGACAAGACCCTCAACTCGATTCTCACCTTCCACGTTCCCGAAGCTTTCTAGGCTTCGTGCCAAAAACAGATGCGCCGCAGCTTGTTGCTGCGGCGCATCTGTTTTCCCAAACGACCCAGCCCCAGCTAAAGAAGCAAAGAAGCTCTGTCCGCCTTTATTCGATTTCCGGCAATGTGCTCTCTCCGTCATGTGGCCCCGGCCGGAGGCGGCGCACAATCCCGTTGCGCAGATCGAACGCCAGGCTGAGCATGGCCGGGACCAGCAACAACGTGAACACGGTGGAAACGATGAGCCCGCCGATCACCACGCTGCCCAGTCCCCGGTACAGCTCCGAGCCGGCGACCGGCGCCAGCACCAGGGGCATCATGCCAAACACAGATGTTCCGACACTCATAAAGATCGGCCGGATGCGCGTCTGGACCGCCTCCCGAATCGCTTCCGGTTCCGGCATCCCATCCCGGCGGATGTGATGGAGCGATTGGTGCACGATCAGGATGGCGTTATTGACGACCGTGCCCACCAGGATGAAGAAGCCGAGCATGGTGAGCACGTCCAGGGCCTGATACTGGCGGAGGTTCATCAGCCAGAGTCCCAGCACGCCTCCCGCGGCGGCCAGCGGCACGCTGAACATGATGACGAAGGGATAGAGAAAACTTTCAAACAGCGCCGCCATCAGCAGGTAGGTAATGACCAGCGCCAGCAGGAAGTTCCATTTCAGGGCGTCCGCGGTCTCTGTCAGCTTGTCAGCCGTGCCGCTGAGAAATGCTTCATATTGCCCGCCCAGCAGCCCTTCCTGGCGCATGGGATCGAGAATTTGCGTCACGATGGTGTCCATGGCATCTTCCAGCGGCGTTGTCTCCGGCGGGGTAACCCGGATCGTGATGACCCGCCGGCGCTCGCTGTGATTGATGGCCTGCGGTCCGGTAACCTCGGTGATCTCGGCGACCGAGCCAAGCGTCACGATCTGACCGCCCGGCGCCGCAATGGGGAGCTGGTCCAGCAGGTGGGTGCGACGCTCGCCGTTCTGCCCGGCTATCACCTTCAGGTCGATCTCGCGGCCCTGGTATTGATAGTCGCTGGCCCGGGCGCCGTCGATCAGGGCGCTGACGGCGAATCCGAGGTCGCGGTTCGAGATGCCGAGCTCTGCGGCGCGCAGCCGGTCCGTCCGAACCTGTATCTCCGGATTGCCGAGGTCGAGGCTGGGTTGAGGAAAAGCCTGCGACCCGGGCAGGACCTGAAAGGTCTGCATCATGGTCCGTAACCCCATCTGAATCAGCCGGGGGAGTTCCGGGCCGGTGATTTCAACGTCGATATTTCTTCCTTCTCCGAACCCGGACTGAAAGATGCTGGCTTGCTGGACGAATCCAATTGCGCCGGGAATCTGGAAGATCGTGCCTTGCAGCGGAGGCGTCAGTTCGGCGACTCGCAGCGGATCGTTGGAGCGGATGCCCATGAAGGCCATGTTTCTCAAAGCCACGAAAAAGAAGTCGCGGATGCCGCCGCCGGGCATAGCTACGGCTTCCGGCGATCCGGGCTCGGCTTCCCACATCGGCCGGAGAGCTTCATCGAACCCATCGTGCAGTGAGGCCACTTCATCCAGATTCAGGCCCGGAGGCGGCAGGATCATCCCGAACATGAAATTGTTGTTGCCAATGGGCAGATATTCGGTCTTGGGAGCGAACCAGTAGCTCAGGCCCAGCGACACGGAGGTGAGCAGCGCCACGGTCAGCAGGCGGCGCGCGACGGACCGGTTGATCCAGTGCACGGTCTGAGCCGTCCGGTTCGCAAAGGCTGCTCCCGCCGGCACGATACCCCAAAGGTTTCTGGTGCCGCGCTGACCGTCCCCGCCGCCTGCGACGCTGAGGATCCGAGCTGAAAGGCTGGGGATCACGGTGATGGAAACCAGCAGGCTCAGCCCGACGGCACAACTGATGCCGAGCGCAATGTCGCCGAACAACTGCCCGACCTCCTGCTGAATGAACAGCACGGGGATGAAGACAGCGATGGTCGTGAGCGTGCTGGCCAGAACGGCTCCCCAGACCTCCGAGGCGCCATCGTGCGACGCCTCCCTGCGCGGCTTGCCCATCTGGCGATGGCGGTAGATGTTCTCCAGTACGACGATGGAATTGTCCACCACCATCCCGACGGCGAAGGCCATGCCCGCCAGGCTGATGACGTTCAACGTGCGGCCGAACAGGTACATCAGCAGGAATGAGCCGATGATGCTGATGGGTATGGCGATGGAGATGATCAGAACACTGGAGCCGCTCCGGAGGAACAGCAGCAGAACCGCGATGGCCAGAAAGCCGCCGATGACGAGACTCTCGCGCACCAGGTCCATCGCACTCTCGATGTAATCGGTTTCATCGTACGCCTGGACCAGTTCCAGGCCGCGGTCGCGGAGCAAGGTGTCGTTCAGTCGAGCTACTGTTTCTCGGAGTCCTTCCATGACGCGGATGATATTCGCGCCGCTCTGCCGGGAGGCGTTCATTGCAATGACCTGCTCGCCCCGATGAAAGACGCGGCCGTCCTCCTTGCGGTATCCCAACTCCGCCCGGCCCACGTCCCTCAGATAAACCGGCACGCCGCTTCTCTCTGCGATGACCACGTTGAGAACATCCTCCGGGGAGCGGTACTCTCCCACGGTGCGCACCACGTAGCGCCGCTTGCCCTCGTCGAAATCGCCTCCGCTGAAGTTTCGGTTTTCCCGCTCCAGCGCGTCCCGCAACTGGCCCAGCGTGATCCGCCGTGCCGCCAGCCGGGCCGGGTCCACGATCACCTGCATCTCCTGTTCCTGGCCGCCGAACAGGTTGGAGGCGGCGACTCCGGGAACCCGCTCCAGCTCCGCTTTGACGTAGTCGTCGGCAAAATTCCAAAGCGTGGAGATGCCGCCGGTAAAGGCGTTCGGTCCGGCTGGCGCCAGAACAAACCAGGCGCTGGCATTTTCGTCGGGGTTCACAGTCCGCAGGACGGGAGATTCGGCATCGTTCGGGTAGGAGGGCACCTGTTGCAGGGCGTTGGAGACGCGGAGCAGCGAGCTGTCCAGGTTCGTGCCCAGCCGGAACGTCAGAGTAACGGCGCCTTGCCCGTCCGAGCTGGAACTCTCCATCTTGACGAGACCTTCGACGGCCTTGAGCTTTTCCTCCTGCTCGTCCACGATCTCGCGCTCCACCTCCTGCGGGCTGGCGCCCGGCCAGAGCGTCGATACGGTAATCTCCGGCTGCTCGACATCGGGAGTGAGTTGTACGGGAAGACGATACAGGCCGATGAATCCAAACAGAACCAGCAGCAGGACGCCGACCGTGGTGGTTACCGGCAACCGGATCGCGTCACGAATGACCCTCATGGCAGCGGGTACTCCTGCGCCTGGGGCTGGACGGCCTGGCCTGGACGCAGCCGTTCATTCCCCCTGGTTACCACCTTTTGTCCGGCCTCGACCGGCCCCCGGATCTCGACCCAGGCCCCGGCGGCCTGTCCTGTCTCCACCGGGAGCAGATCCACGGTTCCCGCATCGTTTATCACATAGACCACCTGCTGTGGTCCCTGGCGCACCACGGCATCCTTGGGAACGATGGTCGCGTTGTACGTCCTTCCGATGGGAAAGGAGACGCTGGCAACCATCCCGGCTGCGATCCGCCGGTCCGGATTGGGAATCGTGATCTTTACGGGAAAGGTTCGCGCTTGTGTGTCGGCGGTGGGAATGATCGCGCGGATGCGCCCGGCGGCCTGAAAGCCGGGCAGGGCGTCCAGCGTTACCGTTACAGCCGCACTGATCGAAAGGTCCCGATAATAGCGTTCGGGCACCTCCACCTGAACTTCCAGTTCATCCACGAGTGCAATCTCCGCAACGGGAGCGCCGACCGAGAGCCACTGGCCGGCCTCGGTGTGTTTGGAGAGCACCACGCCGCCGAAGGGAGCGCGGACGGTGCTGCGTTCGATATCCTCATTGATGACCGCGATCTCTGCCGTGAGCTGAGCCACGCGGCTTTTCCAGGCGGTTACCTCGTACAATCGGTCATCGTACTGGTCGGGGGGGATCAATTGGTCCTGGAGCAACTCTTCCGCCCGCTGGAGATGCGTCTCGGCCTGCCGCAGCCGTGCGCCGACCTCGCCGAGCTGCGCCTCGACACTGGCGCGTTCCAGCTCCAGGCTGGTGGTCCGCAGACGTGCAAGCGGCTGGTTCCGCTCCACCCGGTCCCCCTCTTTCGCACGGATCTCGATGACCGCTCCCTCGACCTCGCTGGCTACGATGCTCACGGTCGGCGACTCGACGGAGCCCGTCAACCGCACCGCTCCCTGGACGGGATGTTCCCGGGCCTCGGTGAATTGTACGGGTGCCGGTGGCATCTCCCCCATCTGGGCGATGGCCGGAGACTGCGGCGCGGATACAGCGATAGCAAGCAGAGACGCCCGGATCGAGGCATGCTGGAAAGATCGGATGAAGGACAAGGGACCCCTTGCGGACTGTAATTTCACGCGTGTAAGGTTAGCGCGCCACGGAATGTGTGGAATGGAAATCCGCCTGATGGCTATTTTAGCCCAGGTCTTGAGACGAGCGTTAGTGGGTTATGAATGCGGATGGTGCCGTTCAGCGGGTCTCATTGCATGATGTTATGATCTAGGAATGTTGGAGACTGGTTCCGTTGCGGGTGGTAATTCAACAATGTCCATGGCAGTCTCTCGATGTGCTTGTTCTTCGACGCTTTCTGATCCCACGATGCGCGGCGCACCAATCTGGGAAGCCTGATTGCTGATGGTTTCTCCGAGTTGCTTCATCATCTGGGAAAGTTCTTGATGACTCCTGTGCAGGTTCCGGTCGGCCGCGTTCTCAAACTCTCGTTGTGCTTGGAGTATCCACGTTTGCTGGTTCCGGCCCAACTCTGCCACAATGTGCTGCAGGAATTTCTGCCGGACCCGCGCCCCAATCTGTTCGATTTGCAACTCATAGGAGGAAGTGACTACCATTCGAATTTGTTCCATGCGGGCTTCCAATTCCGCAGCGAACTTCTCTCCACTCTCTGTCAATTGGGAATCCATCATCTGCCGTAGGCGCTGACTCCCATTTTCGATCTGAGACTGGAAACTGGCTTCCCAGATCTCATTCTGCGTTTTTGTCTGCCGTTCTATGATTGCCTGTCCATTTCTGGAGATTTTTTCCTCCAGAACTGCTAATTCCAGGTCGATTCGTTGACTCAATTTTGCCTGGGTGCTGGTAAGAATCTCGCTGGATTGCTCTTGCAGTTGATTCATTATTGTATTGGACATTCCATTCAGCTGGTTCTGCATGGAATCACGGGACTCATTGACCAATTGTTGATGCATGGCCCGGGCGTTGGCTTCCGCATTCTCTTGGATCTTCGTTGTGTTCTGTTCCAGCGATGCTTGGTGCTTGGTTACCACCGAGACTGTGACCCGCCAGAGATTTTGTACCAACTGATGTGAGAGAGTTTACACCACAATCTGAGGCCGAGAAACCGGTTTCCCGACAGGGCTATAGGCCCCCGGCGCCGGGGGCCTATAGCCGAGCGCCGAGTGGGGTCTTCTGGTGTTGTACTGCTGCCGCCACTGTTCGACCACCACCTGGGCCTCCTTCAATGAGTAGAAGATCTCTCCATTCAGGCATTCATCTCTTAGCTTCCCATTAAAACTTTCGCAGTACCCGTTCTCCCACGGGCTGCCAGGCTCGATATACAAGGGCCCTGTCCCCAAGCTGGTCAGCCAGGTGCGCAATTGCTGCGCCACAAACTCCGGACCGTTATCCGAACGAATGTGCTCCGGGATGCCCCGCCACAGCATGACATCGGACAGAGTCTCGATCAGATTCTGATGATTCAGCCTCCGCTCCACTCGCAGGGCCAGACACTCGCGCGTGTACTCGTCAATCAGCGTCAGGATCTTCAGCAGCCGGCCATCATGCGTTCGCGCACTGACGAAGTCGTAGCTCCAGACTTGATTCGCCCGCTCGGGCCGCAGCCGGATACAACTCCCATCGTTCAGCCACAGCCGCCTCCGGGGATGCTGTTTCTGCGGCACTTTCAATCCCTCTCGCCGCCAGATCTGCTCCACCCGGTCGCGCCCCACCGGCCATCCCGCGTTCTGCAGCAGAGCAGTTATCCTGCGGTAGCCATAACGTCCATACTGCTCGGCTAGCAAAATGACCGCCCGCGTCAGTTCATCCTCATCGGCTCGTGGCGTCGATTGGTATCGTTGCGTTCCTCGCCATTGCCCCAGCAGCCGGCAAGCGTGCCTCTGGCTGATTCCGTACTGACTTTCAGCCCGCTCTACCGCACAACTCCGCCGCTCAGGGCTTAGAAGTTTCCCTCTGCCACGTCCTTTAAGATTTGCTTCTCCAGACTCAACTCCGCCACCAGCCGCTTCAGCCGCGTATTCTCCTTCTCCATCGCCTTCAGCCGCTTGGCTTGCTCCACCTTCAGTCCGCCATATTCTTTCCGCCAACGATAGTACGTTTGCACGGTGATCCCGGCTTCCTTGCACGCTTGCGGTGTCGTCTTCCCGCTTGCCACCGCCACTTCAACCTGTCTTAACACCGTTACGATCTGTTCCGGTTTGTACCTCTGCATCGGCATGTTCAATACCCTCCTCCATGAGATTCTCTCTCACTTCAGCTGGTACTAAAATCCCCGGTCAGGTCAGGGGATTACCTGTGGGTCTCCGATTCAAAACCGACAGGCTTTCGCCAATGACTCCACTGAATATCATTGATCCGGCAAAGGTCCCGATCATTGCAAGAATTGCAATCAGCATTGCCTTCCGTCTTAAATTAGATGGTCGAACCATTGACTTGCGCCTCCTATTTGTCTTGTCCGTAATCGGATCACCTCTGAGTTTTTTCTCCACTCATTACTGAACACCGCCCGCAAGAACTTGATGCTTTAGCTCCGAAGCCATGCCATAAATATCATCCTGTCCTCCTGAGGCCAGGTTCACTACAACCAGAGAAGGACATTTCCCATCATTCGATCTCTTCGCCGAAATCATAATCGGCCTCAAACCGGAATTTCATCCGCCGGTACGGTGAAGTGGTACTTGTTTAAAACCACAAAATCTGCGAATTTACCTGGCTCCAGAGGCAACGGGTTACCTCTGCCAAGAAGGATAAAAACGCTGGTGCAAGTTTATCGGAGGGACTGGGGTAAGGCAAGTGAGTTCGACAAGTTGCGGGATGAAAAAAAAACTCATTGCCGATCAGTTAAGCGTATAGAAGTCCAACCGGAAAATTTGGAAATCCAGTGCCAAAAGGACCTGCTTTTGGCCGACTGCAGTCCCGCCGGCTGAAACCAACTGCTGGCAACGTCTCAGAGTCCACGTAGGATAATTTTGGCATTCCGTGAGTCGACTGCAGAGACTCCCCTTCGCCAGATCTGGTTTCTTCTGCAAGATTCACCCTCGGGTTGTCGCAATCTTTCCATCACCTATCAACTGCCTATCCCGGTTTTTCCAAGTTGTGCGAAATGTGCTCCCACTCCTCTAGCATTGTAGTCAATCGTGTGCGGTTCTGATCTATGAGTTTGACGAGGCGGATTGATTCCTCCGCACTCTTGAACGTGGCGAGACCCAACTCCTGAGTGGCGATTTCCACTTCACAACGGGCGATCTCTTCTTCCAATTCTTCGCGACGCGCCGTCCACTCCCGGACCAGAATTGGATTGAGCTTCTTGGACCGTGCCGGTTGTTCGTTCAGCTTACCGAGTCCGTCTCCAGTTTCAGTGAGTTTCCCATCGGTCTTCTCCCTTGAAGGCGGCTCCCTAACTGAGGTCGGCAGGAGCGCGCCGCGGTTTTTCTGCCACAGGTAGTCCTCATAGTTGCCCGAATAATCCTGGAAATTGCCCCCATCGATCTCAAAGATCCGCGTCGCGAGATTGTCAATAAAATAACGATCGTGGGAAACAAATAGGACCGTCCCGCTGAACTTTTGCAGCGCTTCGAGCAGCACGTCCTTGGCTCGCAAATCAAGGTGATTGGTAGGCTCATCGAGCAGCAGTAGGTTTCGAGGCTGCAGCAACATACGCAGCAGCGCATAGCGATTGCGTTCACCTCCTGAAAGCACGCTGATTTGCTTGAAAGCCTCGTCGTTCGAAAACAGAAAGCAGCCGAGCAGGGTGCGTAGCTGCGTCTGGCCGCTGTGGGCCATGGGTGCGACGCTCGAGAGATCGTCGATCAGGCGGGCGCCAGGGTCGAGCGTCTTGTACTGGTCCTGCGCGAAATGATCGACTTCCACGTTGTGTCCAAGGCGGAATTCACCTACCGTCGCAGGTTCGCTTCCTGCCAGTATTTTGATGAGAGTGGATTTCCCCGCGCCGTTTACCCCTACCAGGCCTATGCGGTCTCCACGATTGATGACGAAGCTCATGCCTTCAAATACTTGCTTGCTCTGATAACTCTTCGCGACCCCATGAAACTCGGCGACCATCCGTCCGCTCCTTGGCGGCTGAGGAAACGCGAATTGGATCGTCTTCTCTTCAGTGGGCAATTCGATCCGTTCAATTTTTTCTAGTTCCTTGATTCGGCTCTGCACCTGCTTCGCCTTGGTGGCTTGGTAACGAAATCGATTGATAAAGATCTCCAGGTGTTCTATCCGCTCTCGCTGATTGCGGTAAGCCGCTTCCAAATGTATCCGTCGCTCTGATTTCTGTGCGAGGTAACGTTCGTAGTTCCCGCTATAAACATTGGCGCGGCGATTCCATAGCTCCAAAATCTTATCCACTGTGGCATCCAGGAAGTAACGGTCGTGAGAGACGAGAACGAAGGCATAAGGATAATCTTGCAGAAATTGCTCAAGCCAGTTGAGCGCCTCGAGGTCAAGATGATTGGTGGGCTCATCCAGTAATAATAGACTCGGCTTGGTCAGCAATAACTTGGCCAGCGTCAGGCGCATTTGCCAGCCACCGGAGAGTTCCTCCGTGAGACGATCCGAATCCTCTGGCGCAAAACCCAGGCCATTGAGCACCGTGCTGGCCTGGGCCTCCAATGAATAGCCGTCGCGGCCTTGGAATTCAGTCTCGATCCGGTGATAGCGATCCGTGATCCGGCGGTATTCATCGCTCTCTGGATCCACTTCCGCCATCTGGTGCGTCAAAACTTCCATTTCCTCTTCGAGCTCGAGCAGGTCGCCAAAAACGGAGAGGCATTCTTCCAGGACGGTACACCCTGACAGCGAAAGGCCATCCTGAGGAAGATATCCAATCGTGATATTATTCTTCGTAGAAAACTCTCCGGCCTCGAGCGATTCCATACCACCCAGTATCTTCAGTAATGTTGACTTGCCCGTCCCGTTCCCGCCCACAAGTCCAATGCGATCCGTCGGCGTGATGAGCCAGTCGAGACCTTCGAAAAGAATCTTGGAGCCGAAATGCTTTCCGGCTGCGGATAGTCGAATCATGGTTGTGTCCGGAGTTCGCCACGCAACGGAACACGCCGAGCATGTGCGCACTACCTCTTTTCACTATAGCAGGGTGGGTACTCATCGAGGAATTGGAGGGAACGGAGACGCAGTAGTAATATTTGCGGCGGTTCGTCGGCACAGATCGCAGGCTGGACGGAAGCGAGTATGTGGTTCTGTTGTGTCCAGAATGGAGCCAAATCGGAGGGTGGTATGGTACTGACGATGAATAGATCATTCTGCAGGAGCACGTTCCGACGCATTTCAGACCAACCAGGATACCGGAGGCAACAACAGTTCCTCCTTTTCCAAAACATTAGGCGAGAGGTGGCCTCCCGTTTGCGTTTCTGGCATCAGCGGATTACCCGTCACTACGCCGTCACAGGGAGAACTAGTGGATGATCCCTGTGGCAGGAGATATTCGCCAGCATCCAAGACGCAGAAATGGCTCAGTGTCCTCTTGTTTTATTCCGTTGACTTGCAGATTGACCGGGTGTTCTAAGCTAGAAGCCATCTGGCTCTGTTGACAACATAACAGGCCGTGGTGGAAGTGTGGGGAGGAGCACATTTCTGGACGAATGAGCTTGTGAGGAAGCGAGAGAGGCTGGAGAATGGCGGCATGGCGATGGGAACACGGAAACAACGGGAGCGACAGGAAGAGATCTGGGTGGCCACGTGCGATCTGCCGCGAACGGCAGGACATCCGTTCTATGAGCGATTGAATGAGTTGCTGGAAGAGGCGGGTTCTGACGGCTTCGTGGAGGAGCGGTGCCGGCGGTTCTAGGCGGAGAAGATGGGGCGGCCGGGTCTGGCTCCGGGGATGTACTTCCGGCTGCTGCTGATGGGGTATTTCGAAGGACTGGACTCGGAGCGCGGGATGGCGTGGCGGGCGGCGGACTCGCTGGCGCTGCGGAGTTTTCTGCGGATCGGGCTGGAGGAAGCGCCGCCGGATCACTCGACGATCTCGCGGACGCGGCGGCTGATCGACGTGGAGACGCACCGGGAAGTGTTCACGTGGGCGCTGGGAGTGATTGCGGAGAAGGGATTGCTGCAAGGCAAGACGCTGGGAATCGACGCCACGACGCTGGAGGCCAACGCAGCACTGCGAAGCATCGTGCGGCGGGACAGCGGGGAAAGTTACCCGGAGTTTCTCACCAAGCTGGCGAAGGAGTCGGGCATCGCGACGCCGACGCGGGAAGAAGTGGCGCGACTGGACCGGAAGCGGAAGAAGAAGAGTTCCAATCAGGATTGGGAGCACCCGCACGATCCCGACGCGCGGATCACGAAGATGAAAGATGGCCGGACGCACCTGGCGCACAAGGCGGAGCACGCGGTGGATTTGGAGACCGGAGCGGTGGTGGCAGTAACGGTGCAAGGGGCCGATCAGGGCGACACCACCACGCTGCAAGAAACGTTCGTGGAAGCAGCCGAGCAGTTGGAGGCGGTGGGGAAAGAACCGGCAGCGGATGAGCAGATGAATGCGCAGGGACTCGAAGAGGTGGTAACGGACAAGGGATATCACAGCGGGCCGCTGCTGGAAGATTTACAAGCGATCGGAGTGCGGTCGTATATACCGGAGCCGCAACGAGGGCGGCGACACTGGCAGGGCAAAGCCGACGAACAAACTGCAGTGTACGGCAATCGGCGGCGCATGCGAGGCGAGCGAGGCAAACAACTCTTGCGTCGGCGGGGAGAGGTAGTGGAACGAAGCTTTGCGCATGTCTACGGCACGGGAGGAATGCGGCGCACGCATCTGCGCGGACATCGCAACATCTTAAAGCGGCTGCTGCTTCACGTCGCGGCGTTCAACCTCAGCCTGATTCTGCGCCGGGAAATCGGAGCCGGGACGCCAAGGGGCCTGCAGGACCGCTGGAACAACGTCTTTTTCTGCTGCTGGTGGGTCTGGATGCTCCTGCAAGGGCTCATGGAACGATCGGGTCGTCAACCGGCCACTTCTGCGGATAGATTCCGGTTTTCACCCCTGCAGCACCAAACTCTGAGAGCCGTGTCAAAAATGCCATTTCCACCACGGCCTGCTAGGGGTCTACGGAGACAACGAAGCTCAGTGTCTGTCCGTCATAGTGGCCAGTGATCTCCCAGCACCCATGAGTCGGTATATCAATCCCAACGAGCATCGTCGATCCCATATTTGGAGTAGAGGCATTGGTCGCATTCGATACCGCGAACGATCCGTCGCCATCTAGGCGCCGACCCGTAACAACGAGTTCTGGTTTGGGTTCAGCTTGCGAATCATAGTCTTCTCTCCACCAGAAAACCTTCTGGCGATACCCTTCCGTGTCGGAATTGTAGCGAGGAAGTCCTTTCCAAGAGCCACTAATGGGAAGGAATGTCCATAGTGCCTCGGTGCCGTACCAGAACTCCTGTCTCAATTCCATTGTCCGTTGAGGCTCCGGCGGCGCAAATGGTGGATTAGGCGGAAGGGTCGTAAGGCAAGCGGCTGACGCTAGGTGCGCATTGCAGATTTCCAAGAGCAGCGCGGCAACCGAGATTCGGAGACTAAGGAAGCATAGCGATCCCTTTTGATGAACATTATACACCTGCTTTGCGAAATTCAAAATAGCCAATTACCCCCTTCCCGGTAGGCTTGACACACCCGGCCCTTTCGGGTCTAATTATTAGCTTCGTACTGTCCTCAATCACCGGCTGTATGAATTTGGAAGTGAACGATTATGATCCGATTTGGAGAGGATGAAGAAATGGCAACCAATGGAAAACCGGCCACGGAGGTCGCGAAGGATCAGCACGGTTTTGTCGAGCAGCTGAAAAAGACAGGCGACGTGGTCATCGTCGACCAGCAGGTCGACTGGGACCTGGAACTCGGGGCAATCAGCCGCCGGGCCACGGAGATGGACGGTCCCGCCGTTGTTTTCAATAACATCAAGGACTATCCCGGACAAAGTATGTTTGTGAATCCCATCTCGACGTGGCGGCGCGCCGCCGTTACGCTGGGCCTGCCGGCCCATGCCCGTGTCCCGGAGATCTATGCCGAATATATCCGCCGCGACTCCAATCCCGTCGATCCCACCCTGGTCAAGGATGCGGTCTGCCGCGATGTCATCATCAAGGGCGACAAGGTGGACCTGACCGAGCAGTTGGCCACGCCGTTTATCCACCACGGCGACGGCGGCCGTTATCTCGGCACCTGGTGCATCGTGGTCAGCAAGGACCCCGACACGGGCTGGGTCAACTGGGGCACCTACCGCTTCATGGCCCACAACTCCCGGCATCTGTCCGGATGGCCTTTTTCGCCGAGCCATTTCGGCACCATGCTGCGGGAAAAGTACGCCGCGCAGAACAAGCCCATGCCGGTCGCCATCGTGATGGGCGCCGACGAGTCCAGCCACCTGGCCTCCACCTCCACCACCCGCATCGGCCGCGATGAAGCGCAGCTGGCCGGGGGACTGGCGGGCCGCTCCATCGAGATCGCGCAGTGCCTGGACAGCGACCTGACCTTCCCGGCCAACGCCGAAGTCGTTCTGGAAGGCGAGATCCTGCCGGACCGGATCGCGCATGAAGGTCCTTATGGCGAGTATCCCGGATACCGCTCCGGTGAGATGGGCGCCGGCATCCTCATGAAGGTCAACACCATCGCCCACAAGAAGAATCCCATGCTTTCTATGGACTGCACCGGCTACAAGGACTGCAGCTCCACGGTTACGGCTCTCGGAGGCGGCATCGGAATCCAGCGCGTGCTGGAAAAGAACGGCGTTCCGGTAACTGGCGTTTATATTCCGTCCGAGGGCGCGGTGCACCTTTGCATCGTTGGCGTCAAGGAAGGACAGGGCGGCAGGGAGACCACGCAGAAGGTGCTGGATTGCCTGACGGGCCGCCGCACCTACATGACCAAGATTCTGGTGGTCGAGGACGACGTGGACATCTTCAATCTCGGCGAAGTGCTGCATGCATGGTCCACCCGGTGCCATTCGGGCCGTGGAACCATCATCAAGCACGTCGAGGGCAGCGCGCAGCAGTTGACGCCCTGCTATGACCAGGATGAGCGGGCCCGCCGTGCCGGCGCCGTCGCCGCGTTCGACGTCTCCTGGCCGCAGTCCTGGGACCCCACCGAGATTCCGATCAAGGCGACTTTCCGGGCGATGTATCCGGAATCGGTCCAAAAGAAGGTTTTAGATAACTGGAAAGCCTACGGGTTTTAGGAGGAGAGATCGAAGTGGAATACATGGCGCATGTGAAACACCTGAAGGACCTGCAGGAAGGCAAGCAGGTCGTGCTTTCCATCCGCGACCTGACGGAGGGCAAGAAGAAGTATCTGGCGCGGGTCGCCCGCGTGGAGGTCTCCCGGAAACCGGAAGCCCTGGAAAAGTGGGATCACTTATGGGCTTATTCCGTGGTCGGCTATAAGGACCCGGAACCGTGGGGCATGAAGGTCGTCGAGGAGCTGGGCGAGTACGTTCCCGGCCAGCCGTATAGCGATATCTACGAGGGTCTGGCCAAGATGTAACGAGGTTCCCGGTTCCTTTCGAATTTGAATCGGCAAGAGGCGGCCGGGTAACTCCAGCCGCTTCTGTTGTCCGCACACGAGAAGAAGAAGGTTAAGATGGGAAAGAAAAGAACATTCAATCTGGATCCGATGTTCAAGCCGCGCTCGATCGCGCTGATCGGCGCTTCGGGCAACTTCGCGAAACTCAGCGGCCGTCCGCTGCGGTTCCTGAAGGAATACGGATACCAGGGCAAGATCTATCCCATCAACCCCAACTATCCGGAGATCGCTGGGATCAAGTGCTACCCCAATGTCGCTGCTGTCCCGGATGAAATCGATCTTGCCGTCGTCGGCATGGCGGCCGCCGCGGTCCCTCCGATCATCCGGGAGTGTGCCGCGAAGAATGTGAAGGCCATCACCGTATTCAGCGCCGGTTTCGGCGAGATGGGTGAAGAGGGCAAAAAAATGCAAGCCGAGTTGCGCCAGGCCGCGCTGGCGGGGAACATCGCTCTCGGAGGGCCGAACTGCGCGGGGCTGGTCAGCGTCAAGCAGAAGGCCATAGCCACTTTCAACACGGCGATGGAACGCGGCTCGCTCACCGAAGGCGCTGTCAGCTTCGTCGCGCAGAGCGGCGCGCTGGGCACCTATATGTTTGCCGCCGCCCAGGATGCCGGGGTCGGCTTTGATTATTGGGTCAGCACGGGGAATGAGGCCGTTCTCGGATTCGACGATTTCGTCTCCTATTTTGTGCAGCAGGAGACCACGCAGACCGTCATCGCCTATATGGAGGACGCCCGCGATGGGGCGGGATTCCGGGAGGCCGCGCTGGAGGCGCTGGAGGCGGGCAAGCCGCTGATCATCCTGAAAGTGGGAGCCTCCGAATCCGGGGCCAAGGCCGCAACATCCCATACCGGCGCGCTGGTCGGCTCGGACCGGGTCTACGACGCTGTTTTCCACCAGACCGGAGTGATCCGCGCCAAAGAAGTGGAGGATCTTTTCGATCTGGCGAACATTGCGTCGGCTCCGCATTTTCCGAAAGGTCCGGGAACAGCGCTGATGACGATCTCCGGCGGTGCTGGGATTCTGATGTGCGACCACTGCGAGGAAGCGGGATTGAAGGTGACCTCTCTGAAACCGGAGACTGAGGATGCGCTGCGTAAAGCGTTGCCACCATTCGCCATTCCGCACAACCCGGTCGACGTAACGGCGGAGCTGATCGCCTCGCCGGGTTTCCTGAAAAAGTCGATGGATATCGTGCTCGCGGACCCGAACGTCGATAGCTTGGTGATTTTCCTTGGTTTGCAGCTGCATACGGGTAAGGACCTGGCAAACGATATAGTCGAAGCGGCCGCAAATTCCGATAAGATGGTGGCCGTGAACTGGATCGCCCCGCCGGAGGATGCGCGAAAGATATTGAGAGAAAATAGGATACCGCTATTCCTCGACCCGGCTAAGGGTATCCGGTCGCTGGGCGCCATCACCAGCTATGTCCAGCGGCGTGAGCGCTATCTTGCTAAAAATAAAGCAGTTGGAAATAGTGAACAGGCGCCGGCAACCGCCGCCGCGACGCTCGAGCAGGTCCGGCAAATCATCGGTGTCGCAAGGAGTGAAAACCGTTCCGCACTGACGGAGGGGGAAGGAAAGCAAATACTTGAACTGTATGGAGTTAGCTCGCCATCTCGCCAGATCGTCAGCAGCGCGGACGAGGCTGCAAAGGCTGCCAGCGAGATGGGATTTCCGGTTGTCATGAAGATCGTCTCCGCCGATATCACGCACAAGACCGAAGCCGGCGGCGTGAAACTCGGCGTGAAGGATGCTGCGGAGGCCGCGCAAGTCTTTGAAAAAATTATGAGTAGCGCCAAGACTTACAAGGCGGACGCGAAGCTCGATGGCGTGCTGGTGGAGGAGATGGTAACCGACGCGGTGCAGGTGATCGTGGGCTCGAAGCAGGACGCGCGGTTCGGTCCTGTCGTAACGTTCGGAATGGGCGGAGTTTTCGTGGAACTCATCAAGGACTTCGCGCTGCGGGTTACGCCGGTGGATGGGGACGATGCGCTGGAGATGATCCGGGAAACGAAGGCTTATCCCATGCTGACGGGTTTTCGCGGCGACGTGCAGCGCGACGTGGCGGCGCTGGCGGAGGTGATCGTTTCGGTGGGCCGTATGGTCGAGGATTTGAAGGATGAACTGGCCGAGCTCGACATCAACCCAGTGATGGTGCTGCCGGAAGGCAAAGGCGTGAAGGCTGTCGATGCGTTGTTTGTCTTAAAGTAAAATCTGATTCTCAACTCAATGATACTTGAAGCCCGCGCTGGAACGATCCGGCGCGGGTTTCTTTTTGTCACTGCTCTTGTGGGGCGGCGCGCTCGCGGAGGAACGCGATGATCTGCTCATCGCCGCCGTCGAAACCAACTCCGAATTTTTCCGCGAGAAATGAATGTATCCACTGGCGGTAGGATTCGGAGGACTGAAAAATATCCAGGGCAGTGGCAAAGCCTTTGGGATCGCCTGCCAGCATCAGCTGCTCCGAACATCCCAGGCGAATCGGATTGTGAGGAGAGTTGTCCACAACGGATTCCACATAGGGCATGGCCACGTCGCCATAGGCGGAATGCAGGGTGCTGCACATTCCCGTCAGGTTGCGCGCAAAGTCCTCGTCCGGGTAGCGGGCCTGTAGAAATCGGGTGATCCGGGACAGGTCGGCCGGGTCCTTGAACCAGGTGAGGGCGATCAGTGCCTGTGCGAGCGCACGATCATTCGCGGTCATCTTCCAGAGAACTTCATGACTGCGCGGGGTCTGGAAGGAACCCACGAGGGCCGTGTAAGGCCCGGCAATCTCCGGGTCCGGGTTCTTCACCATCCGGTCGGAGGCATTGAGTACGGCGGTGTACACCTGCTCCCAGAAATCCGGATTCAGGGGAACGTCCGTGCGATTTTTCATATTGCGGATGGCGACGATGGCGCCATACATCTGGACGGGCAAATCCGAGTAGAAATAGGGGAGGACGGAGCGGAGGAATCGCTCCGCCTCGGCGGGTGTGAATTCTTTTCTGAGGGCAAGTTCTTCCACAATGACGTCGCTGGGACCGTTTTCCTTCATTAAGCGCTCGAGTTCTTTCAGGACCTCGGGTTCCGGCCAGTAGTGAAGGCCGCTTGCCGCGTAGCGACGAATCAGAGAGTCCGGGTGGTGAAGGAAGCGGGAGGCGAGCGGCAGGGTTTCCGCGTCGGGGACGCCGAGCAGGCTCGGAAGATAGTCCGAGAGGAGGTCTCCCGGTTCGAGGTTCATCTTTGCGGACATGGTCTGTAGCCATTCGGCCCGCTGGTTCGGGGCGGCCGGAAGAATTTCGATGAGGGTCCATGCGGATTCCTGCAGAATTCTGGGAGGTCCACGGCCGGGAAAACCGGGATACTCCTTCGCAAGCTGAACTCGAACCTCGTAGGTGCCGGGTTCGTCGAAGCGATACTCCAGGTGCAGCGGGTGCATTCCTGCGACTTTGACGCTTGGGGGCATGGCGAATCCCATGATGCAATCGAAATCATAGATGCCCCGGCTGAGATTCACCAGATCCTGGCTGAGCGGCATTCGGGGAAAGGGCTCCCCATCGCGGCGAACCTCTACGATGACGCACCCGAAACGGGATGGAGGGTATTCGTAAGCCGGTTTGCCGAGTGAATGCAGGTAGAGCCAGACGGGCATGCCGGTGAAGGCGGGCTCATCCTGAAAGATTTCGAGAAAAGGCGGGCCGACGCGCACCGTGAATGGATCGCTGACCTCACCTTGATAGACGACGCGGACTTCGGACGTGCCGGGAGGGGCGCCATGCGGGACCTTGAAGTTGATCTGTTTCCGGTGGACGTAGAGTATGCCGGCATCCTTGCCATCGACCAGCACCTTGACGCCGCAGAGTTCGCGGGGAAAAGCGAAGCGGGATAACCGGGCGAGGGGATGGAAATAATCGTATTCAGGGCCTTCGAGGAGATCGGCATTCGGATGTGCTGTGCAGGATTCCTCGGGGCCGAGTCGGTCTCCGTAGATGGAGACGAACATGCCGGGGGCGAGGGTGGCGACGCGGTTGGAGTTGGCCGGTAAAACTCTATCGGGGCGGATGTATGGCCGGGTGCCGGAAGAAGGGGACTGAACAGATTGTCCTGTTGAGACGAGAAACAACGACAACAGAGGGACGAGGAGTCCGGTGATCCGAAGAGACATATGGCCATTAGACGCACCGGCCTGATCCGGGTTGCCTCGGGGGCAGTGGCGGAACAACTTGTGTTCTCCCCGGGAGGAAACAATCGCAACCGTCAGGGCGGGCCGAGGGCGGGTATAATGATTTTCCGGTCGGGGTGGGGCGATTGTCCGGCGGCGGGCGCGTGAGCCTGCGGTGGCTGGAAGGGAAAAAGTTCAATGATCGAAGGGAGAGCGGAATGGCGACGGCAGTAACGGGAGCGGAAAAGAAAATCGGGTTTGAAAGTCTGCGGGATTACATGGCCGCGCTGGAGGAGCGAAATCTTTTGCAGCGCATCAGCGTGCCGGTGGAAAAAGACTGGGAAGTGGGCGCCATCTGCCGCGAGAACTTCGACAACTACGGTCCGGCGCTGCTGTTCGAGCAAGTGGGCAAGTTCCGGACGCCGCTGCTGGCCGGTACGCTGAGCACGCGCGAAATGTATGGACTGGCGCTGGGCGTGGAGCCCAAGACCGAGACGATCGCGGCCCGGTGGCGGCAGGCCTACTCGAACCCCATCAAATCCCGGACCGTCTCGCGCGAGGAAGCGCCGTGCAAGCAGGTCGTGATCGAGGACCCGGATCTGCTGGCCGATCCGTTTCCCGTGCCGCTGTGGCACCCCAAGGACGGAGGGCCGGAGATCGGGACGCTGCACGGGGTGATCTCGATGGACCCGGAGACCGGCTGGACCAACGTGGGCAACTACCGCTGCCAGATCTTCAATTCCAAGGTCTCCGGATGCTACGTGGTGGACATCCCGTACCGGCACATCCACCAGAACTGGGACAAGTGGAAAGCGATGGGAAAGAACATGCCGGTGGCCGTGGCTATCGGTCCGGACCCCTACCTGAGCCTGACGGCGGTCTCGGCGGTGCCGGCGCAGGTGGATGAGTATGATGTGGCCGGAGGGTTGCGAGGCGCTCCGATGGAGGTGGTGAAGGCGGAGCTTTCCGACCTGATTGTTCCGGCCCACGCGGAGATCATCATCGAGGGCGAGATGCCGGTCGACAAATTCTGGCCCGAAGAAGGTCCCTTCGGCGAATTTCTGGGCTTCATGGGCGGGAAGGTGAAGGACAGCTTCTTTATCGAGGTGAAGAAGGTAACGCACCGCAAGGACCCGATCTTCCACGGGACGCTGGAGGGCAGGCCCCCGAGTGAGTCGACGACGGTGCGGAGCCTGGGCCGCTCGGCCGCGGTGCTGGAGCATCTGCGGCGCGCCGGGCTGATCAATATCCGGGACGTAAGCGTAACGCCGGCCGGATGCGCCGGTTTCCACGTGGTGGTCTCGCTGAAGAACTCCTACCACGGGCACGTCCGCGATGTGATGTGCCACGTCTGGGGGCATCCGCTGCTGTTCTGCAAGCAGGTGATCGTGGTGGATGAGGAGATCGACCCCTGGAACACGTTCCAGGTGGAGTGGGCCATGGCGACCAGGGTGCAGGCGCTGCGCGATGTGGTGATGATGGACGGCGGGAAATCGGTGGGGCTGGATGCGTCGCAGGTGATCTCGCGGCGGGGCGAGTCCGACCTGATGGGGATCGACGCCACGACGCCGCACGAGTGGTATGCAAAGGACGGCTCGGTGTTTCCCCCCAGCGCCGACCCCAGACCGGAGGATCTGGAAAAAGTGCGGAAGCGGTGGGCCGAGTACGGGTTTATATCCTAGGAGCGGTGCAGGTGGGGGCCATGGGAGGCCAGTTGCAGGCAGGTTGCAGAGGGCGATGCCATCGGATCAGCCAGAGAACATATCCTTCACCTTTTGAGAAAATGATCGTTCATTGATGTTGTAATCGTCGAGGTTTGCAACGGCATCGAGTGTCTTGAGGAGCTTTTTCTGCTCGCGAGTGAGATTCGCCGGCGTTACGAGTTTCACGAAGACGTAAAGATCGCCGCGACCGTGTCCGTTCAGATGCGGAATCCCCTTTCCCCTGAGCTTGAAACGGGCGCCGGTCTGCGTGCCTTCCGGGATCTGAAGGGTTTCCATGCCGTCCAGAGTGGGCACTTCAATCTGCGCTCCCAGTGCCGCCTGGGTAAAGCCGACAGGCACGGAGCAGATGATGTGGGATTCCTCGCGCCGGAAGAAGGGATGATCCTCCACATTCAGGATGACGTATAGATCGCCCGCGGGGCTTCCCTGACGCCCGGCCTCGCCTTCACCCACAATCCGCAGGCGGCTGCCGGTATCGACGCCGGCCGGAACGGTTACTTCCAGACTCTTTTCTTTTTCCAGTATTCCCTGGCCATGGCAGGAGTGGCAGGGGTCATTGATGACACGGCCGCTGCCGAAACAACTGGAGCAGGTCTGAGCTATGATGAGCGGGCCGCGCTGCAGGCGGGTCTGCCCGCTGCCCTTGCAATGGGAGCAGGTGGAGGGCCCGCTGCCCGAATTGGCGCCGCTGCCCTTGCATTTGCGGCACGTCTCGGTGCTGGGAATCCGGATCGTCTTTTTGACGCCGAAGGCCGCTTCTTCGAAACTGATGGCCATGTCATAGCGGAAATCGGCGCCGCGGCGGGATCGGGACCGGGATCCGCCGCCGAAACCGAACAGGTCGCCGAATATGTCGCTGAATTCTGAAAAAGTTGAGGGGTCAAAGCCCGCGCCGCCCCCACCGGCGCCGGAGACTCCGGCGTGGCCAAACTGGTCATACTGGCCGCGCTTCTGCGCATCGCTCAGGACACTGTAGGCCTCGGCGGCTTCCTTGAACTTTTCCTCGGCCTCTTTGTGATTGTCCGGGTTCTTGTCCGGGTGCCACTGGATGGCCAGCTTGCGGTAAGCCTTTTTGATCTCTTCCGGGGGAGCGGAGTTGGGTACGCCAAGGACTTCGTAATAGTCGCGTTTCGATGCCAAGGGCTACTCCGGTTGCTGCTCGGCGGCGGAGGGTTGCGCTTCCGCATCGTCCGGTGGTTTGGCGACTCTGACGCGCGCGGGGCGCAGGAGCCGCTTTTTGAAAAAATAGCCCCGCTGGGCTTCATCGACAATCTGGTGCTCCGGATATTCCGCGGTCTCCACGGTAGCGATGGCCTCATGAACAGTGGGGTCGAACTGCTGTCCGGCGACGTCGATCGGCTCCAGCCCCAGCCGCTCGAGCGCTCCGAAGAACTGCTGGTAGATCAGTTCCACTCCCTTGCGGTACTCCTCTCCATCACCCTCGGCACGCAGCGCCAGCTCAAAATTGTCGAGAATCGGGAGCAGGGATTCCACCGTGTGGGACAAGGAGAATTGGAGGAACTCCTCTTTTTCGCGCGTGAGCCGCTTCCGGACGTTTTCCAGATCGGCCTGATGGCGCAGCATCTGGTATTTCAGGCCGCGGATCTCTTCGCGCAACTGCTGGACCAGTTCACTATCGTTGCCGGGCTCATTGCCGGAGGAAGGAACCGCATTTTCAGCAGAACCGGGTTCAGGATCTGTGCTTTCCTTCTCCGGAGAGATGCCGGAAGACTCGGCCTGGGCAAGGATCTCCTGCAATTCCTTTTCCGTATCTCTTTTCATGGATCAGTTGACTCTCTGGCTCCGGAGGAGGCGGCCGATATAGCCCAGGGCGCGTATGGCGCGGTCATAAGGCATACGGGACGGCCCGAGAATTGCCATTCGTCCCATCATACCATGAGACCATTCGAGCCCGCTTCCCACCAGGGAGAAGTGACGGAGGAGTGAAGGCTTGCCGGGCAGGCCGATGATCACCTGCAGGGGGGCGTGATCCGCGTGAATGCATTCGGCGATGAGACGGACCAGGTTCTCTTTTTCCTCCAGGGCTCGGATCAGCTCGCGGAGGCTGGTCTGGTCGGCCAGCTCCGGGCGTCCGATCATGTTGGAGGCGCCTTCCAGGAAAACGTCCGTCAGCGGGTGCTGCAACAGTATGCCGTGGTCGTTGAGCTGGCGCAGGGACTCGACGAGCCTGTTATACGTGCTGCGTTGTTCGGCCAGCCAGACGGTCAGCTCCTGGCGGATCTTTTCCAGTTCCCAGCCCCGGAAGTGCGTGTTGAGATATTCGGCGGCAGCGTCCAGCTCGGGCTGGCTGAGCGGAAGGCCGGCGCGAAGAATACGGTGTTGTACGGGCGAGCCGGGCGAGACCAGAACGACCAATATGCGGCGGTCTTCCAGCGCGACGAAATGGATGTGTTCCAGCACGGCCGTCCCGGCCGCCTGGAGGATGACGACGCCCAGGTTGTTGGAGACCAGCGAGAGAACGCGGGAGGTGTTTTCCAGAATCTCATCCTCGTTCATCGAGGAAAGATCACCCAGGTAGTTCAGGATGAGTTCCTGGTCCGGTTTGCTGGGCGGCTCGCTGGCGTCAAACTGGCTGGCGTAGAAACGATAGGCTTTTTCGGTCGGCACACGGCCCGCAGAGATGTGCGGCTGTTCGAGGTATCCCTCTTCTTCCAGCAGGAGCATGATGTTGCGGATGCTGGCGGGGCTGAGGCTTTCCTTCCACTGTCGGGAGACGGTGCGGGAGCCCACCGGCTCGCCGGTGCTGATGTGAGTGCGGATGACGGCGAATAATATTTCTTTGGATCTGCCTGCGAGCGAGTCCGGCTGCATTCGTGTAAATGCCTTTTATTTAACGTCTTACAGGAGTTTCTCCGTTGACGGATCTCCTGACCGGGTATATTAGCGGGCTCCTGCGGCAGTGTCAAGTCCCCGGCTGGCAACCGGGTTCGCGGGTGGGTTCCTTTGTGGCGTCGAGGCTGACGACGTTCGCAGCGCCCACCACCAGGGCTCGATGCGGAACTCCGGCGGGGATCTCGATCATATCGCCGGGAGAGAGGATCACGGATCCATCCTCCCAGCCGATCTCGAGGCGTCCTTGAAGAACCGTGTCCTTTTTATCCACCGCATGCGTGTGGCGAGGAAAACTGGTTCCGGCCGGGTATTCGTAGAGATGGACCTGGTAGCCTTCCGCCGTGAGCCGGTCCCGCATGCTGGCCTCGTTCATCGGGCCCCATGCGGGGTTCCAGTGAATGATGCGAGGAGTCATTTGGCGCGGCCGGCGGTGGGCTTCCTGGTTTTGGAAGCCGGCTGTTCGGGGGTCTCGAGACCGGCGGTTTTGAGTGTGCCGCGGTGCCATTCCCCTTCGTGCCGCAGGGCCTGTTTGTGCTTCTTGACCTGCTCGATGATCTGATGAAAACAGGCCTGCAGGTCAGTGAGGACGTTGCCGCCCTCTTCCTTCGCATGGAGGCGCGTAGTGGGAAGCGACAGGGTCAGAGAGCAGGACGGTTTCTTGCCGGCCGCGTTCATTTCGAGCGATCCATTCAGGTGAACCAGATCGGGGGAAAAGTGCGTGAGAAGCTTTTCGAGCTTGCGGATGTTCAGTTGGATGGATTTGTCGAGCTGCTCGTTTCGGACCACGTGATGATAGGAAAAATGAATCTGCATGTAGGACTCCTGTGAATGTAGCGCCGGTTGGGAGGATGCGTTCCGTGCTGGCGCCGATGTTCGTATGCTGAATACTTGATTCTAATTGCTCGCAACTGTTTGGTGGAAGTAGCGGTGAAAGTACAGGCAGGAATGCTGGACCGGGACGGCGAGTTTGCCGGAAGCGGCATTTTTCATAACGCAGTTGGCAGTATTCATAAAGCAACTGATCCGGCATTCATACAGACGCCGGCTTGTCCGTGGCATCCCCCACAGCGAGCGGCACCAGCGGTTCGGCAGGCGGCTCGGCAGCAGGTCCAGCCTCTTCAGAATCCTGATGCGCGATCTGGGAGATATTCATCGAGCAGAATTTCGGCCCGCACATGGAGCAGAAATGCGCGGATTTGTAGGCTTCCTGCGGAAGGCTCTCATCGTGCATGGCCCGGGCCGTCTCCGGGTCGAGCGAAAGTTCGAATTGGCGGTTCCAGTCGAATGCGTAGCGGGCGCGGGACAGCGCATCATCGCGGTCGCGAGCGCCGGGCCGGTGGCGGGCGACATCGGCGGCATGGGCGGCAATCTTGTAGGCGATGATTCCCTGATGGACATCTTTTCGGTTGGGAAGGCCGAGGTGCTCCTTTGGCATTACGTAGCAGAGCATGGAAGCGCCGTGCCAGCCGATCATGGCCGCGCCAATGGCGGAGGTGATGTGGTCGAAGCCGGGAGCGATATCGGTAACCAGCGGGCCGAGCGTATAGAAGGGCGCCTCGTGACACAACTCCAGTTCTTTTTCGACCTGCATCCCGATCTGGTCGAGAGGAACATGGCCGGGGCCTTCGATCATGACCTGGACATCGTATCCCCAGGCCCGCTTCGTCAGCTCTCCGAGAACACGGAGTTCCGCGAACTGCGCCTCGTCGCTGGCGTCAGCCAGGCAGCCCGGGCGCAGGCCGTCCCCGAGGGAAAACGAGACATCGTGTTTCTGAAAGATTTTGCAGATGTCGTCGAACCGCTCGTAGAGAAAGTTCTCCTTGCGATGATGTTCCATCCATTGCGCGAGGATGGAGCCGCCGCGGCTGACGATGCCGGTAACGCGGTTCTTCGTGAGCGGCACGAATTCGCGCAGCAGCCCGGCGTGAATGGTCATGTAATCGACGCCCTGCACGGCCTGCTCTTCGATGACTTCGAGCATGCCGTCGACCGTCAGATCATAGACGCTGCGGACGCGGGTCAAAGCCTCGTAGATGGGAACGGTGCCGATGGGGACCGGAGATTACGCGAGGATGGCTTTGCGGATCTGGGGAATATCGCCGCCGGTGGAAAGGTCCATGACCGTATCGGCGCCGTAGTGGACCGCAACGTGCAATTTTTCCAGCTCTTCATCGACGTCCGACGTCAGTGCCGAGTTGCCGATGTTGGCATTGATCTTGCATGTGGAGGTAATCCCAATGGCCATGGGGATCAGATTCGGGTGGTGGATGTTGGCGGGAATGATCATCCGGCCCCCCTCCACCTCGGAGCGAACCAGCTCCGGCTCGATCTTTTCGATCTCCGCGATGTGACGCATCTCTTCGGTAACGATGCCGCGGCGGGCATAGCGGAGCTGCGTGGGGCATTTCTCGTTCTCGCGGTTCTTCAACCATTCACTGCGCATGGCAATCTCCCTAACTGGCCTTGAATGCGGCCTCTCATTGAAGTGCGGGCGGGTCCGGGTTATTGCAAAGGCCCGCGTTCCATGTCCTGGATCAAAGCTTCATCGATGGGCTTCCGGCAGGAAAATCCCTCATGGGTATGATGCCAGTATGAAATCCGGGGCTCGCCCAGTTTCCAGCACAGATAGAGCTCCTGCCCGCCGATCCGGCAGGGGAAATCCAGTAAGCCCATATCCAGATCCTTGACCAGGCATCCATATCCTTCGATCCGCTCCAGCCGTTCACGGAGCCGGGTGACCGTGGCTTCTTTTTGTTTTTTTACGGCGGTAAACTCCGAGACGTTCACTCTGGAGCCGCCCATGACGATGATGCGTTCGATGTGGCCAGCCATCTGCCTGCCGATCGCCTCCATCTGTTTTTTTTCGGCGATGGCGTCCTGCAAAAGCGGTTCCAGGTGAGGCAGAAGCCGTTCCGCGTGTTCCAGGTCAAAGGATGGATCCGGCGTGGGCATCGTTACGGTCTCCCTGCGATATGGGCACTCGGCAGTGCCGGCGAACAGTGCGGTTCATTCTACCCGATTACAGACTTCGTAATAGTATCATCATGAGACGATGGATTCTGCAACCGGAAATCAAGCGGACCGGAAACAGGCCCGGCGGTTTGCGGAGTGGCGCGGGAATCGCCGGGAGGCGGGGAGTCCCGCTGGAAGCGCTTTCGGGACAGCATAAAATCATGCGAAACCTTCTGCTGCGGATCGCCTACGACGGGACGGATTATTCCGGTTGGCAGGTGCAGCCGAATCGAACAACGATCCAGGGCGTGCTCACTCAGGTCCTCGGAAAGATTACGGGGGAGCAAGTGCAGGTGTGTGGCTCGGGCCGCACGGATGCCGGGGTGCATGCTCTTGCGCAGAGCGCCAGCGTCCGGTTGCATTGCCCGATTCCCTGCGCCAATCTGCGGACCGCGTTGAACGATCGTCTTCCCGCGAGCATCCGCGTGGATGCCGTGGATGAGGTGTCGGAGGGATTCCACGCGCGACACAATGCGCTCTGGAAAATCTACCAATACCGGATCTATCGGGACCCGGTATGCCCGCCGATGAGAGCCCGCTACGTGGCCGTGATCCCGTATGGGCTGGATGAGGATGTGATGATGGCCACGGCGAGCCGCTTCGAGGGCGAAAAGGACTTCCGTTCATTCGCCTCGACCGAGGACGGCGACAAGAGGGAAGGAAAATCTTTTGTCCGGACGGTCTACTCCTCCGTGCTGGAACGGGATGGTCCGGAGCTGGTGTACACGGTGCGCGGAAGGGGTTTTTTGCACCACATGGTTCGCAATATCGTGGGGACGCTGGTGCAGGCGGGCCGCGAGCATTGGGAGCCCGGGATCATGGACGAGATCCTGGCGGCCCGAGCCCGCTCGCGGGCCGGGAAGACAGCGCCCGCGCGGGGTCTGCACCTGCTGCATGTGGAATATCCGGAAACGGTGGCGGGATCGATTCTGGTGGAAAGAAATGGCAGCGGACTGTAGCGGGCGACGGTCGTTTGAGGTAAACTGGAAGTCGCGCCGGGAACCGGATTCCGCGCGAATGGAAAGAGTCCCGCAAATGAAATCGCGGAATAGGATGGAGGAATAAAAGACGATGTCCGATGCCGTGCCGACCCCCACCGAGCCGCAGGTGAAGACGCGGTTGCCTTATCAGCGCGCCTGCAACGAGAAAAACGCAAAGGGGAAATTGTGTGCGGGACATCTGAAGCGTTGGTATGGCTTCCGCGATGACGGGAAGCAGCAGTACGGTCCGGATGCGGAGGTCTACCGGTGCGAGTATTGTCGTACGATCTACCTGCCCGCGCAGGGATATGATAGCCGCACGGGAACGCTCCAGTTTTAATGCATCCTGTAAACCCGCGTCTCCATTTTCAGGTAAGCTCCCTGCCGCTTACCTCCAACTGTTTTGAGAATAGATTTTCAGCGGGCCCCGCTCAGGGGCAGATCCCTCTACAGTGATTCCACTCCAGATTGCAGCCGTTCGCGAACTGATCTCACATCCCGAGTGGGAGAAATTATCCCGTGCGGTCGACCAGCAACGGGAGTGGGTGGATCAACAGCACATCACCATGACAGAGATACCCGCACCGACCTTCCAGGAGGCCGTGCGCGGCGACTATGTGGCCGAACGGTTCCGATTGCTGGGATTTTCCAAGGTCCGCAAGGACGAAGTGGGAAACGTGATTGCGGAGCGGCCGGGCAGCCGGGCCGGCACCGTTGCGCTGACCGCCCATCTGGATACGGTATTTCCCCTGGGAACCGCGGTGTCGGTGCGAAGAGAGAACGGGCGATTGTACGCACCCGGCATTGCAGACAACGGGGCGGGGCTGGCCGGATTGCTGGGTGTGGCACAGGCTCTGCAGCAAATACCGGTGGCAACGCAACGGACCCTGTTGTTGATTGCCAACGTTGGCGAGGAGGGAGAAGGGGATCTGCTGGGGATGAAGCATCTGTTTTCGAGAGCGGAGTTCCGGCGCAAAGTGGGAGCGGTGATTGCGTTGGATGGCGCCGATACGGGACACATTACCGGGGAGGGTCTCGGGAGCAGGCGATTCCTTCTGGGGTTGCGCGGTCCGGGAGGCCATAGCTGGAAAGACTTCGGGCGGGTGAATCCGGTCCAGGCGCTGGGTCGCATCATGACGAGGTTTCGGGAAATTCCATTGTCCGCCAATCCCCGCACCGTGTTGAACATCGGAGCGATTCAAGGGGGGACCGTTGTGAACTCCATCCCGCAGTCGGCATGGATGAAAATTGATATCCGGTCGACCAGGGCAGAGGAGATCGACCGGGTTTCGCTGGCGGCGGAGCGGGCGGCGGGGGAAGGGCTCCAGGAAGAGAATGAATCGGGAGCCGGGACGCTGGAGATGCAATGGCACAGAATCGGCGACCGTCCCGCGGCCCCAATGTCCGGGGAAGCCAGCCTGGTTGGCCTCGTGCAGCAAGTGGATAGGGGATTGGGGATCAGGAGCCGGGTGCAGATGTCATCGACGGATGCAAATATCCCGCTTTCGATGGGGATCGAGGCGGTCTCGATTGGCGGGGGAGGGGCGGGAGGCGATCCGCACACGCTGGAGGAATGGTATGACCCGCAGGGGCGAGATCTGGGAATAAAGCGTATTTTACTGATAATACTTGCGATATCTGGAATCTGCGCAGATTAGAGGTGGCGGTACAGGGTTTTCCAGTTTGGCCTGGAGTTGCTAATCTGAATCAGCGGCAATCTTGGTGGTACGGGGCCGTGGGCGATCGGGACCGGGCAATATCTTCAGGAATGCAAACCGGGCCTCCGCCGGATCCTGCGAGGGTGATTAGTGTAATTATTTCAGGAAGTTCGATTGACGGTGTGAAATTGCTATGCTAACCTTGTATGGATCATCTCCTCCGAATATCGCTACCGTGGCTGTCGCATCGGGGGAGCGGTTGTGCGTTTACGTACAAAGCTGTGAGGAGTGATCGAGCTTTGGTTCCCGGGCATGATCGGATTTCGGCATAGATGAGACGGGATGAGGCGGATGGAAGAGCCCGGGATGAGAGAAACTGAGCAAGGTTGCTCGGAGGCTGGCGAGGGAGAGATCGCCGGGCTTCGGAGCGGAATTGATCAGAAGTAAGAAGGCTTCAGGCATCTTAAGAAACAGAGCAAAACCAGATAGAGAAAGCAATGGATTTGAAGAGTTGCATGCATCTGTTCAAATCCAGTCAGAAGGGAATGATTTGTGCCGACGTTTAATCAACTGGTACGACTGGGACGAAAAAGGATTCGTGCGCGGACAGCCAGTCCGGCGCTGCAAGCCTGCCCCCAGAAAAGAGGTGTTTGTACGCGCGTCTATACGACGACTCCGAAGAAGCCGAACTCCGCGTTGCGCAAGGTGGCTCGTGTACGGCTCACCAATGGGATCGAGGTAACAGCGTACATTCCGGGCGTGGGACACAACCTGCAGGAGCACTCGATCGTGCTGATTCGCGGAGGACGCGTCAAGGACCTGCCGGGAGTTCGCTATCACATTATTCGCGGGACGCTGGATGCCGCCGGTGTCGCCAACCGGAAGAAAAGCCGCTCCAAGTATGGGGCCAAGCGGCCTAAAGCATAAGACAAAATCTTTTTTCAAAAGGGGCGGAAGCTGGTTTCCATCTTCGCCCGGAAGGGAAGCGGGGCGCAAGAATGCCGCGAAAAGGATCAATCAACCGCAGGGAAGTTCAGCCGGATGGAGTGTACTTGTCCCAGTTGGTGCAGAAGTTCGTCAACTCATTGATGTGGGATGGAAAACGTTCGGCGGCCGAAGCAATCTTCTATCAATCGATGACCCTGGTTCAGGAGCGGACGCAGGAAGACCCCTTGAAAGTCTTCAAGAAAGCGGTGGAGAACGTGAAGCCCACGATGGAAGTGAAGACCCGGAGGGTCGGTGGCGCTAATTACCAGGTTCCCATTGAGGTCGGTGTAGACCGCAGAATGAGCTTGAGTATCCGCTGGCTGATAAATTTTTCCAGGAGACGTGGGGAAAAAGGGATGGTGGACCGGTTGACAGGCGAAATTCTGGATGCCTACAACAACCGAGGGTCGTCCGTAAAAAAGAAGGAAGAGACCCATCGCATGGCAGAGGCAAACCGCGCGTTTGCCCACTTTCGTTGGTAACTGGATCGAGAGATTTTCGCCACAATCGAAGATTAGATCCGCCATATTGGCTTTCAGCGGGGCGTGTCCTGCGAAGAAGCCGGAACTCCTGCAATCAGGGGTGGAAAAGGGAAAAGCCGTTCCGTCATCAAGGTAGCACGGGACCGGCCATTTGAAGATTCGGCGATGCCAAGAAAAGTACAACTCGAGAAGAACAGAAATATCGGCATCATGGCCCACATCGATGCGGGTAAGACCACCACGACGGAACGGATCCTGTTCTATACGGGCATCACGCATCGGCTGGGCGAGGTCCACGATGGCACGGCCACGATGGACTATATGGCGCAGGAGCAGGAGCGCGGAATTACGATTACATCGGCTGCCACCACCTGTTTCTGGAGGGATTACCGCATCAATATCATTGACACGCCCGGACACGTGGATTTTACCGCCGAAGTCGAGCGGTCGCTGCGGGTTCTGGATGGCGCCGTGGCTGTTTTCGATGCCGTTGCGGGCGTCGAGCCGCAATCGGAGACCGTTTGGCGGCAGGCGGACAAGTATGGTGTGCCCCGGATTGCGTTCATCAACAAGATGGATCGCGTCGGGGCGGATTTCGATCATTCCATGGAGATGATCCGCACTCGTCTGGGTGCTCATCCGGTGGCGATTCAGATTCCCATGGGGAGTGAGGATTCCTTCATTGGAGTGATTGATCTATTCGGGAAAAAGGCGATCGTCTACCACAAGGAAACGCTCGGCGCCGAGTTTGAAGAAGAAGAGATACCTGCGGAATACGAAGCAGAGGTGAAGACTCGCCGGGATCAGTTGATCGAAGCGATCTGCGAGAGCGATGATGTCCTTTTGGAAAAATACGTCGCAGGGGAGCAGATGACCGCCGATGAGTTGCGCGCCGGCCTGCGCCGCTCGACCATCGCATTGAAGTTGGTGCCGGTGGTCTGCGGGAGTTCTTTCAAGAACAAAGGGGTTCAGCCGCTGCTGGATGCCGTGGTGAATTTTCTGCCGTCTCCGCTGGACATTCCGCCGGTCGAAGGAATCACGCCGGAGGGCGATCCAGTTGTGAGGAAGGCGGCGGACGATGAGCCGTTTTCTGGTTTAATTTTCAAGATCATGACGGACCCTTATGTGGGCCAACTCTCTTTCCTTCGCGTCTATTCCGGCTTTCTGAAGGTAGGGACCAGTGTTCTGAATGCCACCCGCAACAAGAAGGAGCGGGTAGGCCGTTTGTTGAAGATGCACGCCAACAAGCGCGAGGACGTCGACGAGGTATATGCGGGCGACATTGCCGCCGCGGTGGGGCTGAAGCTGGTTACGACCGGAGATACGGTCTGCGATCCGGCGAATCCGGCGGTGCTGGAATCGATTGATTTTCCGGCGCCGGTGATCTCGATCTCGGTGGAGCCGAAGACGAAAGCCGATCAGGACAAGCTGGGTCTGGCGCTGGGCAAGCTGGCTCAGGAGGATCCCACCTTCAAGGTTCACACGGACCCGGATACGGGGCAGACGCTGATCTCCGGCATGGGTGAGTTGCACCTGGAGATTCTTGTCGACCGCATGATGCGGGAGTTCAACGTGGCAGCCAACGTAGGGACGCCGCAGGTGGCGTACCGGGAGACCATCCGCCAGGCGGCCGCTGCGGAAGGCAGGTACATCCGGCAGACGGGCGGCCGAGGCCAGTACGGTCACGTGAAGCTGACAATCGAACCACTTGAGCCGGGCAGCGGATTCGAGTTCGTCAACAAGATCTATGGCGGTTCGATTCCGAAGGAATATATTGCGCCCATACAGGCGGGTATTGAAGAAGCCATGGAGGGCGGCGTTCTCGCCGGCTACGAGATGGTGGATATCCGGGCAACGCTGACCGACGGCAGCTATCACGATGTGGATAGCTCGGAGATTGCCTTCAAGATTGCCGCCTCGATGGGTTTCAAGGAGGGGGTCAAGCGGGCGAAGCCGGTTCTGCTGGAGCCCGTGATGGACGTTGAGGTTGTCGTGCCGGATGATTTCATGGGCCTCGTTACCGGAGACCTGAACAGCCGCCGAGGACGCGTGGAGAGAGTGGAGGCCCGCTCCGGCACGCAGATTATCAAGGCGAGTGTCCCGCTGGCTGAAATGTTTGGCTACGCTACCGATCTGCGGTCTCGCACGCAGGGCCGGGCAAGCTATACGATGCATTTTGGGCGATATATGGAAGCGCCCGCGTCGATCAAGGATGAGGTGATTGCGCGTCTGCAAGGGGGCGCTGTCGCCAAGTAGAGCTGCGGCGACCGGAGACGACGGGGCCTCCTTAGATGAGTTGTGTAGTCGGAGCCGAGATAGAAAGAGCGTTGGAAGGGTCTGGCTTTTTTTTTGAACAGGATATTAAACCAGGGAGAGGGCAGCGATGGCGAAGGAGAAATTTGACCGGTCGAAACCGCATTTGAACATCGGGACGATCGGGCACATCGATCACGGGAAGACCACCTTGACGGCGGCGATCACGAAGACCTTGTCGAAGCACGATTCGACCGTAGCGTTCCGCTCGTTCGACTCGATCGACAACGCGCCGGAAGAGCGCGAGCGCGGCATCACCATAGCCGTGGCGCACGTGGAGTATCAGACCGCCAACCGGCACTACGCGCACGTGGACTGCCCGGGCCACGCCGACTACATCAAGAACATGATCACGGGCGCGGCGCAGATGGATGGAGCGATCCTGGTGGTGGCGGCGACCGACGGGCCGATGCCGCAGACGCGCGAGCACATTCTGCTGGCGCGGCAGGTGGGAGTGCCCTACGTGGTGGTGTTCATGAACAAGGTGGACGCGGTGGAGGACGAGGAGCTGCTGGACCTGGTGGAGCTGGAAGTTCGGGAGTTGCTGAAGAGCTACGATTTTCCGGGCGATGACATTCCAGTGGTGCGGGGCTCGGCGCTGGGAGCGCTGAACGGCGAGGAGAAGTGGGAGAAGTCGGTCAAGGATCTGATGGAGGCGGTGGACAGCTACATCCCGATGCCGAAGCGAGAGATCGACAAGCCGTTTCTGATGCCGATTGAAGATATCTTTTCGATCCAGGGCCGGGGCACGGTGGTAACGGGCCGGGTAGAGCGCGGAAAAGTGAAGGTAGGCGAGGAGATCGAGATTGTAGGTTTCCGGCCGACGACGAAGACGGTGGTAACGGGCGTGGAGATGTTCCGGAAGCTGCTGGACGCGGGCGAGGCGGGCGACAACGTGGGATTGCTGCTGCGGGGAACGGCGAAGGACGACGTGGAGCGCGGACAGGTGATCGCGAAGACGGGATCGATTACGCCGCACACGAAGTTCAAGGCCGAGGCCTACGTATTGACGAAGGAAGAAGGAGGGCGGCACACGCCGTTCTTCAACGGGTACCGGCCGCAGTTCTACTTCCGGACGACGGACGTAACGGGAGTGGCGCAACTGCCGGAGGGCACGGAGATGGTGATGCCGGGCGACAATGTGTCGATCTCGGTGGAGTTGATCACGCCGATCGCGATGGAAAAGGGACTGCGGTTCGCCATCCGCGAGGGCGGACGGACCGTCGGCGCCGGCACCATCAGAGAAATCATCGAGTAGCGCTGGAAAAAAGCCCCGTCTACGGTGGGAGCCGTTGCGCAGCCGTGAAACTCTTCTGAAAAGGATTTAGGATTGAATCATGCGTGATATCATCACATTACAGTGTTCCGACTGTAAGAACAGGAATTATACCTCGACCAAGAACAAGAAGAAGACGACGGGGCGGCTGGAATTCAAGAAGTTTTGTCCGACCTGCCGGCATCACACGGTTCATAGGGAGACAAGATAGCAATCCGGAGTGAGGCCGCAGCCGGGTGGCTGGCCATCTCTAGCATTGTCGGGTGATTCCGGATCTCAGTCGAACGGGAAGCTTTGGAGGGGTGTAGGTTCAACGGCAGACCGCCGGTCTCCAAAACCGGATGTGGGGGTTCGAATCCCTCCACCCCTGCCAGAATATGGCTTGGCGGAAAGAGCATTGGGGCACAAGTGCCAGTCGGGCAGCGAGTGCGAGCAGCCGGGCGGCGAACACTGCAAGACGGGGCAAGCGAGTGCGAAAGGATAACGTATTTAAAAGATGGCGAGCAACTTAGAGGACAGCCGCGAGGGGCGGCGAGCATCCACTGGCGGGGATGCGCACTCAGGCATCGGGAGCTGGCCGAAGCAGACGAAGCAGTTTCTGGGGGATGTGCGGGCCGAAACCAAGCGTGTCACCTGGCCCAATGCGCAGCAGGTGCGTGCCACGACGGTCGTCGTCCTGGTTACCGTATTTTTATTCGGAGCGTATTTCGGGATCCTAGACTGGGTGTACACACAGGCGGTCCAGTGGCTCCTTCAGTTGTAGATTAGGGGGACGGTGTGGAGACCACGGCGAAGACGGGAAAGAAGTGGTTCATCATACATACGTATTCGGGCTTTGAACGGAAGGTGAAAGAAAGTCTGGAAAGCCGTGTACAGGCTTTTGGCCTGGAGGATAAGATCGGACAGGTGATGATCCCGACCGAGACGGTCGTGGAGGTCCGGGGCGGAAAGAAAATCGAGACGGAGCGGCTGGTCTATCCCGGCTATGTCCTGGTGGAACTGGATCTGGACGATGACGTATGGCACATCGTCAAATCCACTCCCCGAGTGACGGCTTTTGTCGGCAGCGCCACGGAACCGACGCCATTAACCGAGGATGAGGTGAACCAGATACTTCACCGGGCTACGGTTGCGGCAGAAAAAGTTACACCGAAACTGACCTTTGATAAGAACGAGACGGTCAAGATTGTCGACGGACCTTTCAATAATTTCACCGGGATTGTGGAGGAAGTGAATCTGGACCGCAATACGCTGAAGGTGATGGTTACAATCTTCGGCCGGGCCACCCCGGTGGAGTTGGATTTTCTACAGGTCGAAAAGTTATAGCAGGGAGGGATTCATGGCAGGTCGCGCGCCGAAGGGCAAAAAGGTTACTGGGTACATCAAACTCCAGATTGCCGCGGGAAAAGCTACACCGGCCCCCCCGGTGGGTCCTGCGCTGGGCCAGCACGGCGTCAACATCATGGATTTTTGTAAGGCGTTCAATGCTAAGACTTCCGGGAAAGAGATGGAAGGCCTGATTATCCCGGTGGTCCTCACGATATACGGAGACCGGAGCTACACGTTTATTACCAAGACGCCGCCGGCGCCGGTGCTGTTGAAGCGGGCCGCTGGAATCGCCAAAGGGTCCGGGACGACGCCGGCAACGAAGGTCGGCACCGTTACCCCGCAGCAGGTGGAGGAGATCGCCAAAACGAAGCTGCCGGACCTCAACACGGAGTCGCTGGAGTCTGCCATCCGGAGTGTCCAGGGAACCGCGCGCAGCATGGGCATTGATGTTGTCAATTGATTCGGTGGCCGAAGGGGCTATGAGAATCATTTCAGAAGGTTCAGGCAGTTGCACGCAGTTGTGGGCAATGATATTCACTCGAGCGGGTCATGGGGCGTATGAGTAGAAAAGAAGGCAAGAACATCGCGAATTCACGGAAGGCGGTGGAAGACCGGTCCTACCCCCTGGGTGATGCTGTTGAGCTGCTGCAGAAGGTCAAATTCGCCAAGTTCGACGAAACCGTGGAAGTGGTGCTCCGTCTCGGCGTGGATCCCCGCCATGCGGATCAGATGGTGCGCGGCACGATGCTTCTCCCGCATGGGCTGGGAAAATCCAAGAAGGTGCTGGTCATTGCAAGCGGCGAGAAGGTGAAGGAAGCCGAGGAGGCGGGAGCCGAGTTCGTGGGTGGAGAAGAGATGGTGAAGAAAATCATGGGTGGGTGGGCTGAGTTTGAAGCGGTGATCGCCACTCCCGACATGATGAAAATCGTCGGCCGCCTCGGCAAGGTCCTGGGGCCGCGAGGTCTGATGCCGAACCCAAAGGCCGGTTCGGTAACGAATGATGTCAAGACCGCCGTGACGGAAGTGAAGGCCGGAAAAGTGGAATTCCGGACGGACAAGACCGCGCAGGTGCATGCGGCTGTGGGCAAGATCAGCTTTACGGCTCCGCGCCTGGTTGAAAACGCCGATGCATTTATTCAGGCCGTGGTCCGGGCGAAGCCCTCGGCTTCAAAAGGAAAATATGTCAAGTCGATGACCATTTCATCGACGATGGGACCTGGTATTTCACTCGACTTGTCGATAGCCGGGTCGGCGTAAGCAGTGCGGAGGACGTTTTGAATCGAGAGCAAAAAAAGCGGGAAATCGAGCAGTTGAGGTCGGATCTGGAAAAGGCCTCGAGTGTATTCGTCATGCGTTTCGAGAAGGTTCCTGTTTCAGAGGATTGGGATCTCCGGCGTCAGGTCCGGGCGGCAGGAGGCCAGTATCGCGTGGTGAAGAATACTCTGGCGGAACTGGGCGCCAGGGGAACGGCTTCCGAGCCACTGACCCAAGCCTTGCAGGGCCCCACATCGATAGCCCACACGGATGCAAATCCGGTTGAGCTTGCGAAGGCATTATCCAATTACGCCAAGCTAAATCCGGACTTCACATTCCGGGCCGGTTTGGTGGAAGGCAGGGTCATTTCACTGGACGAGATCGCCGAGCTGGTCCTGCTTCCGAGCAAAGAGGAGTTGACCGGGAAAATCCTTTACATTTTGGGTTCACCCGCGCGCGGCATTGCTGTTGCTGCGCAATCGGTCATTCGAGGCATTGCGACCGCCCTGGATCAGGCCGTGAAGGAAAACAAGTTTCAGTAAATATTTTGGAGACCGCGCGGCTGGAAACAGTCGCGTACGGGAGGAGTGAAGCTGTTATGTCCGAGAAAGTCACAACGATTCTGGAACAGATCAAGGAGCTTACGCTGCTGGAAGCGGCGGAGCTGGTGAAAGAAATGGAGTCCGCATTCGGAGTGAGCGCGGCCGCCCCGGTTATGATGGCCGGCGGTGCGGCTCCTGCGGCCGCTGCCGTCGAGGAGCAGACCGAGTTCACGGTCGTGCTTTCCGCGGTCGGAAGCAACAAGATCAACGTCATCAAGGCGGTTCGTGAGGTCACCAGTCTCGGTTTGAAAGAAGCGAAAGACCTCGTGGATAACGCTCCGAAACCCATCAAAGAGGGTATTTCGAAGGAAGAAGCCGAAACCCTCAAAACCAAGTTCACCGAGGCCGGAGCAACCGTCGAGGTCACCTAGCCTGACCCTGGGTTCTCGGGCCGCATTCCACGCTTTATTGTTCGAACAGAAGCCCGATCCGAAGTGGATCAACCTGTGGGCTGGCGTCCGCTGTGGCGCAAGTCCAGCCATTTGTCCATGACCGATATGACCGGACATGGCCGGAGAAGCGAGGGGGCCACGCATGGAGTGCGGTGGATTCCCACTCATGGAACACCGCAGGACGTTTGGATCGGCCTTTCCCCCTCTGATTGGCTGAAGCTGAGCTGAACGGGAGGGATGGCCATTTGATTCCTTCGGCCCCTGAGTATCTTCTGAGCGGTCATGGGGAAGACAGCGCAAATTTTCTCTGGCATTCAATTAGGAGCAACGCATGAATCAAAATGGCAACCGTGCCAATCGTGAGCGGGTTGATTCGTCCAAGATCAAGACCGAACTGCCGATCCCGAACCTGATCGAGGTTCAGAAGCGTTCTTACGACCGTTTTCTCCAGATGGACTTGCTTCCGAATGAGCGGGACGATTCCGGTCTGCAGGCGGTTTTCAATTCCGTTTTTCCCATCCGGGATTTTCGTGAGCTTTCCCAATTGGATTTCGTGGACTTTTCCATCGGAAACTGGGAGTGCAAGTGCGGAAATCTGAAGGGATTGCACCACCTGCGCACGACGTGCTCGAAGCCAGGGTGCGGGACCATCATCATCACCAGCCCTTACATCTCCGGAGATGTGCTCTGCCCGCAGTGCGGCACTTCGAATCCGAACGAGGTAAATTTTTGTGATAAATGCGGCGATCCGGTCGACCTGCAACTGAAGTATGACATGGTGGAGTGCCAGGAACGCGGCATGACCTATGCCGCCCCGTTGAAAGTGACGATCCGGCTGACCATCTTCGAAAAGGATCAGGAGACCGGCGAAAAGGCGATTCGCGACATCAAGGAACAGGAAGTCTTTTTTGGTGAAATTCCGCTGATGACCGAAAACGGCACTTTCATCATCAATGGGACGGAACGCGTCATTGTCAGCCAGTTGCACCGATCCCCCGGCGCCTTCTTCGAGACGGCCAATCAGCGGACTTATTTTCTGGGCAAGATCATTCCCTACCGGGGTTCGTGGGTGGAGTTCGAATACGACGCCAAGAACCTGTTGTATGTCCGGATCGACAGGAAACGAAAATTTCTGGGATCTACTTTCCTGCGAGCCCTCGGCCTGCGCACCGATGAGGATATCCTGAAAAGGTTTTACCGCGGTGAAACGCTGGAGCTGAAGGGCAATAAGCTGTATCTGGAGCTGACTCCGGGCTTATTGGGCGTGAAGCTGTCCCATCATGTGCTCCATCCGAAGACGAAAGAGGAGATCGTTCACGCGGGCCGGCGGATCACCGCCTCGCAGCTGGAAGCGCTGAAGAAAGCCCGCGTTTCGTCTGTCGAGGTTTCCGCGCATGATTTGGAGAACTCCTGTTTGCTCGCCGATGTGACGGATGGCGCCACGGGCGAGATTATTTGTGAGGCGAATCAGGATCTCACCTCTGATCATCTGGCGCGTTTCGAGGAAGCGGGTGTCTCCACGGTGCACATTTTCTTTCCTGAGCGGGAAGAAGCCGGGGTTGTCCTGTTGCAGACCCTGCGCAAGGACAGCTTGAAAACCCAGGAAGAAGCTCTCATGGAGATCTACCGGAAGCTGCGGCCCGGCGATCCTCCGACGCTCGACACCGCGATTGCGCTGTTCCAGGGCATGTTTCAAGATTCGCGCAAATACGATTTCTCCCGCGTCGGCCGTCTGAAGTTCAACATCAAGCTGGCAACCGACACGCCGCTGGACGAGAGAACCCTGGACATGGAAGACTTCACCACCGTTCTCATGTACCTGTTCCGGTTGCGGAAAAACGTGGGTGTTGTCGATGACATCGATCATCTCGGCAACCGCCGCGTGCGTGCGGTCGGGGAGTTGCTCGAGAATCAGTTCCGGATCGGGTTGGTGCGCATGGAGCGGGCCATCAAGGAAAAGATGTCGGTTTATCAGGAAATGGCGACAGCCATGCCGCATGATCTGGTGAATGCCAAGCCCGCCATGGCCTCGATTCGAGAGTTTTTCGGTTCCAGCCAGCTATCGCAGTTCATGGATCAGACGAACCCTCTTTCCGAGATTACGCACAAACGCCGACTTTCGGCCCTGGGACCGGGTGGTCTGAGCCGCGAGCGGGCGGGTTTTGAAGTTCGCGACGTTCACCCCACGCATTATGGCCGGATCTGCCCGATTGAGACGCCGGAAGGGCCGAACATCGGATTGATCTCCTCGCTGGCCTGTTTTGCCAGGATCAACGAGTTCGGGTTTATCGAAAGTCCCTACCGGAAGGTGATCAAGGGACATCTGGTGGACTACGTTTCCGTTACGCGGTCGGGAGACAGCGACTATAAGCCGGGTGATGTACTGGAGAAGAAGGAATGGGCGAAAAAATGCCTGGAACTGAAGGAGCGGCGGAAGGCTCCGCCCGAGGCCGAAGTCCATTGTTTCTACCTCTCCGCCTGGGAGGAAGACAAGTACGTCATCGCACAGTCCAACGTCGAACTCGATAGTAAGGGCCGAATCGTTACCGACCTGCTCAACGCGCGACAGGCAGGCAACTTTGTTCTGAAGAAGCGCGAAGAGATCGATTTTCTGGATGTTTCGCCGAAGCAGCTCGTGAGTGTCGCGGCATCCCTGATTCCATTTCTGGAGAATGACGACGCGAACCGCGCCTTGATGGGTTCGAACATGCAGCGTCAGGCCGTCCCGCTGCTGCAGGCCGAAGCGCCCTTCGTAGGCACGGGCATCGAGCGCGTAACGGCAAGGGATTCCGGCGCCGTGGTGATCTGCCGCCGTTCCGGGACGGTGGAGACCGTGGATAGTGAACGGATCATCGTCCGTGCCGAGCGAGGGGCCGAGGCGGGAACGATGTCGGCCGGCATTCACGCGGATGTTTACACGCTCACGAAATTCAAGCGTTCGAACCAGAATACCTGCATCAATCAGAGGCCACTGGTCCGCGAAGGCGATGAGGTGAAAAAGGGGCAGGTCCTGGCGGATGGTCCTTGTACCGATGGCGGAGAGCTGGCTCTGGGCCGGAACATTCTCGTGGCATTCATGCCCTGGCGCGGGTACAACTTTGAAGACGCCATTCTGGTCAGTGAAAAGATGGTTCAGGAGGACTACTTCAGTTCCATCCATATCGAGGAGCTCGAAGTCGAGGCCCGGGATACGAAGCTGGGCCCGGGAGACATCACTCGCGACATTCCCAACGTAAGCGAGCGCTTTCTCAGCGATCTGGATGAAGCCGGCGTGATTCGCATCGGCGCGACGGTGAAGCCGGGCGATATTCTGGTGGGGAAAGTAACGCCCAAGGGAGAGACCCAGTTGACACCGGAGGAAAAGCTTCTGCGGGCCATCTTCGGTGAAAAGGCGGGCGACGTTCGCGACGCTTCCCTGGTGTGCCCTCCGGGCATCGAGGGGACTGTCGTCGAAGTGAAGATATTCACCCGCAAGAGCGAAGAGAAGGACGAGCGGGCCCGGTTGATCGAGGGGCAACAGGTGATGAAGCTTCGCAAGAACCTGGATGACCAGATCAGAATCCTGGAAAATGAGCGATTGAAGCGGCTCAATTCGGTCCTGGGTGGCCGGGTTCTGCAGGTGGATCTCCATGATGAGCGGACCAATAAACGGCTCCTGACCAAGGGGACCGAGCTGACTCTGGAGGTTTTGCGCCAGGTTCGTGGCCGGGATCTGAAGCGGATGAAGCTGGATATCAAGCGCGATGCCCGGATGAATGAGCAGATCGATGAGATCGAGGAGATGACCTCGCGGCAGATCGATGTCCTGCGAAAGGTTACCGGCGAAAAGGAAGAAAAACTTCGCAAGGGCGACGAGTTGCCGCCTGGAGTGATCAAGCTCGTGAAGGTCTATGTCGCCATGAAGCGGAAGCTTTCGGTCGGAGACAAAATGGCCGGCCGGCACGGCAACAAAGGCGTCATTGCGAAGATTGTTCCGCAGGAGGAGATGCCCTATCTTCCCGATGGCACGCCGGTGGAGATCGTGCTGAATCCGCTGGGGGTGCCCTCCCGAATGAACGTGGGACAGATTCTGGAGACCCATCTGGGATGGGCCGCCAAGGCGCTGAACATGCATTTTTCCACTCCGGTGTTTGACGGGTCTTCGGAGACTGAGATCAAGAAGATGCTGACGCAGGCGGGTCTGCCCACCTCCGGCAAGACCGCGCTTTACGATGGTGTGTCCGGAGACAAGTTCGAAGAGGAAGTCACCGTTGGTTACATCTACATGCTGAAGTTGTCGCATCTTGTCGATGACAAAATCCACGCCCGGTCCATTGGTCCTTACTCGTTGATCACACAGCAGCCGCTCGGCGGCAAGGCGCAGTTCGGAGGCCAGCGATTCGGTGAAATGGAAGTCTGGGCGCTGGAAGCCTATGGAGCCGCTCATATTCTGCAGGAGTTGCTGACGGCCAAGTCGGATGACGTCGTGGGCCGCACCAAGATCTACGAGGCTATTGTAAAAGGCGAGTCGGCCATTGAGCCGGGTGTGCCGGAGTCATTCAACGTACTGATCCGCGAACTGGAGAGCCTCTGCCTGGATGTGGAACTGATCAAGAGGCAAAAGGATGTCCTCGGAGCGGCCGACTAGTATCCCGGCTTGCCGCAGTGCGGCGGGCCGTTTCAAATCCGCAATTTTCTTCACCTCGTTAGGAGGTTCCCTTGTATCGCAGCAGTTATTCAGATCGATCTAAAATCAGCCTGGATTTTGACAGTATCCGCATCAGCCTGGCGTCTCCGGAGAAGATCCGGTCCTGGTCGCATGGCGAAGTTACCAAGCCCGAAACGATCAACTACCGGACCTTCAAACCGGAACGGGACGGACTGTTCTGCGCCCGGATCTTCGGCCCCACGGTGGATTGGGAGTGTCTGTGCGGCAAGTACAAACGGATGAAGCACCGCGGAGTCACCTGCGATAAATGCGGCGTCGAGGTTACGACGAAGGATGTTCGCCGTGAAAGGATGGGGCATATCGAACTGGCCGCTCCCTGCTCGCACGTCTGGTTTTTCAAGGGGTTGCCCAGCCGTATTGGTTATCTGCTGGATCTTTCGCTGCGGGACCTGGAGCGCATCCTTTATTTTGAAGCCTACGTGGTGTTGGATCCGGGCGAGGCCCCCTTGAAGGAAAAAGAAGTGATTGCGGAGGAACGCTACCGTCAGCTCCAGCAGGAATACCCGGGAAAGTTTACGGCCATGATGGGCGCGGAGGCGATCCGTGAATTATTGCAGCGAGTCGCCATTGACGAGCTCTGCGAGCAGCTCCGCGAGAAGATGAAAGTAGAGGTGTCTCAGCAGAAGCGTCTGAAGTTCGCCAAGCGGCTGAGGGTGGCCGAATCGTTCCGGCGTTCCGGGAATCGTCCGGAATGGATGATTCTGGAGGTGATTCCAGTCATCCCGCCGGAGTTGCGGCCCTTGGTGCCACTCGATGGCGGCCGCTTTGCCACTTCGGACCTGAACGATCTTTACCGCCGGGTGATCAACCGGAACAACCGGCTGAAGAAGCTGATGGAACTGCATGCGCCGGACGTCATCGTGCGGAATGAGAAGCGGATGCTGCAGGAAGCCGTGGATGCATTGTTCGATAATGGCCGCCGCGGCCGCGTGCTCCGGGGCGCTAATAACCGCCCGCTGAAGTCCCTCTCCGATACATTGAAGGGGAAGCAGGGACGATTCCGCCAGAACCTGCTGGGAAAACGTGTGGACTACTCGGGCCGTTCGGTCATCGTGGTTGGTCCCGAACTGAAGCTGCACCAGTGCGGGCTGCCGAAGAAGATGGCGTTGGAGTTGTTCAAGCCGTTCATCTACCATCAGCTGGAACTGAAGGGTCTCTGCACCACCATCAAGCAGGCGAAGGAGATGGTGGAGCAAGAGGACCCAATCGTCTGGGACATCCTGGAAGAGGTCATCTCGGATCACCCGATCCTTCTGAATCGAGCGCCCACGCTGCACCGGCTGGGCATCCAGGCTTTCGAACCCGTTCTGGTCGAAGGAAAGGCCATCCGGATTCACCCGCTGGTCTGTACCGCCTTCAACGCGGATTTCGATGGCGACCAGATGGCTGTTCATATTCCGCTCTCGCCCGAGGCGCAGGTGGAAGCCAGTGTGCTGATGCTCAGCGCCAACAATATCCTGTCGCCATCCAACGGCCAGCCGCTGGCTGTTCCGACCCAGGACATTGTCCTGGGCTGCTACTACCTGACGAAGGTTCGCCACCGCACCAAGGGTGAGGGCCGCGCTTTCGCCAACACGGAAGAAGTGCTGCTGGCCCGGGAGGCGGGCGAGGTGGAAACGCTGACACCGATTCGCCTGCGGATCTCCGGCGAGGTCATCGACCTGACCAAGGCATATGACGATCAGGACATCAGCCATTCCGAGCCGGTCCTGTTCCAGAAGCAGATGCTGGAGACCACGGTGGGACGGGTCATCCTGAATGACCATCTGCCCAAGGAGATGCCGTTCATCAACGGCCTGCTCAAGAAAAAAGGTCTGACGCAACTGGTCAACTATTGCTATCTGAGGTTCGGCCTTGAGGCGACCGTCCGGCTGCTGGATGAGGTCAAGCAGGTCGGTTTTCTGTATGCGACGAAAGCGGGCATCTCCATCGGCGTGGACGACATGGTCATTCCCTCCGGCAAAGCGCTGCTGGTGGAGCGCGCCAAGAAGGATGTCATCGCGGTACAGCAACAGTATCTGGATGGCGCCATCACCAACGGCGAGCGCTATAACAAGGTGATCGCCATCTGGTCCAATATCACCGAGCGGGTCGCGGATGAAATGTTCCGCGCCATGCAGGAGCAGGACCAGAAAGGCGAGGTCTTCAACCCGATTTACATCATGGCGGATTCCGGCGCACGCGGCTCCAAGCAGCAGATCCGTCAGCTCAGCGGTATGCGCGGCTTGATGGCGAAGCCCTCCGGCGAGATCATCGAAACGCCCATCACGGCCAACTTCCGCGAAGGACTGACCGTGTTGCAATACTTCATCTCCACGCACGGCGCCCGCAAGGGTCTGGCCGATACGGCGCTCAAGACGGCGGACTCTGGGTACCTGACCCGCCGTCTGGTGGATGTTGCCCAGGACGTGATCATCGGCCACATCGATTGCGGCACCCTGGACGGTATCTACGTCGGCTCGATTGTGGAAAGTGGCGAGATCATCGAGCCGTTCCGCGATCGCATCGTGGGCCGTGTATCTCTGGAAAAGATCCGGGATTATGAAGGCAACGTCATTGTGGACGTGAACCAGGAGATCACCGATGATCTGGCCAACGCCATCCAGCAGGCAGGAATCGAACGGGTCAAGATTCGTTCCGTATTGACGTGCGAGGCCAAGCGCGGCGTCTGCGTGATGTGCTACGGCCGGAACCTAGCCACCGGCAAGCTGGTGGAGCTGGGCGAAGCCGTTGGCGTCATCGCGGCCCAGTCGATCGGAGAGCCGGGAACCCAGCTGACGATGCGCACATTCCACATCGGCGGCACGGCGAGCAGAATCTCCGAGCAGTCCACGCTGGACGCGAAAAATAACGGATTCGTCAAGTTCGTGAACATGACTACGGTGCTGAACAAGCAGGGCGACCTGGTGGCCATGAACCGCAACGGCACGATCACTCTGGTCGATGAAAAAGACCGCGAGCGGGAACGCTACTCGGTGGTGTACGGAGCGCGCTTGAAGGTCTCCGATGGCCAGCCGGTAACGCTCGGCCAGATCCTGGTGGAATGGGACCCCTACACCTTCTCCATCCTCACGGAAGTGGGTGGCACGGTTCGCTTCGACGACCTGGAAAGGGGGCAGACCCTGCACGAAGAGGTCGATGAGGTTACCGGCCTGTCGCGCTGGGTCGTCTCCGAATCTCCGGACGAGAAGCGTGAACCAGCCATTACCATCCGAACCGAGGAGCATCCCCGGTCCGGGAAGCGGTACCTGATGCCTTCCCGCGCTCACCTGATGGTGGTCGAGGGGGATGAAGTATTCGCTGGCGATGTTCTGGCCAAGATTCCTCGTGAAACGACCAAGACGAAGGACATCACGGGCGGTCTGCCGCGCGTCGTGGAGTTATTTGAAGCCCGTCGTCCGAAGGAGCCGGCCATCATCACGGAGATTGACGGCGTGGTGCACTACGGTGAAGTCAGCAAGGGGCAGCGAAAAATTGTCCTTACCAATGACAACGGCATGGAGCGCGAATACGAGATTCCCCGCGGAGTGCATCTCAGCGTTCAGGAAGGGGAGCGTGTCCGCGCGGGCGAGCCGCTCATGGACGGTCCCATGAACCCGCACGATATTTTGGCGGTGCTGGGCGAGCGGGAGCTGCAATCCTATCTGGTCAACGAAATTCAGGAGGTCTACCGTCTCCAGGGCGTCAATATCAATGACAAGCACATTGAGGTGATCGTCCGTCAGATGCTGCGCTGGGTCAAGGTGGAGGAGGTGGGCGAGACCGATTTTCTGGTGGAGGAACAGGTCGATAAGTTCCGATTCCGCGAAGAGAATGAAAAAATTCGGATCAGCGATGGCAGGGCTGCCACCGGCCGGCCGGTCCTGCTCGGAATCACCAAGGCGTCTCTTTCCACCGACTCGTTTATTTCGGCGGCTTCATTCCAGGAGACCACCCGCGTACTCACGGAGGCCTCCATCAGCGGGAAGGTCGATCATCTGCGCGGATTGAAGGAAAATGTGATCGTCGGCCGCCTGATTCCGGCGGGCACCGGGATGGCGATATACCATAATTTCCGCCTGTTGACCGAAGTGCCCAAGCCGGAAGAAGAACTGATCGAACAGGAAGAGCTGGTTTCCCTGGCTGAAGATGTGCCGGAGAAGGAGCGTCCTACGGCCTAGCGCCGTGGAGGTGTCTTCTTTGGGGGAGAGGGGCGCGAGTGGTTTACCTGCCGGTCATTGATGTCATGGCTGTCCGGCAAGCCTGTCCCCAATCGGGCGCCGGTTGATTCCTTGCAAGGGATGGGGCCTTTTTTTTAGAGGCAGGGCCCCCCGTTTTCTCCCTGGGTGGTTGGCAGTGGAGGGGGCGTCTTGTTCCGCTTCTTCTGATTGGCTATAATAGTTTTGCTGAATTGGATTTACTCCGAGTGGGCGCGAGCCCACTTTTTTATTAGATGTCCATGAACCGGCTGGAACGAGTGCGGGAAATAACGGATCGAGTGGCGAGCTCGGAAGGGCTGGAGCTCGTGGATGTGGCAATCCACGGCCGGGGCCTCTCCTGTGTCGTCCAGATCTTTCTGGACAAGCCCGGCGGGGTGGATCACGGCGATTGCCACCGGGTGAGTCAACAGGTGGGAACGTTGCTGGATGTGGAAGAGGTTTTCCCGTCTCGATACACGCTCGAGGTTTCCTCTCCCGGACTCGACCGCAGACTAGTCAAACACACTGATTATCAGCGGTTTGCAGGCAATCGCGTCAAGCTGGCTTTGCGCGCCCCCTGGTCGGGCCGCAGCCGTTTTCAGGGTCTATTGGTCGGGATCGAGGAATCGATGGTTCGCCTGGAACTGGAGTCGGGGGAAATGATGGAATTTCCCATTGATGAAATAGACAGGGCGAATATCGTGCCGGATTTCCGGGAGCTGTTTTCCGGGAAATCACCCCGAGATAAACAGGATTGAGGTGAGGTGACATGTCCAGCTTACTCTTCCAGACCATTGACCAGCTCAGCAGGGAAAAGGGCATCGATACCAAGGTCATCATCAGTGCGGTCGAAGACGCGATTGTGGTAGCTGCCCGGAAGTTCTATAAGGGGGGTGAGGATCTGCGGGCGGTGTTCAATCATGAAACCGGCCAGGTCGAAGTCTACGCGGTCATGAAAGTGGTCGAGGAAGTTGCCAATCCGGCTCGTGATATCAGTCTGGAAGCCGCTCAGTCCCTCAATCCCGAGGCCACCCCGGATTCGGAAGTCCATATCCCCAAACCGACAGATGTTCTGGGACGCATCGCCGCACAGACAGCCAAGCAGGTCATCTTTCAGAAGGTTCGGGAGGCGGAGCGGGAGAACGTTTATAACGAGTACATCGGAAGAGTAGGCGAGATGGTCCATTGCATGGTCAAGCGGACGGAGGGGCCGGACATCATCGTGGATCTCGGGAAGGCGGAAGGGCGCCTGCCCCGCCGCGAGCAGTCGCGTTTGGAGACTTTTCAGGTCGGTGAGCGCACACGGGTGATTATCGTTCAGGTGGATAAGTCTGCCCGCGGTCCGCAGGTGATCGTCTCCCGCGCCGATCCGTCGCTGGTAACGCGCATGTTCGAGATGGAAGTTCCCGAAATCTACGATGGCACGGTTGTCATTCGCTCCAGTGCCCGGGAGGCCGGGGAGCGTACCAAGGTCGCGGTCTTTTCCAAGGACCGCGACGTGGATTGCGTGGGGGCCTGCGTGGGCATGAAGGGCATGCGAGTCCAGTCCATTATCCGTGAGCTGCGCGGTGAGAAGATCGACATCATCGAATTCAACGAAGACACCGCCAGTTTTGCGGCCAATTCACTCAGTCCGGCCAAGATCAACCGCGTGGTGATTCTGGACAGCACGGCCAGGCACCTGGAAGTCATCGTGGATGATACCCAGTTGTCGCTCGCCATCGGCAAGAAGGGGCAGAATGTCCGGCTGGCCTCGAAGCTGATCGGCTGGCGGATTGACATCAAGAGTGAGGAGGAGAAGCGTCAGGAAGTCGAATCGCAGATGACGCAGTTGGTCTCGGGCGGCACGCCCCTGCAGGCCATTGAAGGCATTGGTGAGAAGACCGCTGCAAAGCTCGTAGAACGCGATATTACGACGGTGGAGCGGCTCGGCGAGATGACTCCGGAGGATTTGGAGGAGATTCCGGGAATTGGGCTGAAAATGGTGGAAAAAATCCGGCTGGCGGTGAATGATTATTATGCGCAGTTCGAGGAGGTTGCCGAAGTTGTCGCAGAGTCTCCGGATTGGCCGGCCGCGGCTGCCGAAGAGGCCGGGCCCGAGCCAACGGAGGTGGCAGAGGCGGAACCCTCCTCCGCCGACGCAGGAGACGATGCAGGGCCAGACGCCGGACCAGAAGCAGGAGAAGAAGCAGGAGAAGAAGAGATCGTTTCGCAGGAGCAACCGGCGCCGGAGCAGGCCAGCGTGGAGCCCGATGTGAGTGGCGAGCCCTCCGGACCGCGGGAATCCGATTCGGCCGAGCCTGCTTCTCAAGCAACGGAGGAACACGACGACAAACCGGAATGAAAGGCAGAGATGCGAGACACTCTGGCAATGGAGCACCAAAGGAAAAAATGAGAATTAACGAAATAGCCCGGGAGTTGGAAGTCAAAGCGAAGGCGGTCATCGAATACCTGCAGGAAGCCGGCGTCCAGGGAAAGAAGTCGCACTCGAGTTCGCTCGACGATGATCAGATCAAGCAGGTTCGGAAGCACTTCCAGCAACTGCGTAAGAAGGAAGAGAAAACCCCCAAAGGGAAACAGGCCCCGTCCCGCGCGAGCAACATCGCCGAGGAGCTGGCCGGGGCCCATGCCGTAGTCGTGCTGGAGAAGGAAACGGAAGAAAAGCCGACGGCGCCTGTTCCGGAGTTGCTGGCCTCGAAGCTGGCGCCCAAAGTGGTCAAGCCGGTTGCCAGAGCGGTAGTCAAATCCGCGCCGGAAGTACCGGCGCCACCTCCGCCGGCAGTATCCGCGGGATCGCACCGCTCCACTCCCTTACGGCCGCCTGTCCGATCGAAGATTCCCCTGAAGCCACCCATTGCGTCCACTTCGAAACAGCCCGTTCCCCTGTCTCCGGCAGCCGCCACGCCGGCGCCACCTCCGCCGGCAGCCACCGGGCAGCCGCCCCGTGCTCCTGTAGCCGCACGGCCGCCGGGAGCAAGTCCCGTGGGACGGCCCGTGAAGAACCTGGGCCCGGCCCGTCCGGGTCAGCCGATCTATCAGCGACCTCCGATGAGGCCCGCTGGCGGACCCTCACGGCCAACTGCGCCGCGTCGCCCGGGTTTTTCCGTGCCGTCATCCGGAGCGATTGCTCCTCCTTCCGAGCCTTCCCGACGTGGCCCGCATCCTACGCGGGGCCGCCCGCACGGGCCGACCGGCCGTTATCAACGGGGGCGGGATCGTGCGAAGGAAGGATCGTTGCGGGGGCCGGCACAACGCCGGGCGTCGGCGGCGCCCATCGTTGTGGACCGGGATATTACTCTTACCGAAGGGATCACGGTAAAGGACCTGTCGGAAAAGCTGGGAATCAAGGCCCGAGACGTGATCCGGCGCTTGATGGAGCAGGGGGTCATTGCCACCATCAATCAGAGCATGGACCCTTCGCTGGCTGAACGGGTAGCGGAAAGTTTCGGCGCCCGGACCCGCGTCGTCAGTTTTGAAGAGGAATCCATCGAGCAGGCCGAGGAGGTCCAGCCCGACGGCAATGTGGTGCCACGTGCGCCTGTTGTTACCGTCATGGGCCATGTCGATCACGGAAAGACTTCGTTGCTCGACTCGATTCGGGAGACCAATGTAACCGGGCAGGAAGCCGGCGGCATCACCCAGCATATGGGCGCCTACAGCGTTACCACCAAGAACCGCCGCATCGTTTTCCTGGACACGCCCGGACATGAGGCCTTCACTCTGATGCGCGCGCGCGGGGCAAAGGTTACCGACGTGGTCGTGCTCGTCGTGGCCGCCGATGACGGCGTCATGCCACAGACGCTGGAGGCGATCAACCACGCCAAGGTGGCGAAGGTGCCGATCCTGGTGGCCGTGAACAAGATCGACAAGCCCGGAGCCAACCCGGAACGTGTCAAGAAACAGTTGGCCGATCTGGGTCTGATGGGTGAAGACTGGGGTGGTGACACGGTCATGGTCGATGTCTCTGCGAAACAGAAGACCAACATAGAAACGCTGCTCGAGATGATTCTGCTGGTTGCCGATATGCAGAACCTCAAGGCGAATCCGGACCTGCCTGCCGCTGGCACCGTCCTGGAGGCGAAGTTGGACAAGGGCCGCGGTCCTGTCTGTAGCCTGCTGGTTCAGAACGGCACGCTGCATGTAGGGGATTCATTTCTTGTGGGACCCATATTCGGCAAAGTCCGCGCCATGCTGGATGACCACGGGAAGCAGATTGAAGAAGCTCCTCCGTCCACTCCGGTCGAAATTCTCGGCCTGCAATCTCTTCCCCAGGCCGGCGACTCCTACCAGGGAGTGACGGATGCCATCAAGGCCAAGCAGATTGCCTTATACCGTGAAAACAAGCAGCGGGAGAAGTATCTTGCCAAGTCCTCCCGCGTGACGCTTGAGCAGTTCCAGGACCAGATGAAGGCCGGTATTTTGAAGGAGTTGCCGATCATCTTGAAAGGGGACGTTCAGGGTTCGGTGGAGGTCGTGGCCGAATCGCTCCTGAAGATTGGCGACGAACGCGTCAAGATCAAAGTCATTCATTCCGCTGTCGGAGCCATTACCGTTTCCGATGTTTTGCTCGCATCCGCCTCCGGGTCCGTCATCATCGGATTCAATGTCCGGCCCGAGAAAAAGGCGGTCGATGCGGCGCAGCAGGAGAAGGTGGAAATTCGTCTTCACACCATCATTTACGAGTTGCTGGATGAGATGCGCAAGGTACTTACCGGCATGCTTGAGCCGACGCATCGCGAGCTGATACTGGGGAAGGCGGAAGTCCTGCAGACCTTCCGTGTGGCCAAGATCGGCGCGGTCGCCGGGACGCGCGTCCTGGAAGGCAAGCTCAGCAAAGGTGCCTCCGTTCGCTTGATTCGAGACAACGCCGTCGTCCATCAGGGCCGCATTGGGTCGCTGCATCGCTTTAAAGATGCCGTACAGGAGGTGCGCTCCGGACTCGAGTGTGGCATCGTTCTGGATAACTACAGCGATGTAAAAGTGGGTGACGTGATAGAAGGCTTTTCCTTGGAGAGGGTGGAGCCGACCGCGCTGGCCTGATCCTGGTTCCAACGTCCTCCCACTGGATTTACACCATGCCGGTTGGCGTAATCATCCTGGAGATTCACCTGCCACACGCCCACTCCCTGAAGGAAAAGAGGGCCGTCATCCGCAAACTGCGGGACCGCCTGCGCACGCGTTTCAACGTTTCCGTGGCGGAACTGGAGCATCAGGATCTGTGGCAGCGCGCCGTGATAGGCGTCGCCGCGCTTTCCTCGGACCACAAGCACCTGGAATCGGTCTTACAGAAGGTCGAGAGTGAATCGGAACGAGTGCTCGGCGGGGATCTTGTGGGGACCGAATGGAAGCTGTATTGAACGGCTTCACGGTCGGCCCGGCCACCTTGGCCCTGCGATCTTCATCGCCCGTTTTCAACGATGCTCAAACGCGAACACAGCCATCGCCCGGAAAGGGTTGCCGATCTGATCCAGCAGGAACTCGCCTGGCTGCTTGAGGCCGGGATCAATGACCCCCGCGTCGGTTTCGTAACCATCACCTCCGTCCGCGTCTCGCCGAATCTGCATACGGCGCGTGTCGGCGTCACGGTCCTTGGCGACGAGCAGCAGAAGGAAGAAAGTCTCAACGGACTCCGGGCAGCGCAGGGTTTTCTGCGCCGCCAGCTGGCCCGGCGGCTGAATCTGCGTAATACCCCGGAGCTGACATTTGAGCCCGACCTTGGCATGGAAGCCGAACGGCGCATTGACGAACTGTTGCGCCAGGTCCGCAGCCGGAACGACGGCGAATCCTAAACCTATTTTTCCACTCCTATGACACACGAGCAGGCACTGGATGGGGCATTGATCATCGACAAGCCCGCTGGCATCACCTCTCATGACGTGGTCCGCCGGGTGCGGCGTCTGCTGGGCATTCGCCGCGTGGGGCATCTCGGCACACTGGACCCGTTTGCCACCGGCGTGCTGGTGATGCTCCTGGGAAAAGCCACCCGGCTGGCCCGGTTTTACGACGACCGTCTGAAGTCCTATGAAGGCGTCATCCGGTTTGGGCTATCCACCCGCACCTACGATTTCACGGGCGAGCCTGCCTCGGAGCAGACCACCGCCGCTCTCGACCCGGAGGAGCTTCGCGCCGCCTTTCGATCTTTTCGTGAAACCATCACCCAGATGCCCCCGCCGTTTTCGGCGAAAAAGATCGGGGGTGTTCCCGCCTATCGCAAAGCCCGCCGGGGCGAGACCGTTGAGTTGACTCCGGTGGAAGTAACTATACATGATCTGGAACTGACCCGGATCGAGGGCATGGATGTCGGCTTCTCTACCCGCGTGTCTCCGGGAACCTACATTCGTTCGTTGGCTCACGATCTCGGTCAGAAACTCGGCATCGGAGCCCATCTGACGGCGCTTCGCCGGACGGCCTCCGGGGAGTTTGACGAGTCGATGGCGGTATCGCTCGAGAGACTGGATGAGCTGGCCGGAGTGGGACAGTCGCCGGTGGTCCGGCTGTCCGACCTGATGCCGGATATTCCTTCCGTACTGTTGAGCGGGGAGGATGCGGAACGGGTCCGCTACGGACAGGACCTCACCCTGCCCGAGCTCGGGAACCGTGTGAAACTGCTGGACCCCTCCGGCCGGTTGTGCGCCATCGCGGAACGGGCACAGGCGGACCAGTTCCATCCCTGTGTTGTCCTGGAAACGCCTGCAAACGAGCCGGCCACTGCGGAAAGCCCACCGACCTGACCGGTGCGCCGCCCCGATAGAAAACAAAGCTTGTACTTTGTTCCATCGCGTATTAAAGTGAATCCCTTGACCTGCCTCGACTGACCATGATGAAAAGTGCTGATTCCACATCGATTCTTTTAGCCTGGCAAGAGATTCTCGACCCCGTTCGCGTTGAGATGGAGCAGGTGGAGAAGTGTTTCCGCGACCAGTTGGTATCCTCCGTGCCGGAAGTTACGGCCATCGGCGAGTATCTGCAGGTGAGCGGCGGCAAACGGCTGCGGCCAGCCCTGCTGCTCATGGCTGCCCGGTTGTTCGGGGAAGCGCCGCCCAGCGCCATCCATCTGGGCGTGGTCGTGGAGATGATTCACACGGCCACGCTGATTCATGATGATGTGATCGACGGCGCGGACCTGCGGCGCGGGCGTCCCTCCACGAATTCGCGCTGGGGCAACCACACCAGCGTTCTGGCGGGCGACTGGCTGTATATGCAGGCTTTTCGCCGCGCCGTTCAGGAGCGGAACTTTCACGTTCTCGACATACTGATCGAACTGACCCAGTTGATGGTGGAAGGCGAACTCATGCAGTGGGGGATGCTGGGACGCGTGGATCTGACCGAGGAAGACTATCTTGCTCTGGTTTACCGGAAAACAGCCTGCCTGTTCGGCGCCTGCACCAGCCTGGGGACCGTCGTGGCCGGCCAGGATGCGGCGGTGGAGGACTCGCTCATGCAGTACGGCCGCAACCTGGGCATGGCGTTCCAGTTGGTGGATGACCTGCTGGACTTTACGGCCACCGAGGACGTCCTGGGAAAGCCTGTCGGCAGCGATCTTCGCGAGGGAAAAGTTACGCTTCCGTTGATCTATGTACTGGACCGCTGCACGACTGCGGAGCGTGAGCGCATTGCGCTGGTGATGGAAGACCACTCGTTTGAGAGGGTCGGCTGGGAGGAGTTGACCGGGCTGATTGAGCGGTATGAGACTCCCCGGCTGGTCAAGCGACAGGCGCAGCGTTACTCACAGCTTGCGTTGGAGAGCCTGGCCGGACTTCCGGACTCCGGGTCGAAGAAGGCGCTGACGGCGTTGACGGAATTGATCATCCATAGGCAATTCTAGCCACTGGCACCGGCAGTTCTAGAACCGCCATCGACAGTTCCTGGCACCGCCACCGGCTGCACTGGCACAGGCCGTTCTGGCGCCGGCCATTCCAGGGGTTCTGCGCAACACCGCCAGGGGCTGGTTACTCCATCCTGGGTGTTCCATCAATGATGTTCCGTCAATGACGCTCCATAAAAATGCCGCATCCTTTCCTGAATCCGATTAATCTTGAGGCACTCTGACCGTGGGCCGGGAAACCGAGGTCAAAATTCGAGTTTCTGGTCCCGCTGCCATCCGCCGGGCTCTCCGGGCCATCGGGTTCCGGCGGTCCCATCCGCGAGCATTCGAAGACAACGTTCTGTACGATACTCCCGGCCGGGATCTGCGCCGGGTCCGCTCCCTGGTGCGCCTCCGCCATTATGGCCGCCGGTGGTGGATCACCTGGAAGGGAACGCCGGATTCCGACCCTCGATACAAGTCCCGTGTGGAGCTGGAAACAGGCATCGACAATCCGCAGGTTGCCAGTGAAATCTTCAAAGCCCTCGGGCTGCTGCCGGTCTTCCGTTACCAGAAATACAGGTCCAAGTGGACCCGCGAGCCGCTGCCGGGCGGACGAAAACCAAAAATTGAAATCGCGCTGGACGAGACGCCCATCGGCTGGTTCATCGAGGCCGAGGGCAGCCGCGCTCAGATCGACAAGGTGGCCCGCGAGCTTGGCTTCAGCAAGGCCGACTACAGCACCGAGTCCTACGGCGCCTTGTATCTGAAGGACTGCAAGAAAAAGGGAATTGTTCCATCCGATATGGTGTTCGACCCCGCCGTGGGCTCATCCCGTCGAAAGAAGCCGTCGCCCGGATAACCGCGCCGTGTCGAGTTTCGCGCATTGCCCGTGCCCCCCACACGCCGCCGGGCGAAATTTCTCCGGCTCCCCACCGCATTCCCATTCTCCATCGCAGCAAAGCCAGTTCAACCTGTGAGAAAATAGCTGGTTCGTTTTCATAAGGAGATCGCACGGGATGAAATACGCCACTTTTTCTATACCGCCGGACCCGACGTTGCGCCTCGGAATCGTCCAGGAAGATTCATTATACGAATTGCGCGCCTTGCTGGGAGCCCGCTGGAAGGGCAAGGGGCCACTTCCGGCCAGCCTGCTCGAAGTCATCGACGCTGGCCCCTCGGTCTGGAAACAGCTCGCCAGCCAGCTCCCGGAGGTATTGGGCGACCAGTCCAAGCCGCACAAAGGTTACAGCCTGGACAAAGTCCGCCTGCACGCCCCCATTCCCCGGCCCCGGAAGAACGTCTTCTGCCTGGGCCTGAACTACGTCAGCCACATGGTAGAATCCGCCCGCGCCCGTGGCAGGGAGGCGAAGATCCCCGAAGTGCCGGTCTTCTTCACCAAATCGCCCACCACCGTCAACGGTCCTTATGACGCTGTCCCCTGGGACGCCGCCCTCACCGGGCAATTGGACTATGAGGCCGAGCTCGGCGTCGTCATCGGCGTTGGGGGAAAGAACATCCCGGAGGCCGATGCGCTGCGGCACGTCTTCGGCTATACCGTCATCAACGACGTCTCCGCCCGCGACCTCCAGCAACGCCACATGCAGTGGTTCAAGGGCAAGAGTCTGGACGGCTGCTGCCCCATGGGCCCTTGGGTTGTTACGGCGGATGAGTTCGGCGACCCGCAGGACAAAAAAATCTGGCTCCGCGTCAACGATGTCGAGAAGCAGTCCTCCACCACCGCGAAGATGATCTTCTCCGTGGCGCGCACCATTGAGTTTCTCTCGCGCGGCATGACCATCGAGCCCGGCGACATCATCTCCACCGGCACGCCGGAGGGCGTCGGCATGGGCCGCACGCCTCAGGAGTTTCTCTCGGACGGTGATGTCGTGGAAGCTTACGTGGAAGGAATCGGCTCCATCCGCAACCGCATCCAGAAAACCCAGCCCTAAAACGTTCTGTAGCGGGAGAAAGCTCTGCCAGACCCTGATGCAGCCCCTCTTCGAAATATCCCTATCCTGAATGCGAGGATGCATCATCCCTAGGAAAGTCTTGATTTGGGGGTGATTATGCGCTTGCCACACGCCTGCATAAATATGATTCAGCAGTGGTAATGCGGGCGGGTAGTATTATTTTTTCGCGGGAGTTTTATCCATTAGACGGATTGAACCATTCTTATCTTCATAAACCTTAACAACATTTATAAGAAGATCTCGTAATCTGACAACGTGTTCCCAGGTCATCGTTACTGACACGGAATCCTCAATATGCTCTGCTTCGGTTGGACTCCCGAGTACCTGACCAAAGAGAAATCGAGCGTCCAAAAAGCTAGACGCTACATTTGTACTATTCGCATATACTGACAAGAACTGCGGGGATTTGACTCGTTCCATCTCGCTGATCTTCACGCGCTTGGTTGTCGTCTTGCGTTTACCCTTGCCATTGGCTTGTGTCATGCACACCCCTGTTTGTCATATCGTGAATTACGTATGCCGGTGGAATGCTCCTGTCCATTGTTGGAAAGGAGGCTTCAGTATTTGTAGATTGCACACTATAGTTCACACTTCTTGCGTGCGCCCTTGATAGAGCGGTTGAAACTGATACTTGAGACACAACATCATCGAAGGCAAGCTGCATCTGTCCGATGGTATTAGTTGAACGGCGAGTTCCTTTTGTGGAAGTGGCCCCGGCCCTTGAGCGTCTTCTGGCTTTTCCTCCCCCCGCTGCTGATCTGGGTTGAACCGTGATGCCCAAGCCTAAAGCACCGAACAGGTTCCAAAGGCTGTTCAAGCGAGGATTTCCTTGGGCGGATAGAATGCGATAGATTGCCTCCCGCGCTACGCCAGTGCCTTTTGCGACTTTAGACATTTTGTGAGCCTCGGCAACATCTCGCAATGCCAGGAGAAGCAATTCTGGCGACCCGTCTTCGATAGCGGCATTAATATAATCAGCCGCCTCTTGAGGGTCTTTTAGTCTTGTCGCAAGCCAATCGGTGTAATCCAAGCCGGGGGCCGCTTCACTTTTTCTCTGCCCTTTTTTCATTTTGCTTCCTTAGCTTATAATCTTCCCAATATGTCCGCGCAATTTTAAGGTCAGTCGGTTGAGACGACTTGTCTCCTCCCATTAACAAAACAACCACTTCCTGTCCAGATTGCCCAATGTAGATTCTATACCCAGGTCCAAGATCGATTTTCAATTCTGAAATACCACCGCCGACAGCACTGCATTCCCCAAAACTGCCGAGTCTGAGGCGACCGATTCGAGCGTCAACTGCACGTTTTGCCTTCTTATCATTAATCTTGTTGAACCAGGCAATATACGGACATTTCCAGAAACTGGTCTGGTATACGACAACGGAACGCAGTTTGGTTTCCAATCACATTATCGGCATGCCAAAGTGATCTTTATATCACAATCTATTGTACACCGCCTCCATTTACTTTCCAAATATGATACATCAAACATTTGGGACGTGGCAGATATGAATTGTGGCGGAAGCGGCGGAAGTCGGGTCCGCAAGGCCCCGCTAGGGTTCACGTCATAAGAGGTCCGCAGGCTTACAGATCTCATCGTTCCCGTATTGTAATATATATATCACGGACTCGTTTTAGTGCAAGTACATGAAATTAGTCAATGAATCTGTTTTTGAAGATCGGGTGCAATTTGGAACCGCTGAATCAACGATGATAAGCTTATCCCAGCCTAAATTGGACCACAAATTTATCTGAACGCTGTCGCATGTTAATTGCACTATCATTAATTTTTGGGTTGTATTTTTCATCCATCCGTTTAGAATGATACAGAGAAGGATTTCAGTTCCTACCATCAAAGCCTGTGAGGGGAATCAATATGACAAAGGGGAAGACCCTTTTAAGTTTGGTTGTAGTTGCGGCCTGGATCACCGGCGCCGCCTGGATGAACGCTCAGGATGATCATCAGACACTGACGGGCGTCGTCAGCACCACCCATTGCGGCGTGAAGCACTCCACAGCCGATGCCAGCCAGGCTGGCTGCGTCGCTTCCTGCATCAGCAGCGACCGTGGCGGTTATGCACTGGTCTCCGGCGGCAAGGTTTATACGCTGGAAGGCAGCGATGCCGAGCTGGCCAAGCTGGCCGCTGTTGGCGCGAAGGTAACTGGCCATCTTTCCGGCATGAACATGAAGGTCGAAAAGGTCGAAGCCAGCAACTAGTCGTTTCTTTGAGGGTGGCTCCCTGCGAATCTCCCCCGGAGGTTCCGGGCCACCCTTTCTATTTTCCCGCCCTTTGTTCCCTATAGAATGAATCGCTGGTCTTGCGCCTGCCCGCCGTTTCCATGTCTGCTCTCATCGAGTGCGTGCCGAACTTCAGCGAAGGCCGCGACCGGTCCGTGGTCGAGAAGATCGCCGCCGCCGTGGAGACCGTCTCCGGCGCCCGCGTTCTCGATCTGCATCTGGACCCGGACCACAACCGCAGCGTAATCACTTTTGCCGGCCCTCCCGAAGTTGTGGGTGAGGCAGCCGTCCGCGCGGTGGGAGAGGCCGCCGCCCTTATCGATCTCACCACCCATCGCGGCGTTCATCCGCGCATCGGCGCCGCCGATGTGGTTCCCTTCGTTCCCCTCCAGCAAACTTCGATGGAAGATTGCATCGCCATCGCACATCGCACGGGAGAGCAGATCTTTCGCCGCTTCGGAATCCCCATCTATTTTTACGGGGCCGCCGCACTGCGGCCCGAGTGCCGCAACCTGTCGGACATTCGCCGTGGCGGCTTCGAAAAGCTCCGCCTAGAAGCTCCCAATACGCCCGATAACCCTTCGCGCCGTCCCGACCTCGGCGGCCCCGCCCTGCACGCCACCTCTGGCGCCACCGTTGTCGGCGCGCGCCCGCTGCTGATCGCCTTCAATATCAATTTGCAGTCCGGTGGTCTCGCTGCCGCCCGTGCGATTGCCCGTCGCATTCGCTCATCGGGGGGCGGCGTGCCCGCGCTCCAGGCGATCGGCGTCCTCGTTCGCGGCAAAGGAAAGTTTGCTTCCTCCGGCCAGGCGCAGATCTCCATGAACCTCACCGACTTCCACACCACTTCGCCGCGCCATGCCTTCGACGCCGTTGATCGCGAGGCGAAAGCATCGGGGCTTCAGATTGATTGCAGTGAGATCGTCGGTTTGATTCCCCGCGCCGCTTTTGCGGACACGAGCCAGGAGAAGTTGAAGATCGCTGATTTCAGCAGGGAAAAAATTCTCGAAAACCGGCTCGAAGCTGCTTTTGGACCAGTGTCAACCGCTTAATCGGAACTCTCCGGATCGTCGAAATTTTCCGCCACCGGCTGATTTCCCGGCTCCATCGGTTCCTCCTGCGGCAGCGCCACCACCAGGTCATTTTCCCGGCCCAGCCCGATGCGTTCCCTCGCGAGCTTCTCGATCGTCGCCGGGTCGCTGCGGAGTTCCTGGATCCGGTTCGTGAGGTGTTCATTTTCCTTCTGGAGCCGCAAGACCTCGGCATCCAGATCCTCGATCCGGCGCAACTTCTCGCGCCGGACCAGGTATCCGTTTTCCCCGACGAGCTCATGCAGCAACACGGCGCATAATCCGAGCGCCAACGCGAGCGTCAGGAGCAGTCGCTTCCTTCGATAGCTTTGAGTTTGACGTGTATTCCGCATCATCTCCGCATCAGCCGAACAGGAAATCCCGTGCTGCCTGTGCCAGATCCTTGAGGGCCGGCGGGCTTCCGGCTTCGCAATATATCCGGTACACCGGTTCTGTCCCCGACAAACGGAACAAGACCCAGGAGCCGTCCTCGCAGATGAGTTTCAACCCGTCGGTCCTGTCGCTTCTCGATACGGCTCGTCCTTGAAAGGAACTATATTCCTGACTGCTGCGCTCGACAAAGCGCTGGCGCACCTCGTCGGTCAAAGCCACATTCCACCGGCCCGGATAATGCGGCCCCACCTTTTTGAACAGTGCCGCTAGCTGCTCTTTCAGCGAAGAACGCCGGCTTGCCACCATCTCGGCAGTCAACAGGCAGGCCAGAATACCGTCCTTTTCCGGAACATGGTGGCGAATCGTCATCCCGGCGCTTTCCTCGCCTCCCAGATAGATCTTGTCCTGCTCCACAAGCTCGCCAATGTATTTGAACCCAACCGGAGTTTCGTAGACCGGCATACCGTAATGCTTTGCCACTGCATCGATCAGATGCGTCGTCGCCACGCTCCTGGCCACGCCGCCGGTCCAGCCGGGTTCACTGGACCATGGGCGGGATTCCACCAGGTAATCAAGCAACAGGGCCAGGATATGGTTTGGTGAGAGGAAGGCGCCTCCCTGATCGCAGATACCGAAACGGTCCGCGTCCCCGTCGGTCGCCAGACCCAGCGGTGCGCCGGTCGCCCGCATCGCTTTCCTGAGCGGGTCCATGTGTTCATCGGAAGGCTCCGGTGGGTGCCCTCCGAACAATACATCCCGCCACCCGTGAATGGTTGTGAACTTGATTCCGGATCGCTCCAGCAATGCGTCCAGGTAGCCGCGGCCCGCGCCGTAGAGCGGGTCATATACGAGTCCCAGATGCGTCCGGCGGATCAGATCCAGATCCACGATTTCAGCCAGCCCCGTCAGATAATGGGACTGGAAATCCGCAGGTTCCACCCGGGCCGGTTTCCGCCCGGCGCTGGTGGTTACCGGGTCCTGGATGCCGGCTTCGATCTGGCGCGTTACCTCCGGCAGCGCGGGCGCGCCGTTGGCGGTGGAGAACTTGATTCCGTTGTATTCCGCCAGTTTGTGCGAGGCCGTGAAATTGATTCCCCCCGCAGCTTTTCTCCGGCGAATTTCATACGACAGGGCCGGGGTGGGCACCGACCCGTTCGCCAGAAAACACTGGATTCCGTGAGAGGCGGCCCTCTCGGCGGCCGCGGCGGCAAAGGTCTCCGACAGAAAGCGGGTATCATAGCCCACCAGTAGTGTCGGCTGGCCGGGATTGTTTTCGAGTACGTACCGGGCGACCGAGTCCACGACGTGATGGACGTTTTCCAATGTGAACTGGTCGGCGATGATCGCTCGCCATCCGGACGTCCCGAATTGGATTTTCGAGGCCATAGATATTATTGTAGGGAATTCAGGCAATCAGCATGGAACATTTCCGCTGACCGGCCCCGTTGTCTCATCTCGAACCTTACAGGGAGAGCCTATCCGATGACCGATAAAATTATAGTGCTGGTTACTGGCCCGAATCCCCGTGCGTGCAAGCGGATGGCACGGGCTCTGCTCGAAAAAAAGCTGATCGCCTGCGCCAGCATCGTTCCGCAGATCCTTTCTCTCTATCATTGGAAGGGAAAGCTCGTGGACGAAAGGGAATGCATGATGATCTTGAAATCCAGCCGGGATATTTTCGACGCTCTTCGAGCAGAGATCGAAAAACTGCATGAATACTCGATCCCGGAGATCATCGCACTGCCAGTCATCGACGGCGCCCCGAACTATCTGAACTGGGTCGGCGAGTCCTTGCAGTCGCCGCCGGACTGATCTGCTTCCCGCCCGCCTCCAGCATCTCCCGGTGCCCGAATCCCTTGCTGTTGTCGATGAACCACAGGGTATGGGGAACGATGCGGTAGAGCCGGACTCCCTCCAACTTTGCCTTCACCGCCTGCCGCATCGCGGATGGCCGGAGGAACTGCCCGAGGAACTGCTTGATGAACGGGAATTTCTTTTCGTAGATTTTCCAGAATTGAGCTTTCTGGCGGAGGGAAGTCAGTCTCGCGGCCTGCCCTTCCAGTTGAATCCCCTGAATCTGCTTCCAGTCGGAATAATCCTCGTGAATCGCCGCGCTGACCCGGACATTTTCCTTCATGTTCATTCCGTGGCGCGAAGTGGGTTTCGAGAAAAAATAGAGTTCCAATCCGTCGCTGGCGTAGAAAACCGCGGAGGCCCAAGGCACGTTCTTCCGGCAGGATGCAATCGTCATCACGTGACGGGATTCCAGATAGCGGATGATCTCCCGCCGAAGCGCGTCATTTCCAGAGACAGGGCCTGCCGCCCTGGATGGCCCTGCCGTCGGCACTCTCGTAGCGGGCGAACGACCGCTTGCGGGCATGGATGATCCTCACTTTCTGTCCTGAATTGGTCAATCGCGAAGGGCCTGCTCCAGATCTTCGGCCAGGTCTTCCACATCTTCAATGCCCACCGACAGGCGTACCAGTCCGTCCGTAATGCCCATTAGCTGGCGCTCCTCAGGGGAGAAATAGGCGTGCGTCATCGTGGCCGGATGGCAGACGAGACTCTCCACCCCCCCGAGGCTCTCGGCCAGAGACCAGAGCCGCAACTTTTTCAGGACCTGCCGGGCACGCTCTCCCGAGCCGGCCTCAAACGACATCATGCCCCCGAAGCCGGTCATCTGCTTCTTGGCCAGCTCATGCTGCGGATGGTCCTCCAGCCCCGGGTAATATACTTTCCCGACCGTGGCGTGGCCGCTGAGATACCGTGCGATCTCCAGCGCATTCCTCTCATGCTGCCGCATGCGCACCGGGAGGGTCTTCACGCCCCGAAGCACCAGCCAGGCATCCAGGGGGCTCAATATCGCTCCGGCGGCGTTCTGGATGAACTGCAGGCGTCTGGCGTCCTCCTCTTGAGCCATCACAGCCACTCCGCCGATCCCGTCGCTGTGCCCGTTCAGATACTTCGTGGTGGAATGCACGACCACATCCGCGCCGAGTGCGATGGGTTGCTGAAAATAGGGGGTCAGAAAGGTGTTATCCACCACCAGGCGAATCTTCCGCGGCCGGGTGATGGCTGCAATAGCCGGGATATCCACCAGCTTCATCAATGGATTCGTCGGGGTCTCGATGAATACCATGCGCGTGGCGGGCCGAAGGATCTTTTCAAGGCTGCGGGGGTCGGAGAGGTCGCAATAGGTGAAATCCAGGCCGAAGTTCTTCCAGATGGCGTTGAACAGGCGCGGCGTGCCGCCGTAGGTCCCTTCATTGCAGATCACGTGGTCTCCGCGCTCAAGCAAAGTGGTGATGGCGTTGATGGCCGCCATCCCGGAGGCAAAGCCATAGGCCTGCAAGCCGCCTTCGAGCACGGCCATGTTTTTTTCGAAAGCGGCGCGCGTGGGATTGCCAGTCCGGGAGTATTCATAACCCTTGTGCTGACCGACCTCCTGCTGAAGGTAAGTGGAGGTCTGATAGATCGGGGTTACGACGGCTCCCGTGGTGGCGTCTGGTTCCTGTCCTGCATGGATGGCATCGGTTGCGAATCCCATTCTGTTTCCTTTCCTGTCTCGAAGCGGACGCCAGGCCGGGCGTCCTTCCCCGGAAAATATCGAAACTGTCGTTCCAGCCGAATCTTCCCAATATGGTAGAATAAGCTTACATGCGGGAGGAAATCTCTATGCGAAGCACAGCCGTCATTGTAGCCGTACTTGCAATTTCTGCAATCTCGCTGGGCACGCCGCTCCGGGCGCAGGAAGCGGAAAACGAGGATCAGGAGACCCGGCTGACGGTGCTGGTTCTCTCCGATGCCAGCGAGAAACCGATTCCCGATGCTCACGTGGTAGTCCGTTTCGTGGTGGAGCGAACTATGCGGCGCGACCGGCGGGTATCGTGGGAGTCCAAGACCAACCGCGCGGGAAAGATGGTGCTCGACGACGTTCCGGAAGGCGCGATTCGGGTTCAGATTATAGCCCGGGGCTACCGGACCTACGGGGACCTGCACGAAATCGCCGGTTCCGAACAGGAACTGACCATTCGCCTGACCCGGCCCCAGGGGCAAGTCAGCTCCTATTGATCCCGGCTGCTACCGTCGATTTCCCCGTCCCGTTCCGGCACTGCTGCTCGCCTGCCCTCCGAAATGCGGAGCCTGCTTCCCGAAACGCTGCGTTTAATTCTGGAATAGCCAAATAAATATTTACTTTTGTAGTAGTTAGCCGGATCAGTCGCGGTTGCTTCATGTTTGTGCAATCCGTAGAAAACCACTGATCGGCGGTGGATTGAATCATCGAAGGCACCCTTTTTACACAGGCTTTTCCACAACATCTTCGAAAACTTCCCACCGCAGAGAGGATTCGTTCCCGAATCAGGAAACTTCCGCCGGGGGATTGGCCCGTTGGGAGCATGCCAAATGCTGAATGGAATCCGTGAGACGGACGAGCGCTTTTGTCCGGTGTGCACCCGGTCGTTTGCACCGGATCGATGCCACCGGGGAGGGTCTGATTACTCCGGTGAACCAGCTGCCGGGTCGGCTTCAGCAGCGAAATATTCCTGGTCCAGAGCGACTGGAAAATCTTTCTTCACCTGTTCCAGCCGGAGGCTTAGTTTCTCCGTGCTGAGAATCCTCCTGATTCCTGCCTCAAGCTCTTCCAGCGGTCGCACGCGTTTTTCTTCCACCAGGAAGATGTAGAACCCTTTTTCATCGCGAACCGGACCGCTGACACGTCTTGGCTGCAGGTTGAAGATCGCAGTGGCCAGAGCTGGTTTCATATCCGCGCGCCCGATATAGCCGAAATCGCCGCCCTGGGAGGCCGTTCCATGTTTGGACTCGGTCTTGGCCATCTCCGCCATGTCGGAGCCGGCATTAATGTAGGCACGCAATTGGAGTGCTTTTCGCTGCGCCTCTTGTTCGGTGTATGGGCGGTTCTTCAGGTCGGCGATGTTGAATCCCGGGTCGGAGTTGTTCTGGCCGGCCTCGGTGGCAAACGGGAGGTAGATGCCCCGGACCTTGCGCTGTTCGAACTCATCCTGATGCGATTGGTAGTAATAGTAGATCTCCTCCGTGCTGATATCGTCGGCCTGCAGGACGATCTCATTCATGGTTGCCTGGGCCAGCAGCACCTTGCGGTCGAATTCCATCATTTGCCGGAACTGTTCGCTCTGCTCCACGTTCCGCTTCTGTCCTTCCAGGTACAGGCTCAGCAGGTTGGCATACTGCTCCGCAAATCCCTTTTTCCCCATGGTGTTCAGCAGGGCGGCAAACTGCGGAGGCAGCGCGGTGAGCATCTTCTCGAATTGCCCGGCAGTGATCCGTTCTCCGCCCACGGTGAGAACAATCTCATTCGGATCTCCGGATTCCGGGGCTTGCATGGCGGCCGGGGCGCTCATCTGCGCCAGGGCCGTTGGAGTGAGGCTGGAGGCATGCAACAGAACAAAAAGGAAGATCCAAAGCAGGCTCGTGGATGCGTTCTTTGAAATCATAACTCCTCCAGTGGGACAGGCAGCGCAACTGGCAGCGCGGCAGGCAGCGCGGCAGGCGCACACCAGGATTTGGCAAATTATAGCATGAGGCGCGGCCCGTAAACCGGTGGCCGGTCGGTCCCTGGGTTAACATGGAACGGAGGCTGCCCTGGAAGGTGGATGCAATGACGGGGGTGCAGGCGTGGGGTTCGGCTATAATTCCTCGTCCATCAACTCTGGAGCTTGTGGATGGAATGACCCGGCGAACAAATGAAAATTGGGTAACACCGGACCCCTTTCTGCTGGGAAGGCGCGTGGCCTTCTTTGGCGTGCTGGGCAGTGGTTTTCTCGCTGTACTGAATATCACCACCGGGCTGATGGGCGGTTCCACGTCGGTTCTGGCAACCGGACTGGAGTTTGCCGGGGACGTGCTGGCTTCCAGCATGGTGTTGTTCGGCATTGTGTTTGCCGCACGCCCTCCCGACGCCAACCACCCCTATGGGCATGGGCGGTCGGAGATTCTGGCCGGATTGCTGGTGGGGTTCATTCTGCTGGCCGCCGGATTTGGAATCAGTTATTACTCCCTGCAGGAGGTGGGACTCGAGCACGAACCCCCGGCAGCCTACGGCCTGTGGGCGTTGCTGGTAACAATCCTTCTGAAGAGCACGATGGCGGTCTCCAAGTTTCATTACGGCCGGAGGATTCAGAGCGCGGGACTGGTGGCCGACGGCTGGAACGACGCTGTGGATATTATTTCGGCGCTGACAGCTTTGACGGCTTTGGGGTTGACCATCCTGGACCCGGATCGTTTTCTCGACGCGGACCACTTTGGCGGATTTGCCGTGGGACTGGCCGTGGTCTTCACCGGCTTGCGGGTGGTGCGGGACACCTCGCTGCAGTTGATGGACACGATGCCGGATGAACCCCTGATGATCGCGATCCGGGCTGCGGCGCTCGGTGTGCCCGGGACACTGGGGGTCGAAAAATGCTTTGCGCGCAAGACCGGACTGCGCTATCACGTGGACCTGCACCTGGAGGTCGATCCGGACATCACGGTGGACGCCGCGCACAGAATCTCCGGGATGGTGCGGAACCGCATCTGCAACGAAGTGCCGGAGGTGGCCGACGTGCTGATTCACGTGGAGCCCGCTACAACTTCCATGAAAGCCGGTCCGGCGGCTTGAATCGCTTTGCCGGTCCCCTGGCATGGGGTGATATCGTATTGGTTTTTGCCGAGAGCAAGACCGGCAAGCTTGTTGTCGAGGCGGCACGGCTAGCCGAATGAGAGAGATGTTGTTGAGCGGATTGCAGGAAGAGTTGACCGAAGGGCGCAAATCCGGTGGGCTCGATCCCGGGAACAAAGAGCGCCGCCGCGTTCTGGAAATCGGATGCCGATGGATCTGAAATATCTGACCCTTTTCGTTGCCGGGATCATGGCGGGCGTGATCAATGCCGTGGCTGGCGGAGGAACCCTGATGAGTTTCCCCGCGCTGGTTCTTGCCGGCGTGCCGGCGGTATCGGCGAATGCCACGAGCACGGTGGCATTGCTGTGGGGGATCATCTCTGCCATGTGGAGCTATCGGAAGGAACTGGCGACACAGAAAAAATGGGCCATCCGCTTCGCCGCACCCTGCGTGGTGGGAGGCCTGCTCGGCGGGATGCTGCTGCTGGCGACCGGAGAGACGCAGTTCCGGGCGGTTGTTCCCTACCTGATCCTGTTTGCAGCCATCCTGTTCACCTTTCAGAAGAAGGTGATCCGCTTTTTTTCTCTCGAAGGCCACCTGCACGGAGGATCGCGGAGCGCCGTTGCGGCGGCGATTGTTTTCCAGTTTTTCATCGCTCTTTACGGAGGTTATTTCGGCGCCGGGATCGGGATCCTGATGCTGGCCTCACTCGTCGTGCTGGGCCATGAGAGCATCCACGAGATGAACTCTCTCAAAGTGTTTCTGGCTTTTCTGATCAACATCTCCGCATCCATCTATTTTCTTTTCCATGCGGATATTTACTGGCTGGAAGGGGTGATAGTCGCCGGGGGCGCGGTGCTCGGTGGCTTCACGGGGCCGCTCGTCGCCCGAAAAGTCGGGCCCGTGGTCGTCCGCCGGTTCGTTTCCGTGATAGGCTTTTCCATCGGATTTTACTTTCTGTTTCGCCAATTGTAATTGCCAATGGAAGCGCCAATATAATTGATAGGAATGTATCTGGGCCGCAGCAGTCCCGTGCGTCCCGCAACGCAAGAGCAGTAACACATCTCTGAATGGAGGATTCAATCATGTCGAATACTTTGACGCGTCAAACCATCTCCGCCGAGGCAGCCGGGAAGATGATCGCGGCCGCGGAGGCCAAAGCCACAGAGATGAAGCGCCCGATGTGCATCGCCATCGTCGATGAGAGCGGGAACCTGAAGGCCTTTTCCCGCATGGACGGGGCGCCGGTCATCGGGCTGCAGATCTCTCAGGATAAGGCCTGGACCGCCGTCAGCTTCGGCGTCTCCACGGCACAATGGTTTGATTTCATTAAGGACGATCCGCCGCTGCTGCACGGAATCGTTCATACGCCGCGGCTGGTTGTTTTCGGGGGCGGCATCCCGATCAAGATCGAGAAGCAGTTGGTCGGCGGCATCGGCGTCAGTGGCGGTCATTACAAGGAGGACATGCAAGTGGCCGAGGCGGGCCTTCAGGCGCTGAAGTAAACCGTCTGCCGTCAGTGGCGGTCATTACAAGGAAGACATGCAGGTGGCCGAGGCAGGCCTTCAGGCGCTGAAGAAAACTCGTCTACCGTCAGTGGCGGTCATTACAAGGAGGACATGCAGGTGGCCAAGGCGGGCCTTCAGGCGCTGAAGAAAACTCGTCTGCCGATAGCCGCGAACGGGGCGGGAAATTCGGACACAATTTGCCGGTGGAAAGATCAGGGGGGGAAGCTGAGGCGTTTGGTTTCCCGCTCCACCCAGATGCCGAATTCCTGCCGGTTATTCATCACCACGGTAACAAGGACTCCCGTGCCGCGCCGCCGCGACCGGACGATGGCAAAATCGGTGATCGGGCCGGTCAGCCCGTCGCGTCCCCAGTCCTGACGGAAATCGCGGAACTTATAAAATTGGCCGGGTTGCCAGGTCTCGTAAGCTTTTTCATAGTCCTCCTCGACCAGGGCCGTCATAAACCGGCGCACCACGGTTTCCTCGCTGAAGTTCCGGAACAGGTAGTACCCGTATCCTGATAGCAGCAGCACCATCGGGATCGCGATGAACAGGGCGCGCTTCAGCTTTTCGGTCTTCGGGTCCAGTGGCCTGATGTGATCGAACACGCTCGTTCCTTCTGCCGCTCGGAATCTATCCGGGGGCTTGGGTTTTCCTTCTTTCAGCCTATATCATAGCTGATCCGTTTGTACACGAATCTCTTTGCCCGGCAGCTACGGAGGGGGCGCGAAACCTGTGTTGGTGCTCATTGCAGCATTGTGGCTGGGCCTGGGCCTGTGGATCCTGCTGGCGGCATGGAACTGGATTCACGCGAGCGGCTATGTCCTGGTTTCCGGCGAAGATGGTTTTCCGTTGTCCGGCTCTCCCAAGGTCTCCATCCTGATTCCGTCGCGAAACGAAATGGATGTTCTACCCGCTTCGCTCCCCCGGTTTCTGGGGCAGAACTATGACGACTACGAGGTCATTCTGGTGGATGACGGTTCGTCGGATGGCACCCGGGAATGGCTGGCGCCTCTCGCGCGGGAACATGAGGGGAAGCTGCGAGTCATCCGGCTGGAAAACCCTCCCCCGGGCTGGACCGGCAAGAACTATGCCCTGCATCGCGCTTTCGAGCAGGCCACCGGCGAGTGGGTCCTGGCCACCGATGCGGATATCCTGTTCCATCCCAACGCCCTGCGCGCCGGGTTGTGGATAGCCGGCAGGGAGCAGGCCGAGCTGGTCTCCATCTACGCCTTTATGGAATGCAGGGGTTTCTGGGAGAGAGTCCTGCTGCCTGGTTTCGCCCTGCTGCTGGCCAGCATCTTCCCCGCGAAGAAGATCAATGATCCGGCATCATCGGTAGCCCTGGCTTCCGGCGGTTACATCCTGATGCGGCGCAATCTGTGGGCCAGCCTCGGCGGCTACGAGCGGATTCGCTCCGAGATGATCGATGATCTGAATACCGCCAGAATCGTCAAGCATTCCGGCCATCGCATATTCGTCGCCGCCACCCGGGATCTGTTGCGGACGCGGATGTACGGGAATTTCCGGGAGATCTGGGAGGGACTGCGTAAGAACGCGTTTGCCGGGCACCGCTTCTCGGTTGCAAAACTCATGGTAACCACAGGCGGCTCGCTCCTCTGCAACCTGTTGCCGCTGATCGTTTTCGTCTGGACCTTGGTACTGGGGGCTGCGCCGGAGCCGCTTTTATTCTCCCAACGTGTCGCCCTGGCCCTGGCTTCCGGACAACTGGCCATCTCCGTTCTGCTGCATATTCCCATCCTGCATTTTCTGAAGTTGCGCTGGGCGTACGCTCTGATGGTTCCCATTGGCGCCGTCCTCTATTCCGCCATCACGTTGGATTCCATGTTCCGAACGCTCGCCGGGCGCGGCGTTTCCTGGAAGAACCGTCAATATCGAAAAACCGGCCAGGAATCTCCGGATGCCTGACTCGTTACAGTGTAATGTTTCATACCTCGTCTGAATGCAAGGATGTTTTCGATATATGGTTTATAATGTGGTCCAGATGCAACACGAGAAGCGGAGAAAGGAATCATAAATGACGGACGGCGGATCGGGGGCTACTCCTGCAACGGAGATCGCCCGCCTGGTGGATGAGATCAACAAGGCCGGAACGGGCCTGGGAGAGGAAGTGATCACAAAGATTGCCGGTGAATTTTCCCGGATGTTTTCCCTGAAGAACGACGAAGTGGCGATCCTGCAACTTGCTGCCAATGGCGCGGCTCTTAGTTTCCTCTTTCCGTTCAAGCTGAAAACGATGGGCAACATCCCCATGAGCACCACCAGTTCGCTCGCTGTTCGCACGGTCCGGGACAAAAGGCCGGAGATGATCAACAACTTTTCCGCCCAGAAACACCCCACCATATTCGAGGCCGTGAAACTGGATAAGACCCAACAGGACCGCCACCCGATCCAGAAGATCATGAGCGTTCCCCTGCTGGTGAATGGGAAGGCGGAAGGGGCGATCCAGGTTTCCAGAAAAGGGAAATCGGCGACTACCGCCGGAAACGATTTCACTATCCGGGATCTGACCGCCCTGGTCAGCATCGCCAGCACTTTGGCAAAATGCTTTAAGAAGTAAATCCCGTCTCCGCGCTGCCCCTGCGCCAACTCCATCTGGCCTGTCGCCCGGAAACGGGATTCTATCTTTCCATCTGTTCCAACTTCCTGCAGCAGAACCTGATCAGGCTTTCGCCTGAACCGTGGCCGGAAGCCGGAAGTGTGTTTCGAAGTTCTTGTAGAAGATCTTGCTCTGATCTTCCGCGCTGATCCGTGAACTCTGGATAGCCTCGCTGCATTCACGGATCGAGGCCCGGCCCCCCTCGAAGTCAAACGGGGCATCGGAGCCGAAGATCAGGTGATCGGCGCCGAAGAAATCCGCCGCGCACTCGATCGACGCGGTCGTAAAGGTGGAGACATCGCCGTAGAAGGAGCGGAAATATTCGATGATGGGCTTGCTGAAGGGCCGGTTGCCCCGCTCGGCGACGATCAGCGGCTCCAGCATCCGGTACATGGAAACGATCCGGCCCTGGAAGAAGGGCACCATCGCGCCCGTGTGATGGCAGATGATCTTCAGGTCCTGGTAATCATCCAGAATGCCGCCGAAGGCGATGCGCGTCATCGCGGCCGTGGTCTCGTAAGGCCACCCGAAAACCTGCCAGATCAGGAACTTCGAATCCGGCTCGGAGGAGTAGTCCCAGTGCTTGATCGAGCGCGCCGGATGCAACAGGATCGGCAGATCGTGCTCGGCCATGATCTGGAAGATGGGCCGGAACTCGGGCAGGTCCAGAGGTTTGCCGTTGACGTTGGAAAAAATCTGAAGCGTGCAGTACTTCAGATCCTTCAGGCATCGTTCCAGCTCGCGCGCCGCCGCATCGGGCTTGTTCATGGGAAGAGAACATGCCGCGCCGGCAAACCGGTCCGGATATTTCTCCACCAGCTCGGCCATCTCGTCGTTCAGGATCTTGGCCAGATACTCGCTGTCGTCCTGGTCCACCGCTTCCACCGGAGGCGAGGCCACGCTGATTACCTGACGGTAGTTTTCGAACTCATCCATCATCCGCCACCGGGCGTCCAGGTCCACCAGCACCTTGTAATTCTCCTGATCTGGGGATTTGCCCCCCTTCACGTACTTCAGGTGGGAGGGGCTGTGTTCGACAAAGTTCGACTTTTCCGCACGTTCCCACCTAGCTGCGTCGTAGCGCTTCGGTAAAATATGGCAAAACACATCTACTCGTGGATCCATTACTTCTCCTTTATGATGAATGGCTTGATTTCAGTCACTGCTGAGCCTGGAATTGGATTGGAATGACCTGCTCATCTGTTACAGGAGCCCCGTGGCCAATGGATTAATCTACCATATTTGCGGGAGATTGCAGGAGGAGGATTTCATCTCGCCCTGCAATGGCGGGAATGCGGCGGGAAACGGATATGGGTTGACAAAACAATTTCGACTCCGATAGATTCATCCCACCTTGGAGGAAAAGAAAAAAAACGTTCATTCGCCCGTCTCCGCTGCCGCTGCCGATGCCGCTGCGGATGAAGAGCAGCTCCATTGGCTCGCCCTGCGGTCCGTGCCCGGCCTCGGGAATCGTACCGCTCTCCGGCTGATCCAGGAGATCGGCTCGGCCACCGGCATCTTCCATGCATCGGTTACCGAGCTGGAATCGCTGGGAGTGAAATCCCACGTCGTGCGCGCCCTTTCGGCCGGAACCGTTTTCGAGCAGGCGATTCAGGAAGCCGACAAGGCGCGACAGCAGGGGCTGCGCTTCCTGACCGTCAATGAGGAACGCTATCCGGCAGCGCTGCGTGAAATCTTCGACCCTCCCCTGCTTCTCTATTATCGAGGCGACCTGGATCTGCTGGAGGCGCCTTGTCTGGCGATTGTAGGTTCCCGGCGACCCACTGCATACGGCAGGGCCATGGCCGAGCGCATCGCCACGGATCTGGCAGCCCTGGGACTGGTCATCGTCAGCGGGATGGCACGAGGGATTGATTCGGCGGCTCACCAGGGTGCTTTGAAAGCCAAGGGAAAAACGATCGCCGTCCTTGGCTCCGGAATTGATGTTGTCTATCCGTCTGAAAATAAAAAGATTCATGCGGAAATCGCAGAAAAGGGATTGTTGCTTTCCGAGTTCCCCCTCGGCACTTTTCCGGCCCCTCAGAACTTTCCGATCCGCAATCGGGTCATCAGCGGGCTTTCGGTGGGCGTGATTGTCGTGGAAGCCGCGGAACACAGCGGATCGCTCATCACGGCCCGGCTTGCCATGGAACAGAACCGGGAAGTCTTTGCCATCCCCGGCTCCATTACCAATAAGAACAGTTGGGGACCGCATGTCCTTATAAAACAAGGAGCTAAGCTCGTTCAAGACTGGCAGGATGTGGTCGAGGAACTGCCCGCCGGCGTTCGCTCCCGGCTCGGTTCCGCCTCGGGGGCAACGAACTCCGAGACGAAGGCATCCCTTGTTGCAGAATCACTTTCGGAAACAGAGCGAAAAATTTATGACTTGCTGAAAGTGGATGAATCGGTTCATATTGATGAAATCCTGACTGTGTTGCCGGAACATTCCTCCTCGGAGGTGCTGGCAACGCTGCTGGAGTTGGAGTTTAAGAATTTGATTCGCCAGCTTCCCGGGAAAAATTTTGTGAAAACTTTTTGACCTGCTGGACGATCTAATGAGTGGAGAGTGGATGTAAATATGCCGAAAGCGCCGGCAAAGAAGAAAACAGAGTCGAAAAAGGCCGCCAAGCCCAGGGCCGCCAAGAAGGCACCCGCGAGCAAGCCGACCAAGAGCTCCGGAAAGAAGCTGGTCGTCGTGGAGTCGCCCGCCAAGGCCAAGACGATCAACCGTTATCTCGGCTCGCAATACCTGGTGAAGGCCTCTCTCGGGCACATCAAGGATCTGCCCGGCAAGGATCTCGGTGTCGATGTCGATCAGAACTTCCGTCCTACCTATGAGCCCATACCGGCACGCGCCAAGGTCATTCAGGAACTGAAAAAGGCTGCCGGGAAGGCCAGCTCGATCTATCTGGCGGCTGACCCGGACCGGGAAGGGGAGGCGATCTGCCAGCATCTGGCCGAAGAGCTGGGAAACGGCAAGCCCGTTTACCGGATTCTGTTCAACGAGATCACCAAATCCGCCATTCAGCAGGCCGTTGAAAACCCCGTCGAGGTCAATGCGAAGCTGGTGGATGCCCAGCAGACCCGCCGGATTCTGGACCGTCTCGTCGGTTACAAGATCAGCCCGTTGTTGTGGGACAAGGTCCGCCGGGGATTGTCGGCCGGCCGCGTCCAGACCGTCGCCTTGCGCTTCGTCGTGGAGAGGGAGAGAGAGATCGAAGCCTTCGTGAAGGAAGAGTACTGGACCTTGGCGGCGCAGGTGACGGGGGCGGAGCCGCCTCCGTTTGAAGCACGGTTGGTCAAGCGCAATGGCAAGGATCTGGTTGTTCGTGGTGAATCCGGGTCCGGCAGCATCCAGGCCCAGGTCGATCAGGGAAAAATTCTCATCCGGGATGAGGCCGAGGCAACCCGGATCCAGGCGCTGCTGGAAAAGGAAAAATACGTCGTTTCGGCAACCGCTACCAAACAGGTAAAGCGCAATCCAACTCCTCCCTTCGTTACCGCCAAGCTCCAGCAGGATGCGTCCCGCAAGCTCGGATTCTCAGCCAAACGCACGATGGGCCTGGCGCAGAAACTCTATGAGGGCGTCGAGATCGGAGAGGAAGGCACCGTTGGTCTGATTACCTACATGCGCACGGATTCCACCCGCGTGTCCGACAGCGCGTTGGCAGATGCCAGGGCTTGGATCGGCAACCAATACGGCGACAAATACCTGCCGGAAAAGCCGAATGTCTATCGCAGCAAGAAGGGTGCCCAGGATGCCCACGAAGCCATCCGTCCCACCTCCGCGCAGCTTTCTCCGGACCGTGTCGCGAAATACGTCGGCAATGATGAAGCCAAGCTCTACCGGCTGATTTGGCAACGCTTCGTGGCTTCGCAGATGCGTCCCGCGCTGTTTGATCAGACGTCGATTGAAATTCAGGCCGGCGAATTCGGGTTGCGGACGACCGGCTCGGTGTTGAAGTTCGACGGTTTCCTCAAAGTCTATGAGGAGGCGACGGACCAGAAGGATGACGTGGCGGAGGGGCTGGGGCGGCGGCTGCCCGAGGTGAAGCAGGGGCAGGAACTCGTCCTGGTTTCCGTGGCGCCGGATCAGCACTTTACAGAGCCCCCCCCGCGCTATAACGAAGCCAGCCTGGTGAAGGTGCTGGAAGAAAAGGGCATTGGGCGCCCGTCCACCTACGCCTCCATCCTCTCCACGATTCAGGATCGCGAGTACGTGGAGAAGGTCAAGAGCCGTTTCTTTCCCACCGAGCTCGGGACCGTTGTGGCCGACCTGCTGGTGGAGAATTTTAAGGAGTTGTTCGATCCGGCATACACGGCCCGCATGGAAGACTCCCTCGATGAGATCGAGGAAGGGAAACAGAAGTGGGTGGAGATGCTCGGTGATTTCTACGGGAAGTTCTCAAAAGACCTTGCGCTTGCTGGTGAGCAGATGGCCGACATCAAGCGCATGCAGAAGCCCACGGACCAGGTGTGTGAGAAATGCACCAAGCCCATGGTCATCCGATGGGGACGGTACGGGAGCTTTCTGGCCTGCTCCGGCCATCCAGACTGCACGAACACGCGCGAGTTGCCCAAAAGCGCCCTGGAAGCCGAGAAGGCCGGTCTTCAGGAGGAGGACCAGCAGGAAGATTGCCAGAATTGCGGGAAATCGATGGTACTGAAGCGCGGCCGGTTCGGCCAGTTCCTGGCCTGCTCCGGTTATCCGGATTGCAAGACCACCCGCCGCATCGGACAGGCTGAAAAGAAACCGCCCGTTCCGCTCGAGGAAAAATGCCCCGACTGCGGGAACCAACTCGTTTTGCGCGAGGGCCGTTTCGGTGAGTTCACCTCCTGCGGCACCTATCCCACCTGTAAGTACATCAAGCAGGAGACCACGGGCGTGGAATGTTCGGAGTGCAAAAAGGGTCAGCTGGTTCAGAAGCGCTCTCGCCGCGGCAAAGCCTTCTATAGCTGTAATCGGTATCCCAAGTGTAAGTTCAGCCTATGGAACAAACCTGTTCCCAAAGCCTGTCCGGAGTGCAAATCTCCCTATCTGATCGAGAAGACGACGAAGGCGGGCACGACTCTTGCATGCCCCAATGAGGACTGCAAGTACCTGGATGCCGCCTGAACATGGGGGGCGGGGAAGTCTTCGCTAAAATTTCACGAATTCCACAGTTGATCCCACCCGGTTTATTCCGACGGTTTCCGCGCGGAGTTCAGCATTCCCTCCACGAAGGCGGATAAACCCCCGCCTGTATTATCCCAAGGGGCCATCTCGATCTCCTCCGAGGTTGGGTCAGTAGCTGGCACTCCATAATGCAACCCGGCGAATCCGCTTTCCCTCAGTAACTCCATCCATTCCACCGGATTCGTTCGCGTGCGCCCGGATGCAGGCACTGGGTGGGTGGATTGGTTCGCGGTGTGGACGATCCACAAAGTTCCTTCCGGGGAAAGAACGCGGAGTAGTTCCGGCAGCACTTTTTCAGGGACTGCAAGCTCGTGGATCGTATCGACGAGAAGGGAATGGGAGAAGTAATTATCCTGCCAGGGAACCTGTTCCGCTTCACCCCAGACATACAGGATATTGTCCTGATCGATCGACAAGGATCGCGCCGCGCGGATCGCGTCGTTGGAGCAATCCAGACCCACGATCACGCCTTCGGTCGCAAAGGGAGCAAGTGCGCGGCAGAGGGCTCCCTCGCCGCAACCGATCTCCAGAATCCGGTCCGATGGGACAACGTTCATCAATGAAATCAAACGGTTGATAACTGGGTCCTGAGCGAGGTTCATGTCGATGAATCCTAACGCCGAAGCGTCAGCCCTCCGTCCACGGTGATGATCTGCCCGGTGATGTAAGAGTCTGGGGACAATAGAAAACGCACCGCTCTTGCGATGTCCTCCGCGCCGCCGTAACGGGGAATGATTCCGTTTTTGACGAAGGGTTCGTATTTACCGCTGGCGACGCTGGATCGAGCCATGCCGGATGTGGTAACTCCTGGTGCTACAACGTTTACGAAAATGTTCGGCTCGCCTCCAAACTCCGCAGCCAGCACTCGCGCGGCGTGCTGGAGGGCGGCTTTGGGAGCCGCATAAGCAGTGTTATTTCGAAAGGGAACAGTAGCTTGCATGGTGGAAATGAAGACGATACTTCCACCCGTGCCCTGCGAGGCCATCTGCCGGGTGGCCTTTTGGGCCAGACGATAGGGGCCTATAAAATTCTGATTCCAGGAGTGTTGCAGCCGGGCGATCTCCTGAGCCTCGGTGGGTGCTTCCTGGGCGGCGATACGCGCGGGGTCTCCAGGGAACAGGGCAACGGCTGTAAGTGGCCACAAAGAAACAGCTTGTTGGATATATTGGCCGACGGTGGCCGGTTCAGTGAGATCGCCATCGATCAGGGAGACTGCCGAGGTGAGGGAGGCAAGGGATTCCTGTAACTTATTGGTGTGCTGATGGTTGGAGCGATAGCCGATGACGAGCTTTGCGCCTTCCCGGGCGAGCAGAGCGGCGGTTGCGGCGCCCAGGCCGCCCGTGCCCCCAGCCAGCAGAACGACTTTTCCAGCGAGCGAATAGGGCTCAAAATTGTAGGAATATTCCAAGCTATCGGACCTCACGACTGCCACAAGTTTCTACTGTATCAGATGTGGATAGCTGATCTTCCGGCACTCCGCCCGCCGGAGGAAAGGCCAGAGGAAAAAGCCGGTGAAAAAGCCGGTGAACAAGGTGTTCCCGTGCCCGCCATCCGCGCGAGTCCTGATGAGAATGAGACCACGAACAGGTAGAGCGTTAGGACCTCAGAGTCGCCGAAATTGAATTCGAACAACCCGAGCACCATCATGCCCACCGTGATGGCGACGACCCCGTAACCCAGGGTGGAGACGAACGGGTCGGTATCGCTGCGAAGGGTCATATGCTCGCGGAGAATCGCAAACAGGAACCACAAAAAAAACAGCAGGCAGGGCAGTCCTCGCTCGGCCCCGATCTGCAGGAACGTGTTGTGGAGATGTCCGTACCATGCCGGCGGCAGCACTGCGCCGGCCGGGACGTAGTTGTGAAACTCCGGTCCGATGCGTTCCGGACCGACGCCGAATAATGGGTGCGCGCGGATCATCCTGATGCCGGTGCGGGCCATGACGATGCGCGATGCCGCGGAGGAATCCTGCTCGGGATGAGCGATCGAGTCGGCGCGGCGCTGCACCGAGGCGGGAGCGAGCAGGTAGGCGGCTAGCACCAGCGCCGGAACGAGCAACGCCGTCCACTTGCGATAGAAAAACAGCAGCAAAGTGATGCCGGCCAGCGTGCCGAGCCATGCGCCGCGAGTGAAGGCGGCGAGCAGGGCAAGTCCGATGAGGCCGAGGGCGGGCCATCCCCAGGCGCGGCGTATCAGGCGTTGGTGAAAGAGCAGGAAGGCCAGCAGGAGCAGCGAGACCTGGAGAAGCTGGCCGCTGTATGTCATCCAATGGCTCATGAAGCCGGTGATCTGGTGCGTGATGTAGTTTTCGTAAAACGGCAGACCGGCTTCGCTGTACATGTAGAGGTCATAGATAAACTGGCCGAGGCCGACGATGGCGGCCACCGCGCCGCCTGTGATGATGCCCTGTACGGCGCGGCGGACGTGGAGCGGGCGCGAGAAGGCGTTCATGCCGACCAGGACGGCGAGGAAGACGTAGAGCTTCTTCAGATGGGGCAGGCCGGCGGCCGAATCGATGGAAAAGAGGATGGAGAGCACGCTCCACAGCAGGAACCCGGCCAGCGGGATGCCGAGCCGCGCGGGAATCTGGAGCGGGCGGCGGGCGATGAGGAGCGAGAGGACGGCCGCGCCGAGCAGGATCTGCGAGACGGCGATGGAGAACAGGATGGAGACGCAGGACAATCCCGCCAGGGTGGCGATGACGGTCTCCCAACGTTGGTTCGTGGCATCGGGAAGCGGCGGGGCGGAATGCGCTGGCGGCCCGGAGGGTGGCCCCGAAGGCGACGATGTTGGGGGCGATGGAGGGAGCGATGATGACATGGTCGGTTCTGAAGGACCTTAGTATTGTAGGCGGAATGCGATGGTTCCGGAAGGACTGCCTCCGGGCACTGCGCGAAACGATCCAGTGAATCACTTCGGCCGCTTCGCGGAGTAGTAGCTCGGACCGCTTCGCGGAGTAGTCGTTCGGACTCGCGATGCTCGCCTCACCGTGCTAAGCCGCTGGGTGGATCATATGAGAGAATAAATTTGTTCCATCAAGACTGCGCTCGGGCCTTCGGGCACTTCGTGCGGTCTACAGTTGCTCCGGCTCGCAATGGGACTGCGTCCAGCCATTGGTTCGCTGCGCCCCTGTGGGGCTGCTCACCGAGGATGGGAGAGGCTGTGCATTTATGAGGGCGCTCGTTGCAGCGCGGTGCAACTGCGCTCGGGTCACTGCGTGGAGTAGTAGTTCGGACACCCTTCGGTCGCCTCACTGGACCAGCGAAATTTATGCCGGAGGTGTGGGTTCATTTGCTCCGCTGTGGCTGCGCAATGGCCTTCGGCAGGGCCACTGCGTGGCAGCTTACTGGTTCGGACTCGCGATGCTCGCCTGCCTCGACCTTGTGCTGGTAGTGAAGGGAAGGCGAAGGGTGGCGAGGGAGTGGGCAGGAGTGGGGGTGGGGATCGGGTATGATGTTTGGCCGTGGGGGATCAGCGCGGGGCCGGCAGGCCGGAGGCGCCCGTTCGGAGTTGCCGTGGAAAGGTGTGAGGGTAGTGGTGTGGTCGATGGGGGAGATATCGTGGGCGTGATGAGGTGTGAGGTGTGGATGGGAATGATTCTTGCAAATTTGGCAGACTTAATTAATATATCGGTCCGTGAACAGTCCGTGAATCAGTCGTACATGGCCCATTCACGAGTGGCCAGGAATCAACTGACGTTCCGCGACATGTTCACGTCCATCCCCGATTTCTCGCGCTTGACAAGATCCATCTGTGGATTCATGTTCCGGCCCAATGTGGCCTTTTGGGAAGAGACTCGGCGATTTCAGAGACTACTTAACAACATTGGATTGCGGAAGCACCGGGCAAACATTGGGGAGCTTTCGAAACATGCGGGAAAGACAGAGCAATCCTCCCCAGCTTGTTCCGCCAAGCTTTGTCATACATTTCCACGGTAATGATCGTGCACTCCAATTCGATAACGCACGTTCAGATTGAGAACTCTCTAGTCCTCGGGATTTCCGTTGGGTATCAATATCAAGCTGATCCCTTTTGAAGTGCGAAGAGCACCCTATCTGGAGAGATCGGCAAACTCTTGATTCGCGCTCCAGTGGCATTGCATACAGCATTCGCGATAGCACCAATGACTCCATCGCCAGGACCCTGTCCCGCTTCCTTAGCACCGAACGGGCCGTTGGAATCCTGGGTAATAACGTCAAAGAGCTTAACGTTTTCCACCTTCGGCAGATCCAAAATCAGTGGAATCTTGTAGTCTCGGAATGATGCATTCATCACTTTTCCGTCGATGCGAATCAGGTTTTCATAGAGCGCCTGCCCCATGCTCATAGTAAAGGCGCCCATGGCCTGCCCTGCCACGAGCATTGGGTTCAAAGGAAACCCGCAGTCGCTGGCAGCCCATACTCCTACCAGGGTAACTAGACCAGTTTCCAGATCGACTTCCACTTCCACCACAACGGCGCTGGCGCTATAGGCCGGAGAGACGTTGCCATGGCCGCCGCGGACGGCAATAGGGTCATCCCCGCTGCTATAGGAACCTCTTCCCACTACGGGATGTCCCAGACGATTCTGAACCATACGCACGACTTGGGCGAGATCGAGGCCTTTTCCTGGCTGATTCCGGACGAACACCCGCCGATCCCGGAAGACCAAGTCCTTTGAATCGACCTGGAGTTTCTTTGATGCTACCTCTTCCAATGGCTTGCGGGCATCCTCGGCAGCGCGTTTCACCGCGTTGCCGGTCCATAAAGTTACCCGAGAGCTGAAGGTGCCTGGGTCCAGAGGGGTCACATTCGAATCAACCATGGCGTAAAGGACATCCTCTGTCCTGACTCCCAGCACCTCGGCCGCTATCATCGATAGCACCGTGTCGGCCCCCTGCCCCGCATCGGTGGATCCCGTCATTAAAGTCACTGTTCCATCTTCTCGAACCCGAATCTCGGCAGAGGAAGCTGAGTGGGACATGAGGCGGGCGCCGCTGATCATGCCACTAGCGGCCATGCCAATGCCCCGTCCCCGAGGTAGCTTCTTGTACTTTTCCCGCCATCCCGAAGCTGACACTACCTTTTCAATGCCCTCAGTAATCCCGAAGGTCTCCAGGCGAAATCCGCTGGGGGTTACCTCGCCACCCTGGCGGACGTTCTTGAGCCGGATATCAACGGGGTCCAATTCCAATTCTTCCGCAATCATTTCCAACTGGGATTCGCGGGCGAAGCAAATCTGAGGCTGCGTATGGCTGCGCAGTGCCCCGGCAAACCCGTTGTTAGTGTAAGTGCGATAGGCGTCGAACTTTACGTTGGGAACCCGATAGGGAAGATTCAACCCTAAGCCGGGAAGGAAAATACTGAGCTGCCCAATACTGGAATGAGCGCCACCGTTGGCGACGATCTTGCAATGCTGAGCGATCAGAGTTCCATCCTTCTTCACCCCCGTTTTCAGCCAAAGCTTCATGGGGTGACGCATGTGACCAATCGTCAGCACCTCGTCCATGTTGTGGACGATTTTCACCGTGCGGCCTGCCTTTTTGGAGAGCATGACGGCGCAAAAATCCATTGGCATGGCTTCTTGCTTGCCTCCGGAGAAGCTCCCGCCTATATAGGTCTGAACGACGCGAATTTTTCCGGGGTCGATATCCAGCCCCATCGCCAAATGACGCCAAACGACATAGGGGCTCGATTTACAGGACCACAGGGTAACATCTCCGGTAACCTCCCAAAGGCCGACGCATGCATGCGGTTCGAGCATGGCGTGTTTCATGGGCTGCGTCTCGAAGGTGTCCTCTCGGACATGGTCCGACTCCGCGAACCCTTTCTCCACGTCACCAAACTCAAAATGGCTTTCCGCAGCGACGTTATTGGCCACATGGTCATAGAGCTGCGGCGCATCGGGCTGCATCGCCTCTTCGGAGTCGAAGACCGCCGGTAGGACCTCGTACTCCACCTCGATCAGGTCCAAAGCCTCCTCCGCCGTGTCCAAATCCACAGCCGCTACCGCGGCCACCTCTTCCCCGATATAACGAACTCGGTCTGCAGCCAGCGGAAGATAGTCACGGGTATGAGCAAAGTTTCCGTACTTCACCCCGGGGAAATCTTTTGCGGTGATGACCTGACGAACACCGGCAAGCTTTTCGGCACGACTGGTATCAATATGAAGGATCTTGGCATGAGGATGGGGACTGCGGAGGAGCTTGCCATAAAGCATCCCCGGGAAGTATAGATCGTCCGCGAACTTGGCCTCACCAGTGACCTTCACCCAAGCGTCCTGCTTGGGAACAGGGTGTCCGATAACGCTATATCCTTCTTTCTTGATGACCTCTTCCAAAGTCGGCATAGAATTTCCTCCTGGCTCCCTAGGGAGCTTTTTGGGTCATCACCTGGGCTGCCTCTAAGACAGCATCAGTAATTTGACCGTAGCATCCACAACGACATAGGTGTCCTGACAGCGCAATCCGGACATCGTCCTCGCTTGGTTTGGGGGTTGAATCCAAGAGCGCCTTGGTAGCGACCACCAAGCCTGGCGTGCAAAAGCCGCACTGCACTGCCCCCCGCTCCACAAAGGCCCGTTGAATCGGATGCAGTTCTCCATTTTTGCCGAAGCCTTCGATCGTCAAGATCTCCTTGCCTTGGGCCTCGATTGCTAAATAGAGGCAAGCGTTGACGGGCATCCCGTCGATCAAGACCGTACATGCGCCACACTGTCCTTCGATGCAGCATCGTTTTGCTCCGGTCAAGCCTAAGTCGTCCCGAAGGCAGTCCAGGAGCAACTGCCAGGGCGGGATAAACAGTTCGAAAAGCTCCCCGTTTACCTTCAGGGAAACTGCTACTCGGTTCTTCAATGCATACCTCCGATCTGCGAATAAATTGGATGAACTAGCCAGTGATCAGAACTCACTGGCGGAGTGGCCTCCTTGGCCCTCAGCCAGGCTTGTCGGAGGGCCCGCTTGACCAGCGTCCGAATCAGCTCCAAGCGGAACTCCTTGTTGGACCGCCACGACGACCGAGGAAGCGCCTCCTGGGCTGCCAGCTCAATCGCCTCTTCGAGGAGCTTATCCGTCAGCGCTCGACCGCGCAGGGCAGTCTCCGCGCCCTTCACGCGCAAGGGAACCGGGGCGCTGGTGGTCAGAGCGATCTTGGCGTCTGTTATGGTCTGTCCATCGGACGCAAGCGTCAGATACGCACCGACTCCTGTGGTGGTGATATCGATCATGTGGCGGTCGTGAAATTTTATGTAGGCACCACCGCCTTTGAGCACCTCAGGTGGAACCAGGATCTCTGACAGCACCTCGTCGGGCGCCAAAGCTGTTTTCTCATACCCAAGAAAAAAGGTTTCCAGAGGAACGATTCGCTCCCCACGGGTGCTAGCCAGCTTCACTTTAGCCGCCAGGGTCAATAGTGGGGCGGGAAGGTCCACACAAGGCAGTCCGCCACAGAGATTGCCGCCGATCGTGCTGACATGCAGGTTCTCGACACTGCCGATATCGGCAGCGGTCTCTGCCAGAAAGCCATAACGCTGTCGGATGATCGGTGAGCGCTGGATCGCCCAACAAGTTGACATGGCACCAATGACCAGGCTGCCGTCTTCATTCAGTCGAATAAAGTCGAGTTCAGGTACGTTCTTGAGGCCAATCACATAACGTGGCACAAGCTCCCGGCGCCGCATGATCAGGAGGAGATCCGTTCCACCGGCCAAAAGCTTGGCCTCGCTCCCGTACTTGGCTACGTATTCGCAGGCTTCAGTCACATTGCGGGGCGCCAAGTACTCGAACTTGGGGAGTCTTCTAAGATAGCTCATCCATTCCTCCAGCTTCTTGTACGGTTTGCTTATTATGGTGTAAGGACCCGTTTTCTCCAACTTCAGGTGATCGGGCCGGGCGGCGTCTGCCCCAGCAGGCGGATATCGGAGAGTTTGGCGACTGCGACCTGATCGTGGGCGCCGATGGAGCGAACAGTCTGGTGCGGCAAACATACGAACAGGCGTTCCAGCCGACCGTGGAACAACTGACGAACCGGTATGCATGGTACGGGACGCGCCAACTGTTCGACTGCCTGACGCTGACGTTCCGGGAGAACCAGGCCGGGGCGTTCGTGGCGCATCATTACCGCTACAGTCCGGAGGCGAGCACGTTCATTGTGGAGTGCGATGCGGAGACGTGGGCGAACTCGGGGATGGAGCGGATGGATGAGGACGGGCAGAGGCGGTATTGCGAGCGGGTCTTCGAGGTGGACCTGGGTGGGGAAGCCGACCTGGGCGGGCACGGGCTCATGACGAACAAGTCCGAGTGGCTGCGGTTCAAGGTGGTGGGCAACCGGCACTGGACGCATGAGAACGTGGTGCTGATCGGGGATGCGCTCCGGACGGTGCATTTTTCCATCGGCTCGGGGACCAAGATGGCGTTCGAGGATGCGGTCGCGCTGGCCGCGGCCTTCCAGGACGTCCGGGATGTGAGAGCGGCGCTGGCGGAGTTTGAAAGAGCGCGCAGGCCCGTGGTCGACAAGGTGCTCGGTGTGGCCTCCCGCAGCTTCGTGTGGTACGAGCGGTTCCGGGAGAAGATGGATCTGGACCCGGTCGGCTTTGCCTATGACTACCTGATGCGGGGCGGCGGGATCGACCGGGAACGGCTGCGGAAACGGTCGCCGGGGTTCACGGCTCTGGTGGAAGCCCGCGAGAAGGAAAATGGCGCTCCCATTGGTGAATAAAGCTGGGTGAATATGATTTTGACTTGGATGGTGGGTTGCATGTAATCTCATTAGTTTGATCGAACGATTGAGCATTTGACCAAGCAACATGTCCGGACGCTGGCCGGCGCGAAAGCCGCCCGGCCGGGGCGGGCAAGGGAGGATCGAAGCCAAGTGGCGGACGCAAAAGAAATGAATGTGGGACGCGTGATACAGGTGCTGGGACCGGTCGTGGATGTGCAGTTCGAGGAGCAGCATCTGCCGAAGATTCACAACGCGATCCGGGTGACGAGCGAAGGATTCGACGGGCCGGTCAAGATCGATGTGACGCTGGAGGTGCAGCAGCACCTGGGCGAGGGCCGCGTGCGCTGCGTGGCCATGGAGCCGACCGACGGCATGGTGCGCGGTATGAAGACGATCGATTCGGGCGCGCCGATCATGGTCCCGGTGGGCCGCCAGACGCTGGGCCGCGTACTGAATGTGCTCGGCCGTCCCGTGGACAAGATGGGCCCGGTGGAGGCGGAGACGATGTACCCCATTCACCGTCCGGCGCCGGCTTTCAACGAGCAGAACGTGAACCTGGAGATGTTCGAGACGGGCATCAAGGTGATCGACCTGCTCGAGCCCTACATGAAGGGCGGCAAGACGGGACTGTTCGGCGGCGCGGGCGTGGGCAAGACCGTCATCATCATGGAGTTGATCAACAACATCGCCCTGCATCACGGCGGCTTCTCCGTGTTCGCCGGAGTGGGCGAGCGGACGCGCGAGGGAAACGACCTGTGGCTGGAGATGCAGGAGTCCGGCGTCATCGACCCGAAGGACTGGAAGAAGTCGAAGGTCGCGCTGGTCTACGGGCAGATGACCGAGCCGCCCGGAGCACGGCTGCGCGTGGGACTGACGGGGCTTTCTGTTGCCGAGTACTTCCGCGACGAGGAAAGCTCGGATGTGCTGTTGTTTATCGACAACGTGTTCCGCTTTACCCAGGCCGGCTCCGAGGTCTCCGCCCTGCTCGGACGAATGCCCTCCGCGGTGGGCTATCAGCCGAACCTGGCATCGGAACTCGGTGAGATGCAGGAGCGCATCACCTCCACGAAGAAGGGTTCGATTACCTCCGTGCAGGCGATCTACGTCCCGGCCGATGACCTGACCGACCCGGCGCCCGCAACGACGTTCTCCCATCTGGATGCGACGACGGTCCTCTCGCGGCAGATCGCGGAGCTGGGCATCTATCCGGCCGTGGACCCGCTGACATCCACCTCGCGCATTCTGGACCCGCGCATCCTCGGCGAGGAGCATTACCGCGTGGCCGCCGAGGTGAAGCAGGTGCTCCAACGCTACCGGGATCTCCAGGACATTATCGCCATTCTGGGCATGGACGAGCTGGCGGAGGAGGACAGGCTGGTGGTGGCACGGGCACGCAAGATTCAGCGGTTCCTGTCCCAGCCCTTCTTCGTCGCCGAGCAGTTCACGGGACTGGCGGGCAAATATGTGAAGCTGGCCGACACGATCAAAGGCTTTTCCGAGATCGTGGAAGGCAAGCACGACAACATCTCCGAACAGGCGTTCTATCTGGTGGGAACGATCGAAGAGGCGCTGGAGAAGGAAGAGAAGCTGGCGGCCTCGACGAAATAGCGCCGCGGGGTAGATGACGCGAGGAACTCGGTAGAGCGATGGACGAAATGATACTGCTGCGGGTGGTAACTCCGCACAAACAGTTGGTGCGGGAGGACGTGGAGTCGATTCAGGCTCCGGGACTGGAAGGCTACCTGGGGATTCTCCCCGGCCATGCCCCGCTCCTGTCGGAGTTGAGGGTGGGGGAACTCAGCTATCGGCGGGGCAATAGCACCGAGCGGCTGGTCGTGACGGGAGGATTCCTCGAAGTGCTTCCCGAACAGGTGACGGTGCTGGCCGAGGCGGCCGAGCGGCCCGGGGATATCGACTTGGAACGGGCCCAGTCAGCGAAACTGCGGGCCGAGAAACGGCTGGCCGAGAACGGGCCGGATATGGATCTGGACCGTGCCACGGTTTCGCTCCAGCGAGCCCTGATCCGCATCCAGGTGGCCAGCAAGGGGCAATAGGTCCCCATGGAGTTCGATGAGCACAAACGCCGATCCGGGAAGCCCGGATTGAGCCCGGAAAGATTTTCTTTTCACCCACCGGTTTTGCCGCCCGGTTTTACCCTGACCCACTCAAGATCATATCCACAGAAAAAAAACAGCCGGTCCGGTGAGGCCGAACCAGCTGTTTCATCGATACTTCTGACAATGTGAATTTCTAGGGAGCGGGTGCTGCCGCCGGAGCTTCCGGGGCCGGTGTGGCCGCAGGTGTCGCGGCCGCAGGTGCAGGTGCGGCGACAGGCGCAGCGGCGGCGCCATGCGTCTGGTTGTACAGCTCAACGATGGCGGGTGTGATGTCCGACGTCTGCGCAGCATACAGCACGGGCGTCTGTGGAGAGGAGACATCCAGCACGATGCTGTAGCCGTTGGTTGTGGAGAAGTCCGTGATCACGGCCATCATCTTGCGCCCGATCTCGTTGATCGCGTCCTGTTCGGCCTGCTGGAACTCCGCGGTGGCATCCTCATTGGCGCGGTTGAAGACACGGGTCTTGTCGTCAATGGCGCGAAGCAGCTTGTTGCGGGCATCGTCGCTGAGCGTGGCGCCCTGGTTGCGCAACTGATCCTGGAGAGCCGAAATTTCAGTCTGCTGGCTTTCCAGTTCCGCGCGCCTGGGGGCGAACCGGCCCTGTAGATCCTGAGCCGCCTTCTGACCGTCCACGCTCTGGGCGATGGCCTGCTGGATGCTGATGATGGCCACCTTGGTGCCCTGCTGGGCGCGGGATGGGGCCGCAAAGGTCATCAGCACGATTACGGCGATGGGTGCTGCGAAATACTTTCCTGTCATTCTATCTCCTCATTTCCTGAATATCCGGGCGGTGCATCCGGGGGATGATCCCCCAGGCGCTCCACGAACCGGCTGCAATGATTTACTGCCGTTTCCGGTTCCATGTGCCCGGCTGACAGATTCTATAATTCCAGGGGTTTTGACAACTCCTTCTGAAACATATCTTCCAACTGTATCTTGCGCTGTTGGAACTCGGCGTCCGCAGGGTCCAGAGCGATGGCCTTGTCGACGAATTCGAGGGCTTTGCTCAGCTCTTTCTTGTGGGCATAGGCGAGCGACATATTGTAGTAGATGATCGCCTGGCCCGGGTCAATTTCGGAGGCCTGCTCATACTTGCTGATGGCGCCGTCAAAGTCCTTTTCGGTCAGCAAATCATCGGCCTGCGCTCCGAGGGCCTGGATCTTGATGGTGTCCACCATGGGGACGTACTGCTCGTTGAGCTCGGCGGCGCGCTCGGCATGGGTCGTGGCTGTTTCCAGATCGCCTGTCCGGGCCAGAGCCACGGCGAGAATGAAATGGGTGTTGCCGACATTCGGGGCTATCTCGACGGCTTCACGGCCCATCCGGAGGGCCTCATCGTTCTTGTTGGTCTGAATGGCGACGTTGGCATCCTGGAGCAGAGCATTCAGAACGTCAACGGAGACGAGGACAGGCGAGCAGGTGGCCTTCTCATCGCCGGACAGCTCGATGCCGGATGCCTTCGTTACCAGCCGGCCGGGCAGGTTGTTTCCCTGCATGTCAAAGGTACCGTCGGGCAGGCCTTTGAATTCAACCTGGCCTTTGTCATTGGTCTTTTTCTTCCAATCCCTGCCGGAAGCGGTGTGGGTCAGCAGTAATTCAACGTTTTTCTCTGCGGTTTCTCCCGCGCTGTTCGTGACCGTGCATTTCAGTTGGTTGGAGGCCTGCAGAGAAAGCGCAAAGACAATGCTGAAAGCGGCAGCGCCGAGAGTTTTGATCAACCGGTGAATGTTCATGAATCCAATTCCTTTCTGGACTGGAGTGCGCCGTGACGGCCGCTGATTCCTCTAATGTTGGCCGGGATAGTTCCGGCTCTGGTGTAAACAGGTCAAAAAAAAAGTCAGATACCATCCATCCTATTTCGCGACCCTCTTTGGCAACATGCCCCGCAACAGGCGCTCGGCATCGGCGATTGCCGCCACCGCGGCGTTTACCTGCGGATCAGCCTCCGCATCCGCCTGATCGCCGGCCGTGATGCCGTACACCAGGGTCAGAATCTCGGCCTGGACACGGCTTTCGACCAACGCCAGCCCCGCCGCCCACTGCCGTTCGGAGACGACGAAGCCGGATCGAAGCAGAAATTCCCTGAACTCATCCATGACTTCCGTGGTAACCACGAAGTCGCGACCGACCCGGCCATGGCGTTCCATATAGGCCTGGGCGAAATTCAGGAACGCCGTCGATTGCAGCAGGAGTTCCATCCACGGGTCCAACTGCCAGGGTTGCGATACCTGGTCCGGAACGATCCCGCCCTGCTGCGTGATCTCCCGGTTCTGGCCGGTAAAGAACCGCTCAGAACCATCTCCTAAAATACCAGCCAACGCAGTGTCTGGCAATGGTTTTTGAACGGAACGGCCCAGGGGGGTGAAGTAGCGGGCCGTGGTGAGAACCAGCGCAGTGCCTTCGCTGAGCGGCAGGACGGATTCGGCGACACCCTTGCCGAATGTCCCCTCACCCACGAGCCAGGCCCGGTCGTGCTCCTGCAGGGCGGCGGCGATGATCTCCGCGGCGCTGGCGGACTGAGAGTTCAGTATGAGGACCAGGGGCAAGTCGGGATAGGGAGGCACGGTTTCGACAGTGTATATCTGCTCGGGGACCGCGCGGCCCAGCAACGAAACGACCTGGGCTCCCTGGGGCAGGAACAGAGCAAGAGTGGCGACGGCGGCCTGCAATGACCCGCCCGGGTTGTCGCGTAGATCGAGAATCAATGCCCGCAGCGAACCCGCGTCCCAGTCATCCAGTGTTTCGCGAATCTCGGCGGGAGTGCTGGGATCGATACGCGAGAGGTGGATGAATCCGACGCCGGAGGCAATCTGAAATTTCTGATCGATGGTGGGGCTTGCAACCTCCGTGGGGTCCAGTTCGAAATCGCGGGGAACCACGTTGCCGGCCTGCAGAACCGAGAGCAGAACTTTTCCGGAGCGGGCCTGTTGCAGGTGCTGGACGATCTCCTCCAGCGTGAGCGTGGCGACACGGTAGGAGTTGACGCCGACGATGCGGTCGCCCGGTCCGATGCCGGCGCGGGAAAACGGAGAGTCGGGAACGGAATGCAGGACCGTGATCTTGCCGGACTGGACGTTCAGGATGGCGCCGAAGCCCTGGCGGACGCCGCGGCTTTGTTGCTGCATTGTGTGGAACTGGTCCGCATCCAGGAAGACGGAAAACGGGTCGAGACGAGAAAGCAGTCCGGGGATGGCGCCGTGGTAGATCAACTGTTGCGGCTCCACCGGGCTGGCGGAGTGGCTGGAGGCGGCCTCGAAAACCGCCGCGATCCTCTGAAGACTCTCCCGGATCATCCGGTCATCGTTCTCCGGAGGGCCCTGGGCCGCAACGGGAAAAACCAGGAATGAAACCACGAACGAAACAATGATGCGGGCAGTCAGGGTTGCGGTTAGCAGGCGACAGGCAGCGCTCGGCAGATAATGGAAACGCTGCCGCGGATATGCGCCAATACGGTGGAAGTCTATGGGCACGAGACCGCCACAAAGGTTTTGAGATGAGGGATCATTGTTTTGCTATTCATGTTCTGCCATCCATTCATATCACAGGAGCCACGCGAGCGGACGCCGCCGCTGACGGGACGCCGGGGCGACAATCATAAGATCGAAACCCGGGGGTTCGGGTTGCCAGAGAGGAGAAGAGAAATTCCTGCCCGGCTGCCGCAACCGGGCAAAACAGGCCTGGCGGGGGAGGAGGAGATTATAATGGCTGGCATGCAGCCACGCGGGATACCACTTTCGATGTCGATCGATGAGATCGAAGAGTTGAGGGAAAAGATCGAGACATTTCTGTTGGAGCATCCCCGTCTGGTGCTGCAGGAACCGGGCCGGGAACTGCTCGACCTGGCCGCGTGCCGCGACTCGCTCTCCACCGAATACGGATGACTCCTCTGGCACGTCTGGAACGAGCAGACCAACTGGGTGCGGCAGGTAACGGGTATCCACCGGGAGAAGCCCGGACGGCTGGAGCTGCGTTTTCAAAAGTTCGGAAAAGGGCCGCCCGGTACGTTGGTGGTGGCCGCATCGAAGGCGGCCAGCGAGCAACTGGAACGCCGCTCGCAACGGTTGCAATTCTCCAAAGTGCTGCGGCGGTGGCTGTTGCGCATGGAGCCGCAGTGGAAGCTGCTGCAGATCAGCTCCGAGCCGATGACAGCCCAGTCGCTCTCGGGACGCTACACGCGCGCGGTGCAGGTGAGGGGAAACCGCGCCTGGGCGGTGATGGGAGTCGGTGAACACGAAGACCGGACGGGGGTGGATGGAATCCTGACGTTCGGGTTGATCTGGCTGGACTGGCTGCGAATGAGCAGTCCCAACAGGGTGCTGGAAGGGCTGAAGTTGTTCGTGCCGCGCGGGCAGGGGGAGACGACTGCGCGGCGGATCAGATGGCTGAATCCGGAGGCCGGCAGATGGGAGATATATGAGATGGGTGAGGATTCCGTGCCGCTGAAAGTCGAAGATGCCGGGAACCTCAGCACGCGAGTCGTGGAGCTGCGGCAGCAGGTGCCGCTGAATCCAGAGACGGCCGCGATGATGAAGCGGGTGGAGGAAATTGATCCGGCCGTGAAGGTGTTGGTCAGTCCTGGCGGGGAGATGATGTGGGCGGTTCGCGGGTTGAAATTCGCCAGGCAGGCGGGACGGAAAGTTGTCTTCGGAGTGGAGCGGGCCGAGACGGCGCTGGAGGAACGAACGGAGGGGGACCTGATGCGGCTTGCCGGGCAATTGGTGCGGGTGCGGAAAGCGGGCGCCGCCGAGGCGGGGCATCCGCTCTATCGATTGCAGTCGGAGCGGTGGATGCAATCGATGATTGTAGAAGATCCGGAAACGATCCATCCGGAGCTGGTGAAAGGTGCATTGCACGAGCAGGTGCTGGTGGAGGCGGGGCTGGAGCGGGGGCAGGTGGACCTGCTGGGGGTGAACCGGCAGGGGCGGCTGGTGATTCTGGAGTTGAAGGCGGGTGAGGATATCCATCTTCCCCTGCAGGCGCTGGATTACTGGATGACGATCCGCAGACACCAGGAGCGTGGAGATTTTGAGAGGCTGGGATATTTCCGGGAGCAAGAGATGAGTCCGGAGCCGCCGCTCATCCTGCTGGTGAGTCCGGGACTGCAGTTCCACGCCAAAGTGGATACGGTGCTGAAGTACCTGTCGCTGGAGATTCGAGTGGAGCGAGTGGGGCTGAACGAGCAGTGGCGCGAAAGGTTGCAGGTGGTGTTCCGGCTGCGCGGCGGGCAACCGGCGGACAGATGAAGAGAGGCGAGATGATTCGCGGAGCCAAAGCGGCGAGCTAGGCTACCAAGGGAGACCCCCCGGCTGTGCCGGGGAGGCAGCAAAAGTTTGACAGATAGAGGAGTCCATCGAAGAAACTCCAAAACGTGAGCCGCCAAAGCACACGAGAAGGAGTTTCCCGATGGACGGAAAAGAAAGCTTAAGCCATACGAGGTGGGAGTGCAAATACCATGTGGTGTTTATCCCAAAGTGCCGAAGGAAGACGTTGTACGGGGGATTGAGGCGGCACCTGGGGGAGGTGTTTCGGAAGCTGGCCGCGCAGAAGGAGAGCCGGATCGAAGAAGGCCACTTGATGCCGGATCATGTGCACATTGATGATTGCGATACCGCCGAAATATGCCGTGTCGCAAGTGATTGGATACATCAAGGGAAAGAGCGCAATCCATCTGGCGAGGGTGTACGGGGAGAGGAAGCGGAATTTCGTAGGGCAGCATTTCTGGGCACGCGGGTACTTTGTATCCACGGTTGGCCGGGATGAGGAAGTGGTACGTGAGTACATCCGGAACCAGGAACAGGAAGACAAGCGACTGGACCAGATGGATCTGTGGCGATAACCGGCCACCGTCGCGGTGGTCCAGCCTAAACCGGGGCCGCGTTAGCGACCCCGCATAGCCGCTTTGAGCGGCTCACAACCTAAAGCCCCCGGCTTTGCCGGGGGATACTTACCTGCCGACGGCGGCAAGCTCTACATCGACGCGAAATACGGGCACGACAAGATCAGGGTTGATGGGCAGCAAGCTCTCAAGCGCAACGGACGAGCTGGGCGTGGTGGCCTGAGCGCTATTCTCGGCGGTAATCAGCAACCCGAAGATGCGGGAGGGAACCTGGATCTTCCATTCGACATTCTTTCCGCTGATGGGAATCGCGCCGAGGTTGGTTCGTTTACTGCCGTCGTCGATGGCCCACAGAACATACTGCGAACCGGAGAGTCCGGCCTCCGATGGAGAGGGAAGGTTCTCGATCTTCAGTTCCACGGTGGCCGTTCCCTCTTTCCATCTCACCTTGGATATACCCCGGGTAGTGAGCGTCCGCATGCTGCCGCCGAGAGTAACTTCGACATTGCGGTCATCGGGATAGGCGATGGCGAGTACGCGCCATTGATTGGCCGAGACGCTCTCGGCCATGAGCAGGATTGGCCACAACGGGGAAAGAGCGAGGATTCCGGCCAGCAGGGCAAGAAGCAGCGCAGGGGAATTTGGGCGACTACGGCGGATGGATTTGTTTCGCGGCATGGGTCGATTTGATGAGTCCAACTGGTTTCCTGTGAGAGTTATAAAATCCCACTCTACCAAACTATCCGATTCAGGAGGGGTTTGTCAGCAGCTTTCCGCCGGAAATTTTGCAGGGGGAAGTGTCGAGTTGAATGCCAGGCTGTGTTTGGCGGCGGGCAATGCCGCGGGCATCGCTGTGGGTGGCTCAGTGGGTGAGCGAGTAGATGAAGTAATTGATGCCGAACCGCAGGGCTTCGGTGGAGGGGGGCAGCGGGTACATCGGCTGGTCGATCCATTCCCAGAAATCGCCGATGTCATTGTTGTGATTGATGATCATGCAGAGCCGGCCCGTCTCGTCGAAATAGCCGTAAAATTTTGGCGGGGCGGCCGTCTGGTAGGGCGGGATCACCTGCAGGGTCGGGATTTCGTAGAAAGTGTGATAGAGCGGGTGGTCGATGGACATCTCGGCGAAATCGCGGATGGGGAAGACGCGCTTCATCTGCGAGGCGAACCACTCGAGCTGGCGCGCGCCGTCAAAGTCATCCACCATGGCGAAACCGCCGCGGTTGAAGAACTCGCGGAAGTTGACGATCTCCTTGTCGGTCAGCTGCATCTCGCCGACCTCGCTGAAGTAGAGGAACGGGTAGTTGAACAGCTCCGGGCTGTCGAGATCGACGATGACGTAGGATTCCTGCCGGAGGTCGATGGAGGTGGCTTCACTGGCCACTTGCAGGATGTGTTCCTCGGCGTCCGGGTAATCGTGCGCCCATCCCTCGAGCCCTCCAAAGCCGATGCCGCTGGCGCCCATGTTGGAGCGGTAGTTGTTGAAACGGATGCGCGCGAAGACGAACTCTGTTGCCTCTGGTGGCTGGCGATTGGTCTCCAGATCGCGCCACAGCCGGTACAGGCCGCGCTGTACCTGCGCCGGCGCCGAGACCCACAAAACGGCGACGGCTGCCACGACCAGCAGCGCGGTTTTCAACCAGCGTGCATGCGGAAGACGGACTACCTTCAATGCCTGTGCCTTTCCCGCCCAGGATGGACTAAATGATCGACTACCAATTAAAGATACCAAAGACGGGCACAAAAAGGGAAAGCAGGAGAAGCCCGCCGCCGAGCTATCCTTTGAAGGGGGGGATGCCCGGGATGATCCTGTCCGGTGGCAGTTATGGCCAGCCGTTGCTTTTCACCGGAATTCAGGCGACTATGGCAGACAACGGGAAGTCGCGCGACCGGATTGCAGCCCCTGGATTCAAGTCATTGCGGATGGAGATTCTGGAGGGAAGCCGGCGTCGGCCTATGCAAGTTTGAATGGGATACAACTTTCAGGAGAACCCGGTGAGATGGATGGCAAAAATCGTTGAGTGGAGCAGGCGACTGCTCCGTGGCAGGGGCTTCGTGATCGCTCCCGTGGCGGTGATGGTGGCGTTTTCCGCCGGACTACGAGGGCAGGATGCAGCGGATGGCAATCCGCATGGGCAAAGGACGGTCAGAGCGTTTCGGACCTTTGAGCCGGTGAACGCCGACGGACTGCTGGACGAGCCCGCGTGGCAGGAGGCTCCCGTAACCAGCGGTTTTGTTCAGAGGGAGCCGGAGGAGGGCGCGACCGCGACCGAGGAGACCGAGATCCGTGTCCTCTATACGGCGACCGAACTCTACATTGGTGTCTACAGCCGCGACCGCGAGCCGCGCGGCATCCTGGCCAGCGAGCTCCGGCGCGACGGCGACCTGACCGGGGACGATACGATCACGCTGGTTCTCGATACCTTCCACGATCATCGCAGCGCACTGCTGTTCCGCACCAACCCGCTCGGCACACAGTACGATGCCCTGATCACCGATGAGGGCGCCGAGATCAACGTGAACTGGGACGAACGCTGGACCGTGGGTACGGCAGTCATCGACGGCGGCTGGGTGGCCGAGTTCGCCATCCCGTTCAAGAGTCTGCGGGTGCGAGATACCGAGGAGGAGCTGGTCTGGGGGATGGAGGTGGAGCGGGTCATCCGGCGCAAGAATGAGGCCGCTTACTGGAATGACCATCGCCGTGGCTTCACGATGGAGGATACTTCACAGTCCGGACACTTGCAGGGGCTGGAGGAGATCGAGACGGGGCTCCGTCTGCGCGTGAAGCCGCACATCCTGGGAGGGTTTTCCCAGACCGTCCGGCAGGTGGACGGGAACAGCGATGCCTTCCGCAAGGTCACCACTAACGCATCGGACATGGGCCTGGAGGTGGTGAAGTATCGAATTACTCCGAGCTTGACGGCGGACCTGACCTGGCGGACGGACTTCGCGCAATCGGACGTCGACAACATACAGATCAACCTGGACCGGTTCCCCCTGTTTTTTCCGGAGAAACGCGAGTTCTTCCAGGAAGGCTCGGGGATCTTCGATATCGGCACGGCTTCCTCCGGCACGACCTCGCAGCTTCGGCTGTTCCACAGCCGCGCGATCGGACTGACGCCTCGGGGCCGCCAGCCCATCCCGATCATGGGCGGCGCGCGCGTAACGGGTCGGGCCGGGGGCCTCACGGTGGGGCTATTGAATGTGCAGACCGAGGCGTTCTCCAGCGCGCGCGAGTCGATCCCGGCGAGCAACTACGGCGTGCTGCGCGTCAAGAAGGAGATCCTCGGCCGCTCCACCGTCGGTGCGTTCCTGCTGAACCGGGAGATGGGCGGCAGCGAGGATTACAACCGCTTAGCCGGAGCGGACGCGATCTTTACGTTCTTCGATTATCTGACCGTGGATGGATTCTTCGCCCGGTCAACCGATTCAGGCGGCGAGGACACCTGGGCCTACAGCGCCAACGCGGATTGGAATAGCGACTTCTTTCAGATGGGCGTCGATTACCTCTCCATGGACCCGAATTTCCGCAATGACATCGGGTTCGTCCGCCGGACCGACCTGCACCGCCTGATTCCCTCCATCACCTTCCGGCCCCGGCCCAATCTGCGGTGGGTGCGGCAGATGCAGATCGGCGCCAGCTGGGACTACCAGATGGACGCCTCCAACTCCGTGATCCGGCGGACGGACAAGTACATTTTTCAGATGCTGTTTCAGGACGGCGGCGTGCTGCGGATCATACCGTTTGATTATGAGTTCGACCGCGTGAGAGAGGACTTCGAGATCAGCCGCGACGTGGTGGTGCCGGCCAATGACTATCAGTGGAATGTATGGGTGGCGAAATACGACTTCAGCCCCAAGCGGACATTTTCCGGGACGCTGGACTTCAGTCATCGCTATGGATTTTACGAAGGCAACATGTACAAGTTCCAGCTCACGCCGCAACTGAAGGTGAACGAAAACCTGTCTCTTGAGACCGATTACCTGATCGCGTTGGCATCTCTGCCGGGCGGCGACTTCAATCAGCACGGCGTGAACTTCCGGGTCAACTACGCCCTCGACAACCAGTGGATGACCAGCACCACTCTGCAATACGACAACATCGACCGGTTCGCCGGCGTTCACTTCCGGCTGAACTATATCTTCCGGCCCGGGGACGACTTCTTCCTCATCTACACGGAAGGCCGCCAGGTGGGCGGGTTTGAGCGCGGTGAAAAGGACCGTGCGTTGCAGGCCAAGCTGACCTACTCCTTCGATTTCTGATTGCACTACACAATTTGGCCCCCGACAGAGCTTCCTAACGAAATCCAAGCCCGTGGCGGAGGTGCACGCAGCAAAAGGATATTTGGTAAAGTAGGGTGAAAATCCTGGAGGAAACTGTGTCGCTCGATAATGGAAAACGATGGGCTGGGAGCAGAAGAGGGTTTCTGGCCGGCACAGGTGTTGTAATCGCGGCGGCGACTTTCTCCCGGTGGCCGGGACTGGCGATAGCCCAAAGCCGGAAGGCCGATCTGCTGGCCTCCATTCCGAAGGACGACAGGCTCATCGTCCATGTCTTGAACCCGGGCGTGATCGAGACGCCGCAACCGCTGCTCGATGAGGCTTCCATCACCCCGAAGGAGTTGCTGTTCGTGCGGAACAACCAGGTTCCCCCGGGGTATCTGAAGCTGGCCCCGCCCCCGCCCGAGGATTGGAGGGAGAACTGGACGGTCGAATTTTCCGGGCTGGTGTCGGGAGCCAGGACCATTCCGCTGCGCGAGATCGACAATGTGGATGAGCTGATCGAGATCGAAATGGTCCTGCAGTGCTCGGGAAACGGCCGGGCCTACTATGAACAATCCGTGCGGACGCGCGGGACGCAGTGGCGCAAAGGCGGAATGGGAAACGTGCGGTGGCGAGGTGTCCGCCTGCGCACGGCGATGGCGGCGCTGGGCCTTCAGGCGGATGAGCGGGTACGGTTCGTTACCGCCGAGGGCGCCGATGCCCCTCCGACCGAGCAGGCGGAGGACTTCGAGCACAGCCTGCCCTGGAACGACATGCGCGACACGGCCCTGCTGGCCTTCCAGATGAACGGCGAGCCGACCCCGGCGATCCATGGCGGACCGGTGCGGTTGATCCTGCCGGGTTATTACGGAACCATGAACGTCAAGTGGCTCACCAAGCTGCGATTTGAGACGGAGGAGTCTGCGAACCGGAATCACGCGCAGCGGTACCGGACTTTCAACGACCCGGTCCCGCCCGGCAGCACGCCCGAGGTGACGATGGAGACGACCACGGCCTCCTGGCGGCAAAAGGTCAAGAGCGTGTTTCTGCGGCCGCTGGACGACGTGCGGCTTTCCGTAGGGCAGGTGGAGCTTTCGGGTGTCGCGTGGAACGATGGCCGGGCGAGGATCGATGCGGTGGAGATTTCGCTGGATCAGGGCGCGAGTTGGCAGCGGGCACGGATTGCACCCACTGCAAACCCTTACGGCTGGCATCACTGGTCGCACCGCGTGGAGCTAGCACAGGGTCAGCATGAGGCTTGGGTGCGGGCGACCGACGCGCGGGGCAACACCCAGCCCATCGACGGCTCCATCCATTGGAACCCTTCCGGCTACGAGTGGAACGGGGTGGATAAGGTGCGGTTCAGCGTTTCCTGATCGTATTAATATTAATATATTATCAGTATAATACGATGATTAATTAAACTATTGCTTTTGATATCCGGCTGGCGGTAATCCGGTCTCGGATGCGAAGCTCTCAGCCGTAAAAACGAACTTGCCTCCTACCATCGTGGCCAGTACTTCTATCCGGCTGACCTCCTCCACCGGAACCGTCAGGTAGTCCCGGTCGATCACGATCAGGTCGGCGAATTTGCCGGACTCCAGCGATCCGATCACATCTTCCTTCAGCAGATAGTAGGCTCCCCAGGTCGTGCGAACTTTCAACTCCCGTTCGCGGTCGAGGCGTTCGTTGGGTGCATGGACTTTTCCCTCCCGGTCGCGGCGGGTGAGATCGAGCGAGGCCACCTCGAACAGCGTTCCGCCGTGCTGGCTGAGCGGAGTGTCGGTCTCAAAGGTGTTCAGAATGCCGGCGTCCGACAGGCTCCGGCGCGGGACGACCCAGGCTGTATATTCCTCGCCATAATCGCGCGCGACTTCGGCAGTATGTTTGTAATGAAATGTGGAAGACCCGCTGGTAAGCAGGCCCAGGTGCTTGATTCTCTCGTACTGGTCCGGCCGCGGCGCCAGAGCCATGTGGTCGAAGGCGTGACGTTTGGCGCGGATCTCCTCCAGCGTAAACCCGGCATCGGCGCTGGCCTTCTCGATGATGTCCATATACTGGTCGATATCCTTGTCGCCCCAGGTGTGCATGGTGGCGACGCGCAGGCCGGAGCGGATGATGTCATACATCAACTGATAGCCGGTCTCCTTGAAATCCGGCGAGCCGGGCGGTGAGAAGTTGCAGGATTCCCGGTCCTTGACCTCCTTGCCGGCGCTGATCGTCGTGCAGGAGCTGCCGTTGTCCACCGGCCAGGTACCCACCAGCCACATGTGATCGGTGCCGGTGCCCTGCATCGCGGCCAGCGTCTCCAGTACGGAATAGGTATAGTCCGGACCCAGATACGCCCACCCGGTGCGGATGGGGAACTCATTGCGCTGGTCCAGATAGCGGAAGGCGCGCAAGGCCGCGGGCGAATAGGCGGCCGAGCCGAAAGCCGTGAGCCCGATGCTGGCCCAGTAGTCCAGCTCCGCGCGGTAGATGCGGGCCAGCAGATCCGTGTTTCCCTCCATCATGGAATCGGCGTCCACATACCGTTGCAGATCGGTGCCGCCCACCCCGCGCTCGGCGATCCGCGCGCGCTCGCGGTCGGGAAGATAGTCGAGCTTGGGCAGGACAGCCTGGAGCGCTAGCCTGTTGACGATGGCGCCGGTGCCTGCGCGCACGATCACGGGATTGTCCGGTGCGACCGAGTCCAGAAAACTCTTTGTGATGGTGCGGGGAAAGACGGCGGCCAGCTCGCGGGCGTTTTCCTTGAAGCGGCCGCGCGAGCCGTAGATGCGGATCCATTGCCCCGGTCTTGCTTTGGCCACGGCGTCGCGGATGGTCTCGGGCAACAGCGCAGCCTGCTCGCGGGGAGTCCCGGTCAGGTAGCGGCTGACGATCAGATCGTCGGTCACGACTTTTCCGTAGGCCACAGGGCTGATCATGGCCCAGTCGGCCGGATGTTCGTGGGAGGCGATCAGGCCCGGCAGTACGGTGCGGCCGCCGAGATCGATGCGCGTGGTGTCGGGTCCGGCCAGCGCCAGCATCTCGGCATTGCCCCCGACGGCCAGCACCTTTCCGTCCCGGACGGCGATGGCCTCAGTGATGGTCCCAAGATCGGTGGTGAAATCCGGATTGTCCACTGTTACGACCTTTCCGTTGTGGAGAATGAATTCCGGATACTCTACCAGCAGGTCCGGTATCTGAGAGGATGCCGGCGGTGCGGTGGCCGATAGGACGAGGAGAAGGATCAGGGCGGAGCGAAACATGGACGGGACCTCCAAGAAAAATACAAGGCTGGCATTGAATGAGGCATGACCGGTCAGCCGACACCGAGCAGGGGAAGAAACCTTCCCGGAATTCTATTCAGCCGAAAACACGAGCAACACGTTGCCGGGGATGACGCCGCCGTGGTGCGAGTAACCGGAGCCGACGAAAACCATCCCTTCGGCCACCGCCGGCCCGCCGCTGTAAAAGGAGCCGCCTCGGGCGCTGACGCTGTTGGCGGTGTCAAAGTCGCGCACGGAATCGAAATCCCACAAGGTTTTGCCATCATCGGCGCGGTAGGCGCGCAGGTGGCCATCGACCGAGCCGGAGAAGACGACGCCGGGCATCGCCGTGACCGCCGCTCCCTGAGCCGGACTGCATGGGTAGCGGCTGCCGCATCCGGGTGCGGGTGTATTCCACAGGATGGAGCCGTCGTTCAGGTCCAGCGCGTTGATGCCGCCTCCGGCCTCCGGATCGGGCCGCATGTTGGCAAATCGTGTGTAATCGGAGACGGCGACATAGAGTTTCTCGCCGTCCGTGGCGGGTCCGAACATGATGCCGCCCTGCGTGCCGCCCACGCCCACACGCTGCTCCCAGATGATTTCACCTTTTCCGTCCGGGTCGAGTGCGTAGACTATGCCGGACTTCTGCGCCGCGATCAGCATCGGCCGTCCGTTCGGGGCGTTGACCAGGATCGGAGAGGAGACAAAATCAAAGTCCGGGGCGTCGCCGTCCGGGCAGGTTACCGGGTCGCGTTCCGCGCTCCGGCAGCCGAGATTCCAGACGTCGTTCGCGGTCATCTGACGCGACCAGACAATCTTGCCGTTGTCCAGGTCGAAGGCGATGATGGAGTCCGACAGCGGCGTGGTGGGAGAGGAGTAGTCGTTCCCGCTGCCGACGTATAAAACGTTTCGCTGCGGGTCGATGGTCGGCGCCACCCAAACGGCGACCCCCGAAGGGCCGTAATGCTGGATTCCCAAGCGGGACTTCTGAGTCGGCCGGGGTGGCTCGGAGATGGTGTAGGTTTTCCAGACCTGACTGCCGGTGGTTGCGTTCAGCGCGACGATGCTGCCTCGGAACCGGCAGCAGGGATAGCGCGGGTCGCGCACCTGGGACTCCTCGCGGGAGGAGACCGGAACATAGAGCTTCCCGTCATGCCGCGCGACGGCACCACGAATCCGTGCCAGTGGATAGTCATCCACCTTCACTTTCCAGATCACCCGGCCCGTCTCCGCGTTGACCGCATAAACGTTCGCCGCCAGGTCCCCGAAATAAGCGGTGAGTGGACCTTCCCCTGTTTCGGCCAGCGTGATGGCGGCCGATATGCCCGACTCGGTTTCCAGCATCCAGTGAACGCAACCGGTCTCGGCGTCCAGCGAGTAAACGTCGCCCTCCCAGCTGCCTACGTAGACCCTGCCGCCGGCGACGACCGGCTGAACGCCGGTGGAGCTGGCGCCGGGGAAACCAAACGCCCATTTCAATTTGAGGCGTGGAATTTCATCGGCGGCAAGCCCGGCAGCGGCGGCGGGCTGGAAGCGAGTGTTCTCTGCCGTGGGACTCCAACCGTTCCAGACAGGTCCGTCCAGAGAAGAAGTGAATGACGACGCCGGGGCGTCGCAGTACGCCGATGCGGGAATCGGGTTTTCCGGATCACTGGTGAACTCTCCGCCGGCCAGGTGCACGGCCAAGGCCCGTTTTTCCGCCCGGCTGCGCTCGGAGCCCTGTGCCTGCATCACGCCGCGCTCCAGGGCCGTGTATATCTGCTCGGCCGACATCTGGCCGAGAACGCTCGGGTCCGGAGCCGGGGACTCACCGGCGGCCTCGTGGCAGATGCGGCAGTGGGTCCTGTAGAGCACTTCGCCATCCTGCGCTCGCAGCGCGGGGCAGAGCAGTGCAAGGGAAGTGATTGCGAATACAAGGTCAGCTATCTGAGGCTTCATCGTTGTTTTCCTAAAGTGGCCGGATGACCTGATTTGAACCCGCAGGTATCCGATGAGATTGTCCTGTTGCCGGGCGGAATTCCCAACCGGAAGACAGAAGGATACATTTTCCGGCCGGCATTGTCGACCCGATTCGTTATTTCCGCTCGGGGGTGAAATCGGCGAATGGAAGCAGGAGACTCATTGGACTCACGACGGTAACGGACGGAAGAAGAAAGGAACGCTGGCGCCATCTTGCCATTGGGTTGCAGTGGAAATAATCTTTCCAAAATGGGCGCGGCCGTAGGGGGCAGGTTGTCAGGTGTTGTAAAATGATGCCCGGGGCCCATAGCTCAGCGGTTAGAGCAGCGGACTCATAATCCGTTTTTTATGTCTTGCACAACGCTGCACCAAGACGTAGCTTGATGCAGAAGGGCCTATTTACAAGGGCTTTGAGAGCATCCCTCTTGCACTGACGCGCACGGGAATACCACGACTACCATTCCCAACTGACACCAAAACTGACCCCAGGGTACCCCCCCCGGGTGCCTTGTTTGGGCGCGCACCCCCTCCCCCCTATATATACCTACCTCTGTCTACCCGCGAAGAATTAGCCAATCCCTCTAAGCGTTTGAACCTGCGACCGTTGGGTTATGAATCCAGCGGGCAGAGTCTACATTGAAAGGTGGGAGCGATCCGGATAGATCTACGCTACGCGACAAGGCAGGAGTTATTCGAAGAAACGCGAGCAAGCCAAATTAAATCAATAGGATATGGTTATGCTAATTCCACCAACAATCGATTGCGGAAGCACCCCATCCCCAATTTCTTGCGCTTGGTAATGACCGTCTGCGAGTTCGTCTTTCAGACAAATTCGACCAGTCGGGAAGACTCGGCGATATCAGAGACTGCTTATCAACACTGGATTGCGGAAGCACCATGCGATGATTACCTTGCGGGTCTGCTGTGATTCAGGCATAGCGAGACCAGATCAGAAATGCTCGCTTCACCCATACACATGACCGTGTCTGCGCCTCCCCAGTAGATCTTCAGGGTTCCGTCGGCTTCTGGAACAGCACCACAAGCAAAGACCACGTTGTGGACATAGCCAGTAATTTCCCAAGGATCTTCCGGTTGTAAGATCCACGAATCGCCAACACCGATGATCTTGGCCGGGTCCTGCAGGTCATGAAGGGCAACCCCTAAACGATAGACTGATCCATCCATAGTTCGGAAAACTCCGTGATAGATTGAAAGCCATCCCTGGTCAGTTTTGATCGGCGGCGCGCCGGGCCCAATCTTCATTTCATCCCAGTGATATGGTTCCGGCTTCATGATGAGCTGAGACTTTCCCCAATAGAGCAGATCGGGAGAATAGGAAATCCAGATGGACCAGGGCGCGATTTCCGAATGAGGCCGGTCAAGCCGGGCATAAAGTCCATCAAACTTCTCGGTAAAGATCACCACATTCCGATAGTCCGCCTGCGTGATTATGGAGACTCTTTCCACCCGTCTGAAGTCCTTCGTCTTTGCCAGAGCGATCCGTACTCCATTTCGCGAGTAAGCGCTATAAGTGATGATGTATTCCCCTTCCAGCAGGGTCACGCGTGGGTCCTCGACGCCGAACTCTTCATAGGCGGCAAAAGGGCCGTCCCGCGCGGGAGTCAGAAAAGGCTGGGGATCGGCGGTGAAGTGGAATCCGTCGGGACTGCGCGCCAGCCCAATGATCGACCGTCCCGTGCGGAGATGGGAGCGGAAGAGCATGATGTATTCATTCTTGTGTTTTACCACCGCCGCGTTGTGAACAGTTTCCACCGGGTAGGGTATATCGGCCTTTGTTAGGATGGGATTGTGGGCGTATCGTCTTACTATATCCAGCTTCATGGTCGTCGCTTCGCTTCCAGATCAAAAATTGTCGAGTAAACCCGTTCGTATCCCTCCACCATCGTTTCGATTGAAAAGTATTGCTGGACGCGGCTGCGGCAGGTCCGATGATCGATTTCAGAAAGTCGCCCCAAGGCCCGGACTGCTTCCGTAACGTTGTTAACCAAAAAACCGGTCTGCCCGTCTTGGATCACTTCGCGGCAAGAGCCGAGGTCCATGGCAATTACGGGCACGCCAGCGGCGTTGGCTTCTGCCAAGACAAGTCCGAAGCGCTCCGGGATCGTGTTCAGGTGTAGTAGTGCTCGGGCCTGGGCAAACAATTCGTTTTTCCCCGGCACGTCCACTGGTCCAATGTAACGGATGTTTTGATTGTCGAGATGGGGTTCGACCTGTTCCCGGAAATAGGCCTCATCTTGGATAATGCCAGCGATGAGCAAACGCAACCCGCTCAGACGAGCAACCTCAATCGCCAGATGAACACCCTTGTCCGGATGAATCCGGCCCAGGAAAATCAGGTCATCCCCGCTGGATTCCTGAAGCGGGTACAACGAGAGGTCGATCCCATTGTACACTGTCGCAAGATAATTCAGCCCTGCGGCTCGATCCGAGTCGCTGATGGAAACAAAATATCCGTCGCGATATTTCTGATAGACCGACATGATCTTGGCGGACGAAAATCCGTGGATGGTAGTGAGGACCGGTGTCTTGACCAGCCGCGTGTAGCTCAGCGCCATGAAGTCGTAGTGGCTGTGGATGAGGTCAAACTCAGCGGCGTGCTCGAACGCTTCGGAGATGTGAAGGTATTCAGCCACCTTGGGATCGGCGGCGGAATCCTCTTCATATCCTTTGTCTACCACGGCGCGCAGGTGAGCGTGGGTCACAGAATCTCTGGTGGCAAACAAAGTAACATCCCAGCCACGGGCCACGAGCCCTTCGGTTATGTTGCTAGCCACAGTTTCCCAGGCGCCATATTGCCGGGGAGGCGTTCGCCAAGCTACCGGCGACAGGACCGCCACTCTTTTGCTGGGTTTTGTCATGCTGTTCGACGCTGTTTCCTATTGCATGGCCGCCAGCACTTCATCCAGTGGAACGGTAGCGAAGCTGGTAGCGTGATCGGCCAGGCCATAGGGAATGATCAATTCGCCGTTATGGAGGATAGCGCCACAGGTATAAACAACATTGGGCACGTAACCTTCACGCTCGTTTTCGTTCGGTTTAAGCAAGGGTTCGCGAAGGCGACCGATCACCTTGGCGGGATCATCGCGATCCAGTAGAAACGCGCCAATGCAGTACTTTCGCAGCGGGCCTACCCCGTGGCTGAGCACCAGCCATCCTGCATGGGTCTCGATGGGCGATCCGCAGTTCCCAAGCTGGACCAGTTCCCACGGGAAAGCCGGTTTCAGGAGCGCCTTGCGTTCATACCAGAAGTGGATGTTGTCGGAAAACATCAGGTAGATGTTCTCGTTGTCTTGTCGAGAGAGCATGGCATAGAGGCCGTTGATTTTCCGGGGGAAAATGGCCATGCCCTTGTATTCGGCGGCCGGACCGTTCAAGGTGGTGAACCGAAAGCGGAGGAAGTCTGAAGTCTCCACTAACTCTGGGAAGACCACCTTGCCGTCGAAGGCGGTGAAGGTTGCATAGTACACGTGGGTACGATCATCGTTCTGGAAACAGACGAACCGGGCGTCTTCGATGCCGTTGCGTTGCGAGGCAGTAGCCGGGAATATGATGCGTTCAGACAGTTCCTGTTCGGGCTGGAATTGAACCTCGTAGTTGGACTGGGCCAGCATCCAAATTACCTGGGCGGCGTTCTGATGTTCCTGCACTATTCCATCCGACAGGCGGAATTGGTTTACCTCGGTTTCGAGATTGGTGCGAAGTTCTTCCAATGTAAACGACTCCCCCAGTTTGTTCATTACCCGCAACGTAAATTCATGGGCCAATCCCACCTCAAAGAGTTTTCGCGCGAAGAGCGCCTTCTCGTATAGCAGGTTCGGGATTTGACGCGGCTCGGTGACAAAGCCTGTTGGGGTTAGGACCTCGATCCGATGGTCGCGGTGGATGATACCGGTCCGAAAAGTGATGGACGAAACGTGTCCTTCCCCGGTGGCGCGCAAGCTGAGGATAAAGCGCAAAGCGCCAAGAGGCAGATCCGACTGATCCGGGTGCGGGACGATGGAGGGATTGAACAGCGCAGTAGACTCTAAAGAGTATTCGGCCAAGAAATAGGAGCCGATCAACAGTTGTCTGTGATCGGAGAGTCTCTCATGGATCAACAGGAGGTTACGGACTTGCTCGAATCGTTCCATAAAGAGATTGTGGATCTGCTGGTGTCGTTCGGAGAATTCGGCGGAGACTTCGTCCAACAGAGTGCCTACCTCGCTCTCCGGGAGCGACATGATCCTTGCGATGATTCTGCCGGCCCGCTGGGGGTCTCCCAGACTGAATGGCCGCAGAAGAACGCGCGACTGGTCTGGCCGGAGGATCGTGGCTGTGCGATTGACGTGAATTGAGTTAGTGTCCATAGACTGGTTTATCTCACGGAAAAAAGATTGGGAGCTGCGATTACTCCTCGACGGCGATCAGTTCCTTGAAACTCGTCAGCATATTTTGCGCCAAGCGCATTTCCGCCAACGAAAGCAAAAAGGCCAAGGTTGACTCTGCTCCCTGGTTCCGGTTGACCCGATCCATGTGCAAACCATCGCGGCAGCCGCCTGTTTTGGGAGAGTACAGTTCCGATCCGAGATCGTTCCAGCCGATGAACCAGTCGAAGGCCCGTTGGGCCTGTTCGTACCACCAGAAGTCCGATGTGGCGCGATAGGCTTCCAGACAGGCTGAGACCATTGCTTGCGCTTCGATGGGCTGCTGGTCAAAGTTGGCGCGTGTGCCGCCACGGCTATAGAATCCGTTGGAGCCAATGGATCGGAAGTGACCCTTTTCGGAGATTTGCAATTCCGTCAGCCAGCGCAGGGCCTCTAGGCCTCGTTCAAACATCGCTTGTTGTCCGGTTGCACGCCCGCTCAGAATCAATGCATGTGCGAGCTTGGCGTTGTCGTAACTCAGGCTCTCTTCAAACCAGCGCCAATCCGGCTGGGCGGTCCTTTCGAAGAGTTCCATCAGCCGGGAAGAAAGTGTCTCACGGGTTTGGTTGACCAGGCTGTCACCGCTCAACCGGCGCAGGTATTCATGAATGCCAATGAGGCCGAACGCCCACGCCCTCGGCGAACTGAACTCCGTCAACGCTGGCAAAGCCAGTGCGAAGAGTTGCCCAGCCATCAACTGGAAGCTCCGATAGGGCGAACGGCCCACTCCTACCCCTAGCGCCCAGAGCGCTCGCGCGTGACAATCTTCCGACCCTTGTTCATCAAGCCAGCGGCGATCGAAACTCAGGTGGTTGTGGAAGCGCTTAGTTTTGGAATCGAACGCGTGATGGAGAAAAGCCGCGTAAGTTGTGGCCATGGTTCGCACGTGCTCCAGGTTCTCTCCCAATTCGCTCAGCAGCACTGCGAGAATGAATGCTCGCGCGTTGTCATCGGTGCAATAGCCTTCAGAGAAATTCGGAACGCTGAAAATTGCATGTTGGAAGATTCCTGTTGAATCAGTCATCCGGGAGAGATGACTTAACTTCGGCTCCGGCAGTTCCCGCGGTTTTTGGTCGAGCGTCTTTGTGGCCAGAGATTTTAGAGACCGCGCCGTCCCCTCTATCCGCGACACCTCGTATGAACGCATGTATAACTGCGCCACGTTGCTCCAGATCATCTCACGGCCGAGCCTGTAAGCATTCTTGCGCATGGCATGCCGGCGGGCATCGTCCCGAAGTAAACCGATTACCTCACGCGCGATGGCCGGCGAGTCTCCGAACGGCACAAGCACTCCTTGTTCATCGGCCAGCAATTCGGCGGCGTGCCAGTAGGGTGTCGATACTACGGCTTTCCCAGCGCCGAACGCATAGGCTAACGTGCCCGACGTGATCTGCTCTTCGTTGAGGTAAGGCGTGATGTAAAGGTCTGCGGCTCCGATGAACTCTTTCAGGTTTTCAAGTTCTACGAACTGGTTATAGAAGATGACGTTCTTCTCAAGCGAGTTCTTTTTGGCAAGGATTTCAAGGCTGAGTCGGTACACTTCGCCATTCTCGCGCAGTTCGTTGGGATGGGTGGCGCCCAAGACGATGTAAACAACATCGGGGAACTCCGCCAGAATCTGCGGGAGGGCGTTGAGTACGTGTTCGATCCCCTTGTTCGGCGAAAGCAGCCCGAACGTGAGCAGCACCACCCTGCCCTCCACGCCGAACTGGTCCTTGAAATAGGTCGGATCCACAAATCCTACGTCGGGAATGCCATGCGGGATGAGATCGATCTTGGCCGGTGGTGCCTGGTAAATCTCCTGCAACATCTGTCGCCCTCGCTCAGCCATGACCACAAGCCGCGTCGAGAGCGCGACTAACTCTTGCATTACGCGCCGTTGTTCAGCTCTCGGCTCGCGCAAAACGGTATGCAACGTTGTGACAACTGGCATTCTCAATTCACGCAGGAGTGCCAGGATGTGGCTACCCGCTAGACCGCCATAAATTCCGAACTCGTGCTGCAAGCAGACGATATCCATGTTGCTGATGTTGAGGAAGTCCGCAGCACGGAGATAAGACGATAAATCCTGCTCCTCAATCTCGAAGCGGACTACTTCCGGGTACTCGTAGTCATCTTTGCTGTCATTCACCGAGACTGCGAAACAGTGGCTTTGGGGATGCGCAGCTGCCACGGCCGCAAGCAGGTCAGAAGTGAACGTGGCAATGCCGCACTTGCGCGGCAAGTGGTCCCCGACAAACGCGATCTTGCGGACTTTGGAACTATTTTTCATCAGGCGGTCCTTTCATTCCTGCTCATCCGCGATTCTATGCATGCGAGTTTGTGCGCCTCCTAGAGTGCTGCGGATGGCCACGGGCGATTTGAGCCAGTTACTCACGAACTTGAATTTCCAGTCAGCCCGCGAAACCTTCTTGCTTGTAGTAACATGGTGCTTCCGCAATCAACTGTTGGTGGATTCATCAGAACCCTATAATATTCAATATATTGCAAGTAAAAATGGACTTAACAGTTCTGCCGTGTGTAAAATTCGGAATAAGCCTATTTATTTGTTAGATATCGGGAGGAACTGACAACACTAGATTGCGGAAGCACCCGCCGTTGGATGATCGTGGCTTTTTTCGAGGATCTCCCAGACTAGGTCTCGCTGCGGGGTCTTTCGTTGTGCGACTGTGTCCATTCGCATGAACTGCTCCTCTTATCAGTAACAATAACCATAATCAATTGTGAGGAGAATTGTACCACAGTGAGTCCCTGGGTGCTCCGGCAATCTAGCGTTGTAAAGCAGCCTCTGAAATCGTCGAGTCTTGCCTTGACGAGGCCAATATTTTGTACCAGTCGTTGTGAGCCAGTTTCCATCACAACCTGGGGCTGTATTGGGAGCACTGTCAAGTTAACGGAAGCAAGGCGAAATTCTCCCGATAACGACAGGACTTCTACAACATCTCAACAGGCGCACGTTAGCTTTCTCCAATCGGAAAATACCCGGGTTCGGAGCAGTCGATGATGTCGCGCTTTCAGATGATTACGACCGACCCGGAACAAATTCTGAATGGGACTGTGAATTAAGAGAAAACGCTGGGCTTGTTCGATTGATTTGAATCGTCTCATCTGGCGTTCTTTTTGACGGGTTGGTTGATGCGAGGCTTCAGCCCGGTTGTTCTCATATTGACCGGTGCGATGCACAACAGCAGGAAAGACCTCCCGATGTGCAGCCCCATAACTCCGCAACTTATCGGTGATCAGTTGCCAAGGGGCTTGTTTCTGATGTTTCAACATCTTACGAAAGAATCGCGTAGCGGCTCGACGATCTCTACGTTTGGTGAAGAGAATATCGCTTACGTCTCCATCCTGATCGACAGCGCGCCACAGATAGAGCTGCTGACCTCGGATTTTGATGAAGAGTTCATCGACATGTCAGATGTCGCCGAGCCGACCCTGCTTCTTCCGCAGATTGCGGGCATAGGCCGGACCGAACTTCAGACACCAATACCGAATTGCCTCGTAAGAAACGACGATGCCTCGTTCAGCAAGCAGGTCTTCGACGTCTCGAAAGCTCAGGGTGAACCGATGGTATAGTCAAACGGCGTGACTGATGATTTCAGGTGGAAAACGATTCCCTCGAAATTGTGATTTCATCCGCCAATTGTGCCTGATTCTCACTTAACTTGACAAAGCCGCTTGCCCTGCACATTAGCCTTCATATAAGCTAGGTGGCCAGGATGGGTTCGCAGTTCGCCACATTTTTTTATTGAAGGAAGGAGCAAGACTTGTCAACCGAAGCAAAGTGTCCTTTCGGACACACCCAAGCTGGGGCCCCGACGAATGCGAACTGGTGGCCGAATCAGCTAAACCTGAAGATCCTGCACCAGAACTCCCCCCTGTCCGACCCGATGGACAAGGAGTTCAATTACGCGGAAGAGTTCAAGAGCCTCGACCTGGATGCCGTGATCAAGGACCTCCATGCTTTGATGACGACGTCGCAGGACTGGTGGCCCGCCGACTATGGCCACTATGGGGGGCTTTTCATTCGTATGGCCTGGCACAGCGCCGGTACGTACCGCATCGGCGACGGCCGCGGCGGGGCAGCCTCTGGCACGCAACGTTTCGCGCCCCTCAACAGTTGGCCGGACAATGCGAGCCTCGATAAGGCGCGCCGGTTACTCTGGCCGATCAAGCAGAAGTATGGCAAGAAACTCTCCTGGGCCGACCTCATGATTCTGGCCGGCGACGTCGCCTTGGAGTCGATGGGCTTCAAGACCTTCGGTTTTGGCGGCGGGCGCGAGGACGTCTGGGAGCCAGAAGAGGACATTTTCTGGGGGCCTGAGGGCACGTGGCTGGGCGATCAGCGCTACACCGGCGACCGTCAGCTCGACAATCCTCTCGGCGCTGTTCAGATGGGCCTGATTTACGTGAATCCGGAAGGGCCTAATGGAAAGCCGGATCCAGTCGAAGCGGCACGCGATATCCGGGAGACGTTCGCCCGCATGGCCATGAATGACGAGGAGACCGTTGCTCTCATTGTCGGCGGGCACACGTTCGGAAAAGCCCACGGCGCTGCCGACCCGAACAAGTATGTCGGTCCCGAACCCGAGGGCGCCAGCATCGAGGAGCAAGGCCTCGGATGGAAAAACACCTTTGGCAGCGGCAATGGCGCCGCGACGATCACCAGCGGGTTGGAGGGCGCATGGACCACCAACCCAACGAAGTGGGACAACAACTACCTGGAAAACCTGTTCGGCTATGAGTGGGAGCTGGTGAAGAGTCCCGCCGGTGCGAACCAGTGGGCTCCCAAGGACAAGGCTGCAGCGGGCACCGTTCCCGATGCCCACGATAAGTCGAAGCGGCACGCCCCGATGATGCTCACGACGGACCTCTCCCTGAGGATGGACCCGATCTATGAGCCGATCGCGAGGCGCTTCCTTGAGAATCCGCAGGAGCTCGCAGACGCGTTCGCCAAGGCGTGGTACAAGCTGACGCACCGCGACATGGGACCTCTCTCGCGCTACCTTGGCCCGCTGGTTCCTGCCGAGCCCCAGCTGTGGCAAGACCCTGTTCCCGCGGTGGATCATGAACTGATCGGGGAGCAGGACATTGCTGTTCTGAAGGCCAAGATTCTGGCATCCGGACTGTCGATCTCCGACCTGGTCACCACTGCCTGGGCGTCGGCGGCGACGTTCCGCGGCTCCGACAAGCGCGGCGGGGCGAACGGGGCGCGCATTAGCCTCGAGCCGCAAAAGGACTGGGAGGTGAACCAGCCGGCCGGACTGGCGAAAGTTCTGAAGGCGCTGGAGGCGATCCAGAAGGAGTTCAACAGCTCGCAGTCCGGTGGGAAGAAGGTCTCGCTTGCTGACCTGATCGTTCTGGGCGGCTGCGTAGCCGTCGAGGCAGCTGCGAAAAAGGCTGGGCACGACGTGAAGATTCCCTTCTCGCCGGGGCGCACCGATGCTTCGCAGGACCAGACCGATGTGCACTCCTTTGCCGTACTGGAGCCGACCGCAGACGGGTTCCGCAACTACCAACGGAAGGGAGACCAAAGACCGACGGAGGAACTGCTGGTGGATCGGTCGCAGTTGCTCACGCTGACGGCCCCCGAGATGACGGTTCTCGTCGGCGGCATGCGCGCCCTGAACGCGAACTTCGGGCAGTCCAAGCACGGCGTCTTCACCAACCGGCCCGAGACGCTGACGAATGATTTCTTCGTCAACCTGCTCGACATCGGTACGAAGTGGGAGGCCTCCCCTACCGAAGGCGTAATTGAGGGGCGCGATCGCATGTCGGGCAAAGTCAAGTGGACCGGCACCCGTGTCGACCTTGTCTTCGGTTCGAACTCCCAGCTCCGAGCAATCGCGGAAGCCTATGCATGTGACGACTCGAAGGAGGCATTTGTTAAGGACTTCGTGGCTGCGTGGAACAAGGTGATGAACCTTGATCGCTACGACCTTGCCTGAGCTCGGCGGAAAAGAGAGCTGTCAACTTGGTCGTAGGGTCCTAGTTAGTCGCCCACGGTAAGCGGTATATGAGTGATTTAGCTTAATATACTCCATCAGAAAGTGACGAGGCCGATATTTTGTCCCATTCGTTGTGAGAGACATTACATCACAACCTGGGGCAGTGAAACTAGCTCTGGGATGTGGGCCCACCTGCTGGTAATGACCAAGTTAGATCCTGAGTAACGGCGTAGTGTGGAGATATCCTGCCTGGAGAATTCTAGGCGCGATCTGAGGACGGTTGCGGCCATGGGTTATAATGGTCTCATGCCACGGACTTGTACAATTTGCGCACACTCTGACAGGGCCAACATCGATCGGGCCCTGGTGGAAGGGAAAACGTATCGGGACATAGCGGCACGTTTCGACACAAGCACTTCAGCCCTGGTGCGGCACAAGGAATCCCATATGCCGACGGCATTGGTGCAGGCGAAACATGCTACTGACGAGCTAGAGGCCGGATCTTTGTTTGATCGACTGAAAGCGATTAATGGCGAGACGTTGCAGATTTTACGAGAGGCAAGAGAATCGGGTTCTCCTTCAACTGCTCTTTCGGCAGTTAGCAGGATCGAGAGGCAGCTTGAACTGGAAGGCAGGCTGTTGGGACAGCTGAACAACGGACCCAAGGTTGCAGTGGGAATCAGTTTGAATCAGTCTTCAACGCAATTTGACTTCTCCAGCCTAAGCGGTGAAGAGCTGATCCGACGGGCGGAGTCGCTTACCCGGCAGTTCCGACGAGCCTCCGGGCTGGACCATCGAGTTGAAGACGAAGACCACGTTTAGCGGTTGAAAACCCCTCTAGCTGTGTGTGTGCTGTCTCTGAGATTTCCTCTGTGAAACGAAGATTAGTGCTGCCCTGTGAACCTTGGTCGCATTTTGATCCATTCCCTCCTCCATGAAATTCTTTCTCACTTTCCTGTTCCGAAATTCCCTGGCCCAGTCAATGTGCCCGCCCAGCGGAAATTTGTGCCAGCCGTAGTGATAGAGAATCTCCTATGAGAAGCGGACATTCGTCCTGCGCCTGTAAATCTGTCTGGAACACAGTCCACATCAACAACCTTTGATGTAATATCTCTCACAAGACTTGGTACGAATTATCGCTCGGATCAGTGCACAAAAGCGAATATTCGCAAGAGCAAGGCATTGAGGTGTGATCATATGGTGCGAAAGAATACTAAAAAGCAACCAATTGCGAAGCCGAAGCAATTGCATAGATTGCCGAAAGCGTATCAGAAATTCATTACTGGACAGGTGGTTGATTTCTCGAGTGCGAGCAAATATTGGCACAAGATTATCGAGGTTGTGATACCCCGAAATGAGAAACTTGTTCGGGAGAAAGGCCCACATAAATACGAGTTACGGAATAAAAAGTTATTTGATTTGTTTATTTCTCAACTCATATCTCGGGTTGCCCAAAACCCAGAATTGTCGAAGCCAGATTTACCATTGACCCGCCAGAGATTTTGTACCAACTGATGTGAGAGAGTTTACACCACAATCTGAGGCCGAGAAACCGGTTTCCCGACAGGGCTATAGGCCCCCGGCGCCGGGGGCCTATAGCCGAGCGCCGAGTGGGGTCTTCTGGTGTTGTACTGCTGCCGCCACTGTTCGACTGTACGTGGTCAGATGATTTGGGACAGAGGGCGTAAAAAAATAAGGTAGCGATCTGGCTCCTCTGGGTTGATGTTAGGCTGCCCTTGTTTGGAAGTGCAACCGTTTTCTTAAAGCCAAGGTTTTCTCTTTGATGCGATTGCGTTTTTGCAGGTGTACGTGGTCAGATGATTTGGGACAGAGGGCGTAAAAAAATAAGGTAGCGATCTGGCTCCTCTGGGTTGATGTTAGGCTGCCCTTGTTTGGAAGTGCAACCGTTTTCTTAAAGCCAAGGTTTTCTCTTTGATGCGATTGCGTTTTTGCAGGATGGCACTGCCTTGTCCTGTAAAAACGTCGTAGGGTGTCAGGTTGTTCAGGCTTTCATGGTATCGGTTTGTGTTGTAGTGGCGGACGAAGGCGTCGATCTGCCGCTCCAGGTCTTCCGGCAGGTAATAGTTGTTGAGCAGGATGCGGTCTTTCAGAGTCCGGTGCCAGCGTTCGATCTTGCCCTGCGTCATGGGGTGATAGGGTTTGCCGCGGGTATGCGGGACGCCGTTTTCTGCCAGCCAGGACCGCAACTCGGATGAGACGTAGCACGGTCCATTGTCGCTCAGGAGGCGAGGTCGGTGCCGGACGCCTACGCGGTTGAGGCCAGTGGCCGTCAGCGCATCCTGCAGCGTGGCCGAGACATCCCTGGCGCCCATGGTGTTGCACAGCCTCCCAGGCAATGATATAGCGCGAGAAGTCATCCAGCACCGTGGACAGATACAACCAGCCCCAGCCCATAACTTTCAGGTAAGTGAAGTCTGTCTGCCAGAGCTGGTGGACCGCTGTGGTTGGGTTGGCAAACCGTTCCGCCGCTTTCAGAACAATAAAGGCTGGTGCGGTGATCAGGTCATAGCGTTTCAGGATGCGATAAACTGTCGATTCCGAAAGGTAATACTGCTTCTGCTCCGTAAACTGCACCGCCAGCTCGCGGGCCGACAGGTCGGGCTCGGCCAGTGCTAACTTCACCAACTGATCGGTGATCTCCTCCGACACCTTGTTCCAGACCGGGCCGGGATCGGGCTTTTTATGGGCATTATATACTAAACCTAGCCAAACTTAATTACTCCTGTTTGTTCCTGACACAGATAGACGGGTCGGGGCTTTTTGCGTTGGCAAACATCTTCTGAACCGCTTCCTCTGGCGTTGCGTCCAGCTTGATAATACGAGTTACAGGCCGCCCACCTTTGTTATTTGGTTCCTTCATAGTTTTCATTTCTAGCAGACCTCACAAGTTAAACAAACGGCATACGGCTAGAAGTCTTCTCTTCTTCCAGCGGCTCCATACGGCTGGTGTCTACTCCTGCGTTAAGAGCTTCTACGTATTGCATTTTCTCAAATTGTTTGGCCTTCTGGCAGGCAACAAACGCTTCGACTAAATCTTTATGAGACGGTAGCTGAAAACCGTCCATAGTACCGCCATCGAACGTCGGCGGGTCTGAGGCGTTATGAAACTTCACCTTTATGGCGTTTTCATCATGGAGCTTGACGATCTGCCTAAGAACTCCAATAATCTCCGACAGCCGCCCGCAGTGTGCCTTGCGGTCGTCTACCGCGTCTAGATAGTTCAAAAGTTTGGTATCACGAATTTGTTTTCTTTCATCCTGCGTCATTCTATTAACCTCCTACGCAATCTGCAACTTGGCTTTCAGGTATTCCGTACCACGGCAGCCTTTCACGCAACCAAATCCTTGTAGCGCAGCCGCTTGCCGACTAATCCTTGGGCTAGAAACCGCATTTGGTCCGCCGTTCCAAACTCGCGGATGTTCTGGCGTCCCGCAAATTCTTTTACATACCGGCACAGGTGCTTGAAACTCATCTTATGGTAGGTGCCTATGTAACCGCGTTTCAGCATAGACCATAGCGATTCAACTCCGTTTGTGTGCGCCTGTCCGTTAACGTATTCGCCTACGGAGTGGCAAACCGACTTATGGTTAAACCCCTTCAATCCGTCATATGCCAGAGCATCGTCAGTGTAGACCGTTTCTCCCGGCTGGACGTGCTCGGCAACGAAACCTTGAAGCGTTGGGGCTGAAACGTTGCTGACTACCTTCGCTGAAACCTGTTTGGTTTTTCTGTCTTTAACTCCTACAACGGCTTGCTTACCGATAGGACCGCGCCCTTTCAACTGCTCCCGCTTGGCTTTCTTCATGTTCTTACGCTTGCCGCCCATATAGGTTTCATCCGCTTCAACTGGCCCGGCCATTACTTCGCTTTCACCCATAAACCCTTCGCGGATACGCTGCATCATGAACCATGCAGTCTTTTGGGTTATGCCCAGCTCGCGGTAGACCTTCATACTGGAAACGCCTTTCAATCCCGTTGTCATCATGTACAGCGCGATGGCCCAATTCTGTAATCCAAGTTTAGTGGACTGCATAGCCGTTCCCTTGGAAACGCTGAAATGGTGACGGCAATCGCGGCAACGATAGGGCATCGGATTGCGATTCTTGACCTCGGAGGTATTACTTGATCCACAATCAGTGCAAACTCGACCGTCCGGCCATCTTTGTTTCTCAAACCACTTTTCGGCGGCGGAGTCATCCGGGAACGAAGCGGAAAAGTTGCTTGACCGTCAACCCTTTTTCGGTGCGATTTTCCAGGTGCTTTTTGTGCCATAATCTTATCTCCTATGGCTACTATACTACCAACAACTAGGGCTGTTTGTCAAGAACATTAATCGATTATTCTGAACGTGTACATCGTCACTCGCATACCGACAGGGGACTGTAATACTGGATTCAGCGTCCACAACGTAAATCATGTTCTCCGGTAAGCCTCTGTAGTGTGTCACCACTAACGCCAACCTATCCGAACTTCAGGGGCGGAGGCTTGCCCGTTCAGAACCTCTAATTTTGCCGAATGATTCAGCCACTTTCACGTCTAGCAAGTTGGTTTCCGTAATCAATGAAGGTCCGGTTACGGCTGCCAACCGTTCTCTATCCAAGAACCTGAGCAAAGGCGAGCTGCGGCATTCTCGGATCTATCTGCACAACGGAGGTATTGAACGATTGTCAGTGGATCCGTGATGCTTGTGGTCCAGTATATGCAGACCTGCTTTGTAACCAAGCCAGCGTATTTTATGTGCCAGTTTGTAACAATCTGCTCAATTCGAACGTACTGAACGTCGGCTACGCGCCTTGGCGTCGCTGAATCACCCTACATTCGGTCGCGCCGGTGAGCTAGCCCACAGCTATAACGTGCCCAGTAGAAATAATGCTGCGATGCAAACCAATTGCCAGTACTAGCCAACTTAGAAGATCGGGAAGTTGAATCGCGGCTAGCATGGACGCACTCTCCTCAAGAAGGTTGCGATCCACGCCCATAACTTGGAGACCTCAATCCTGTCGATTTGAAGCCAATCAAAAATCGCGCTCGAAGAATTTGCGGCCATAGTTAAGCTCCACTTATGGCTGATAGGTTTAATTCCGGCTCTGGCTAGTTGTCAGGTCGTATCTTTGCCCCTTTTCCAGTCTTCCGGGACCGATCAACAGCCTTCCGACACATAGCGGTCGTACCAGTTGTACAAACGTCGAAACCTCGGGGAATCCCCAAAAAAACAATGCTGTCAAAAGAGCGTCCGGCGTACCCCCAGGGAAGAATGGGAATCCACCGTGCGGATGATCTCCAGCTTCTCCGAGGCAGGGTGTACTCCAATATACTGGCGTCGACGGTCCCCATACCACCGATCACAACTTTTTTTCAGCAGACGGTTTTCCAGCATGGCTTCGGCCTAGGGCCTCTTTCAGCATAGCACGTGCCTGCTCCCGCTAGTTTGGTCTGATACCTCGCCCAACCTGGTCGCCTCGCGTTACTGATGTCGACCCGCCAGCCGACTTGCGGCCCGAACCTCCAGAAACCTCCTTGCTCCATGCAAAGGTCAATGACCTGGTCCCATGAAACTGTAGCCCCTCGCAGGTCTGATGCACAGCTCATACGCGATGCTGTCCTGCGCCGCGATTGTCCCTGCAAATACGACTTGCGGATCTTCTCTTCCGGATCTGAACCTGCGCCGCGTCACTGCGCTTGATCTCCCGGAGCGGTCTTGGGTGTGACCGCACACTCAAGGAAATCGTCTTGAGGCTTGATTCTCGATCGTTCGTTCCTTTGGGCAGTCTCTAGGGGATGAGCTCAAAAACTCCACCTGGATCAATTCCATCCGGTTCGGGCTCGTCCAACTTGGCCTGACGATTATCTGGGCTGGCAGGTACTACATGGCTCCTGTTTGGCAGAGAGCCAGTTCTGGGACGCGGCGGTTGTTTGCCAGTCATGTTGGATAACCCCGGATCGACTGGACTTTGCCGCTTCCGTCGGGATGAGCTCAGGCAGCGGCACCCAGGGAGAATAACGATTCCGCTATCCCCCAGGTAATGGAGAGTTGTCATTGATAGCCAGAAGCTGGTTCTGGATGCCCCGGATGACATACGTTTTCAGGGACGCGGAAAGGGCGGAAAGGAAGCCGTTGGTACCGCCTGGTAGAGAATTGCTGCACACGGAGGGATCCGAACGGGGAGCCCACAATGCGGTAGTAGCAGGCGTCGCTTACACGTCGGGAGTCCAAAAAGTTTATTCCAGTTAACACCGTTACGATCTGATATCCGGTTTGTACCTCTGCAGTACGGCATAACGTTCAATACCCTCGTTTCCACTGAGATTCTCTCTGAGGAGCACCTGCTCAGCCTGGTACTGGGAATCCCCTGATGTCAAACGGATACAGACTGGGGGGATGCGATAGGGACTCCGGCAGTGACTGAAACAGACCGCGATGCTAATCTTTATTCGGAAGCGGAAGTACGGAGGTCCTGCAGGGGAAGAAGCTACCGGAGACACGAAGGCATGCGTTCGCTGAGTTTTGATCGACAGCTTTGTCCAGGCGGGAATGCCCTGGCCTACTCCATAGGCGCACAAGCGGAGCTATGACTGACTCAGTGCGGCACGAATGCTTGCGGGTAGCAATCCTGAGTTTGGGAAAGCGACAAGCCTGAAGTGATCGCTGCCAGAAGAAATAGAACGGCATTTGCCTGAGGAAATCCACTCGAAGGAAGGATGGGCCCCGGCTACCCAAACCCTACCGTGCACTCCTGTCCTTGACCTACCGTCTGGCAATTCGCAATGGCAAGGTAATCATCAGCCGGGAAAAGACGGTCTTTGAGGAATAGAAGGGGCGGCAGGCACCTTCTATGCACGTTGCGCTTCGGACGGCACAATGCGTTTCCGCAGCGTGGCGGTCCCGGACCCGCTCTTCAAATACTTCTCCAGATCCCGTGCCGTCGTCTCTTCCTTCACCGCGATATAAGCTTCCAGTTCCACCGGCTGTCGGTTCTTCGTGGAGGCGCATTCTCCATCCCGATGCTGCCGCACTCGTCGCTTCAAGTCGGGCGTGGAGCCCACATAAAACCCGCCGTCCGATTCGCTTTTCAGGATGTACACATACCACATACGCTCCTCCCTCTGGGGCCCACCACCCGCTCATAGCCGCCCTTGACACCCAGCCTGCCCAACGTCCTCCCCGGAACTTTTTTAGCGTAGCAGAACGGCCCACCGTCCGCGCGTCCTCCGTAGTCTTGGCATAGGAGGGAAGCTTCAGCGCAGGATGGCCCGACCTCCTACGCTCTCCGAGCTTCGGAGGCTAAACCACCCTCAGTCTCAGCGCAATGGATGGCCTGCTACATTCGACTATCAGCGCAATGGATGGCCTGCTACATTCGACTATCAACGTAATGGATGGCCTGCTACATTCGACTATCAACGTAATGGATGGCCTGCCATCCGTAGCCTTGGCGTAGGATGGCGGAGAGGGTGGGATTCGAACCCACGGTAGAGTTACCCCTACACACGCTTTCCAAGCGTGCTCCTTAAGCCACTCGGACACCTCTCCGTATCGGTCCAGCAGTCTTCGTCGCGCGGCCCCTCGCTGGAATGCCCTGCCAGCCCCGCGCGGCTCATTGCTTCGATTCTAATTGGCCCCAGCCCATTTGCACAACCTACGCCCGCAAATCCCCGGCCAGCCTGGAACGATTTTTTAGGAAACCAAACGGAATCAACTGACACACTACCGACCCACAGCCGCCGTCTCGATCTGAACCAGATGGCACGCCACCCGGTGCCCGCCGTCCTGCTCGGTCGTCAGTGGCCGCTCGGTCCGGCAGACGTCCATCACCTCCGGACACCGCGTGTGGAACGCACAGCCCGGCGGCGGATCGAGCGGCGTGGGCACGTCGCCGGCCAGCGCGACCCGCTGCTTCTTCTCTCCCGGCTCCATGGACGGCACCGATTCGAGCAGCGCTTTCGTATAAGGGTGCAGCGGCCTCTCGAACAGCTCGTCGCTCGGCGCCATCTCCACGATCCGCCCCAGGTACATCACCGCCACCCGGTCGCTGATGTGCTGGACCACCGACAGATCGTGCGCGATAAACAGGTACGACAACCCGAACTCCTTCTTCAGATCCGTCAGCAGGTTGATGATCTGCGCCTGGATCGACACATCCAGCGCCGAGACCGGCTCGTCGCACACAATGAAGCGCGGCTCCACCGACAGCGCCCGCGCAATCCCGATCCGCTGCCGCTGCCCTCCGCTGAACTCATGCGGATAGCGGTGGAAATGTTCGTGGTCCAGGCCCACCCGCTCCAGCAACCGCCGCGCCCTCTCCACCCGTTCCTCGCGGGAGAACATCCCGTGCGCCACCATCCCCTCCATCACGATCCCGCCCACCGTCATCCGCGGATTCAGCGACCCGTAGGGGTCCTGAAAGATGATCTGCATCCGCTTGCGAATCTTCCGCAACTGCTCGCCGCGCATCGCCAGCACATCCTCGCCCTCGAACCGCACCTCGCCGCCGGTCGGCTCGATCAGCCGCAGGATCGCCCTCCCCGCCGTCGTCTTCCCGCACCCGCTCTCGCCCACCAGCCCCAGCGTCTCGCCCGCCCTCATCTCGAACGACACGCCATCGACCGCCTTCACCTCGGCCACGGTTCGCGACAGCACGCCGCGCCGCACCGGAAAATACTTCCGCAGGTCCCGCACCTCCAGCAGCGGCGTACTGTTGCCTACAATGCTCATCGCTCTCCCGCCTCCGCCAGCTCGATCTCCCCGCGCTGTACCCGCCCGCACCGCGTTTCATGCTCCCCGCCCACCGTCATCATCTCTGCTCCCACCCTCACCAGTTCCGGCTCCGCCAGCATTACCTCTTCCGTCCGGCACTGCTCGGCCACAAACTTGCATCGCGGATGAAACCGGCACCCGGCCGGAAAGCTCACCGGATTTGGCACCGCCCCCGCAATCACCTCCAGCCGCTCCCTGCGCGCGCCCAGCCGCGGCCTCGACTCGAACAACCCGAGCGTGTAGGGATGCCGCGGCCTCGCGAAAAGCTCCCGCGTCCCGGCCATCTCCACGATCCGCCCGGCATACATCACCGCCACGCGGCTGGCCAGGTTCGCCACGATCCCCAGGTCATGGGTAATCATCAGCACCGACATCCCCATCTCCTGCTGCAACTCCTCCAGCAGGTCCAGTATCTGCGCCTGAATCGTCACGTCCAACGCCGTCGTCGGCTCGTCCGCGATCAGTAACTTCGGCCGGCACACCAGCGCCATGGCGATCATCACCCGCTGCCGCATCCCGCCCGACACCTGATGCGGATACTGCTTCATCAGCGTCTCGGCCGACGGAATTTTCACCCGCCCCAGCATCTCCACCGCCTGCCGCCACGCCTCCGCGCTGTTCATCTGCTGATGCAGCATCAGTGGCTCCATCAACTGGTTGCCGATCGTGAACACCGGGTTCAGCGACGTCATCGGCTCCTGAAAGACCATGGAGATATCGTTCCCTCGCACGCGCCGAATCTCGTCCTCGCTCAGCCCCAGCAGCTCGCGGCCCTCCAGCCGGATGGAGCCTTCCACAATCCGTCCCGGAGGCGTCGCCACCAGCCGCAGGATCGACAGCGCCGTTACGCTCTTCCCGCACCCGCTCTCGCCCACCAGCCCCAGCGTCTCGCCGGCCGCGATCTGGAAGCTCACCGAGTCCACCGCGCGCGCCACGCCCCGGTCCGTATCGAAATGCGTCTTCAGTCCGCGCACTTCCAGCAGCGCACTCTTCACCCCCGCACCTCCATTACCGTTGCCCACCGCGTCTTCTCCTCGCCTGTCCCCCGTAGCTTTAGCGCAGGGGGGCCTGCCGTCCGTAGCCTTGGCGCAGGATGGCCGATCAGCTCTCCCCCCATCGTCATACCTTCAGCCTCGGATCGATCGCGTCGCGAATCCCCTCGCCGATCAGGTTATACGCGGTTACCGTGGAAAAGATCGCCAGCCCCGGAAAGATGGTAATCCACCAGTACCGGAAACTTTCTCTCGCCTCGTTCAAGATTCCTCCCCAGCTCGGCACAGGAATCGAGATCCCAAAGCCCAGAAAGCTCAGACTCGATTCGATCAGTATCGCCGACGCCACCCCAAAGCTTGCCGACACCAGCAGCGGCGCCACCCCGTTCGGCAGGATGTGCCGGAAAATAATCCGCATGCTCCCCACGCCCAGCCCCCGCGCGGCCATCACAAACTCCTGATCGGCCAGCCGCAGAAACTCGCCCCGCACCAGCCGCGCCTCGGTCGTCCATCCCGTGATCCCGATCACCACCATGATGTTCCACATGCTCGGCTGCAAAAACGCCAGCACCGCCAGGATCAGGAAGAAAGCCGGAAAGCAGACCACGATCTCGATGGCCCGGGAAAACACCATGTCCACCCATCCCCGGAAATACCCCGCCAGCGTTCCCACGAATATGCCGATCGTCACGTAAATCCCCACCGCCACGAACCCCACCGAGAGCGAGATCCGCGCCCCCCAGATCATCCGCGCCATCAGGTCCCGTCCGTTGCCGTCCGTGCCCATCCAATACGTCGCGCCCGGCGGCAGGAACTTGTCCACCAGATGATCTTCGTTGATGCCGTAGGGCACCGGCGGAAACAGCGCGAAGGACGACTCGATCTGTCCGTTCAGGATCTGCTCCTTGTAGGACTGCGTGTCGAAGACCTCCATCCGCCCGGACCATAACACTGCCGCCAGCACAGCCGGCAGCACCAGCACCAGGAACTGATTTCTCGCCGAGCGGCGGATCGCCGGCGGCAGAGCACTCTGCGCCAGTGTCCGCATTAGTCCCAGCGCCATCACCATCAGCGCCAGCGTCAGGAAGAACAGGTCCACCGGCCGCAGGTCCCGGATCACGGGCCAGTAGAGCTTCCGCTCCAGTTGCACTCTTTCCGGCGCAAAGCGTTCGGCGATGCGGCGCTCGGTCATCTCGAACGTGACCATTGCTGCCTGGGTTGCCGCCTCGGCAGACGCCGCCCCGGTCGCCGCCGCGCGGTAGGCATCCAGATACCCGGTCAGCTCTTCAGCTTCCGTATCCGCAAGCTGGCTCGCCAGAAACAGCAGTTGCCGCTCCACGGTGCTGAGCGCTGCTTCGAGCTTCGTCACCGCCTCCAGCTTCGTCACCGCCTCCAGCTTCGTCACCGCCTCCAGCTTCGCCACCCCGTCGGCATCCGCGCCCTCGCGCATCGCCTCCCGCATCGCCTCGATCTGGGCCAGCAACTCCGGATGCCCGCCGCGCCGCCACTCCTCGAACCGGTCCTGGTACTGCCCCCGGTAAGCGCCCTGGAACACAATCGGTTTGCTGTCGGCCAGAAACGGTGCGCCGATGGCGATCAGGAATAGGGTCAGGACGAAGAAGGCCGATCCCACCGCCAGCCGGTTCTTGCGGAATTGACCAACCACCAGTCCCCAGTAGGTCTCCACCTGCTGCGCGCCCTGCTCCGGCGCATTCATCATTTGGGGCTGGCGCTCTGGGTTCATTCCGTTACTGCTCCTCCATCGATTGAGAGGCCCATTATTGCGATTGCACTTCTTGAGAGTCCCGTTACTGCGCCTCCAGCGAAATCGTCGGATTCACAATCGCGTAGGCGATGTCGGAGATCAGCAGTCCGATCAGCGTCAGTAACGCCGCAATCGTCGAGATCGCCATCACCACCGGGTAGTCGCGCGACAGGATCGCCTCGAATCCAAGTTGCCCCATCCCAGGAATCGTGAAGATGCTCTCGATGATGATGCTGCCGCCCAGCATCGCCGGCAGCAGAAAGCCCAGCAGCGTTACAATCGGGATCAGCGAGTTGCGCAGCGCGTGCTTGAAGATCACTGTCCGCTCGCTCAGCCCCTTGGCCCGCGCCGTCCGTATGTAGTCCTGCCGGATCGTCTCCAGCATACCGGCCCGCATCTGCCGCGACACATACGCCAGCCCGCCATAGGTCAGGCAGAAGACCGGCAGCACCAGATGCCACACCCGGTCCACCAGCCAGTCCCATGTGCCCAGTTGCTCCGCGTCCAGCGAGCTGATCCCGCTGATCGGAAACCAGTGCAGGTAGTCCCCGCCTCCGAGGAACAGAATCAGGATCGTCGCCACCCAGAAGCTCGGCAGCGAATAGAGCACGAACAGCACCACCGTCGTCGCCTTGTCGCCCGCCGTATATTGGTGCGTCGCCGAATAGATGCCCAGGGGAATCGCAAGCAGGTAGGTCAGCAGCAAAGAGATGATGTTCAGTTGCAGGGTTACCGGGAGCCGCTCCCAAATCTTGTCCATCACCGGACGGTTGTCCTTGTAGGAGCTGCCGAAATCCAGCGTCGCGATCTTCGTTACCCAAAGCCAGTACTGCTCGTATATTGGACGGTCCAGGCCGAACTCCGCCCGCGTCTTCTCGATGATCTCGTTCGCCATCTGCTGATCGCCGATATTTCCTTGCACGCTGCTGCCCACACGCATCGCCGCCGGGTCGCCCGGTGCCAGCTGAATGATCAAAAACGTGATTGCACTGATCCCGATCAGCGTCGGAATCATCAGCAATAGCCGCTTCATCACATAAGTTTTCACTGGATGTTCATCCCCGCACGCACTTCTTGCCGCTGCCCCTCATCCTCCACAAAGTACCACTCCGTAAGGTCCCATCCTGGCCGCATCCTGTAGAACTTTACGCCTCGGAAACGTTTGTCGTAGATGCCCAGATTCGGTTCCGTATACATGAACAAATAGGGCTGCTCCTCATGCTGGAAATCATGCAGCCTCGCAAATAATTTTCTTCTCTCCATATCGTCGAGCGTCGTCCGCGACATTTCGATCAATTGGTCGGTCTCCTCATTGCCGAAACCGACGTGGTTTGAGCCGCGATTCTCGCTCTGCGAGCTGTGCCAGATCTGATAGGGATCGGATTCGATAGGGGTTGTCCATCCCAACGAACACGCATCGTAGCGCCGGTCGTAGATGTTTTCCAGAAACGTGGCCCACTCCAGCTCCCGTACCACCATATCGATCCCCAGCTTCCGTAAGCTTTCCTTCATCAGGGCCGCCCGTCTCCGATAGGCTTCAAAACCGGTCGGCATCAGCATCTCGAATCGGAACGGCCTGCCGCCCTTGTCACGCAGCCCGTCTCCGTCCCGGTCGTACCATCCGGCCTCCAGCAGCAGATCCTTCGCCCTCTCCGGGTCGAATGAATAAGGCCTGATATCGCGGTTATAGGCCGGCCCAAAATAATTCTGACTCCCGGTAACTACGATTCCATGCCCGTGCAGGACACTGTCGATGAACTCCTCACGGTCCAGCGCCCCGTATGCCATCGCCAGCCGTACGCGCTGGTCATCAAAAGGTGGTCGTCGCATGTTCCAACCCACGTAGCGGAACGACCCCAGGAAGTACTCCGCCTTCGCAAACTTACTTAGAAATTCAGGATCGGTCTCCTGATCGAACTGCTCGCCAGTCGACTCTGGAATAAAATTTATGTCTCCGCTCTTTAGTGCCTGCAACGCGGCAATGTCGTCCGTTATAAAGCTGAAAATGATTTCGTCCAGATGCCCGGCGCGCTTCTTGTTCCAATATTCCTCGTTGCGCCGGAGAACGATTTGGCGTCCCGTCTCCCACCTCTCGAATTTATACGGACCTGAGCCGACCGGCTTGCGGTTGTACTCGCTCTCATTGAACCGTTTTCCGAATGCCTCCGGATCACTCTCTAACAGGTCGTCGGGATCATAGATATGCTTTGGTAAAACTTCAAACCCGCCCGCAAAGCTCCGCGCCATCCAGTACTGCTTCGAGTAGGTCAACCTGACCGTGTGGTCGTCCAGAATCTCGCAACTCTCCAGGTCGTTGTAGTAGGTGCGCAATGAGGGCGCATCCACATATTCGTTCCTGATCGTATCGTAGCTGAACTTCACATCCTCCGCCGTTACCGGCATGCCGTCATGAAACTTCGCGTCCCGCTGTAGATAGAATGTGAAGGAAACCCCTCTTTGAATCTCCTCGATCTCCCCCCGCGGGATCGTCAACGTCCCGGATTGTGTTTTCACGGAAACGGTTGCTGCCACCTCCGCATCCCTGGCAACTTGCCCCCGAACCTTCGTGCCGTCCTTACGGATCACCATGTCCTCTTCGAGCCATCGCTCCGCCAGACTTCCCTCCCACTCATAGGTTTCCGGATCCTGCGTGAGCAACGAATTGTAGATCTGAAGCGTTACGTACGTTGAGTATGCCGAAATGTCGGTCCATGGGTTCAGCGAATCCGGCTCTGCACCAACCTGCATAATGAGCCGTCCGCCTTTTACGGGAACGTCGGTTTCGTCGGCGCGGTCGTTGAACTCGTCCGCCGTCACCTTGCCCGCCATCTGGAGCTCGGCCGGCGCCGCTCCCGCCCGCGTTGTCTCCGTCCGGACGGATTTCTGCTGCTGACGGTCCGCATCCAGCGTGCAGGAGACCATTCCCAGCGCAATCCCGAGCACCACGTAAGCTTTGATAGGCTGGATAGGTTGGATAGGTTCGAAGATTCCGGGAATTCCGATACTTGCTTTCACCCGCCGCAATTCACCCTCCCTCATTCCGGCCGGTCTGGTAACCAAACCGTCACGGACAGTCACGGAAATGTTTCGACAATTATAGGCGACACTCACCCAAACGCGAAAACTCCTTTCTCCACAACGTCTTTGCGCCACTCACTACACCGGCTTCTTCGACTCAATCCCACGATCTGGCCGGCAACTGAGCATTTTTCAAAAACATGCCGATAAGATACTCTTGATATGGTTGTTTCCCAGGGGGGAGGATGCTCAATGCCTGATGCCGATGGCGGACACGTGGAAATACCTAATACCCGGAAATCACACATCAGCGTAGGCAGTTATATCTATAAATATTTAAACGACTTAATGTGGTCTCTCCCGTTCTTTTGCGACTTGACCGACCAACAGGCCGAACAGGTTTCCCGGCTGATTCGGAGTCTTTCCACCAACGCCGACGCCACCATTACCCTTCCGAAGGATTCTCCTCCGCAGATTTTCATCCTAACCAGCTTATTTGCAATCATTTATGAGACAACCGAGAACGGTGGGACGGTCGAGCGTTGCACTCTGAGGGCTCTGGAATGCGTCAACGACCTGCTTCTTGTGGATGTGGTTGATCCAAAAGTAGTTATTCGTTCAGTCGAGGCCTGTGAATGGTTGTTGATCGACCGGGATGCCTTCCTGAACTTCCTGTCCCAATCTCCTGCTCTTATTCCTAAGCTATTTTATTCATTACACTTACACATAAAAAATAGCCAGGAAAATTTGTTGCGCGACCTGCTGGAGCGTCAGGCGCGCTTCATCCAGCAGGAACGGGAGCAGTACTTGCAATTGATGCAGGTTCCGATTCTTGCCGGAGAAACGAACAGCTTTGAACAAGCACTGAAGGTCTCTCTGGAAGCCATCTGCACCCATCTGGGGGTGGTCGCTGGGCCATGCATACATTGTGAAGAAAAATGGAACCGTTCAGATCATCTCCTCCGCACAATGGCACGTGCCCGGCCCGGAGCATTTCGACCAGTTTCGGATCTCAACCGAAGCGACGATTTTCGCGCCGGGCGAAGGCATGGCAGGCAAGGTTTTTGAAAGCGGCAAGCCTTTGCAGGTCTTTGAATTCGAGGAGATGGAAGACTCCCTCCGCGCCCGCGACGGAAAGGTGGAAAACCTGCGCGGCGCCCTCTGCCTGCCGGTCTTGCACTATGCGGAAGTGGTTGCCATCCTCGAGTTCTTCACCACCCAAAAGGTCCAACCCAATCCCGCATTACTGGAGATGTTGAGCGCCGCCATTGCTTCGTTGGGCCTGGTTCTGGAACGCAAGCAGTACGAAGAACAACTGCACCATCACGCGTTCCACGACCAACTGACAGGACTTCCGAACCGAACGCTGTTCCTGGATCATCTGTCCCTTTCCATCGTGCGCAGGAAGCGCCGCAGGAATCATCAATTCGGAATCGTATATCTGGACATGGATCATTTCAAACAAATCAATGACACTCTGGGCCATCTTTTCGGCGACCGGATGCTGTCGGAGATCGGACGCCGTATCCAAAGCACCTTGCGTGCCACTGACACGGTGGCACGCTTTGGAGGAGACGAGTTCACCATTCTTCTGGATGACATCGGGGAAGTCAGCAACGTGGCTCACACCATCGACCGAATCCGGAAAGAAATCGAGAAACCGATCCGGCTGGGAGACAGCGATATATTTCCATCCGTCAGTATGGGGATCGTACTGAGCACCCGGGAGAATCTGGAAGCGGATCAGATGCTGAACGATGCCGATATTGCCATGTACCACGCAAAAGCAAAGGGTCGCGGCTGTTACGTCATTTTCGATCCTGCAATGAAGCAGAAAGCGGGTCAGATACAGCAATTGGAAGTGGATCTGCGGGAAGCCATGACCCGGAACCAACTGCGGCTCTTCTACCAGCCCATCATAAAGCTGGAAACGGGCCGCGTGGTCGGATTTGAAGCTTTTCTGCGATGGAATCATCCCAGCCGCGGACTACTGACCGCGGCGGAGTTTCTGCCTCTGGCCATGGAAACCGGACGGATTTTACAGATCAGCCAGTGGGCCCTGCACCAGTCCTGCCGCCAGCTCAAGATCTGGAAACGGATGTCGTCCGAACATGCCCGGCTGACCCTCACGGTGAACCTGACTACCAAGTACCTGGCCCAGCCCGAATTGGCCGATGAGATTCTCCAACTGGTGCGGGATTATGAGTTGGAGCCCGGCAGGCTCCGGGTGGAGATCACGGAGGGTCAGATCATCAATGGCCCGAAGACGTTGTCCGAGACCATCCAGGAACTGCGCCGCCACGAAGTCCATGTGGAGATCGATGATTTTGGAACGGGCTACTCGTCGCTCAGCTCCCTTTCCAAAATAAAGGTGGATTCCATCAAGATCGATCACTCGCTGATCTGCTTGCTGGATGAAACGACTCTGCATCATGGAATCATTAAGGCGGTCATTGGGCTGGGCCGCAACCTGGACCTGCAGGTGGTAGCCGAGGGAGTGGAAACGGCCGAACAGGTCGACTTCCTTCGCGCTTCCCATTGCGAGTTCGCACAGGGGTATTACTTCTCCAAACCGCTCGAAGCAGATGCCGCGACCCGGCTGATCCGCGGCAATCCCCGCCTCGACCGGGAAAAATCGGGAGATAAGGCACGTCTGCAGATCTTCGATATTTTCCAGAACATGACGGCCGCCGAACTCGATGAGATCGCTCAAGTGGCCCGCGAACAAACGGTTGCGGCCGGTTCACGCGTGATATGGGAAGGCCAGTGCGGGGCACCGAGGTTTACCTGCTCGAAGAAGGTACCGTGGAGATCACCCAGGGACCCGGAGCAGATGCACGAAAGCTGGCAGAACTGGAGGCCCCGGCATTTTTCGGGGAAAGAGCGTTGCTGGACCCGGAAAAAATCCGGACAGCCAACGTCCGGGCCGTGACGGATCTGCGCGTACTGGCCATTCAGATAGATACCTTCCGGTCCTTCATGCAGCGGTTCCCCAAGTTGCGGGAAAACATCCGCCAGATATTCATGGACCGCACCTGATTCAGCTCTCTCGCCGCCACTGCGGACCCTCCATACAACCGGAAAAGCAAGTCCCGGGTTCCCTCGCGACCCAACTTCCCCTACAATGACCAATCGCGGTCTCGGCAATCCTGCCCGGGACCCGGGAGCTATGAATTCAATTGCCAGGGAAAGAGGTGCCGTGCCCACCAACGCAGAACCAACGCAAGATCCACCCAACATCGCAGAACCCAAAGGAAAGCTGGGCGTCCTGCTGCCCGGCATGGGCGCCGTCGCCACGACTTTTATAGCCGGCGTGGAATCGGTCCGCCAGGGAATGGCCCAGCCGATCGGATCGCTGACGCAGATGGGAACCATCCGTCTGGGCAAGCGGAGCGACAAGAGGACTCCGGCGATTCGTGATTTCATCCCGCTGGCGACGCTGGACGATCTGGTCTTCGGCGGCTGGGATATCCGGGCCGATAACTGCTATGAGATCGCCTCCCATGGCGGCGTGCTGGAACAGCGCGACCTGGACCGGGTGCGCGGGTTTATGGAAGGCATCGCGCCGATGCCGGCCGTCTTCGACCAGGAATATGTCAAGCGCCTCAGCGGGACCCACGTGAAAAAAGCAGCCAGCAAATGGGACCTGGCACAGATGGTCCTGGAGGACATCGAACAGTTCCAGACGCGGAATCAGGTTGCCAGAACCGTCATGGTCTGGTGCGGCTCCACCGAGACGTTCCTGAAACCCGGCGCGGTGCATCAGTCCATCGAGAGCTTTGAAAAGGGACTGCGGGAGAACGATCCGGGCATCGCGCCCAGTATGGTGTTACGCCTACGCGGCGCTGAAGGCCGGCATCCCCTACGCCAACGGCGCTCCGAACCTGTCGGTGGACATCCCGGCGCTGACGGAACTGGCTAAGCAGAACTCGGTGCCGGTCTGCGGCAAGGACTTCAAGACCGGCCAGACGCTGATGAAGACCATTCTGGCCCCTGGATTGAAGGCCCGGCTGATCGGACTCTCCGGCTGGTTCTCGACCAACATCCTGGGCAACCGGGACGGCGAGGTTCTGGAAGATCCCGGCTCCTTCAAGACCAAGGAGGAGAGCAAACTCTCGGTGCTGGAGCACATCCTGCAACCGGACCTCTACCCGGAACTTTACAAAGACTTATATCACGCCGTCCGGATCAACTACTACCCCCCACGGGGCGACAACAAGGAGGGGTGGGACAACATCGACATCTTCGGGTGGATGGGCTACCCCATGCAGATCAAGATCAACTTCCTGTGCCGGGACTCGATTCTGGCCGCTCCCATCGTTCTGGACCTAGTGC